>NZ_JAUSVK010000001.1:3046250-3662500 GCF_030814655.1 Labrys monachus
CCGAACTGAAATGGGAGTATGGCTATCCCATGGCGCTCGGCATGATGGTGATCGTCGCGGTCGCGCCCTATTTCCTGTTCCGCTGGAAGAACTGGCTCTGAGGCAAGCCTGGCCCTTACGCGCCGCTCGTCTGGCCGCTCGTTTCCTGTGACGCCTTCACCACGAGAACGGGCACCGATTTCGACGCCGGCACCTTGCTGCCTTCGGCATGGTGCCAGAGTGGCACCAAGGCGTTGAGCTCGGGATAATAGCCCGCGACGCATCCGCGCGGGATGGCATAGGGCACGACGCGCAGGCCCCGGACGATGCGCTCGACGCCATCCTGGGCGCCGGAGACGCGCGAAACCGTGTCGGCGTCGGCAAGGCCGAATACGTCCATGTCGGCAGGATTCATCAGGCAGATGTCGCGCGTGCCGCGGATGCCGCGGAAGCGATCGTCATAGCCATAGACGGTGGTATTGAACTGGTCGTTGCTGCGCAGGGTGATGAGGCGAAGCGAGTCCGGCCGGATGCAGCCGTCGTCGAATCCGGTGGCGACGATGGCGCGCGCGGCTGCCCGCGCGCCGAAATATCGTTCTACGATTGAAAGCCATCGGCATCGCATCCATACCAAATAGCATTTCCTCGACTAAACAATGTCTTACCGGCGACAATTCCGACACCGGTTTCATTCCGTTGATGGCTCGCCGGGCGGTCGTTTCTATCTATAATCTGGGCAAGACCGCGAAGGGGGGTATCGGCTGCAGGCTTTCGCCCGGGGCGGGGCATCATGGGGCTCGGCGGTGCCTTACAGCCTCATTTCACTGGTTTCATATTGCTCGACAACTGTTTGCCAAACCTCACATTTCAGGCCTGGATGGCGACCGTCTGAAAGCCGGCAAGGGCGAACCGATGGGCGGGAGAGGGGGCATGACGGCCATCGAGGCACGCCTGATCGACGAGGGGCGGCCGAAGGGCCGCCCCTGCTGCCGAGATCCGGACGCCCTCGGGGAGCGGCGAACGGATCGCGGAGGACGGGCGAACCGCCGTCAGCGATTGCCGCCGTGGGACGCTTCGCCGCCCTTGCGGCCGGCTTCGGAGGCCCGGGTGCGGTCATTGGCGAAATTGCCGCCGGACGCCTGTCCGCCCTTGCGGCCGGCCTCGGATGCCAGCCCCGGATTGCGGGAAAAGCTCCGGCTCTCATTCGGCACGTTCTCGCCGCCCTTGCGCCCCGCTTCGGCAGCCAGGCCCGGATCCCGGGAGAAGCTGCGCTTTTCGGCCGGAACGCTCTGTCCGCCCTTGCTTGCGATACCGCGCTGCTTTTCGTCATCCATGGACGCAAATCCGCGATTGGATGTGCTCATGACAATCTCCCTTCATCGCCTCACCTCGATGTGCCGAGGCACGAGCGACAAACGACCTGAGACTTTCCGGGTTCCGTAAGAAATGGGCCACCACAAGAAATGCCGAGCCGACGCTTCGCTGAAATTCAGTCATATCCAGTTATTTTGAGAGATATACGTTTGATATATACGAAATATAAGGCTATTTCAACCAAAATACATTATGTATTTATGAAATATTCACCCAGTAACTCTTTTTGATTTTCGGTATTATTTCAAGCACGTAAGCCATTCCGTATTTGCGCCAACCGACGCTTGACGATGGCGGGGCCGGTTGGGTGCGCGCGAGGGCTTGGATAACCCCCGCAATCGCGTGCGGGCCGGCACCCGCCGTCCCAGAGGCCTGCGAGAGAAATTCGGCTTCGACGCATTGCGATTTTTGCATAACCTATTGTTCGGACTATTTTTTAATCAAAACCTCCGTCGATGTTTCCGAATTCTCCATCGGCTCGATGCAGGACGGGACATCGGAGCTTATGCGCGTCGAAGCCGGACATGCCGCTGCGCCGGCCCAACAGGGTGCGGTGCCAAGCCACAGTTTCCGGAGACTTCACTTCGAGACCACACGCCCGGCACCGATCCCGGATCGTTCCAGCCCCACGCAATGGCAAGCCTAAAATATTCCATAATATATCTTATGCGAATAAAGCCTTGACCCTTCCGGCACGATTCCGAGGCCTCAGCCGCCGCGTTCGCCGCTCTCGCCTCCTTTCGGCTTGCCGCATGTGCGGCATGGCGCTATCGCCCGTCGCTTCGGTTTCATCGCCTATGTCGAGAGCGTCATGCTGACCCGTCTTTTCCCCCTGTGGGCCGTGCTGGTTTCCATCGCCGCCTATGCCGTGCCCGCGGCGTTCCTGCCGATTGCGCCAGCGGTGACATGGCTGCTCGCCCTGATCATGTTCGCCATGGGCGTCACGCTCCAGCTCGCGGACTTCCGGCGGATACTGTCGCGCCCGGCGCCGGTGATCGCCGGCCTCTTGCCTGCACTACCTGATCATGCCGCTCGCGGCGTGGCTGATCGCCAAGGCGCTGCAGATGCCGCCGGAGCTGTCGGCCGGGATGATCCTGGTGGGCAGCGTCGCCAGCGGCACGGCCTCGACCGTCATGGTTTATCTGTCCGGCGGCGACGTGGCGCTGTCTGTGACCATCAGCGCGCTGTCGACCTTCGTCGGCGTGGTGGCGACGCCCCTGCTGACGCGGCTCTACGTCTCCGCGGAGATCGCCGTCGACATCGGCGGCCTACTGTGGAGCATCCTGCAGATCGTCGCCATCCCGGTCGTGCTCGGCGTCGTCGTCAACCACCTGCTGCATCGCGCGGTCAAGCGGGTCGAGCCGGCCTTGCCCCTGATCTCGATGGCGGCGATCCTCGCGATCATCGGCACGGTGGTGGCAGGCGCCCAGGGCAGCATCGCCACGGTCGGCCCGGTGGTCCTGGTCGGCGTCGTCCTGCACAACGGCCTCGGCCTGCTCGGCGGCTATTGGGGCGGCCGGCTGCTGGGCTTCGACGAGTCGGTCTGCCGCACGCTCGCCCTCGAAGTCGGCATGCAGAACTCGGGACTGGCCGCGACCCTGGGCCGGGTTTATTTCTCGCCACTGGCGGCTTTGCCCGGCGCCCTGTTTTCGGTCTGGCACAATCTCTCGGGGTCGCTGCTGGCCGGATGGTGGTCGTCCCGTCCGCCCGTGCGCGGGCCTTCGGCGTCCGACGCGGCGTCGCGGCTATCCTGAGCACCCGATCTCCGGCCAAAATAGTTAGGCAAATACAAAACTATTTCTTGCATCCCGATCGGGATCGAGATAGTTAGTCATATGCCTAACCAACAAACGCCGCTCGATCTCGTCTTTCACGCCCTCTCCGATCCGACGCGCCGTGCCATCGTCGAAAGGCTGAGCCTCGGCCCGGCATCGGTGAGCGAACTGGCGCAGCCGGTTGCAATGTCGCTGCCTTCGGTGATGCAACATCTGCAGATCCTGGAGAGCAGCGGCCTCGTGCGTTCGGAGAAGGTCGGCCGCGTCCGTACCTGCCGCGTCGAACCGACAGCGCTTCAGGCCGTCGAGCGATGGGTGAACGAGCGGCGGCAGCGTTGGGAACAGCGTCTCGATCGGCTCGGCGATTATCTCGCTGCGCTTCCCGATGAACCCAGCCGGAAGGAATGATCCATGTCCCAGCGTTCCGTCACCCACGCGACCTTCGCCCTGGAACGTCTCTATCCCGCCTCGCCTGCACGCGTGTTCAACGCCTTCGCCGATCCGCAGGCCAAGGCCCTCTGGTTCGGCGGGCCTGATGAATGGGTGAAGGGCGAGAGGACCTTCGATTTCCGCGTCGGCGGACGCGAGACCAGTTCGGGTGGCCCTGTCGGCGGCCAGATGCATGCGTTCAACTGCCTCTACCAGGACATCGTGCCGAACGAGCGCATCATCTATACCTATGACATGGCCCTCGACGGCGTCAGGATATCGGTATCGCTGGCCATCATCGAGATCAGGGCGGACGGCGCGGGCACCCGGCTGGTGCTCACCGAACACGGCGCTTTCCTGGACGGCTACGACGATCCGGCCGGCCGGGAGCACGGGACGGGCTGGCTGCTCGACAAGCTCGGGAAATCCCTCCAAGCCGATGCACCCGCCGCGTGATAGGCTGGAAGCATATGCGCCCCTCCTGCCCCGGCTCCCGATGACCACCACAGCACCTTCCGGCACCGCATCGGCCGATCTTTCCGTCGATGCGGCCTTCTGCCGTCTTCTCTGCGGCAGTTTCGCCCGCATCGTCGGCGGCTTGCTTGTTCCCGCCTCGCTCCCCGAGGCCCAGGCCGCCGCCTGGCTTTATCGCGAAGCCCCCTTCTGCCTGCTCGCTCACGACACCGGCGACGATCCAAAATTCATCTATGGAAACATGGCTGTGCAGCGATGTTTTGAATATGGATGGGAGGAGTTGACCCGGCTGCCGTCGCGTCTTTCCGCCGAGCAGCCGGACCGCGCCGAACGCCAGCGCCTGCTCGAGATGGTGCTTCGGCAGGGCTATATCAGCGATTATCAGGGCATACGCGTCGCCAGGTCCGGACGGCGCTTCCGGATCGAGGGGGCGACGGTCTGGGAATTGCGGGACGCCGACGGCCTGCGGCACGGCCAGGCCGCCATGTTCCGCTCGTGGCGGGATCTCTGAGAAGCGCGACGGGCGGGGAGCGGGGTCCTACCGGACGATGAGCGCCGTTCCGTAGAGTCCGATGGCGAAGACGGTGTGGCCGATGAGGTTCAGAGCGCGGACCTGCATGGCATTCGGCAGTTTGGAGGCGGCCCAGCCGATGCCGAGGCCCGGCTGGAGAAGAAACCACCCGGCCCCGACCGTCACGATCCCCAGGATCCAGGCCGGGATGAAGCTCGGCTCGGCCAGCCACCCGCTCCCCATCACCGCGACGAGGATGATGCCGTAGAGGATGCCGACGGCATAATGCCCGATCCAGCCTAGAGCGAGTTCATGCGCATAGGCGGGCGACCGGGCGATGTCGTCGTGGAAAACCTGGCCATGGCGCAAGTGCCAGAACCATCGGCCGACCATGCCCCAGTTCGGCAAGGCGAACCCGAAGACCTTGTTGAGGAGGATCGCCCAGATGTCCAAGAGGACGGTGGCCCCGATGCCGATCGCCACGGCGCGCCATAAAATGTCAAACATATCGCTGTCCCCCAGAGGTTGAAACAAAGACGAGGCATATCAAAGGGAAACAGGGTTTCACTTCGTTATTTCATGAACTCGGCCGTCGTCGGCGGCCAGGGATTCGGCTTCCTCGGGCGCCGCCGTGACGATCCTCCTCGCCAGGGAGGCGGAAAATCCGCCGCGCACCATGACGGCGACCTCCTTGTGCGGGTCGAATTCCCTGTCGGGGCGCCGCCACGGGCCGATCCTGCGCCGGCGGGCCAGCCGTGCGGCGGCGACCTCTTCATGTCGTCGCCGCTCATCCGCGTCCAGGGCCTCGGCGACCAGCGTACGATCCACCCCTTTGGCGCCGAGGGCGGCTTCGATCCGACGCACCGAAAGGCCGCGGCTGCGTCCCGAGCGGATCTTCATCTCGACGAAGGCCGCGTCGTCGACGAAGCCGTTGCGCGAGCAATAGTCGATGGTGCGCTCGATCATGGCGGCGGCGTCTGCATCGGGTGCGAGCCGGCGCTGCGCCCTCCGCGCCAGCACTCGCCGGAGACTGGCGATATTGCTGGCGCGCTGGCCGAGATAGTGCATGGCCGACTTCCGCATCCAGATCTCGTCCCGGCTGAGGGATGTGTCGCCCGCCATCTCGCTTCCTGCCCGGACCGCGAGACGCCGCGGTACGATTCGCCTTCCTTTTGAAAGGAAACTTGCCGCATATTGCCCGGCGGCGCCATCGTCTCCTTTCATTTTTCAGAGGGTTCCCGCAATGACCGACACGGATGGACATTCTACGCAGGCGCACCCGTGGAAGCATGACGGCGTGCGCGTCATTCCCGGCGGCGAACTCGATCCCAACACCGCGCAGACGCCGGGCATGGACCGCAAGGCAGCGATCAATTTCGCCCGTGTGGGCGCCCAGAAGATCTGGGCGGGCACCGTGACCATCCACCCGAACGCCAAGACCGGCGCGCATCATCACGGGCACCTCGAAAGCGTGATCTATGTCGTCAAGGGCCGCGCCCGCATGCGGTGGGGCGAGCATCTCGAATTCGCCGCCGAGGCCGGGCCGGGGGACTTCATCTACGTTCCGCCCTATGTGCCGCATCAGGAGATCAATGCCAGCCCGGACGAGGTGCTCGAATGTGTCCTGGTCCGCAGCGACGGCGAGGCCGTCGCGGTCAATCTCGACATCGAGCCGGTCGAAAAGCCCGAGGCCGTGCGCTGGATCGATCCGATTCACCGGACGTGATGCCGGTGTCCGGCAGCGAGGAGCGGCTTGACAAGGCATGCCCGGGCCGGGCACCTGACACGGCTCTTCCAGCCAGGCGGTTTGCATGTCCCCTTCCCTTGTCATCTTCGATTGCGACGGCGTCCTGGTCGACAGCGAAATCCTGTCGGCCGAAGTGGAGGCCGAAGCGCTGCAGGCCCTCGGCGCCGAGGTGACGCCACAGGACGTGATGCGCCTGTTCCTCGGCCTCACCCAGGCCGACATGGAAAAGCGCGTCGAGAAGGATTACGGTATCAAGCTGCCGGAGGACCATGCCTGGGTGACCAGCCAGATGCTCCGCAAGGCCTATCTCAGCCGTCTCAATCCCATTCCGGGGATCCGGGAAGTGCTCGAGGGCCTCGAAATTCCCTTCTGCGTCGCGTCCAACAGCCCGCCGGCCAAGCTCGGGCTCGGGCTCAGCGTCACCAATCTCTACGAATTGCTCTATCCCAACATCTTCTGCTCGAAGCTGGTCGCCCGCGGCAAGCCTGCGCCCGACCTCTTCCTCTACGCCGCCAAGACGATGGGGGTGGCTTCATCCGATGCCGTCGTCGTCGAGGACAGCGTGGTCGGCATCAGGGCGGCGAAGGCGGCGGGCATGCGGGCCATCGGCTTCGTCGGCGGCCTCCATCACATGCCGCCGAGCGAGAGCGCCCTCACCGCAGCCGGCGCCGACGACATCGCCTACACGATGGCCGAAGTGCGGAACCTGATCGGCGCGTGAGCCTCGCATGGCAGGCCGGTCAGTCGTCTGAAATCCGCCCTCCCCGCATCGACTTCACGCTGGAGCGGCGTGCCTTCGAGTCGAGACGCCGGGCCTTCGCCGCCCTCGACGGGCGGGTGGCCTTGCGAGGGGGCGGCGGCGGTATCGCTGCTTCCCGCAGCAGGGCCACCAGCCTGTCGAGCGCGTCCTGTCGATTGCGCTCCTGCGTGCGGAAGCGCTGGGCGAGGATGACGACGACGCCGTCCTGCGTCAGCTTGCGGCCGGCCAGCTTCTGCGCGCGTATGGCGACGTCGTTGGGAAGCGACGGCGAGGTGCGGATATTGAAACGCAGATGCACCGCCGTCGACAGCTTGTTGACGTTCTGGCCTCCCGGTCCCGAAGCGCGCACGAATTCTTCCTCGATCTCGCGCTCGTCGATGGAGATATGGGGCGTGATCTCGATCATGGCCGTCCATAACGCGGAATGCTGCGCCGCCGCAAATATCTGGGAACGGTTCATGGATTGTTCTTGTGTTTTCCAGTCCCCCGCTTCAATCTTGCGGTACGAACACCTATCTTCCGGTGAAATCTCACAGGATCGTCCGAATGTCTGGCCGCCCGACCTCCGGCAGTGCAATGCCTTCGCCTGCCGACCGCCGCTTCATCACGGTGCGCGGTGCCCGCGAGCATAATCTGAAGAATGTCGACCTCGAAATCCCGCGCGACAAGCTCGTGGTCTTCACCGGGCTCTCCGGTTCCGGCAAGTCGTCCCTAGCTTTCGACACGATCTATGCCGAGGGCCAGAGGCGCTATGTCGAAAGCCTGTCGGCCTATGCCCGCCAGTTCCTCGAAATGATGCAGAAGCCCGATGTCGACCAGATCGACGGGCTTTCGCCGGCGATTTCGATCGAACAGAAGACGACGTCGCGCAATCCCCGCTCCACGGTCGCAACCGTCACGGAGATCTACGACTATATGCGCCTGCTCTGGGCGCGCATCGGCATTCCCTACTCGCCGGCGACCGGCCTGCCGATCGAAAGCCAGACCGTGAGCCAGATGGTCGACAGGGTGATGGCGATGCCGGAGGGCACGCGTCTCTTCCTGCTCGCCCCCGCCGTGCGCGGCCGCAAGGGCGAATACCGCAAGGAACTCGCCGATTTCCTCAAGCGCGGCTTCCAGCGCGTGAAGATCGACGGCGCCTATCACGAAATCGCCGAAGCGCCGGCGCTCGACAAGAAATTCAAGCACGACATCGACGTCGTCGTCGACCGCATCGTCGTGCGAGCCGACATCAGCGCGCGGCTGGCCGATTCCTTCGAGACGGCGCTGGAGCTGGCCGACGGCATCGCCGTCGTCGAACTGGCGGACGAGAAGGAGGCGGACGGCACGCCGCGGCGCGTGATGTTCAGCCAGAAATTCGCTTGCCCGGTTTCCGGCTTCACCATTCCGGAAATCGAGCCGAGGCTGTTTTCCTTCAACAATCCCTTCGGCGCCTGCCCGTCCTGCGACGGGCTCGGCACGGAGATGACGGTCGATCCCGTGCTGATCGTGCCCGACGACACCCTGTCGCTGCGCCGGGGCGCCCTGGCGCCCTGGGCCAAATCGACCAGCCCCTATTACAGCCAGACCGTGGACGCCCTGGCCAAGCACTTCAAGTTCGGCGTGACGACGCCCTGGAAGGACCTGCCCGATACCGTGAAGCAGGTCTTCCTCTACGGTTCGGGCGAGGAGCAGATCCTGTTCTCCTTCGACGACGGCCTGCGGTCCTACGAGACGCGCAAATCCTTCGAAGGCATCGTCACCAACCTTGAGCGGCGCTGGAAGGAGACCGATTCCGATCAGGCCCGCGAGGAGATCTCCCGCTTCATGGCGAACACGCCCTGCAAGGCCTGCGGCGGATTCCGCCTGAAGCCCGAAGCCCTCGCGGTGAAGATCGACGGCAGCCATATCGGGCATGTCGCGGGCCTGTCGGTGCGCCAGGCCAGGACGTGGTTCGAGGACCTGCCCGCCCGGCTCGACGACAAGCGCAACGAGATCGCGATGCGCATCCTCAAGGAGATCAGCGAGCGGCTGCGCTTCCTCGTCGATGTCGGCCTCGACTACCTGACGCTCGCCCGCAATTCTGGCACGCTGTCGGGGGGCGAGAGCCAGCGCATCAGGCTGGCCTCGCAGATCGGCTCGGGCCTGAGCGGCGTGCTCTACGTGCTGGACGAGCCGTCGATCGGCCTGCACCAGCGCGACAATGAGCGGCTGCTCGAAACCCTGCGCCGGCTGCGCGAGCTCGGCAACACCGTCATCGTGGTGGAGCATGACGAGGACGCCATCCTGCAGGCCGACTATGTCGTCGACGTCGGTCCCGGCGCCGGCGTCCATGGCGGCCGGATCGTCGCGCAGGGCACGCCCGCCGAGATCATGGCGGATCCGAATTCCCTCACGGGCAAATATCTGACGGGCGAGATGGGCGTCCCCCTCCCCGCGCAGCGCCGGCGTCGGCAGAAGGGCAAGGCGCTGAAGCTCTCGGGCGCCCGGGGGAACAATTTGAAGGATGTCTCCGTCGAGCTGCCGCTCGGCGTCTTCACCTGCGTTACCGGCGTCTCGGGCGGCGGCAAGTCCACCCTGCTCATCGATACCATCTACAAGGCGGTGGCGCGACGTCTCAACGGTGCGGTGGAACACCCCGCCCCGTTCGACCGGCTCGACGGCCTGGAACTCATCGACAAGGTCATCGATATCGACCAGTCGCCGATCGGCCGCACGCCGCGGTCCAATCCCGCGACCTATACCGGCGCCTTCACGCCCATCCGCGAATGGTTCGCCGGCCTGCCGGAGGCCAAGGCGCGCGGCTATCAGCCGGGCCGCTTCTCGTTCAACGTCAAGGGCGGCCGCTGCGAGGCGTGCCAGGGCGACGGCGTGATCAAGATCGAGATGCACTTCCTGCCCGACGTCTACGTCACCTGCGACGTGTGCAAGGGCAAGCGCTATGATCGCGAGACGCTGGAGGTCCGCTTCAAGAACAAATCGATCGCCGATGTTCTCGACATGACCGTCGACGAGGCAGCCGATTTCTTCAAGGCGGTGCCGACCATCCGCAACACCATGGAAACGCTGGCGCGGGTCGGCCTCGGCTATGTCAAGGTCGGCCAGCAGGCGACCACCCTCTCCGGCGGCGAGGCCCAGCGCGTGAAGCTCTCCAAGGAACTGGCGCGGCGTTCGACGGGGCGCACGCTCTACATCCTCGACGAGCCGACCACCGGGCTGCATTTCCACGACGTGGCGAAGCTGCTCGAAGTGCTGCACGAATTGGTGGAACAGGGCAATACGGTGGTGGTGATCGAGCACAATCTCGAAGTCATCAAGACGGCCGACTGGGTCATCGACATGGGACCGGAAGGGGGAGACGGCGGCGGCGAGGTCGTCGCGCAGGGCACGCCCGAGGCGATCATCCGCGAGCCGCGTTCCCACACCGGCCGTTTCCTGCGCGATGTCATGGAGCGGCGTCCGCAGCGCAGGCAGCGGACGGAGGCGGCTGAATAGCTTGAGCCATGCATGTCTGGGTGGTCACCATCTGAGATGCGGCCTTATTCCTCCTTTATGAACGATTTTCTCAAGAAGACATGCATTTATGCATGCCTGAGGCGCCATCAAACCCCTACCTCACGCTTGGCGCATACGTCATAAGACAGGGGTGAACGGCGACGGAGCAAGGGCTTCGAAGCGCGTTCGGACGAAGGAATAGGATCATGTTGTTTGCTGCTTTGATTGAACGTGTCTACGCTTGGCGCCGCGAGCGCGTGACGTTGACCGCACTCAAGCGTCTGAACGAACGCGATCTGGCCGATATCGGCGTCAATGCTGACGAGCTTCGCGCAGTCGCTCGCCAGGCCGCCCGGGCCTGATCGCTACCGACCAGACTGAGGACCCCGAATAGGGGGCCGAGACACAAGCCGCCGGTGGCGGCTTTTTGTTTGTGGCCGCCGGCCCCGGCCTATTCGCCCTCCCAATAGGGAAGGCTGTCGCGGGCCCGGCCCATGAAGCGGAACGCGTTGGGCTCCCCCTTCGCTCCCGGCGGCTGTTCGACCGAGACGCCGAAGCGGCCGGTCCGCGGATAGTCGCAGACTTCCGGCGAGATCTTGGTGCTGACGGCGAGATATTTGAGGTCCGCGTCCGAGGTGTTGACGATCTGATGCGCCGTTTCCGGTCCACCGGCAGGGCATGAGATGACGTCCCCCTGCCGAATCGGAAAGCTCTCGTCGCCGATGGTGACCTCTCCCCGGCCTTCGAGAACGAAGAACATCTCCTCGTTCGCGCGGTGGCTGTGGAAGGGGAAGGCTCGCCTTCCGGCCGGTACCACCGTGAGATTGCAGCCGAGCTGACGTGCGCCCACGCGGGTGCCGATCATGCCGATGCGCGCCTGATACGATTCGTCGGCGTCCCCGGCGCCCGGATAGGCCACGCCGTGCCCGAATTCCATGAAATCGAGATCGTCGAGATTCAGGATCTTGCCACCCACATGCTTCTCCCTGACGCCGGGCGTCCCTCGGGACGTTCCGTTCTCATGAGAGTACCGCAAGGGCATTCCGGAATCGAGACAGCCTGCCGACTCGACCGCATGCCAAGGATCGAGCGGCCAGCGAAAACCATGAGCTATGTCAATTTCGCATGCAACTTGGCGAAAATGTCTAAATCGCACGTTTTTATGACAGAGCGATGCATTTATGCATGGTTGTTGTGCGCTGCAGCATCTACCAGCGCAGCGCAACATGGGGCATTCTCCAGTCCATCAGCCATGACGGAGAATGTGCTCCGAAACAGGTTCGACGAGAAGGAACCCGATCATGTTGTTCGCTGCTCTGATCGAGCGTGTCCGCATCTGGCGCCGCGAGCGCGAGACGCTGGCTGAGCTCCGGCGCTTGAACGAACGCGATTTGTTCGACATCGGCATCAATCCGGCCGACGTGCGGGCGATTGCGCGCCAGGCCGCCCGCTCCTGAAGGCAAGGCTTCGGTCCGGGCCCGCCTGCGGCTTTCACCGCCGGGCCCGCGAGACCGAAGTGCCGCCGCAAGCGCAGCCGGCAGGGTGGGTTTTTGCCGCCGCCGGCGCATGAATGCTTCAACCGGCGGCCCTCATGCTCTAGAAGCGGGGCATGACATCCTCCCCCGTTCATATCGTCGGCGCCGGTCTCGCCGGCTCCGAAGCCGCCTGGCAGCTCGCCCAGGCTGGAATCCCCGTCATCCTGCACGAGATGCGGCCGGTCCAGCCCACCCAGGTGCACAAGACCACCGATTTTGCCGAACTCGTCTGTTCGAACTCCTTCCGCTCCGACGATGCGCAGACCAATGCCGTCGGCCTCCTGCATGAGGAAATGCGGCGGCTGGATTCGCTGATCATGGCATGCGGCGACGCGCATCAGGTCCCGGCCGGCGGTGCGCTGGCGGTCGACCGCGACGGGTTTTCCGCGGCGGTGACGGCCAGGCTCTCGGCCCATCCCCTCGTCGAGGTCCGGCGCGAACAGGTCGATTCCCTGCCGCCGGAATGGGACAATGCCATCATTGCGACGGGCCCCCTCACCTCGCCCGCCCTTGCCGAGGTCGTCGCCGGCCTGACCGGCGAAGCGTCCCTCGCCTTCTTCGACGCGATCGCCCCGATCGTTCACCGCGATACCATCAATATGGACATCGCCTGGTTCCAGTCGCGCTACGACAAGCCCGGCCCCGGCGGCAGCGGCGCGGACTACATCAACTGTCCGATGACCAGGGAGCAATATGAGGCGTTCCTCGACGCCGTCATTGCCGGCGACAAGACGAGCTTCAAGGACTTCGAGGGCACGCCCTATTTCGACGGCTGCCTGCCGATCGAGGTGATGGCCGAGCGCGGCCGCGAAACCCTTCGCTTCGGCCCGATGAAGCCGGTCGGGCTGACGAACCCCAGGGATCCCACCGTCAAGCCTTACGCCATCGTGCAGCTGCGACAGGACAACGCGCTCGCCACGCTGTACAATATGGTCGGCTTCCAGACCAAGCTGAAATATGCCGAGCAGACGCGGATCTTTCGCATGATCCCCGGCCTGGAGAGCGCCGAATTCGCGCGGCTCGGCGGGCTCCACCGCAACACCTACATCAATTCCCCCCTGCTGCTCGACGGCTCCCTGCGGCTGAAATCGATGCCGCGGCTGCGTTTCGCCGGCCAGATCACCGGCTGCGAGGGCTATGTCGAAAGCGCCAGCATCGGCCTGCTCGCCGGGCGCTTCGCCGCCGCCGAACGGCTCGGCGTCCCGCCGCTCACCCCGCCTCCCACCACCGCCATCGGCGCCCTGCTCGGGCACATCACCGGCGGCCATCTCGTCGTCGAGGAAAGCGGGCCGCGTTCGTTCCAGCCGATGAACGTCAATTTCGGCCTGTTCCCGCCGCTCGACGTCAGCCCGAAGGGCGAGGACGGAAAGCGGCTGCGCGGCACGGACAAGGCGCAGGCGAAGAAACGGGCGATGAGCGCGCGCGCCCTTCAGGATCTCGCTGCATGGATCGCCGAGTCGGGCGGCCGGCCCTCACTGCTTCAGTGAGCGCAGGCGGCGTCCGAAGCGCCACAAATGCCATTGCCGGCGCCATTGCGGCGGCTCGGCCCGGTCGCGGAAGAGATTGAAGCCGGGCCTTGCCACCCGCCGCAGCACGGGTTCGATGAGGGCGAGCGGCAGGAAGGCGGGCGCGACCGCAGCCGGTGCGCTCGGAAGCAGGGCCAGCGCGGCGGCGAGATGCTTGCGGCCGAGCGCCGTGACGTCCGCGAAGGCCGCCCTCGCCGCGGCGCTGTCGCGGCCGTTGAGGATGTCGTCCTGCGCGCCCTGATGCCTGGCGACGATATCGGCCGGCACAAAGATCTGCCCGCGTGCGGCGTGGCGCGCCGCGTTCTTCAGGAGCCCGGCGATACCCTGGGCGACGCCGGCATGCCCGGCGAGATCCGCCGGGCCGGCATCGCCGCCATCCGCCAGGATGAGGCTCGCCAGCCGGAACAGGGCCGAAGCGGTCTCGCCGCAATAGCCTTCCAGATCGGTCACGGTCGGAAGCAGATCGTCGTAGAGATCGTGGACATGGGCATCGACGAGCGCCGTCAGCGCCGCGCGCGGCAGTGCGTAGCGTCCGATCGTGGCGATCAGGGCCGCCGCGACGGGATTGCCCGACGCGCCTCCCCGGGCGGCATCGTCCAGGAGATCCCGCCACCATTGCAGCCTGACCTCGCCGGGCAAGGGCGCGGACACGGCGTCGCGGACGCGGACGATCTCGCAATTGAAGGCGTGAAGGGCGAACAGGCCGGCGCGATGCTCGGCGGGCGCGAACAGGCAGGCGAGCCAGGCGTCCCGGTCGAGCTCGCGCAGCAGGTCTTCGCAATAGGCCAGGTCGGCGGGAGCGACGGGGCTGTCCTCGACCGTCATGGCACCGCGATCAGCGCGGCGGCGACGCGCCGGTCCTCCGCCAGAAGCACGTTCCAGGTGCGCGCCGCCGCGCCGGTCGGCATCACTTCGAGGCCGATCCTGTGGTCGCGGAATCGCCAGCGGAGCGCCTCGGGAAAGAAGGCGACGTCCCCGCCCGTGCCGACGAGCAGAATCTCGATCCCGGCCGCTTCGGCGAAGACGGGCTGGAACGTCTCGAGCGAGAATTCGGCCGGGCCGGCCAGCGCCCAGGCATGCATGCCCGAGGGCAGGCAGAGGATCGAGCCGCGATGGGACATGCCGCCGAAGCGGAAGCCACCTTCACCGTAGGCTTCGATGGGAACGACCTGCGGCAGGAAACGCCGCTCGCCCGCCGCCGCTTCCGGCTCCGTCATCCGTCCTACTCCGGCTTGTCCTCGGCCTCGCTCCGGCTGCCCGGCCGAAGGCCGAGATAGATCAGGATCGGCGAGGCGATGAAGATCGACGTGTAGGTGCCGACCAGGACGACGCCGAAGAGCATGGTGGCCGTGAAGCTGTGGATGGCCTGGCCGCCGAACAGAAGCAGCGCCAGCAGGGCCAGCGCCACCGTAACATGGGTGATCACGGAGCGCGAGAGCGTGGCGTTGATCGATTCGTCGAGCAGTTCGGGAAGCGGCTTCTTCTTGAACTTGCGCAGCAGCTCGCGAATACGGTCATAGATCACGACGGTATCGTTGAGGGAATAGCCGAGGATGGTGAGGAGGGCCGCGACGCTCGTCAGGTCGAACTCGATCTGCGTGACCGACAGGAAGCCGATGGTGAGCGCGATGTCGTGGACATTGGCGATCATGGCGCCGACGGCGAACTCCCAGTCGAAGCGGAACCACAGATAGACCAGGATGCAGGCGATGGCGACGAAGATGCCGACGGTGCCGACGGTCACCAACTCCTGCGACACGCTCGGCCCGATGACCTGCACGCTGTCGAAGGTGTAGTCGCCTTTCAGCGCCGCCTTGACCTTCTCGGCCGCGACCTGCTGGGCCGCATCGCCGCCCGGCTGCTGGGCGATGCGGATCAGCATCTGCCCGTTGCTGCCGAATTCCTGCATCTGGATCTCGCCCAGCTGCAGCGGTTCGAGCTTGGCGCGCGCGCCGACGATATCCGCCTTGCCGGAGGTCGCGGAGACCTCCATCGAGATGCCGCCCTTGAAGTCGATGCCGTAATTCAGGCCATGGGTGAAGAAGAACACCAGGGCCAGGATGGAAAGCACAGCCGAGGCCGGGAAGCTGAAACGCCGGAAGCGGATGAAGCTGAAATGGGTGTTGTCGGGGACAATGCGAAGATGGCGCACCGTGCTCACTCCATCAATCTATCAAATTGGGATGGAGCGAGGCTTCACCCCGCGATACCACCAGGAAACCAGCAGACGCGTCACCGTGAAGGCGGTGAAGACCGTGGTGATGATGCCGATGCCGAGAGTCACGGCGAAGCCCTTGACGGCGCCCGTGCCGACGAAGAACAGCACGGCTGCCGCGATGAAGGTCGTGATGTTGGAATCCAGGATGGTCGCCAGGGCGCGGGCGAAGCCGGCGTCGAGCGACATCAGCACCGTGCGGCCGGCCCGGACCTCTTCGCGGATGCGCTCATAGATCAGCACGTTGGAGTCGACGGCGATGCCGACGGTCAGCACCACGCCGGCGATACCCGGCAGGGTGAGCGTCGCGCCCAGCAGCGACAGAAGGCCGAAGATGAGGCCGACATTGAGCGCGACCGCCACCGAGGCGATGATGCCGAACAGGCCGTAGCTCGCGATCATGAAGGCGACGACGAGGAGCGATCCGACGAGGGCGGCCATCTCGCCGGAATGGATCGCGGCCTGGCCGAGACCGGGGCCGACCGTGCGTTCCTCGACGACGGTCATCGGGGCGGGCAAGGCGCCGGAGCGGAGAAGAAGAGCCAGATCCTGCGCCTGCTGGGTGGTGAAATCGCCGGAGATCTGCCCGGAGCCCCCCGTGATCGGCTCGCGGATGACCGGTGCCGACAGCACCTTGTTGTCGAGGACGATGGCGAAGGGCTTGTTGACGTTCTCCTCGGTCACCCGGCCGAACTGCCGGGCGCCGTTGGTGTTGAAGCGGAAGGAAACCACCGGCTCACGCGTCTGCTGGTCGAAGGTCGCCTGGGCGTCGACGAGGTCCTCGCCCGCCACCATCACCTGGTCCTGCACGAGATAGGGAACGCGACCATCCTGGGAATAGAGGATCTCGGACTCGATCGGCGGGCGCGTCTGCAGCGCCTGCTCGGCCGACATGCTGAAATCGACCAGGCGGAATTCGAGCTTGGCGGTCTGCTTCAGGAGGCCCTTGAAGCGCTCCGGATCCCGCAGGCCCGGCATCTGCACGACGATACGGTCATCGCCCTGGCGCTGGATCAGCGGCTCGGTCACGCCCGTGGCGTCGACGCGGCGGCGGACGATCTCGATCGATCGCTCGACGATCCGCTGCATGCGCTCACGCAGTCCCGCATCGGTGAGAACGATGGAGATCTGCCCGGGCGAGGACGAGGTGATGTCGGCGCTGCGGCTTCCGACGCCGAACAGATTGCCGTCGGCGGCATTGCCCAGGGGCTGCAGCAATTCGAGTGCCCGCGCCGTATCCGCCGGATTGGGCAGCGTCACGAGGACGCCCCTGCCCTGCAGCGCCGCCTGGCTGCGGATCTTGTTGTCGATCAGCGTCTGGCGCGCCTGGCTGCGCAGATTGGTGACCTGGTCCTTGATGACGGCGTTCTGGTCGATTTCCAGCAGGAAATAGGAGCCGCCCTGCAGGTCGAGACCGAGCGTCAGCGTCTGATGCGGGAGCCAGGACGGCATCGCATTGCGCCAGCTCTCGGGCATGACGTTGGGGGCGGCCAGCCATAGACCGATGAGCAGCGCTATGAGAATCGAGGCCGTTTTGGCGGGGGAAAAATGCAGCATGGCGGGGACGTTTCCAAGCCTTGGCAGGCTTCTCCCGGAGCGTGGCGGCGTTCTACCTCAAACGCAGCCCTTCTCCAGGTCTTGTTTCGTCGGGGCGGCGTCGCAAGCGTCGCGGCCGGCGTCAGACCGTCTCGGCCTTCTTGACCGGCTCGGTCTTGGAGCGGACGCTGGCGATCATGTCGCGCACCACCTTCACGCGCACGCCGTCCGCGATCTCGGCCTCGATCTCCGCATCGCCCTCGACGGCCTTGACCACCTTGGCGATCAGCCCGCCGGTCAGTACGATCATGTCGCCGCGGCGCACGGCCTTGAGCATGGCCTGCTGTTCCTTGGCACGCCGCTGCTGGGGACGGATGAGGAGGAAATAGAAGATCACGAACATGGCGATCGGCAGCAACAGCGTGCCGAACGTACCGGAAAGAAAATCGCCGCCTAGGGCTGCCTGTGCAAAGGCAGGTGTCGTGAACATCACAATGGCCTCTCGGGAAAGCGGACGAACCCGTCCGCCGCAAATTCGGGGCGGACTATAGTGATCCGGCCACCGAAAGCAAACGGATGGCCGGCTTTTCCGGGCCGGAGCGCGTTTTTGCCGGTCTTCTGCCAAGCCGTGGTGACAGCCTGGATTCCCGGCCCTTATTCACCCCGAAAATAGCCCTCTTCCGTTCCCGGCGCACGCCTTCGGCACCTCAGATGACAAAAATTTCATGCGCAACGCCGCACCCTGGATGGAGACGCGGCGGCGCGGCGCCGAATCAGGAAGGAGGGAGGCCGGCAGGCGGCTCCTCATAGAGTTCGAGCGGCAGGCCGTCGGGGTCCCTGAAGAAGGTGAAGCGGCGGCCGGTATGCTCATCGATCCGGACCGCCTCGACCGCGACATCGTGGGCCGTAAGACGGGCGATCACCGGCTCGAGCGCCGGCACCGCGAAAGCGAGATGGCGCAGGCCGCAGGCTTCGGGTGTGGTCGGGCGCGGCGGAGGGGAGGGAAAGGAAAACAGCTCGATCTGCGCCGGTCCGACGCCCAGATCGCATTTCCACGATCCCCGCTCCGCCCGCCACACCTCCCGGAGAACGGGCAGGCCCAGGATCTCGGCATAGAAGCGGCGCGAGCGCGCATAGTCCGAGCAGATGACGGCGATGTGGTGGATGGCATGCAGCATGGCGAGGGTCTGGCACGGCCGGCGGAACGCTTCAAGCCTCCTCCGCCGGCGATGCCGCGGCTTTCCTCGCCGGTGCTCCCGCGCTACATGGATGCCCCGCCTCGATGGATACGCTGGTTGCCATGTCCGATATTTCCTCTTCCGAATTGTCCCAATTGCTCGTCCGGATCGCGGAGGCGCTCGAGCGGCTTGCGCCCCCTCCCCGGCACCGGACCGATTTCGACGCCTCCGATGCCTTCGTCTGGCAGGCCGGCGAGAAATATCTGCAGCCCGTCGCCAAGGTGAACAGGGTGGCGATGCCGCTCCTCAAGGGCATCGATCTCGTGCGCGACCTGCTGGTCGAGAACACCGAGCGCTTCGCACGCGGCCTTCCGGCCAACAATGCCCTGCTCTGGGGCGCACGCGGCATGGGCAAATCCTCCCTGGTCAAGGCGGCCCACGCGGAGATCGACGCCAAGGTCGGCGGCCTCAAGCTGATCGAGATCCATCGCGAGGATATCGACAGCCTGCCCGAACTGATGAACCTCACGCGCCCCGCCCCCTATCGCTTCATCGTCTTCTGCGACGATCTTTCCTTCGACAGCGACGACACCACCTATAAATCCCTCAAGGCGGCGCTCGAAGGCGGGGTCGAGGGCAGGCCGGAAAACCTGATCTTCTATGCGACCTCCAATCGGCGCCACCTGATGCCGAGGGACATGATCGACAACGAGCGGTCGACGGCGATCAATCCCGGCGAGGCCGTGGAGGAGAAGGTCTCCCTCTCCGATCGCTTCGGCCTGTGGCTCGGCTTCCATCGCTGCAGCCAGGACGATTACCTCGACATGGTCTTCGGCTATGCGGACCATTTCGGCCTGGAGCTCGACCGCGGCAGGATGAAGGCCGAGGCGCTCGAATGGGCGACGACGCGCGGCGCCCGCTCCGGCCGCACGGCCTGGCAATATGTGCAGGACCTCGCCGGCCGGCTCGGCCGCTCGCTCCATTGAGCGCATAGGACGCCCGGCCCATAAACGAGAACCTCCCCGGGGGTGCTTCCACCCTCGGGGAGGTCCATCCATTCGGGGTCTCGCGACGAACGGATTCCTTTGATCAGTTGCCTGCCAGATATTGCCGGGGGTTGACCGGAGCGGCGCCCTTGCGCACCTCGAAGAGGAGCTGAGGCGAGGTGACGTTTCCGGTCTGCCCCGCCGTGGCGATGACCTGGCCCCGCCTGACGGCATCGCCCTTCTTGACCTCCAGATCCTTGGCATGGCCGTAGGCGGTGACATAGCCGTTGGCATGGCGGATGAGGATGAGGTTGCCGTAGCCCTTCAGCTCGTTGCCGGCATAGGCGACCACGCCGTCCTCGGCAGCCTTGACCTCGGTGCCCTCGGGAACCGAGATATTGATGCCGTCGCTGTTGCGGCCGAAATCCTGGATGACGCGTCCCTTGACCGGCCAGCGGAATTCAGGATTGGCGGGCTTGGCAGCCGCCGCATCGACGGCCACCGTCTGGGAGGCCGCCTGCTGGTCGCCGGGCTCGTGCGGAATGCTCGCCGTGACGGCGGGAGCAGGCTGCGGCGCGGCTTCCACCCGTGCGGTCTTGACCGCGACCGGCTTGGATATCGGCTTGGATTTGGCCAAAGCGAGCTTTTCGGCCTTGAGTTTGGCACTCTTTTCCGCCTCGGAGGGGGCGGCGGCGGCCAGATGGGCAGGCTTGGTCTTCACCTTAGCGAGCGGCGTCGCTTCAGCGACATGGACCGGCTTGACGACGGCGGTCGCCACAGGCCGCACCGTCGCCGGCTTGGCCACCGGCTTGATCTGCGCGGACCGGACCGGCACCGGCTTGGCGGCGATATGGCCCTGCGTGGCGGCGGTGCGGACGGCCTCGATCTTGACAGGCTTGGCGGGCCGCGCCGGCACGGCCGGCCGCGGCGCCATTTCCGTGGCGGCAGCGACGGGAACGTCCCGCGGCGGCCGGTTGTCGAACGCCTGCTCGGCATGGCCGCGCGGAGCCTGCTGAGGAACCTCGGCCGCTGCCGCCCGGACGGCGGCGCCCGGAACCTTCAACTGCTGCCCGATCTTGACGCTCATCCACTCGTCGATGCCGTTTTCCTTGGCGAGGCGGGGACGGGTGGTGCCATAGGCCTTGGCGATCGAGGTCAGCGTCTCGCCCGGCTTCACGACATGGATGCCACGGGGCTCGGTCGCCACGCGTGGCCGCGTGCCGGCCGGCGTCGTCGCAACCGGCCGGATCTTGGCTTCCCCGACGCTCGCGCGCGCCGTCTCCACGGCGGGATCATCTGGATAGGGCTGCTCTTCGCTGACCCGGCGCGGCCTGGCTGCGGTCTCGGGGGCCGGAGCCGAGGCTGGCGCTGCCTTGGCCGTGGCGTTGTAGACGGGGATGATGACCTGCTGGCCGGGCGAGAGAGCGCGGCCGCGCAGCCCGTTTACCTTCATGATCGCATCGGACGGCACGCCATAGCGGTTCGACAGGGTATTGATGTCCTCGCCGGCCCGCGCCGTGACGGTCGCGCCGCCATCGGCGCTCCAGCCACCGGCCTTGAAGCCGCCGATCTGCGGTTCGGGAGTTGCGATGGCGCCGGTGACCAGGGGCTGCTCGCCGCGATTGACGCGATACTCGGTCTGCGGAACGCTGCGCTCGGACACCGATCCCACCGGAGGCAGCGGCTGTGCGGCAACCGGCCGCGACGCCGGCACGGTGCCGACGGCGTAGCCGGGGTCGGGCTGCATCCGCGCGCCGTTGTTGTAGCCCGGGTTGGGCCGCATCCGCGCGCCATTGTTGTAAGCCGGCCGGGGCGCGTCGTTATACGCGACCTGGCCTGATCCGGTATCGGAAGGATTGAAGGGGTTCGAAAACGGATTTGACGAAAATCGCGATGTGCTGTCACCGCAACCTGCGGTGAGGCCGGCCATAAGGGCGATGACTGCGACGCGCGACAAGTGGCGCGAACGGATCGGCTTGCTCGGAAAACGCATAGGACGCTCACACCCACGCTACGAAAGGGACGCCATGATTAAGCGCGTATTGGGGTAAACAACGACTTAAGACCCCGGTGCAATTCCGCCCGAGTTTTACGATCGCCGGACCTCGGCTTTCACCTCAGGGACGGTCCCTGACGGCTCGACCGAGGCTATTCCTCGCGTCAAAGCGCTGGTTTCGCTGGCGAATTGGACGATAGGGGGGTCGGCTCGGCATCGACCTGCGGCCATCGGTGTTCCGCCTCGCCCCCCGTGCCCGGCGACGGCGATCAATGCGGGGCTCACAGCGTTCCCTAAGGGAATGAAAGTGATTCGCAGTAGGCACGAGAATCATCGGCCCGTCCACCGGCCTTATGATTCTCGATCTATCGATCAGAGGCGGTCCGCGACATCCGGGATCATGGCGGTGGCACGAACTTCCATCAGATTCGTATGGGAAAAACCGTCGGCGTCGCGCGTGATCAGGGTCAGCCTCTGCTCCTGCCCCGCCTCCCCGATCGGCACGATCATGCGCCCGCCGAGGGCCAGCTGATCGAGCAGCTCGGTCGGCACTTCGGGCACGGCGGCCGTGGCGACGATCCTGTCGAAGGGCGCCTGCTGGCGCCAGCCGCGGCTCCCGTCGGCCACCATCATGGTGACGTTGAGGATCGTCACCGCCCGCAGCCTCTCTTCGGCCTCGGTGATCAGGGTACGCCAGCGATCCAGGGTGAGGACGCGCTTGGCGAGCCGGCCGAGGACGGCGGTCAGATAGCCGGAACCGGTTCCGATCTCGAGGACGCGATGCAGCGGCTCCACGTCCAGCCGCTCGGCGATGGTCGCGGCCAGCACGGGAGGCGTGATGGTTTGCCCGCATTGAATGGGCAGGCTGAGATCACGCCAGGCGAACTCGGCGAATTCGGGCAGCACGAAAAGCGGACGCGGCAGCGTCGACACCGCATTCAGCACCTTCTGGTCGGTCAGGCCGCGCAGACGCAGGCGCAGGATGAACGCCATCATGGCTTCCGCGTGCTGCTCCTCCCGCTCCGGCACCGCCCGTCCATCCGTCATGATACGGCTTCGAAGACATCCGCGAGACGTTGCAGGGCAGCGACGTCGCTGAGGTTGAGATGAAGCGGCGAGATCGAGATCCGCTTCTGGAACATCGCCCAGAGGTCGGTGCCTTCGACGCGCGTCGGCGTCTCCCGCCGGAAGGCGAGCCAATAATAGGACCCGCCGCGGAAGTCCTCGCGCTCGACGACATCGATCAGCGCGGACTGGTTGCGCTGGCCCTGGGTGGTGACCGAGACGCCGGCGACCTCATCCGGTTCGCAGTCCGGGAAGTTGACGTTGAACAGGACCCCCTTGGAGAAGCCGTGCGCCAGCAGCTTGCGGATGACCATGGGGCCGTGCTGCTCGGCGCAGTTCCAGCGGAGTCCCTCCCCGCCCCCGATGCCGAGGGCCTGGCTCAAGGCGATGGAGGGAATGCCGAGCAAGGTCCCCTCCATCGCCGCCGCGATGGTGCCGGAATAGGTGACGTCCTCGGCAATGTTCTGCCCGCGATTGACGCCGGACAGGATGAGGTCGGGCGCCTTGCCCTTGAGCACATGCTGCACGCCCATGATGACGCAATCGGTCGGCGTCCCGCTGACGGCGTAGCGCTTCTCGCCGATGTGCCGCAGCCGCAGCGGCGTGCTCAGCGACAGGGAGTGGGACACGCCCGATTGATCGGTCTCGGGAGCGATGACGGTGACATCCTCGCTCAGAGCCCGGGCGATCCTTTCCAGGCTGACGAGGCCGGGAGCATGGATGCCATCGTCATTGGTGATGAGAATTCGCATCGGGCCTTCCTGTCTGAGCCGTGCCGCAATGAAGGGGACCGCCGCCTATCGCTTTTCGATACGCGTCACGCCGCCCATATAGGGAACGAGACGATCCGGCACCGTGATCGAGCCGTCCTCGTTCTGGTAGTTCTCCATCACCGCCACCAGAGCGCGGCCGACGGCAACGCCCGACCCGTTGAGGGTGTGGACGAAGCGGGGGGCGCCGCCGGACTTCGGACGGCTGCGCGCATTCATCCGCCGCGCCTGGAAATCCCCGCACACCGAGCATGAGGAGATCTCCCGGAACTGGTCCTGTCCCGGCAGCCAGACCTCGATATCGTAGGTCTTCTGGGCGCCGAAGCCCATGTCGCCCGTGCTCAGCGTCATCACCCGATAATGCAGGTCCAGGCCTTTCAGCACCGCCTCGGCGCAAGCGAGCATGCGCTCATGTTCGTCCCTGCTCTGCTCGGGGGTGGTGATCGAAACGAGCTCGACCTTCTGGAACTGATGCTGGCGAATCATGCCGCGGGTGTCGCGTCCGGCCGAGCCTGCCTCGGCGCGGAAGCAATGCGTCAGGGCCGTCAGGCGCAGGGGGAGTTCCTCCTCGCCGGTGATCTGATCGCGCACGAGGTTGGTCAGCGACACTTCGGCGGTCGGAATCAGCCAGAAATCGCCGGGCTGCACACGGAACAGGTCCTCGGCGAATTTGGGCAGCTGGTTGGTTCCGAACACGGCGTCGTCGCGGACCAGCAGGGGCGGATTGACCTCGGTATAGCCATGCTCGCCGGTGTGCAGATCGAGCATGTACTGGCCGAGCGCCCGTTCGAGGCGCGCCAGCTGCTTCCTGAGGACGACGAAACGGGCGCCGGAGATCTTGGCCGCCGTTTCGAAATCCATCTGGCCGAGCGCCTCGCCAAGCTGGAAATGCTCTTGGGGCGGGAAGGTGAAGGCAGGGGCGACGCCGTGACGATGGCGCTCGACATTGGCATGTTCGTCCGCGCCGACAGGCACATCGTCGAGCGGCAGGTTCGGAATGGACGACAGCTGGTCGAACAGCGCCTTCTCGGCCTCGCGCAGCGCCTCCTCGTCGGCGGGCATCGACGCCTTGAGGGAAGCGACCTCGGCCATCAGCGCCTGGGCCCTCGCCTCGTCCTTCTGCGCCTTGGCCTGCCCGATCTCCTTCGAGGCGGCGTTGCGTCTCTCCTGCGAAGATTGAAGCTTGCCGACGAGCCCGCGGCGGCGGTCGTCGAGCTCGAGTATGGTCGCCGAAAGAGGCGCGAGGCCTCTGCGGCCTCGGCCTTCATCGAAGAGACCCGGATTGTCGCGGATCCACTTCACGTCATACATGAGACCAACTCCAGACCACGGGGTATCCCGGCCATCGTCACGCCGGGCGCGCGCCGCTCAGGGGTTGCCGTCGCCTTGGGCTTCCGCGCGCTTCTTCTCCACCCATCTCACCGAGAAGACCGAGAGTTCGTAAAGGAGCACGCCCGGCACGGCAAGCGCCAACATGCTCCAGGGGTCCGGCGGGGCGAGGATGGCGGCGGCGATGAAGACGATGACGATGGCGTAGCGCCGCCTCGTCCTCAGGAAGGTGGAATCGATGATGCCCATGCGTCCGAGCAGCGTCAGCACCACCGGCAGCTGAAAGACGATGCCGAAGGCGAACACCAGGTTCATCACCAGCGAAAGATAGGCGTCGACGGTGGCGAGCAACTGGATCGACGCCTCGCCCTGCCCGCCCGATTGCTGCATGGCCAAAGCGAAATGCATGACCATGGGCATGGCGAGGAAGAACACCAGGAGACCGCCGAGGAAGAAGAAGATCGGCGTGGCGACGAGATAGGGCAGGAAGGCGTCACGCTCGTGCTTGTAGAGCCCCGGTGCCACGAAACGATAGATCTGGATGGCGAAGAAGGGAAAGCCGATAAAGGCGGAGGCGAAGAGCGCCACGCGGATCTGCGTGAACAGGAAGTCGAGAGGCGCGTTGTAGATCAGCTTGACGTCGGCGTCTGGAAAGCTGGACGCCGCCCACTGATAGGGCCACAGCAGGCCGTTATAGATGTGTTTCGACACGGCGAAGCACAGGACGAACAGGACGATGAAGGCGATGCCCGATTTGAGCAGCCTGTTTCGCAGTTCGAGCAGGTGATCGAGGAGCGGGGCCTTGGAGGCTTCGATGTCGTCCTGACTCATACAAGGCACCAATATCGTCCGGCAACCGCGCTGTTGCGGATCGCCTCCGGGGCCGGGGCCCGGAAGGATGGGAGATTCGGCGAACCGAAGCGGGAAATCGTCCCCTTCTTCATCGCCGGAATACGGCCAGGGGAGCAAAGGCGGAGGGGATGTCGACGCCGTCCAGATCGCTGCCCAGCAGGGACGGCGACAGCCGCCCGCCCCCGATCGACGGTGCCGGCGCTTCCTGGGCGACCGCGCTCGGCACGGGAGCCGCGCTTTGCGAGGGATCGTCCGGGAACATCGAGCCCGACAGCACGTTTCGCGCGACGCCGAGCGGGTTCATCACGCTGGAGATGCCGGCAGCCGATTGCCGCAGGACGTCGAATTCCTTCTTGACGTCCTCGAGATTGGCTTCCTTCAGGGCCTGGTTGAACTGGCCCTGAAACTCGCCGGCCATGCGCCGCACCTTGTTCAAGCCACGGCCGAGGGAGCGCATCGTGTTTGGCAGCTCCCGCGGGCCGATGGCCACCACGGCGACCACGCCGACGATCAGGAGCTCGCTCCAGCCAATGTCAAACATGGGGCGTTCAGTCCGGCAAAAGAAAGCGCTCCGACGTACTTGGACGCGGAGCACACAAAAGGCAAGGCTTCAGACAAGTGAGGCTGGGTTCAGCCGACCTTGCTCTGTTCCGTCGAGGTGATCGGAACGCCATTCTTGCCGTCGATGGTCTTCACAGACGCCGCGGCAGGCGTCTCGTCCTCGGCCATGCCCTTCTTGAAGGCCTTCATGCCCTTGGCGACGTCGCCCATCAGCTCGGACACCTTGCCACGCCCGCCGAACAGCAGGACGACGACGGCAAGAAGCAGAAGCCAATGCCAGATACTCATGCTACCCATAATAACCTCCCCTAGCAGCCAAGCCGGATGTGGATGACATCAGCGGCGCCGCGCTGGACCCGATGATCAACTGGAATCTATGCGCCCATAGCGGCAAAAACAAGAACTACTGCCGCCCGTTTTCGGACATGCACCGGACAGTTTCACGAAAATGTCTCAAATCCCCGTCTCCGCGTCCGCTTCCGGGAAGGCGAAGGACAGGTCGCCGGGGTCAAGAGGCTCCTCGTCGGGCGTCAACGCGCTGTCGTCGCAAGGCGTGGGGATGGTGAATCCGGGCGGAAGCCGCCCCTCCAGCAGGCCCGCGCCCTTGAGTTCGTCGAGACCGGGCAAGTCGGTGATGCCGTCGAGGCCGAAATGGTCGAGGAAGGCCGCGGTGGTGCCATAGGTCACCGGGCGGCCGGGCGTGCGGCGACGGCCCCGCAGGCGAATCCATCCGGTCTCGAGGAGGACGTCGATCGTGCCCTTGGAGGTCGAGACGCTGCGGATGTCCTCGATCTCCGCCCGCGTCACCGGCTGGTGATAGGCGATGATCGCCAGGGTTTCCATGGCGGCGCGTGACAGCCTGCGCGTCTCGCAGGCGTCGCGCGAGAGCAGCCAGGCCAGGTCGTCCGCCGTGCGAAAGGCCCAGCGCCCGCCGAGGCGGACGAGGTTCACGCCCCGTACGGCGTAGTCGGCCTGCAGTGCGAGGAGGACCGCCGGCACGTCGGCGCCTTCCGGCAGGCGGGCCGCCAGCGTCGCCTCGTCCAGCGGTTCGAGCGCGGCGAAAAGCAGGGCCTCGGCGAGGCGCATGTGCTCGCGCAGATCCGTCCGTCCGTCGGTTGCCGGCTGTAGAGACGCCATCTTGCCCACGATCTATTTCCCTTGCTGCCCGGTTCCGGCCTCGCCGGTCTCGCACGATCGCAGATAAATCGGCGAGAACGGTGCCTCCTGGCGCAGAGCGAGCTTGCCTTCCTTGACGAGTTCGAGGCTTGCGGAGAAGCTTGACGCCCGCACCGTCGCACTTGTCGAGGGTTCGCCGAGGTAATCCACCAGAAATTCATCGAGCCGCAGCCAGCCCATGTCGCGCCCGAGGAGCTTCTCGATGCATTCGCGGGCTTGCGCGAGGGTCCATACCTTGCGTTGCGGCAGGCTTATGCGGACATGCGCATGGCGCTGGCGCTGGCCCGCATAGGCGGAGAGCAGGTCGTGCAGGGTGGCCTCGAAACGGCCGCGCTTGGTGAGGCGCACGCCTTCGGGCATGCCGCGAAAGAACACATCCCGCCCGAGCAGGCTGCGCTCCTGCAGGCGGCCTGCCGCGACGCGCATGGCGTCGAGCCTCTGCAGGCGGAAGGCAAGCGCCGCAGCGAGTTCGGCGGTCGGTGGCTCCTCGCCCTTCGGCGGCTCCGGCAGGAGCAGGCGCGACTTGAAATAGGCGAGCCATGCCGCCATCACCAGGTAGTCCGCCGCAAGTTCGAGCCGCAGCTTGCGCGCCTCCTCCACGAACAGGAGATATTGCTCGGCGAGGGCCAGGATGGAAATGCGGGTGAGGTCCACCTTCTGCCGCCGGGCGAGTTCGAGCAGCAGATCGAGCGGGCCTTCGAAGCCGTCGACGTCGACGACGAGCGTGGGGTCCGCCGCCATCCTGCCGGTATCCGCCGGGTCGGGAAATGCCGACATTCAACCCACCCTTTCCGTTGCCAGTGCCGATGCGAGCCGCGCCCGGGCCTCATCGACGTCGATCGGCTCCGGCAGGTGGCGAATGCGGGCGAGCGCCGCGTCGGCCCGCCGCCGGGCCTTGCCGGCGAGGCGCGGCGCGGCGGCGGCAACCCCGATCATCTCGTCCATCTTCCCGTTGCAGTGCAGCCCGAGGTCGCAGCCCGCCGCGAAGGCGCGGGCGGCCCTTTCCGCGAGCGTTCCGGCAAGAGCCTGCATGGAGAGATCGTCGCTCATCAGCAGGCCATCATAGCCGATCGCCCCGCGAATGACACTGCGGATCACCTTTCTCGACGTCGTGGCTGGGGATGACGGGTCGAGCGCGGTGTAGACCACGTGGGCCGTCATCGCGGCCGGCAGGTCCGCCAGCATGCGGAAGGGCATGAAGTCGAGCGATTCGAGTTCCGCCCGCGAGGCCTGCACCACCGGCAGCGCCAGATGGCTGTCCACCCCCGCCCGGCCGTGCCCCGGCACGTGCTTCATCACCGGCAGGACGCCCCCGGCGACCAGCCCCTCGGCGGCGGCGCGCCCGAGCGTGCCGACCGTCTCCGCGTCCATGCCATAGGCGCGGTCGCCGATCACGTCATGGGCGCCGGGCACGGGAATGTCGAGCACCGGCATGCAATCGACATTGATTCCCACCGCCAGCAGGTCATGCGCCATCAGCCGGGCACCGAGGCGGGTGATCTCGCGCCGTGTCAGGGGATCGTTGGCATAGATCTCGCCATATCGCCGCGCTGGCGGATATTTCGGCCAGTTCGGCGCGGTCAGCCGCTGCACGCGTCCCCCTTCCTGGTCGACCAGCACCGGCGCGTCGCGGCCCACCGCCTCGCGCAGCGCGGCCGTCAGAGCGAGGACGTCGGCAGGCGCGCCGATATTGCGCCGGAACAGGATGAAGCCCCAGGGATCGGCATCGCGAAAGAAAGCCTTCTCGTCCTGCGAGAGCGAAGGGCCGGCACAGCCCAGAACAAGTGCCGAAACGGGCATCGACGGTTCTTCCTGAAAGAGAGGCTCCATCGGCGGATGAAGCAATGGCGACAACGCCCCGGAGGCGCGGCCTTGCGCTCGCGTCATGAAGCTGAAGGCGGACCGAAAATAGCAAAGGCCCGGCTGAAGCCGGGCCTGTCGCCGATCGATTCGTCAGTTGCGGGCAACGACGCAATCGCCGCCGGCCGCCTTCAGCTTGGCGCAGAAGGCTTGCGCCTCGTTGCTGGAGGCCCACAGGCCGACCCGGACACGATAATAGGTGCCGCGATCCGCGATATCGACCTTGCGGACCGAAAGCTTCAGCCCACCGATGACGGCAGGAAACCGGCGCTGCAGCGCCTGGTAGGCGGTCTGCGCGTCCGCCGGCGTCTTCTGGGAGGAGACCTGTACCACGAAGCCGGTTCCGGCGATCGGCGAGGCTACCGGCTCGGCGGATGCGACTTGCGTCGGCTTTGCCGGCGCCGCCACGGGCGCGGGCGCGGACGGGATGTTGCGCGGCCGCACCGGCGGGATGGCGGGATGCACGGGCGCAACTGCGGTCTCGGCCGAACGGGTGGGCGTGACGACGGTGGTGGCGTCGGCGCTGTCGCCCCCGTCACCATCGTTCGCCGTCGTGTCGGCGGGCTTGTCGGCCGATGGCGTGGCGACGGTTGCCGCCTGGCCGGAATCGGCCGGTGCGGCAGCCGCAGGATCCGGGACCTGCTGCTCGGCCTGCGTCAGGGGGGCGGTCGGCGTGATTCCTGAAATGTCGATCGGACGGGCAGTCGAGGGCGCCGGATTCGGGCCGGCGATCGGCGCCTCGCCGGTCACCACCGTGTTGTCGCCCATGATCTTGATGGTCTTCACCCGGCGCGGGCCGTCGGGCACGTCGCCCTCGGGCGTATCGCCCGTGTCGCCGGCGGCGGGCGCCGGCAGGGTGATGTTGCTCGTAGAGACGCTGCGGGTGGGGGTGGAGGCCGTATTGTCGTTGGCCGGCGCCGGCAAGGCGCCCGTCGCGGGCATGGTCGCGGGGTTGATCGAGGCGGTGCGCACCGGCACTGCATCGGTCCGCACGGGAACCTCCGCGACCGGCTGCTCGTCATGGGACACGAGCTTCTCCTGCCCGATCGAAGGCGTGTCGTCCTTGCGGCCGAAAATCTGCGGATTTGGCTGGTCCACCGCTGCAGTCGTTTCGGCAGGCTTGATCTTCACCGGATCGGTGCTGGCACGGATCACCGGCGGCGGCCCCCCGAGGCCGGGAATGTCGCTGCCGATGAAGGCGCCCTTCTTCCACGCATAAGCGAGGCCGCCGCCCATCGAAGCGACCAGCACAAGCGCGGCCAGGCCGAGAACGCCGCTCCGGGACCGGCGCTGCGGCAGCTGGGCATCTTCCTGCGGAGCGAGATATTCGTCTTCCTCATAGGCCGGCGCGTAGCCGCCTTCGTCACCGTCGCCGGCAGGCTCGACATAGGGATGGCCATCGCGATCGACCCAGGCCTTGCGGCTCTCGTCATAGGTCCATTCCGGGCCGCTCCCGGCGTCCTGCTCGTCGCCATAGGGATAGGGCTCCTCATAGGCGCCCTCGCCCTGGGGATGATCGCGCGCCTCGTCATACGCCAGGGCGGCGTATCGGGGATCCTCGTAATAACGGTCGTCGAGATGCGGCTGGGCAGGATCATACGACGCGTCGTCATAGGCCTGCCGGCCGTCGGGCCCGCCCCGATCGTAACGCCCTGTCATGTTTGCCTCCCGCGACGGTGACACGCCGGACAGTTCGAATCTCTCCGGACCACGCGTCTCGGCATGAACATCGCGATTGCTACCCATTCCCGCAAGATCGGCGAGCCATTCATCACGATTTTCGCGATCGTCTTGCCCCTTACGGCGTGCATCCGATTCAATCATCAGTCGTTCCTGACCAGGCTGGCCGATCGCTGAGACGGTCTGTCGTCAGGAAGACCGCTGTATCACGTCAGCGCATTTCGTTCGGCGCGGAAACGCCGAGCAAGGAGAGTCCAGACTTGAGTATCGTCTCAACTCCACGCACCAATGCCAAGCGGGCGCCTGTCAACAATCTATTATCGTCCCTAATGAAGCGTAAATGCGGCAGGTCCCGGCCCCGATTATATTGTGCGTGCAGTTCGCTTGCCAGTTCATAAAGGTAAAAGGCGATGCGATGCGGCTCATGGGCGTGCGCGGCTTGTTCGACGAGGCGGGGAAATTGAGCGATCCGCTTGAGGATCCCCTGCTCGCCTTCGTCCGACAACGCGTCGAGCGCCGCGCCGGAGGTGTATTCCGAATCGGCGAGGTCACCGAAGGTTTCGCGCGCCTTCTGGAAAACCGACTTGCAGCGGGCATGGGCATATTGCACGTAGAAGACCGGATTGTCCTTGCTCTGCTCGACGACCTTGGCGAGATCGAAGTCGAGGGTGGCGTCGTTCTTGCGCATCAGCATGATGAAGCGCGTGGCGTCGCATCCGACCTCCTCCACCACTTCCCGCAAGGTGACGAAGTCGCCGGACCGCTTCGACATCTTCACCGGCTCGCCGCCGCGCAGCAGCCGGACGAGCTGGCACAGCTTGACGTCCAGTTCGCCTTTGCCGCCGGTCACGGCGCGCACCGCCGCCTGCATGCGCTTCACATAGCCGCCATGGTCGGCTCCGAGCACGTCGATCATCGACGCGAAGCCGCGGTTGAACTTGTCCTTGTGATAGGCGATGTCCGAGGCGAAATAGGTGTAGGAGCCGTCCGATTTCATCAGCGGGCGGTCGATGTCGTCGCCGAAGGCGGTGGCGCGGAACAGGGTCTGCTCGCGGTCTTCCCAATCCTCGTCCTTCTGGCCCTTCGGCGGCGGCAGGCGCCCCTGATAGACGTCCCCGCGGGCCTCGAGGAAGGCGATGGTCTCGCCGACCCGGTCGACCGGCGCCTGCATCGCCCTTTCCGAGGAGAAGACGTCGTGATGCACGTTGAGAAGGGCGAGATCGGCGCGGATCAGCGCCATCATCGCCTCGATGGCCTCCTCACGGACGATCGGCAGCCAGCGCGATTCCGGCATGTCGGCCAATGCGGCACCATGCCTGCGGGCCAGCTCCTCGCCGACAGGCTTGAGATAGTCGCCGGGATAATAGCCCTCGGGGATGGCGATGACCTCGCCGAGGGCCTCGCGATAGCGCAGGAAGGCCGAGCGGCCGAGCGTGTCGACCTGGCCGCCGCCGTCATTGATGTAATATTCCCTTGTGACGTCGAAACCGGCGAAATCGAGCAGCCCGGCCAGGGCATCGCCCACCACCGCGCCCCGGCAATGGCCGACATGCATCGGCCCGGTCGGGTTGGCCGAGACGAACTCGACATTGATCTTCTCGCCGCCGCCGAGCCGGCTCCGGCCGAAATCCGGGCCGAGTTCCAGGACCGATGCCAGCACCCGCGTCCAGAAGGCCGGCGCGACCGTCAAATTGATGAAGCCCGGCCCCGCGACCGCGACGGCCTGGATGTCCGGCAGTGCCCGCAGTTTCCCCGCGATCCTCTCCGCGAGGTCGCGCGGCTTCAGCCCCGCCTCCTTCTGAAGCACCATCGCGGCGTTGGTGGCGATGTCGCCATGGCTCGCATCGCGCGTCGGCTCGACCACCACGCGGCCGACATCCGGCACGGCGGCAAAGACGCCGTCGGCGACCAGCGCGGCTACGGCCCCGCGCACATGGGCTTCGAACACAGTGAAGAGATTCATCGTCCAACCTAGCCTGCAAAACGCGCGGAGCTTTATCGCAAGTCGGGCGCAGTGTCGAACAGTCGACGGTGCTCCTCGATGGCGAATGTGTCGGTCATGCCGGCGATATAGTCGGCCACCCGCCGCGCGCGCCGGTCCTCGCCCGCGTCCGCCATGCCTTCGCGCCACTCGGCCGGCATCAGGCCGATATCCTCGAACAGGCGCCGGAACAGGCGCCGCACCACGTCGGCGGCCTGCGCCCTGACCCGCATCACCCGCTCATGGCGATACATGTTGGGATAGAGGAAACCCTTGATGCCCCGGTCCGCCGAGCCGATCGCCTCGGAAAAGCGGATCAGGGTCTTGCCGGCATTGCGAACGTCGTCGCTCGAACGATAGGCGCCCGAGGCGAAGGCCGCCCTGCCCTGCGCGATCACGTCCTCGACGAGCCTGGTGATGATGCGGCGCATGAGTTCGTGCGTGGTCCGGCTGCGGTCGAGACCGGGATATCGGCGTGCGATGTCGGCCAGCAATTCCCCCAGCAGGGGTACCTCGCCGAGGTCCGCCAGCTCGAAGAGGCCGGCGCGCAGGCCGTCGTCGATATCATGGGCGTTGTAGGCGATGTCGTCGGCGATGGCGGCGGCCTGCGCCTCCGCGCCGGCGAAGGAGCGCAGCTCGAGGTCCTGGCGCTGCTGATATTCGAGGATGGCGGCGGGGATACCGTGCAGGCGATAGCGCTCGACCGGTTCGCCGGCGGCGGTGAGCATCGGGCCGTTATGCTTGACCAGCCCCTCCAGCGTCTCCCAGGCCAGATTGAGGCCGTCGAATTCGGCATAGCGGCGCTCGAGCCGGGTGACGATGCGCAGCGACTGGGCGTTTTGGTCGAAGCCGCCATAGGGCCGCATGACGTCGTCGAGCACATCCTCGCCGGTATGGCCGAAGGGGGTGTGGCCGAGATCATGGGCGAGGGCCAGCGCCTCCGCCAGATCCTCGTCGAGCGCGAGAGACCGGGCGAGAGACCGGGCGATCTGCGCGACCTCGATGGTGTGGGTGAGGCGGGTGCGGTAATGGTCGCCTTCATGGGCGACGAAGACCTGAGTCTTGTGCTTGAGCCTGCGGAAGGCCGTGGAATGGATGACGCGGTCGCGGTCGCGCTGGAAATCGGTGCGGGTCGGCGATGCCGGCTCGGGATGGAGACGGCCGCGGGAATAGGGCGCGACCGCCCAAGGGCCGCGCGGCCTGATCACGCAGTCGGGGATCTCAAGCCCAGGCACCGTCTCATCCATCGCCTCGCCCCCTGTCTTCGCCATTGACGCAAATCATTTCGTGCCTACTTTTACAAGAAGATAGGTGTTGCCATGACCAGTTCCGTTTCCGTCAGCGAACGCGCCGCCCGCCGCATCGCGAGAATCCTGCAGGGCGAGCCATCCGGATCGATGCTGCGCATCAGCGTCGAGGGTGGCGGCTGTTCCGGATTCCAGTACAAATTCGGATTCGTCACCGAACGGCAGGCGGACGATGTCGTCATCGCCGGCGAGGGCGCGACGGTGCTGATCGACGAGACTTCGCTGCAATATATGGAGGGCGCCGAACTCGACTATGTCGAGGACCTGATCGGTTCGGCCTTCAAGATCAGCAATCCGCAAGCCGTCGCCGCCTGCGGGTGCGGCACCAGCTTCACGGTTTGACGCCGTGCTGCGCATCGCGAGCTGGAACGTCAACTCGATTCGGCAAAGGCTGCCGCACCTGATCGAATGGCTGGGCGACGCCGCCCCCGACGTGGTCTGCCTGCAGGAAATCAAATGCCTCGCCGAGGCGTTCCCGACTGCCGATATCGAGGCGGTCGGCTACAACGTGGCCGTCCACGGGCAGAAGACGTTCAACGGCGTCGCGATCCTCTCCAAATATCCGCTCGAGGACGTCGCCGCCGGCCTGCCCGGCGACGACAGCGACGAGCAGGCGCGCTATATCGAAGCCGTGATTTCAACCGCCGAAGGCGCCCTGCGCGTGGCCTCGGTCTATCTGCCGAACGGCAATCCCGTCGCCAGCGAAAAATACCCCTACAAGCTGCGATGGATGGACCGGCTGAAGGCCCGGACGGCCGAACTGCTCGCGCTGGAGGAAACCTTCGTGCTCGCCGGCGACTACAACATCATCCCGGCGCCGGAGGACGCGCGCAACCCGGCCGACTGGGTGTCCGATGCTCTGTTCCTGCTGCAGAGCCGCGCCAAGTTTCGTGAACTGATGGCGCTCGGCATCACTGACGCCTTCCGCGCCTGCGAGGCGTCTCCGGGCCATTACACCTTCTGGGACTACCAGGCCGGCGCGTGGCAGCGCGACAACGGCATCCGCATCGACCATCTGCTGCTGTCCCCGCAGGCCGCCTCCCGCCTGCATGGCTGTGTCATCGACAAGAGCATTCGCGGCCGGGAAAAAGCGTCCGATCACGTGCCGGTCCGTTGCGACCTGGCGATCTGACCGGCCGGGCGAGCACCAGGATTCCCACCCTTGCGGTTGGAACAGATGTGCTGCGGACGAGCGGCTACCGATCGCCGCCACCGCCGCTATCGGTGCCGATCGACCGCGGGGGCGGAACCAGGTTGGGGAAGTGGAAGGGCGGAATCTGCCCGTCATGGCTCGGATTGCCGCCGCCGTAATGGCCGCACAGCCGTGATCCCGCGCTCGTCTCGGCGCAATAGGCGGTGAAGATGACCGGCGTGCCGCCCGGCCGGCTCCTGCCGTCGCGGGACAGGGTCATCGTCTCTCCGGGCTTGTGGATGACGGGACAGTGACGCCGCCTCTCCTCCTCGATCGACATCCCCCTCTCGTGGGGGCAGACCTCGATCGCCCCTTCCCAGATCGTGTAGCGCTCATAGGTATCGGTGATTTCGGCGGTGAAGTTGGTGCCGCGCACGCCGATGCCCGCCAGGGGCGTATGGATCCAATAGGCTTTCTTGGAGGATATGCCGGTGGCGAATCGGAACACCCCGCGCGTCAGCCCGATGACGACGTCGTCGGCGCGGCCGCTGCCGGCATAGACGAACCGGTCGAGCTTGGCCGACGACGATGTGCCCAGCGCCAGCCTCGTCTGGTCGAGGAATTCGATCTCGAGAATGCCCGTCGGCCCGGTCCTGACCGTCTCGTCGCGGTAGACATGCAGGTTGACGCCCAGTTCTCCGGCAACCGTGCCGATGGCGGCCGGCGTGACACCGACGGCGCTGCCGATCGTTTCCGCCGCATGCGCGGGCAGGAGGGGCGCGAGCATGGCCATGGCGACCGCGGCAACGCGGAGGCGGGAGAGATGCAGTTCGAGCATGACGGCGGCCCCACACCTGTCTGGCGGCCGGCGCTGACGCCGGGAGAGTTCCGCCTGAAATTGCTGCGTTGCTGTATCATGGCGCAATCGATCAAGCTATCCAAGGGCATGGACGTGCGAATTCGATGTAAAAGCCAGGTCTGAATCCAGTCATGCGCATGAGAGGCTCCCTAGGATATCCGCTCACGGTGGTCCTGCCGCTCGTGGCTGCCGCCCTCCTCACGATGTTCGAGCCTGCCCCCCTGCCCCGTCTGCGCGAAATCGTCTTCGACAGCTATCAGCGCTGGAATGCGAAGCCGCGCGATCCGGATTCGCCGGTCCGCATCGTCGCCATCGACGAGAAGTCGCTGGCCGCGGTCGGACAATGGCCGTGGCCGCGCGACACGATTGCGAAATTGACGCAGAAGCTGACCGAAGCCGGTGCGGCCGCCATCGCCTTCGACATCGTCTTCGGGGAGCCGGACCAGAGCTCGCCCGACCTCCTGGTCAGGAAACTGCCGACGAGCGAGGAGCGGACGGCGCTCGAGCGGGCGATGAGCGCCAGCGACGTCTCGCATGACGCCACCTTCGCCCGGGCGCTGCAGGATGCGCCCGCCGTCCTCGGCGTCGTCGGCGGCGAGGACGGCGTGCCGATCCAGGCCAAGAGCGGCTTTGCCTTTGCCGGCGACAACCCGGCGGACTTCCTGCCCCGGTTCAAGGCCGGCATCGTGCCGGTCCCCCTCCTGATGGCCGCCGCCAAGGGGCTCGGCGCCGTCAACTGGATTCCCGACGGCGACAGCGTCATCCGCAAGGTGCCGACCCTCGTCAGCGCCGGCAACAAGCTGGTTCCCACGCTGTCGCTGGAGGCGGTCAGGATCGCTCTCGGCGCGGATACCATCGTCGTGCGCGCCTCCAATGCCAGCGGGCAGACGGCGCTGGGTTCCGAATCCGGCATCAACGCGATCAAGGTCGGCGATCTCGTGGTCCAGACCGAGGCCAATGGCGAGATACGCCTCATTGCCCGCAAGGCCGATCCCTCCTCCTGGATCTCCGCCTCCTCGGTCCTCGACGGCAGCTTCTCGCCGGACGAGGTCAGGGGCCGGATCGTCTTCGTCGGCACGGCCGCCATCGGCATCAGCGACTGGCGTTCCACGCCGGTGGAGACCTCGATCCCGGGGGTCGAGGTCCATGCGCAGATCGTCGAGCAGATCCTGGCCGGCGCCAATCTGGTGCGTCCCGACTGGATGCGGGGCGTCGAAGCCTTCCTCATCCTGGCGCTGGGCGGCCTGCTCGCCTGGATCCTGCGCAGGACGCGCAACATGCCGCTGGTCTCGACCGCGGCCGGCCTCGCGATCCCTCTCATGATCGCCGGCACGAGCTGGCTGCTGTTCGTGCGGGCCGACGTGCTCCTTGATGCCGTGATGCCGAGCGTCGGCGTCCTCGGCGTCTTCATCGCCGGGACGCTCTATCACTACCAGGAGGCAGAGCATCGCCGCGCCGAAGTGCGCAGCATGTTCGGGCGCTTCGTGACCCCCGCCGTGGTGGAGCGCCTCGTGGAAGCGCCCGACCGCATCGTCCTCGGCGGCGAAATCCGCGAGCTCACCGTGATGTTTTCCGATGTCCGCGATTTCACCGGCCTCGCCGAGAGGCAGACGCCGGAGGGCGTGGTCTCGCTCATCCGCCGCATCCACACGCCGGCCACCGATGCCGTGCTTCGCCACAACGGCACGCTCGACAAGTTCATCGGCGACGGCATGATGGCGTTCTGGAATGCGCCGCTCGACATCGCTGAGCACGCGACGCTCGCCTGCTTGGCGGCGCTGGACATCGCGGCCATGGCCGACACCTTCGTCGACCCTGCGATCGAGATCGGCATCGGCCTGCATACGGGACAGGCCTGCGTGGGCAATCTCGGCTCGGCCCAGCGGCTGGAATATTCCGCCCTGGGCGATTCGGTGAACCTCGCGTCACGCGTCGAGCAGCTGACGAAGGTCTATGGCGTTGCCATCATCGTCACCGAGGATACCAGGACGGCGGTCCGCTCGCTGCCTTTTCTGGAGATCGACCGCGTCACGGTCCGGGGGCGCCAGGCGGCCATAAGCCTGTTTGCTCTCCATACCGGAACGGACGACCAGAGCTTCAAGCTGTTGCAGAGCGTGCAGGCGGACATGCTGGCCGCCTACAGGGCCGGCGCTTTCGACCAGGCCGTCCAGATCCTCGAAGCCAATGCCGAGGCCTATGGCGAGGCCTATGCCCGTCTGCGCGCCTATTACAGGCGGACGATCGGAACATTGCGGGCCGATCCCAGGCCCGACTGGCAAGGCATCAACCAGCTCTGACGGTCGATCTGAAACGGCAGGCGTATGGAGGTCCGTCCACCCCTGCATGCGCAGCGGGGAGACGGGGACCTCCGGCGCAAGGCGCGGTCAGGAATGTTCCTTGAGGAACTGCGCCAGATAGGTCAGGCACATGTCACGCTCTTCGGGCGTCGCCTTGGCGAAGGCTTCGCGGTAGAGATCGACGATCCACTGGTCGCGGTCGCCATTGGCGCCGTCGCGCGCCAGCGTCAGATACATCAGGCCGCGCGCGCCCTGGCGCGGCATGTCGTCGCCCGTGAACAGGATGTGGCCCAGGACGGCCTGCGCCTGGTGCTGGCCCTTGTCCGCCGCCAGGCGAAGCCAGCGCGCCGCCGTCACCGTATCGCGCTGTTCGGAATCATTGCCGTCCAGATAGATGCGGCCGAGATTGTACTGGGCGTCGCTGTCGCCGAAATAGGTCGCCGCATACTGGAACATCTCGGTGGCGTGCTTCTGGTCCGGCCGTATGCGCGTGTTCGGAATGCCGGTGAGATAATAGGAGCCGAGCGCCACCAGCGCATTCGAGACGAAACGCGCCTGCGGCGTATCCGGGCTGTCCTCGCCATGGGCATCGACGATGGCCTGATAGTAGTCGAAAGCCTTCAGGTCGTCATGGGGGACGCCGTCGCCTTCCGAATACATGCGGGCGAGCTTCCATTGCGCCAGCGCATGTCCCTTGCCGGCAGCAAATTCCAGCGCGCGCGACGCGCCGGCGAGGTCTCCCGCCTTGTAGGCCTGCGTACCCTGCCGGAAGGCCTGCATCGGGGTGGGATCGTCGGCCGGGGTCTTGGTGCCGTCGAAGGCGTGAGCCGACAGGCAGCCGAGCGACAGCAGCATGCTGAACCCACTCGCCCGCAAGAGAGAAAACAGCAACGCATGCCTCGACGCGCGCCGAACGGCGCCGCGTATCCGGGCGACGACGGAACAAGACTCGTCTGTCGGAAGAGTAAAGCCGTTCATGATCACGGCTATAATCGAGAGTTCTGCCGAATCTTTGACCGCTTCGGGGCTTCTTACCCTGCGAAACGCCGGGTTTGATGGCTTTTTCACGACATCGGCCGACGTCGGCTCGACGCCTGTCCTGCCGCTGCCGGAATTGCAGGCCATGAGATCAAGGCCCACATCACCCATGTGAAAAACGATATCCAAAGTGCGACCGCCATCGAACCGAAATAACCGGCATTCCATTGCTTCGATCTCGGCGAGACCGGGCTGCAGACGCCGCTTTCCGCACCTCGAACGACACTTGTCATTCTTTGTGCGGAATGAATTCAGCGGTCACTTTGTGGCAGGATCGCGGCCAAATCGCCCGCGTGGCGGCGGCCCTGCGAGACTTAAAATCCGTGTTGCTGGATTGCCACAATGATCGGCGCAACATTAACCATGTGAATTACGGGCGGACCCGCGGATAGCGTGCCATCGCCTCAAGATCATCTAGATCGATGGTGTTGCGCATATATTGTTTTGAAGCATCCTTGAAAGGTTGGAAATCCCAAGGCTCCGCCTTACCCAAGGTCAAGGCGCTGTCGACAACACGCCGCCGCCGCTGGCTTTCGCGCACTGCATTGTCGAGTGCCGCCATATTCCATCGTTCGGCGACCTCGGCGCGGAACCCGGCAAGTATCTCGGCAAAAGCCGGCTTGCCGGCGAGATTGTCGAGCTCGTCGGGATCGCCGGCGATGTCGTAGAGCTGGTCGGGATCGGCCGGGGAATGCACGAATTTCAGGGGGCCGCGGCGAATCATGACCAGCGGCGCGATCGCCCCTTCCGCGAGATATTCGCCGACCACCTCGTCATGCCCCCCCTCCCCCGCGCAATGCGCCACCAGGCTGCGCCCGTCGACATTGGCGAGCGTGGCGGCCTGGTGCGGATCCGCCATCTCGACCAGCGTCGGCAGGATGTCGACCAGAGAGACATTGGCGCCGACCCGGCGGGGGCGATAGAGGTGCGGCGCCGAGATGATCAGCGGCACGCGTGCCGAGCCCTCGAACCAATTCATCTTGTACCAGAGGCCGCGTTCCCCCAGCATTTCGCCGTGGTCGCCCGTGAACAGGACGATGGTATTGTCGTTGAGGCCGGTCGCCTCGAGCGCGCGCATCAGCTTGCCGACATTGCTGTCGACATAGGAGATCGCCCCGAAATAGGCATGCCGGGCCTTGCGGACATGATCGACGCCGATGGTGGCATTGTCCATGTCGCAGACATGGCGCAGGCGCTTCGAATGCGGATCGAGATCGGCCGGGGGCAGGACGTGCCGCGGCAGCGGTATCTCCTCATCCTTGTAGAGATCCCAATAGTCCGCCGTGATGGCGAAAGGGTCATGCGGATGGGTGAGCGAGGCGACGAGGCAGAAAGGCCGCTTGTCCGGGCTGCGGACATGATCGTAAAGGGCCCGTTCGGCGGCGAACACCACCTCGTCGTCGAAATCGAGCTGATTGGTGCGGATGCACAGGCCCGCATCGGTGACCGACGACATGTTGTGATACCAGCTCGGGCGCTCTTCCGGCCGGTCCCAGTCGGGCGTCCAGCCGTAATCGGCCGGATAGATGTCGGTGGTGAGCCGGTCCTCGAAGCCGTGCAGCTGGTCGGGACCGCAGAAATGCATCTTGCCGGACAGGATGGTCTGGTAGCCGGCCCGGCGCAGGTAATGCGCCCAGGTCGGAATGTCCGACCGGAACTCGGCGGCATTGTCGTAGACGGCGGAGCGCGACGGCAGCTGGCCGCTCATGAAGACGGCCCGCGAGGGCGAGCACAGGGGCGAGTTGCAGTAGGCCCTGTCGAAGACCACGCCACGCTCGGCCAGGCGCGCGATGTTCGGGGCCTTGACCAGATCGAAGCCGTGCACCGGCAGGAAGGCCGGGGCGAGCTGGTCGACCATGATGATGAGGATGTTGGGCTGGACTTGCGTCATCTGCGGAACTCGACGGGGATCTGGATTCGTTCTGGCCTGCGATCGCACCGATTGTCGGAAGAGCGGCCGGGTCGGCCTTGCCCGCATCCGACGCGGTCTAGCCAGACCGGCTTTTTTGCGCTTATTGGCCTTTCGTTCCCGGATGTTTGCGCATGACCCCTCCCCCGCACCTCACCACGATCGGCTTCGACGCCGACGACACCCTCTGGCAGAACGAACAATTCTTCAGGCAGACGGAGGAGCATTTCATCTCGCTGCTCGCCGACCATGGCGACCGCGCCGACATCGCCCGTCGCCTGCTGGAGGCGGAAAGGCGCAACCTGCGGCTCTACGGCTTCGGCATCAAAGGCTTCACCCTCTCGATGATCGAGACCGCCATCGAGGTCGGCGGCAGCAACGTGCCGGCGGAGCTCATCGCCCGCATCCTCGCAGCCGGACGGGACATGCTGGGCCACCCCGTCGAAACGCTGCCGGACGTCGCGGACACGCTGGAGCGGCTGGCAGGGTCCTACCGGCTGATCCTCGTCACCAAGGGCGACCTCTTCGACCAGGAGCGCAAGCTCGCGCAATCCGGCCTCGCCCCGATGTTCGAGGCGGTGGAGATCGTCAGCGACAAGAACACCGCCACCTATGAGCGTGTCTTCGCGCGCCACGGCGCCGGCCCCGCCCGCGGCATGATGATCGGCAATTCGCTCAAGTCGGACGTGATTCCGGCCATCGAGGCCGGCAGCTGGGGCGTCCACGTGCCGCATGACCTCACCTGGGCGCTCGAACATGCCGAGCCGCCGCTGCACGAGCCCCGCTTCCGGCAGATCGAGCGGCTGGGCCGGCTCCCGGCCCTGATCGACGAGATCGAGGGCCGGTAGCGCGGGCCGATGCCCGAGGGCCGTTCCGGAACGGCGGCCTACAGGCCGGCCAGGGCATCCTGCATCTTGGCGCGGCGGGCGGCGGCGTCCTCCAGCCTTTCGCGCTGCTCCTCGATCACTTCCTCCTTCGCCCGGGCGATGAAGTCGGGATTGCCGAGCTTGGCGTTGATCTTGGCGATATCGCCGTCGACCTTGCCGATCTCCTTGACGAGGCGCGCCTTCTCGGCGGCGATGTCGACGATCCCTTCGAGCGCCAGCGCTGCCGTCGCGCCGCGGGCGATCACCTGGATCGATCCCTTCGGCGCGGCCGGAGCGAAGCTGATCTCGCTGATGCGGGCGAGGCGCTTCAGCGTGTCGCCATGCCCGGCGACGCGCGCCTCGATCGCCGGCGTGGCGGCCACCATCACCAGCGGTACCTGGGCGCCCCCGGGAACCCCGATCTCGGTGCGGATCGACCGGATCTCGGTGACGATCTCGACCAGCCAGCCGATCTCCTCGTCCGCGGCGGCATCGAGGAAGCCGCCAAGATCCGGCCATGGCGTCAGAGCGGCGAGGGTCTCGCGCGGCGCGGCGCCGGCCGTGACCGACCAGAGCTCCTCGGTGATGAAGGGCATGAAGGGGTGGAGCAGCAGCGTCGCCTGGTCGAGGATGAAGGCGACCATCGCCTGCGTCTCCCTCGCCGCCGCTTCGTCGCCGCCCTCGATGATCGGCTTGGCGAGCTCGACATACCAGTCGCACACCACGTTCCAGATGAAGCGGTAGACCGCGCCGGCCGCGTCGTTGAAGCGATAGGCCTCGATCGCGCGCTGGATCTCGCCCGCCGCCTTCTCCGCCTCGCCGGCGATCCACCGGTTCAAGGCGATCCTTGCCGTCTTCGGATCGAAGGACGGATCGCGCACGCAGCCCTTCATCTCGGCGAAGCGGGTGGCATTCCACAGCTTGGTGCCGAAATTGCGGTAGCCCTTGACGCGGTCGATCGAGAGCTTGACGTCGCGGCCCGGGGCAGCCATCGCGGCGAGGAAGAAGCGCAGCGCGTCGGCGCCGTAGCGCTCTATGCCGTTGGGGTAGGCCTTGCGTGTCTCCGAGGTCACGTGGGCGACGTCGGCCTTGTTGGCGAGGGCCGCGGTGCGCTTGAGCACGAGCGGCTCCAGGTCGATGCCGTCGATGATGTCGAGGGGGTCCATGACGTTGCCCTTGGACTTCGACATCTTGGCGCCCTTCTCGTCGCGGACGAGGGCGTGGATGTAGACGTCCCGGAACGGCACTTCGTTCATGGTGAACAGGCCCGTCATCATCATGCGGGCAACCCAGAAGAAGATGATGTCGAAGCCGGTGACGACCACCGAGGTCGGATAATATTTGGCGAGCTCGGGCGTCTTGTCCGGCCAGCCGAAGGTGGAATAGGGCCAGAGGGCAGAGGAGAACCAGGTGTCCAGCACGTCCTCGTCGCGGGTGATCGCGGTGCCCGCGCCCCATTTCGCATCCGCCTTGGCGCGGGCTTCGGCCTCGTCGCGGGCGATCACGTAATCGCCGTCGGGGCCGTACCAGGCCGGGATCTGGTGTCCCCACCACAGCTGGCGCGACACGCACCAGGGCTGGATGTTCTCCAGCCAGTCGAAGAAGGTCTTCTCCCAGTTCTGCGGCACGAAGCGCGTCTCGCCGCGCCGCACGGCGTCGAGCGCCCTGTCGGCAAGCGGGCGAACGTTCACATACCATTGATCCGTGAGCCACGGCTCGATCGGCACGCCGGACCGGTCGCCATGCGGAACCTGGTGGGTGTGGGCTTCGACCTGCACGAGGCGGCCGAGCGCCTCCATCTCGGCGACGATGCGCTTGCGCGCCTCGAAGCGCTCGAGCCCACGATAGGCTTCGGGCACGTTCTCGTTGAGATGGGCCTCGGCGGTGAAGATGTTGATCACCTCGAGGTCGTGCCGGCGGCCGACCTCGAAATCGTTGAAGTCGTGCGCCGGCGTGATCTTGACCGCGCCCGTTCCCTTCTCGGGATCGGAATAGTCGTCGGCGACGATCGGGATGAGACGGCCGACCAGCGGCAGGCGCACTCTCCTGCCGACCAGATGGGCATAGCGCTCGTCCTTGGGGTGGACGGCGACGGCGGTGTCGCCCAGCATGGTCTCGGGCCGGGTGGTGGCGACGGTGATGGTCTCGCCCGTCTCCTCGCCCGCCTCGTCCACGACGGGATAGGCGAAATGCCACAGATGTCCGCGCCGCTCCTCCTGCACCACCTCGAGATCCGAGATCGCGGTCAGCAGCTTCGGATCCCAGTTGACGAGACGCTTGTCCTTGTAGATCAGGCCGGCTTCGTGCAGGCGCACGAAGATCTCGACCACCGCCTTGGACAGCCCCTCATCCATGGTGAAGCGCTCGCGCGACCAGTCGCAGGAGGCGCCGAGGCGCTTGAGCTGGTTGACGATCGCGCCGCCGGATTCGTTCTTCCAGGCCCAGACATGCTCGAGGAAGGCGGCCCGGCCGATGTCGCGCCGGTGGATCTGGCGTTCCTGCAGCTGGCGCTCCACCACCATCTGCGTGGCGATGCCGGCATGGTCGGTCCCCGGCTGCCAGAGCACGTCCTTGCCGCGCATGCGCTCGAAGCGGCAGAGGATGTCCTGCAGCGTGTTGTTGAGCGCATGGCCCATATGCAGGGAGCCGGTGACGTTGGGCGGCGGGATCACGATCGAATAGGGGGCGGCGTTCTGGCGGTCCGGGCGGCCGGCGCGAAAGGCCCCGGCCTTGTCCCAGGCTGCCGACACGCGCGGTTCGGCGCTGGCGGGATCAAAGGTGGTCGCGATCATGGTGTTCTTTCAGGCAACGCTGACATCTGCGAGCCTTGCGGCTCCATTTTGCCGCTAGTGACAGGAACAGCCGGCCCAAGTCAACGGAACAAGCGGTCAACGGAACAAGCGCATATCGGCCAGGCGCCAGCCTACACCGTCCAGGCCGTCGCCGGATCCACACTGGCACAGAAGATCGCCGCGCTCTTGCGCGCCTGCTCGACGACCCCGCGGATGATGTCCTGGTGGGTGGAGGACTGGTATGTCGCGATGATTGTCATCGGCGGGAAGCGCTTGGAGACCTTGATGGGGTGAAGCAGCCCCATCCGCAGCTCGCGCCGGATGATGACGCTGGGGATCGGGGCGACGCCGAAGCCGTCGATGACGAGACTGATCATCGCGAACAGCGAGTTGGAGCTCGTGAGCTTGGATGCCAGCACCTGCTCGTCCTGGAAATAGGGCGCGATCTGCCGGTAGGGCGGCGTATCCTTGGGAAAGGTGACGAGCGGCATGCGCGAGAGGTCGTCGACGCTGTAGACCCGGTCGGGATCGATGATCTTGGGCGAGCCGGCCCAGATCATCTGCCACACGCAGCTCACGAAACTGCGGAAGCCGTCGCCGATGGCCGGATCGATCGCGAAGATCAGGTCGAACTCGCCCTTGTTCATGCCGTGCACCAGCAGCTTGGTACCCTCGACCGTCAGCTCGATCTTGAGGTTGGGCAGCGTCTTGTGGAGCGAATCGATCACGTCCGGCATCCAGGTCGCCGCCACCGAGTCGATCGCCCCGATGCGCACCACGGCCGGCGACGTGCTAGCGGGGCTTTTCAGGGACGTCTTCAGGGCATCGATGTTGCCGAGCACGGTCTGGAACACCTGCAGCACCTTCTCGCCCTCGGCCGTGAGGCGGAAGTCGCGCATGCCGCGATGGACGAGCTGGCAGCCGAACTCGTGCTCCATCGCGGCGAGGCGCGAGGATATCGCGGGCTGGGTGCTGTTCATTTCCTCCGCCGTCCGCCCGAAATGCCGATTGCGGGCGAGGATAACGAAGGTCATCATGTCGAGGATGCGCATGGCGTATCCTCTATCAGCATTGCCATGGCTGCACGGCATTTTTGCGGGCCGGGTCCCTTCGCGAGAAACGCTCCAGCTGGAGCAATTGCGATTCCATCGCATCAAAATTTTTTTATAACTTATTGGTTTTTATTATATTTCATAATCGAAAGGCCAAGCGCCTTGTCTGGGACATGCTCTAGCGGGGCATCACGCGGATGCGTTCGGGATCGATGGCGAACGTGACGGCATCGCCCCCGGAAAACACCGTGTCATTGGCGGTTAGGACCCTGATCTCGGTGCCGGCGAGCTCGGCGATGTAGCGGATGCGGGCGCCGAGATAGACGCGGGTGCGGATCCGCACCTGCAGCCCTCCGCTTCCGCCGGCAGCCACCGCCAGATCCTCCTGCCGCAGGGCCAGGGTGACCGGGCCACGCGCCGTTCCCGCCGGCAGCGGACCGAGATGCTGGCCGTCGGCGAGCACGGCCGTCGCCCGCCCGCCCCTTTCCTCGACGGTCGCCGGGACGAGATTGGCGGACCCCAGAAAGCTCGAGGCGAAGGCGCTGGCCGGCCTGGCATAGATGTCGGCGGGCGTGCCCTGCTGCTCGATGCGCCCGCCATTGAGGAGGATGATGCGGTCCGAGAGGCTGAGGGCTTCCTCCTGGTCGTGGGTGACGAACAGTGTGGTGAGGCCGAGCCGCCGGTGAATCTCGATCAGCTCGACCTGCATGTCCTCGCGCAGGCGCGCATCGAGGTTGGAGAGCGGCTCGTCGAGCAGCAGCACCTTCGGGCGGGAGACGATCGCTCGGGCGAGCGCCACCCGCTGCTGCTGGCCGCCCGACAATTGGCGCGGACGGCGTTCCGCCAGATGCCCGAGCTGCACGGTCTCCAGGGCCGCCTTCACCTTCTCCTGCTGCTCCGCGCGCGAGCCGATGCGGCGCATCCGGAGCGGAAAGCGGACATTCTCCGCCACGGTGAGGTGCGGCAGCAGCGCATAGGACTGGAACATCATGGCGATGTCCCGCCGCTCGGGCGGAAGAGGGGTGACGGGACGCCCGTCGATCTCAACCGTCCCTGAGGTGACGCTCTCCAGGCCGGCAACGATGCGCAGCAGCGTGGTCTTGCCGCAGCCCGAGGCGCCGAGCAGGCTCACGAACTCGCCCGAGGCGATGTCGAGCGAAACGCCGTGGATGATGTCGACCGGACCGAAGGATTTGCGGATGGAGTCGAGACGGACATTGGCCATCGGTCAGCTACTCGCGAAACGTTGCAGCCCGAGTATCCTGTCGATCACCAGGATCAGCAGGATCGTCAGGGCGATCATGATGGTGGAGACGGCGGCAACCGAAGGGTCGGGGCTGAATTCGAGCCGGCTGTAGATCTGCACGGGCAAGGTGACCATGTCCGGCTTGCGCAGGAAGAGCGACAGCACCGCCTCGTCGAACGAGATGTTGAAGGCGAAGAACGCCCCAGCGGCCAGGCCGGGAAGGCATTGGGGCACCACCACGAACCACAGCCGCTGCAGGCGTCCGGCGCCCATGGTGCGGGCGGCCTCCTCCAGGAAGGGATCGGCCTCGGACAGCACCGCCAGCGTCGTGCGCACCACATAGGGAAGGGCGACGACCGTGTGGCCGATCCACAGGGTGGCGGTCGAGACCGGCCCGAAAAATGTGCTCCACAGCATCAGCGCGCCGATCGCATAGATGATGGTGGGCAGCACCAGCGGCGACAGGAACACGGTCTCCACCAGGCCTGAAAACGGCAGCCGGCCGCGATGGAGCGCGATGGCCGCCGCGCCCCCGACCAGCGTCGAGAGGACCGTCACGAGCATGGCGATCTGCAGGCTGGCGGCGGCTGCAGCCAGATAGGTGCCGGACGACAGCACGTCCTGGTACCAGCGCAGGCTCAGCCCGTCCGGCGGAAAGGCGATAAACTCGCTCTGCGAGACCGAGACGCCGACCACGACCACCAGCGGCGCGAGCAGCAGGAGGATGGTCAGGATCACGAAGATCCAGGCGAGGATGCGCAGCGGCGCCGGAACAGCCCTAACCATCGCGGCGCGCCGTCATCTTGGCATAGGGTATGAGCACCAGCAGGACACCCGCGAAGAGGATCACCGCCTGCGCCGCCGCGAACGGCCAGTCCAGCGTCTGCGTGACCGATTTGTAGATTGAGGCGGCGAGCACCTGGATCCGCGTGCCGCCCAGCAGGTTGGGCGTGACGAAGGAACTGGCCGACAGCGTGAACACCAGGAGGGATCCGGCGACGATGCCGGGCATGGCCAGCGGCAGCACCACGGTGCGGATCGTGGCGGCGAAGCTGCATCCCATCGTTCGCGCAGCCTCCTCGAGGCGCCTATCCAGCCGGCTGATGACGCCGAGGATGGAAAGGGTCATGAACGGCAGCAGGACCTGCACCATGCCTATCACGATGGCCGTCTCCGTCTGCATCAGGCCGAAGCCGCGATCCGCCAGGCCGAGGTCGCGCAGGATGCGCGGCACGAGTCCGCTGCGGCCGAGGAGCACCATCCAGCCGAAGGTGCGGATCACCACGCTGGTCATCAGCGGCAGGATGACGGCGATCACCATCCACAGGCGCAGCCGGGGGCCGACACGGGCCATGATATAGGCAAAGGGAAAGCCAATCAGGGCGCAGATCAGGGTGATGACCGCGGCAAGCCTAACCGTCCGCCACAGCACGCCCAGATAGAACGGGTCGCTGAGGAAGCGGGCGAAATGATCGAGGGTCACGCCGTCCGGGCCCGATACGCTGAGCGCGAGCATCCGCGCGATCGGCACGAAGAATGCGACGGCGAGCAGGAGCAGTCCCGGCAGGGCGAGCAGCAGGTTTTCCGTACGGTCGGTCATCGGGATCCGGGGTTCGCGGCAGGGAAACGCCGGGGCTCATGCGACTGGAGGATCCGGGCCGAAACCCCGCCATGCCGCCGGAAACGGCGCCACGCGGGGTCACGGTCCGGATCGAAGACCCTAATGGGCGATCGTCTTGTTCCACTTCTCGACCCAGGCCGCGCGGTTGGCCTCGATCGTGGCGGCGTCGAAGCGCAGCAGGCCCTTCACGCCTTCCGCCCCATAGGCGACACCGGCGGCCACCTCCGGCGACAGCACCGCCTTGGCATTGGTCGGCGTGTAGCGCAATTCGTTGGCGAAGCATTCCTGGGCGCTCTTCGACAGCGACATGTCGATGAATTTGAGCGCCAGCTCCTGGTTGGGGCGGTTGGCGACGAGGTTCACCGTGATATAGCTCGCCGGCGTGCCTTCGGCGCCCTGGACGAATTTGGCGGGTAGGCCCGCCTTGGCCAGCGTGAAGGCGTAGTCGGAGGCATAGGGCGCCAGCCAGGCGCCGTTCTGCGCGAATTCCTGCTGGATTTCCGGCGAGGTCGAGACGACGGTGGCGCCGCCGTCGAGCAGTTTCTTCACCGCGTCGAGGCCGGGCTGGATATTGGCGAGATCGCCGCCCTCGACCTTGTTCAGCATCAGGAAGCCGAGCATGCCGTAGCCGTTGGAGATGTCGGCCAGCACGAGATGGGCGCTGGTCTTGGGATCGAGCAGGTCCTTCCAGCTCCTGGGCGCCTCGGACATCGCCTTGCTGTCATAGATCATGCCGATCGCCGCGATCGAATAGGCGGGACCTTCACCCCTGGCGATTCCCGACTTGGCGAAGTCGTAGATGTCGGCGATGTTCGTCAGCTTGCCCGGGTCGATCGGCGCCAGCAGCCCCTCCTTGGCACCGACGATTTCCTGCCCTCCCGAGAAATGGACGACGTCGAATTGCGGGGCGGCCTTTTGGGCCCGAAGCTGGGCGAAGGCATCCGCCGAATAGGCGGTGACCACCTGCACGGTCGCACCGGTTTCCTTCTCGAAGGGCGTGATGACACATTTGCGATGTGCCTGCTCGTAGGCGCCCCCGAACGAATTGATCTTCAGCGTCTTGTCCTGGGCCATGGCGGTTCCCGCCATGAGCGCGAGGACGAGCGTGCCGAGAATCGCCGAACCGAAACGGGTCTTCATGGTGTTTCCTTCTGGCGGCTGGGATGATTACGCGAGGCGGCCGATTTCCACGGTCTTGACGCCCTCGCGGCGAATGAGGCGGCACTGTTCCGCCACCGCTTCGAGCCCTTCGGTCATGCGGCCGAAATAGGTGCAGGGAATCCAGCCGGTGGGACCGAAGGTGCGCCCGCCGACGCCGTAGAACATGCCGATTTCCCAGAATTCGCTGGGATCGATCTTGAAGAAGTTCTTGGGCTGGTAGAACCAGAGCAGTTCGCCGACCTCGGGCTGGATGGTCTGGTTCTCGGGCGGCAGCGCCTTGGGATCGAAGTTCCGGGCCTCTTCGGGCAGGCCCATCATGATTTCGGGACCGGAGAACATCGCATGCGAAGCGGGCCAGCGGATCGGCTTCTCCAGCGCGCCCCACAGGGCCTTGCAGGTCTCGGGAGCGACGTCCCAATAAAGGGAGATTATCCCCTTCACATCGGCATCCACAAAGGTCAAATACAGCTTTTTATCGCTCATTTCGGTTCATTCCGGTTGTAACACCGGCATTTCACGCAGGAGCGGAGGGCAAGTCCAATTCGCACTCGGGATATAGGCGATAAAAATAATCTATCGAAAAATCGAAAGCTGCCCGGAGGCCCGCCCCGCCTTTCCGCGGCGCGGGCGCAGCGATTCGAACCGTCCCTTATTTCTTGGGTCTTGCCGCCTTCTCGGCCGCCTTCCGGGCCCGGTAGGCCTTGGCCCAGCCGGCCACTTCCGTCTGGCGGCCGCGCGCGATCGCCAGGGCATCGGGCGCGACGTCGCGCGTGATCACCGAGCCCGCGCCGATATTGGCGTTGTCGCCGATGGTGACGGGGGCGACCAGGGCCGAATTGGACCCGACGAAGACCCCCGCCCCGATGGTGGTGACATGCTTGAGGAATCCGTCATAGTTGCAGGTGATGGTTCCCGCGCCGATATTCGCTTCGGCGCCGACCCGGGCATCCCCGATATAGCTGAGATGGCTGATCTTGGCGCCGCGTTCCACCAGGGCGGCCTTCACCTCGACGAAATTGCCGACCTTGACGTCCTCTCCCAATTCCGTGCCCGGACGAAGCCGCGCGAACGGGCCGACCGACGCGCCCGCGGCGATGGTCGCTCCTTCGATGTGGGAAAAGCCATGGATGACGGCGCCGGCCTCGATGGCGACGCCGGGCCCGAACCAGCAATTGGGTTCGACCACGACGTCGCTGCCGATCCGGGTGTCATGGGACAGAAACACCGTTTCGGGCGCGATCAGCGTCACCCCGGCCTTCATCGCCGCCCGTCGCAGCCGCCCCTGCATGATGGCTTCGGCGGCGGCGAGCTGCGCCCGGTCGTTGACCCCGTGTACCTCTTCCTCGTCGATCGTCTCGGCGACGGCCCGCAGGCCGCGGTCGCGGGCGATCACCACCGCTTCCGTCAGGTAGAATTCGCCGGGGGCGTTGTCGTTGCCGATGGTGTCGAGGATGGACAGGCCTTCCTCGCCGCGCAGCGCCATCAGCCCGCCATTGCAGAAATCGACCGCCTTCTGCGCCGGGCTCGCGTCCTTCTCCTCGACGATCGCGGTCAGGGCGCCGTCCTCGACCACCAGCCGGCCATAGCCGGTGGGATCGGCGGCGTGAAACCCGAGCACAGCCACATCGGCGCCGCGCTGCAGGGCCTCCTTGAGCCGCCGGATCGAGTCCGGCTGCACCAGGGGGGTGTCGGCATAGAGAACGATGATGTCCTTTCCGTCGACGAGGGCCTCGCGTGCGGCGAGGACGGCGTGCCCGGTGCCCCTGCGCTCGGCCTGCGTGAACACCAGGCAGCCGGGCGCGGCCTTGCGGGCCGCGATCGCCACATCCTCGCGGCCGGGGCCGATCACGACGGCGATCTCGTCGATGCCGGCCTCGGTGACGCTGGCCAGCACATGGCCCAGCATCGAACGGCCCGCGATCTCGTGCAGGACCTTCGGCCTGGCGGATTTCATGCGCGTGCCTTCGCCGGCGGCAAGGATTACTGCAAGGGTCGGTCTGGGCATGGATCTATCCGGAACAGGGGAGGACTTCGCATCGTTCTAGAATCCAATTCTCACGCAAGCCTTACTTTCGAAAGCCGGGGCCTGGAAAATGGGGGACGAGCGGCGGCGACAAGGAATTGGAAATCTCCTTGCCGCACCATCACGACCTCTCGATTCCGCGCCTGCCGGCAGGCCGAGTGTTCTTCACTACACCGCAGAGAAAGAAGGCCGCTCATGTCCGAGTGTTGTTGCCGTACATCGTATAACCTATGATGACCGGCAAAGAATCTCCAACGCCGTTCTAGAAGGGACGCAACTGCTGCGCCCCATCCGTCCTCCATTGAATGCGCCCTTCGAACGCGCGTTAAGAAGCCATGAACAGACGCGATTTCCTTAGACTTGCGACGATCGCCGCCGGAGTGCTGGCGGGTCCCGGGCGCGGCCAGGCCGCCATCGATGCGCCGGGCCTCAAGGAGGGCGAGATATTCTCGCGCGACAAGCTCTTGGAATACGCCAAGAACCTCGCCAAAAACGCCTATGTCGCGCCGGATTCGACCCTGCCGGCATCCCTGCAGAGCCTCAATTACGAGCAATACGTCTCCATTCGCTTCCGGCCCGAGCGGGCGATCTGGAGCACCGACCATCGCGACTTCGTCATCGAGCCGCTGCACCGGGGCTTCATCTATGCCGCGCTGGTCGACCTGTTCACCATCGAGGACGGACGCGTGCTCGTGGTTCCCTACGAACCGGACATGTTCGATTTCGGCTCGATCGCGCCGCCGGCCGCCGATTCGCGGCTCGGCTTTTCCGGCTTCCGGCTGAAATCCCCGATCGATGCGCCTGACCGCCTCGACGACTTCGCCATTTTTCAGGGCGCGAGCTATTTCCGCGCCATCGCGAAGAACCAGATCTATGGCGCGGTGGCGCGCGGGCTCGCCATCAACACCGGCGAAGCCAGCGGCGAGGAATTTCCGTTCTTCCGCGCGTTCTGGATCGAGCGGCCCCAGCAAAGTTCCGACACGCTCGTGGTGCATGCTCTGCTCGATTCGGAGGCGACGACGGGCGCCTTCCGCCTGACGCTGCATCCGGGTGACAGCACCATCATCGACGTCGAATCGACCTTCTATCCGCGAGCCAAGATCGAGCATGTCGGCATCGCCCCCCTCAACTCGATGTACCTGTTCGGCGCGAACGACCACAAGGGCGTCGACGACGTTCGCGTCTCCGTCCACGAATCATCGGGCCTGCAGATGCTGACCGGCGGCGGCGAATGGATATGGCGGCCGCTGCAGAATCCCGAGACGCTGCAGATCTCCGCCTTCGTCGACAAGACGCCCAAGGGCTTCGGGCTGCTGCAGCGCAATCGCGACCCGGCCGCCTTCGAGGACAGCCAGCACCGTTACGAGGTGCAGCCGAGCGTCTGGATCACCCCGAAGGGCGACTGGGGGGAGGGTTCGATCCAGCTGGTGGAAATCCCCAGCGATGCCGAGATCCACGACAACATCATCTGCTACTGGCGCCCCAAAAATGCGCTGGAGGCGGGGCAGGAATATTCCTTCAACTATCGCACGAACTGGTGCTGGACGCCGCCCGAGCAGCCCCAGATGGCGCTCGCCCACGAAACCCGCATCGGCGCCTTCGGCGCCAAGCGGCGCCTGTTCGTGATCGACTTCCAGGGCGACATTTTCGCCGACCCGAACAATATGAAGGGGGTCGCGCCGAATATCGCCGGCAATCCCGGCAAGATCAGCGATATCAGCCTGACGCTCGATACCCAGCGCCGGATCGGACGGCTGACGTTCGGCCTCGATCCGGAGAGCGAGAATTATTCCGAAATGAGGGCCGTCCTCACCAAGGACGGCAAACCCATAAGCGAGACGTGGCTTTATCGATGGACACCGTAGCGGACCAGACCGGCCAGCATTCCGAGCCGCCTGTGGCGGAAGCCATGCAGGGGCCTCCCGCCATGCCGCCGGAGGACCGGCTCGCCATGCCCGTCCAGTCGCTGACGACGTGGAGCCGGCGGGAGAGACGCTCCTGGATCCACCCGGCCCTCCACCATGGCGCCTGGCCGGCCCGCTTCTTCGTCTTCGGCGGCATGTTGGCTCTGACGGTGTTCGGCGGCTGGGAGATGTACAAGGTCGTCGACGTCGGCGGCGTCACCGCGCTCGAATGGGCCCTCGTCACCCTGTTCGTGCTGAACTTCTCATGGATCGCCCTCGCCTTCACGGCGGGGATCGCCGGCTTCGTCTATCTGTTGTTCCACCGCCGCCGCAGCCAGCCCCTGCCGAAGGAACTGACGGCGCGCACGGCGGTGCTGATGCCGATCTACAACGAGGCGCCGAGCCGCGTCTTCGCGGCGATGCAGGCGATCATCGAATCGGTCGAAGCCACCGGCCTCGGGGCCGCGTTCCATTATTTCCTCGTCTCGGACACCACCGATCCCGACATCTGGATCGCCGAGGAGCGTGCCTTCCTGGCGATCCGCGAGCGCATGGGCCCTGACATCGCCATCTGGTATCGCCACCGCCCGCGCAACACCAACCGCAAGGCCGGCAATATCGGCGACTGGGTGACGCGCTGGGGCGGCGCCTACGACCACATGCTGGTGCTGGACGCCGACAGCCTGATGACGGGCGCCGCCATCGTGCAGCTCGCCGCCGCGATGGAGCGCGATCCCGACGCCGGCATCATCCAGACCCTGCCGCTGATCATCAACCGCAACACGCTGTTCGCCCGCATCCAGCAATTCGCGGCCCGCGTCTACGGGCCGGTGATCGCCGAGGGCCTGTCCCTTTGGATGGGCCATGACGGCAATTACTGGGGCCACAACGCGATCATCCGCACCCGCGCCTTCGCGGCCCATTGCGGCTTGCCCGACCTTTCGGGCAAGCCACCGTTCGGCGGGCATATCCTCAGCCATGACTTCGTCGAGGCCGCGTTGGTCCGGCGGGCGGGATATGCCGTCTACATGCTCAACGACATCACCGGCTCCTACGAGGAAAGCCCGCCCTCGCTGATCGATCTGTCGGCGCGCGACCGGCGCTGGTGCCAGGGGAACCTGCAGCACATGCGAGTGATCTCGGCCAAGGGCTTCCATCCCTGCACCCGGCAGCATTTCGCCAACGGCATCTTTTCCTATCTCGCCAGTCCGCTCTGGCTCCTGCAGCTGCTGGTCGGCCTGACGCTCGCCCTGCAGGCCCATTTCATCCGGCCGGAATATTTCACCGACGAGTTCTCGCTCTTTCCGGCCTGGCCGCTGTTCGACGCCGAGCGAGCCCTCGCGCTGTTCGCCGGCACCATGGGCATCCTGCTCGCGCCCAAGCTGTTCGGCATGATCATCATCCTGCTCGACGGCCCGAGCCGCCGGGCCTGCGGCGGCGGCATCAGGCTGTTCCTGTCGGTGCTCTTCGAGATGATCCTCTCGGCGCTGCTGGCGCCGGTGATGATGCTGATCCAGTCGGGTTCGGTGTTCGAGATCCTGCTCGGCCGCGATTCGGGCTGGAAGCCGCAGCGCCGCGACGACGGGTCGATTCCTCTGGGCGACATCGTGCGGCGCCACCGTTCGCATACCATCCTCGGCGCCTTCGCGGGCGTCGCGGCCTATGTGATGTCGCCCTATCTGTTCGCCTGGATGTCGCCGACGATCCTCGGGCTCCTGCTCGCCATCCCCCTGTCCTGGGCCTCGGGCCAGCTGTCCATCGGCATGTGGCTGCGCCGGCGCGGCTTCCTGGCCACCCCGGAAGAGACCAACCCGCCGGAAGTGGCGCTGCGCGCCAACGGTCTGAGCGAGGAACTGGCGGCCGAAGGCGAGGACGAGGACGACGCCCTGCGCGTTCTCTACGAGGACGAGGCCTTCCGCTCCCTGCACGAGACGATGCTGCCCGCGCCGGCCGGACGGGAGCGCGGCAAGTTCGAGCCTGAAAGGGTGATGGCGCAGGCCAAGATCGCCGAGGCGGGCACGATCGAGGAGGCCTGCCGCTGGCTGACCGCCAAGGAGCGCTTCGTGGCGCTGCACGACCGCTCCCTCATCGCCATGCTGTCGCATCTGCACGCGCCGGCGGCCAAGGCGGAGTGAGGACATTTCCGGCAGCCTGGGCGCCTCGGCCCGCGCTGCCGGGATCATGCCGTCTTCCGGTCTCTACGCACCGACGCCGAGGGATTTGAGCTTGCGGTGGAGGGCCGAGCGCTCCATGCCCACGAACTCGGCCGTACGGGAGATGTTGCCGCCGAAGCGATTGATCTGCGCGATCAGATATTCCCGCTCGAACAATTCGCGCGCATCGCGCAGTTGCAGGCCCATCAGCTGCTCGCCCCCCTGCCCGTTGGGCCGGGTCGGCATCAGCGCGCCGATCTCCGGCGGCAGCATCTCGGCGGTGATGGTGGCGTTCGGGTCGCCGCCCACCAGGATCATCAGCCGCTCGATGTTGTTGCGCAGCTGGCGCACATTGCCGGGCCATTCATGCGATTGCAGCACCGCCATCGCGTCGGGACCCACAACGCGGCGCGGCAGGCCGGTCGCCTGGGCGATCTGGCCCTGGAAATAGTCCACCAGCTCCGGAATGTCCTCGCGCCGTTCCGACAGGCCGGGCACGCGGATCGGCACCACCGAGAGGCGGTGCAGGAGATCCTCGCGGAACCGCCCGTCGGCCACTTCCTCGGTCAGGTCCCGGGAGGTCGAGGTGATGATGCGCACATCGACATGGACCTTGGTGGCGCCGCCGACGCGGCTGAAGCTCTGGTCGATCAGCACCCGCAGGATCTTGTTCTGCGTCTCGCGCGGGAGGTCGGCGATCTCGTCGAAGAAGAGCGTGCCGCCATGGGCCTCCTCGAAAGCCCCGATCTTGCGCGTGCGCCCTTCCCCGCCCTCGACCCCGAAAAGCTCGATCTCCATGGTCTCCGGCACGATCGAGGCCGAGTTCAGCACCACGAACGGTCCCTTCGCCCGGGCCGAAGCCTGGTGGATGCTGCGGGCGGTCAGCTCCTTGCCGGACCCGGGCGGCCCGGCGATGAGCACGCGGCTGTTGGTCGGCGCCGTCTTCTCGATCACCATCTTGAGCTGGTTGATCGCCGAAGAGCGCCCGATCATCTTGGTGGCGCTGCCGGATATCTGCCGAAGCTGGTTCACCTCGCGGCGCAGGCGCCAGGTCTCGAGGGCGCGGTCGGCCACCAGCACCAGGCGATCCGCCTTGAAGGGCTTCTCGATGAAGTCGTAGGCGCCCATCTTGATCGCCGCCACGGCGGTCTCGATATTGCCGTGCCCCGAAATCATCACCACCGGAACTTCGGGATGCTCGGCCTTGAGCACTTCCAGCAATTGCAGCCCGTCGAGGCGCGATCCCTGCATCCAGATGTCCAGGAAGATCAGCTGCGGGCGCCGTTGGGCGATGGCCCCCAGAGCGTCGTCCGAATCGCGGGCCGTGCGGGCGCCGTGTCCCTCATCTTCGAGGATGCCGGCGACGAGCTCACGGATATCGGCCTCGTCGTCAACGATCAGAATGTCGGTCGCCATCGTCCAGCCTCTGTTCTCTCCGTCTCCGCGCGGACACCTATCCGCACGGCGACGGGCTCAAATGACGTTGCAGCGGCGTGTCACGCCGCCACGCTGCTGTCGTCGTCGGTCGGAAGCCACAGACGCATCATCGCGCCGTGGCCGCCGCTCGCGACGGACGGGGCATCCAGCAGTTCGATGCCGCCGCCATGCTCCTCCATGATCTTGCCGACAATGGCCAGACCAAGGCCGGTGCCCTTTTCACGAGTGGTGACATAGGGTTCGAGCAATTTCTGCCGATTCTCCTTCGGCAGGCCGATGCCATTGTCGATCACCTGCACCGCAACGTTTGTGCCGTCACGCACAACCGAGACGGTGATCTGCCCCGGCTCGCGCAGCGCCTCCGGCAGGCCGGTGATCGCTTCGGTGGCATTCTTCACGATGTTCGTCACCGCCTGCGAGAGCAGCCGCCGGTCGAAGCGGGCGAGGATCGGTTCCTGCGGCGGCTCGAAGGTGAAGGCGATGTCGGGATAGCCGATGCGCATCATGAAGACGACCTGCCTGACCATCTCCCCGAAATCCTCCCGCTCGATCGAGGGCTTCGGCATGCGGGCGAAGGAGGAGAATTCGTCGACCATGCGCTTGATGTCGTCGACCTGGCGCACGATCGTGTTGGTGCACTGGTCGAACACCTCGCGGTCCTCGACGATCACCTTGCCGTATTTGCGCCGGATGCGTTCCGCCGACAGCTGGATCGGCGTCAACGGATTCTTGATCTCGTGGGCGATGCGGCGCGCCACGTCGGCCCAGGCGGAGCTGCGCTGCGCAACCACCAGCTCGGTGATGTCGTCGAGGGTGACGACATAGCCGTGCTCGCGCATGTTCGACTGCTCGCTGGTGACGCGCACGGTGATGTTGCGCTCGCGCCCCTCCCGGTTGAGGGTGATCTGCCCCTGCACCAGCCGCGAGCGCACGGCCATGGCGTCGTGCAGGAAGACGGCGAGCTCCGGCATCAGCTCGGCGAGCGGACGGCCGAGCGGCGACTGGCGGGAGCCGATCCAGCGCGCCGCGAGCGGATTGACGACGGTGATGCGGCCTTCCTCGTCGATGCCGATGACGCCGGTCGAGACGCCCGACAGCACGGCCTCGATGAAGCGCCTCCGACTGTCGAGAAGGTCGTTGGCGCCGAGGAGCTCGTTGCGCTGGGTGCGCAGCGTGTCGGTCATGTTGTTGAAGGTGTCGCCAAGCTTGCCGAGATCACCCGAGCCGGGCGCGACCGGCACCCGCACATAGAGGTTGCCGCTGCCGACCTGGTCCGCCGCGGCGATCAGGCGGCGGATCGGATCGACGAGCCGGTTGGCGAAGGACAGGCCGATCCAGATCGCCGCGAGGAGCATGTTGAGGGCGATGATGGCGTAGAGCAGCGCAAAATTGACCTGCGTCGGAAAGCGGGTCGCCTCGAGATCCTGGAAGCGGGCCGCCGATTCCTCGGTGGTGCGCAGATAGCCGGAGACCTGCTTGTCGAAGGGGCGGATGTAGAACAGGTAGCGGTTGTCGTAGGCGGTGAGCTTGACGACGATGCCCATCACGTCGCGCGATCCCGGCTCGATGAAGACGGCGTCCTGCCTATCGGCGCTGGCGATGGCCGGCGGCGGCGGCAAGGGAAAATTGGGGGCGACCAGGATGTCCGACCGGTCGGTGATCCGGCCGTCATGGGTGAGCAGCATCACGCCCGGCAGGCCGCGATAGGTCGCCATCGCCTTGAGATATTGCTGGAACTTGCCGGGATCGGTGACGTAGATCGGCTCGATGCGGTTGAGGTCGGCTGCCATGGCCAGCGCCTCGCCCCGCATCAGGATGCCCTGCTCGTCGACATAGGTCTGGGCCACCTTCACCGAATTGGTGACGATGTCGTGCACGCGGGTCGAGAAGAGATTGTCGAGGCCGCGGTCGAGCGAGATGATCGCGACCGTCGCCAGCAGGATCACCGGCATGGCCGAGACGATCGAGAACAGGCCGATCACCCGCATGTGGAGGGCGGCGCCGGCCTGGCCGCGGCGGCGCGCGGCGATCAGGCTGCCTACCTCGACCGCGAGCAGCACGAGGAGAGCGACGATGAAGGAGGCGTTGACGACGAACAGCGCATCGATGGCGTTGCTGTAGGCGGTATCGCTCGCCGCCGGCAGCGGCGCCGGGTCCAGCTTCAGGACAAAGCGGGCCTGCGCCACCCAGTTCCGGAGAAGGGAGGCGATCGGCTCGACGTCGACGAGCACGAGAAACGTGCCGATGGCCGAGGCGACCGACAGGATCACGAGGCCAAAGCCGAGCAGGCCCAACCGCCGAGCGGGCATGGGAGCGGGCTGAGACAAGGCAGCACTGGCTCGTTCGACGATTGCCATCAGCACCGGTTCCATAAGCTTCGCCAAAGCGGCGCCGGGGCGGGGAAGCCGCCCACAGCCGATCCGCCTTCGCTCGATCGGGGCGGCCCTCGGTGCCGCGCCGCCCCCATACGACGCGAACCGTGATTTATTCGTGCATCCCTGTTGCCAAATTGTAACAGAATCAAGGCGCTGAAACTGCACAATTGCGCTCGGGTCCGCACCGTCGCTTCCGTGGCGGCCACCGCCGCGGCGACATCTCGCTTGCGCGCCAGAAACACAATGGCAACAGGCCGCTGATACCGTAGCGGCATGCAGGATGCAACACGCGCCTCCCTGCAGAGGAGTTCGCGGTTCCGTAGCGGCAGGGCAATCGCCTTGGCCGTCATTGCCTGCACGGCGCGCTGGTGTGATGCGCCCGGACGCCGGCCCTTCACGTCGCAAAGAGCCTTGAAGATATCCGCCTCAGCGAATGGAGCGGATCACCTGGATATCGAGGTCCCGGATCTTCTTGCGCAGCGTATTGCGATTGACGCCGAGAAGCTCCGCAGCCTTGATCTGGTTGCCGCGCGTGGCCGCCAGCGCCGCACCGATCAGCGGTTCCTCGATGTCGCGCAGGATGCGGTGATAGAGGCCGGGCGGGGGCAGATCCTCGCCGAACTTGCCGAAATAGCGGGTCATGTGCCGCTCGACCGATGCCGAGAGGGTTTCGTCGGCAGGGCTTTCCGATTCCAGCGGCATCGTTTCCGAGGTCGCCAGCTCCTGCTCGATGATCGCGGACGTCAGCGTCTCCTGGGGATAGAGCGCGGACAGCCGGCGAATCAGGTTTTCGAGTTCGCGCACATTGCCGGGCCAGCGGTGGCGCTTGAGGCGCTCGACCGCCGATGCATCGAGATGCTTGGGCGGCAGCCCTTCACGTTCCACGAGCTTGAAGAAGTGGCGGGCGAGGTCCGGCACGTCCTCGGCGCGCTCCCGCAAGGGCGGCAGGCGCAGCGGCACCACGTTGAGGCGGAAGAACAGATCCTCGCGGAAGAGGCCCTGCTGGATGAGGACGCGCAGGTCCTTGTTGGTGGCGGCGACGATGCGCACGTCGGTCTTGATCGGCGTGCGGCCGCCGACGGTGGTGTACTCGCCCTGCTGCAGGACGCGCAGGAGACGCGTCTGCGCCTCCATCGGCATGTCGCCGATCTCGTCGAGGAAGAGCGTGCCGCCCTCGGCCTGCTCGAACCGCCCCACGGAGCGGGCATTGGCCCCGGTGAAGGCGCCCTTCTCGTGGCCGAACAGCTCCGACTCGATCAGGTCGCGCGGGATCGCCGCCATGTTGATGGCGACGAAGGCGCCGTTGCGGCGCTTGCCGTAATCGTGCAGTGCCTTGGCGACGAGTTCCTTGCCGGTGCCCGATTCGCCGGAGATCATCACCGTCAGGTCGGTCTGCATGAGGCGCGCGAGGACGCGGTAGATCTCCTGCATGGCCGCCGAGCGGCCGACCAGCGGCATCGCCTCGGCTTCGTCCGTCGAGCGCGACGGCGGCTTGCCCTTCGGCTCGCTGAGCGCCCGGCCGACGATGGCGATGAGTTCCTTGAGGTCGAACGGCTTGGGCAGATAGTCGTAGGCGCCCTTCTCGGAGGCCCGGATCGCCGTCATCAGCGTGTTCTGCGCGCTCATCACGACGACCGGCAGCTCCGGCCGCAATTTGCGGATGCGGGGCAGCATGTCGAAGGCGTTTTCGTCCGGCATCACCACGTCCGTGATGACGAGATCGCCTTCGCCCTGGCTGACCCAGCGCCACAGCGTCGTCGCATTGCCGGTGGAGCGGACCTCATAGCCCGCGCGCGACAGGGCCTGATTCAGCACCGTACGGATGGCTGCATCGTCATCGGCAACAAGAATACTGCCTGCCTGCATGCTGGGTGTTCCTATGCGCTGCGCTCGGAGCGATACATCGGGAGAAGGATACGGAAGACGGTACGCCGGTTCTGGCTCTCGCATTCGACGATGCCGCCATGATCGCCGACGATCTTCGCCACCAGGGCAAGGCCGAGACCGGTGCCGCTGGTCTTGGTGGTGACGAAGGGGTCGAACAGATAGGGCACGAGGTCCGGGGCGACCCCCGGCCCGTTGTCCTTGATGCAGACCTCGATCGGCAGGCTGACGCGGGCCGAGGATCCCGGCACCGACAGGCGGACGCCGGGCTTGAACCCCGTCGTCATCACGATGTCGCCGTCCGGGGCGCCGTCGATCGCCTCGGCGGCGTTCTTGACGAGGTTGAGGATCACCTGGATCAGCTGATCCTTGTTGGCATGGACGGGCGGCAGGGAGGGGTCGTAATCCTCGACGAACTTGATCTTGCGGGCGAAGCCGGACTGGGCGAGCTTCTTCACGTGCTCGAGCACGACATGGATGTTGACCGGGCTGCGCGCGACGGGCCGCTCGTCGGAGAAGACTTCCATGCGGTCCACCAGCTTGACGATGCGGTCGGCCTCGTCGCAGATGAGCTGCGTCAGCGCGCGATCGGGATCGTCGACGGACTGTTCGAGCAGCTGCGCCGCGCCGCGAATGCCCGACAGCGGATTCTTGATCTCGTGCGCCAGCATCGCCGCCAGCGCGGTGACCGAGCGGGCCGCGCCGCGATGCGTCAGCTGGCGGTCCATCTTGTCGGCGATGGTGCGCTCCTGCAGCATGATCACGACGCCGCCGGACTGGTCCTGCATCGGTGCGACCTGGATGTCGACCGGCCGTTCGCTGCCGAGCCGGGGGGAGCCGAGATCGACGCGATATTCGTTGACCGGCGCGTTGCGGATGCGAACCTGGTCGATCAGGGCAAGCAGGGGCGAGCCGAAGGGCAGGAGGTCGCGCAGGAAATTGCGCCGCATCATCGGGGCGCTGATGTCGAAGAAGGCTTCGGCCGCGATATTGGCGTCGACGACGCGGCCCTGCCCGTCCACGGACAGGATTGCATGCGGCAGCGCGTTGAGCACCGCTTCGTGATTGGGCATATTCGAGGGCAAGGCCGTCATGCCGCCATCCGTTCGAGACTTGCGAAAAACGCGATGAAATTTTCAGCGACCGCGCCGGGATCCTCGCCCGTCAAGGCGGCGTGGCGCAGCGCTTCCCTGCCGCCCCCGAAGCGTGCCCGCGCCGTATCCATGGCGGACGCCAGATGCTTGCGGGCATGCCGCACGCCCTGCCGGGAACCGTAAAGCCCCAGCAGTCCTTCGTAATGCTCCAGCGCCAGTTCCTTCTGGGCCTGCGCCGACGGTGCCGGCAGGGCGTGCCCGGCGGCAAGCTCGCGGGCAAGATGGCCCGGCAACCAGGGCTGTCCCTGGGCGGCGCGTCCCACCATCACCGCATCCGCGCCCGAATGCTGCAGCATCGCCAGCGCGTCCGAGAGATCGCGGCAGTCGCCGTTGGCGACGACGGGAATGGTGACGGCCTGCTTGACCGCCCGGATCGCGCCCCAGTCGGCGCGCCCCTTGTAGAACTGCATGCGGGTGCGTCCGTGCACGGTGATCATCGCGGCGCCGGCATGTTCCGCCCGGCGGGCGAGTTCCGGCGCGTTGAGGGATGTCTCGTCCCACCCCAGACGCATCTTCACCGTCACGGGCACGGAAACGGCGGACACCGTCGCATCGACCAGCGTCAGCGCATGGTCGAGGTCGCGCATCAGCGCGGAACCCGACCAGCCGCCGGTGACGCGCTTGGCAGGGCAACCCATGTTGATGTCGATGACGTCGGCGCCGGAGCCGACCGCGACGCGTGCCGCCTCCCCCATCCAGCGGGCATCGCATCCGGCGAGCTGGACGACATGCAGGCCGCCGCCGGGCCCTTCCGCCCGCAAGCGGGCTTCCTCGTCGCCCGCGGCAAGCCGGTCGCTCGCCACCATTTCCGAGATGACGAGGCCTGCGCCGCAGCGACGGGCGATGCGACGCAGCACCGCATCCGTCACACCCGACATCGGCGCGAGAATGACGCGATTGGCCAGTTGCAGGGGACCTATGCGCAGGACCGTATCTTCCGGCTCTCGCGCCAAGGCAGCCGCGTCATTGCCCAGCATAGATGCAGAACTCCTCTATGCCTACAACTTAACCACTCGCCCACTTTGTATCAAGGGGTAAGCGCCTGCAAAACAAGCATGCCCCCAAAACGAGCAACGCATGAGGCGCGTCACACGGATGCAAGGCTGGCGTGCTCCCGCCTCATCTCGATTTCGAACCCGCAGCACGCCGCACCGACCCGGCACAACCTGATTCGGTCCGCTGCCGCCGACCTATTCGATGCCGAGTTTCGCCTTCAGGAGCTCGTTGAGCGCCTTCGGGTTGGCCTTGCCACCGGTCTGCTTCATCACCTGGCCGACGAACCAGCCGAGCATGGTCGGCTTGGCCTTGACCTGCTCGACCTTGTCGGGATTGGCTGCGATCACCGCATCGATGGCGGCTTCGATCGCCCCGGTATCGGTGACCTGCTTCATGCCGCGCGCTTCGACGACGGCGGCGGGAATGCCGCCTTCGACCCAGACGATCTCGAACAGGTCCTTGGCGATCTTGCCCGAAATCACGGCCGACGAAATCAGGTCGACGATGCCGCCCAGTTGATCGGCCGTCACCGGCGAAGCGGCGATGTCGAGGCCCTCCTTGTTCAGCCGGCCGAACAATTCGTTGATGACCCAGTTGGCGGCGAGCTTGCCGTCTCGGCCCGTCGCCACGCTTTCGAAGAAGTCCGCCGATTCGCGCTCGGCCGTCAGCACGCTCGCATCATAGGCGGAGAGGCCGTATTCGGCGATGAAGCGTGCCTTCTTGGCGTCGGGCAGTTCCGGCAGATGGGCTGCGAGCGCATCGACATAGGCCTGGTCGAATTCGAGCGGCAGGAGATCCGGGTCGGGGAAATAGCGGTAGTCATGCGCCTCTTCCTTCGAGCGCATCGAGCGTGTCTCGCCCTTGCCGGGGTCGTAGAGCCGCGTTTCCTGATCGATGACGCCGCCGTCCTCGATGATGCCGATCTGGCGGCGGGCCTCGACCTCGATGGCCTGTCCGATGAAGCGGATCGAGTTGACGTTCTTGATCTCGCAGCGCGTGCCGAGCGGCGCGCCCAGCTTGCGCACGGAAACGTTGACATCGGCGCGCAGATTGCCCTTGTCCATGTCGCCGTCGCAGGTGCCGAGATAGCGCAGGATGGTGCGCAGCTTCGTCACATAGGCCCGCGCCTCGTCGGCCGAGCGCAGGTCCGGCCGCGACACGATCTCCATCAGCGCGACGCCCGAGCGGTTCAGGTCGACGAAGGACAGCGAGGGATGCTGGTCGTGCAGCGACTTGCCGGCATCCTGCTCCAGATGGAGGCGCTCGATGCCGACCTGCAGCGTCTCGCCGGTCTCGGGCACCTCGACGAGGACGACGCCCTCGCCGACGATCGGCTGCTTGTACTGGGAGATCTGGTAGCCCTGCGGCAGATCCGGATAGAAGTAGTTCTTGCGGTCGAACACCGACCGCAGATTGACCTGCGCCTTCAGGCCGAGGCCGGTGCGGATGGCCTGGCGCACGCACTCCTCGTTGATCACGGGCAGCATGCCGGGCATGGCGGCGTCGACGAAGGAGACGTGGCTGTTGGGCTCGCCGCCGAACCGGGTCGAGGCGCCCGAGAACAATTTGGCCTCGGAGGTGACCTGAGCATGGATCTCCATGCCGATGACGACTTCCCAATCGCCGGTGGCGCCCCTGATCAGCTTCTTGGGATCAACCGTGGCGTTCATGTCAAAGTCCTCGGAATAGCAAGCATGGATCGAATGTCAGCAGGCAAGCGCCTGCATATGTCCTTGTTCGGCATAGGCCAAGAGCAATCGATCGCGCGTGACCAATGTGCAGCCATATTCGCGCGCGGTCGCGGCGATAATCCTGTCCGCAGGATCGCGCGGAGGATCGCCCGGCAGGAAGGACGATGCAATGAGGAGATCGGGCGGCATGTCCGTAAGGTGGAGATCCAGGCCTGTGAGCACGCCCCTGAACCATGCGTGGGGCGACATCGTCATCTTCAGCCGCCCGCGAGAGACGAGAAGCCCGATCTCCCAAGCGGTGATGGGGCAAACGCGGACGGGGTCGCCCCGCAGCGCCGCCTCGTTCAGCGCTCTGGTCGCGGCCTCGTCGATCGGCGCTCCCTCGGCGGCCCAGATCACGGCGCATGTATCCAGGAGCAGAGCCGACGCCATGTCAGGATCTCGGGCCCCATTCGGGATCGGCCGGCTCGGTGAGGTCAACCCCGTCGCCGACACGCACCTGGCCCTTCAGGACGCCGAAAGGGAACGATCCGCGCGCGGCCGGAGAGGGCTTGCCGGCCGGAACCGAATGCGGCGAAGCAGCCATGCGCCGAAAGACCAGTTTACGGTCAGCCAGGTCCACTCGCTCCGAAGAAAAGCCGGCTTCGAGCCAGACCTTGGTCATCACGTTGTTCGACGGATTGTTGCTCCACCAAGCCCGGTGCTGCAATGCCGTCGGAGGCAGCGGCACTCCCGTAACCCGCTCGATTTCCGCGAAGGTCATCGGCACTTCCGCAAATTTCTGTTGGCGCAGATGATCACCCAGTCGGGCATATTTGCTCATGGCACCCTCACGTGCACAACAAACACACAGTGTTTAACATATGCGTTGTTGTAAACAAGGATTTGTGGCGCCGCGGCGAATCAGAGCCCGTCATTACCCTCGATCGCCAGATGCCGGTCCTCATAGGCGATGGTCCAGCTCACCAGGTCGCGCCACAGCAGCTCGGCGAGGTCGGGCGGGACGCCTTCGGCCTCCGCCCTGTGCCGGGCGGCGGCGACGACCTCCTCGACCCGTTCGGGAATGTTCGCCGGCAGGCCGTCGCGCTGCTTGACCTGGACGACCCGCTCCACCACCTGCAGGCGGGCGGCCAGCAGCCGCACGATCTGCGCGTCGAGGTCATCGATCTCGCAGCGCAGGCCGGGCAGCGTTTCGGAGGTGACCGGCCCGCCTGCCATCGCTCAAGCCCACCAGGCGGCGGGACGGGGCGCGGGGCCGGCCGCCTGCTCGACGGCATGGCCGAGCGTGAACAGCGTCTCCTCGTCGAAGGCGCGGCCGATCAGCTGGAGGCCGAGCGGAAGCCCCTCCGACGACAGACCGGCGGGAACGGCGATGCCCGGCAGGCCCGCCATGTTCACCGTCACCGTGAAGACGTCGTTCAGATACATCTCGACCGGATCGGCGCCCGCCTTCTCGCCGATGCCGAAGGCGGCCGAAGGGGTGGCCGGCGTGAGGATCGCATCGACGCCCGAGGCATAGGCTTCCTCGAAGTCGCGCTTGATCAGCGTCCGGATCTTCTGGGCCCTGACGTAATAGGCATCGTAATAGCCGGCCGACAGCACATAGGTGCCGATCAGGATGCGGCGCTTGACCTCGCTGCCGAAGCCGGCCGCCCTGGTCTTCTCGTACATCTCGACGATGTCGCGGCCGCCGACGCGCTCGCCATAGCGCACGCCGTCATAACGGGCGAGGTTGGAGGAGGCTTCCGCGGGCGCCACGATATAATAGGCGGGCAGCGCGTATTTGGTATGCGGCAGGTTGATCTCGCGGATCGTCGCGCCGGCGTCCCGCAGCCAGTCGATGCCCTTCTGCCAGAGCGCACCGATCTCCTCGGCCATGCCGTCGACGCGGTATTCGCGGGGGATGCCGATGACCATGCCCTTGACCGAGCGGCCGATCGCCGCCTCGTAGTCGGGGACGGGCAGGTCCATGGACGTGGTGTCCTTCGGGTCGTGCCCCGCCATCGACTTCAGCAGGACGGCGCAGTCGCGCACCGTCGCGGCGAAGGGGCCGGCCTGGTCGAGCGAGGAGGCGAAGGCGACGATGCCCCAGCGCGAGCAGCGGCCATAGGTCGGCTTGATGCCGGCGATACCGGTGAAGGCTGCCGGCTGGCGGATCGATCCTCCGGTGTCGGTGCCGGTGGCGCCGGGGCACAGCCGGGCGGCGACCGCGGCGGCAGAGCCGCCGGAGGATCCGCCCGGAACGAGAAAGCCGCGGGGTGTAGCGCCGTCGGCACGCGCCTTGGCGAGCCTCTCGCGGGCCTGCCCGGCATCCCAGTTCGGCGGCAGCCAGGGCGAGACGACGGGACCGAAGGCCGACGTCTCGTTGGACGAGCCCATGGCGAATTCGTCGTTGTTGAGCTTGCCGAGCATGACGGCGCCGTCGCGCCAGAGCCGGCTCGTCACCGTCGATTCATAGGGCGGCTTGAAATTGTCGATGATGCGCGAGCAGGCGGTGGTGCGCACCCCTTCGGTCGCGAACAGGTCCTTGATGCCGAGCGGCACGCCCTCGAGCACGCCGCCTTCGCCCTTCGAAAGTCTCGCATCGGAGGCGGCGGCCATGGCGAGCGCCTCCTCGGGCGTCTCCAGCACATAGGCGTTGAGGCCGCGGGCCTTCTCCATGGCGTCGAGATAGGCCTTCGCCGCCTCGGTGGCGGAAAACGCCTTCCGGCGCAGGCCATCGCGGATATCGGTGAGGGTGAGATCTGGAATATGGCTCACGAAAACGATCCTGAACGAGAAAGCGGGGCGCCGGCATCGGCCGGCGGGCGGCGCGTCACGACGCGAGAGACACCGGCCTGCCCAGGAGGACAGGCGGCGGTGTCCAGGCTCACTCCACGACCTTGGGCACCAGGAAATAATTGTCCTCGGTCGCCGGGGCGTTGAGGACGATCTTCTCGGCGATGCCGCCGTCGGTCACGCCGTCCTGGCGCTTCTTCATCACCATCGGCGTCACCGAGGTCATCGGCTCGACGCCGGTGACGTCGACTTCGTCCAGTTGGGCGACGAAGTCGAGGATGGCGTTCAGTTCCCCTTGCAGATGCGGAACGTCTTCGTCGGTGACGGCAATGCGCGCGAGACGCGCAATACGCTTCACCGTGGCGGCGTCGACAGACATGAAGCCCTCGGATTGCGCGAAAACACGGAATGGCGCGGGTCTATCATGCCGAAACTTGGCGGCGCAACCGCTGATCGGCGCGCCGCCAGCCGATTGCCGGCCGCACACGGGGCGGCGGCGGGACGATTCCGTTCAGTTCACCTCGACAGTCTCGCCCGGCCTGGGCGCGAGAACGCGGGTCGGGTGCCCCTCAAGCGCGGCCGCGAACGCGTCGGCATTGGCCTCCAGGCCGGGGAAGCTGGCGTAATGGCAGGGCATGACGACATCGAGATTGAGATAGCGCCGCACCGCCAGCGCCGCGGATTTCGGCCCCATGGTGAAGCGGTCTCCGATCGGCACCAGCCCGATCTTGGGCTCGTGCAACTCGGCGATCAGCGCCATGTCGGAGAAGATGTCGGTATCGCCGAGATGATAGAGCACCGGTTGCCCGGGCGCCTTGACGATCAGTCCGTTGGCATTGCCGACGGCAATACTGATGCCGTTGTCGATCAGGCTGGCCGAATGGTCGGCGCGCACCATGGTGACGGTGAAGCCGCCGAGATCGATGGTGCCGCCCGTGTTCATCGGCTCGACCTTCGCGACGCCCTTGCCGGCGAGGAAGGTGACGAGATCGGCATTCGAGACCACGACGGCGCCGGTCTCGCGGGCAAGGTCGATGGTGTCGCCGACATGGTCGCCATGGCCATGGGTAAGCAGGATGTGGCTGACGCCGGCGCTCACCGCGGCGCGATCGCCGGTGAAGGAGGGATTTCCGGTCAGGAACGGATCGATCAGGATGGCCCGATCGTCGAATTCGACGCGAAACGCGGAATGGCCGAGCCAGGTAATACGCATGGTGTAACTCCGTGAGCAAAGGGCTTGAGCCGGGCCGGCGTGTCGCGCCGCCGGACCGGTTCCTGAAAATGTTGTAGCGCGGTCGAACCGCGGCGATATGACTAGCCGGCCTGGGCCCGTCCTGCCATGGCCTTCGCCTCGGTTCGGCCGGGACGGCATCGCCCGGCCGGTAAAAACTGCGTGTTTTGCCCGAGGTACCGCCGAATGGGACATAATGGGGCGAATTCGACAAATACCGCTTCGATGCCGGGCGGAATGGTGGCCGGCTGAGACTCACCCGATGGAATCGTCTCTTGATCGTTGAATTGTTCGACCTCGCCGAAAGCCTTCCGCAGGACCAGCGCCTGCTCGGTCTCGATCTCGGCACCAAGACGATCGGGCTGGCGCTTTCCGACGTGATGCTGACCATCGCCTCACCGCTGGAAACGATCCGGCGCACCAAATTCACGCAGGACGCCCGGGAACTCCTCGCCATCGCCGACAGGCATGGTGTCGGCGGCCTTGTCCTCGGCTATCCCCTCAACATGGACGGCAGCCGCGGGCCGAGGGCGCAGGCCTCGGAAAGCTTCGCCCGCAACCTCGCCCGCCTCAGTGACCTGCCGGTCGCGCTCTGGGACGAAAGGCTGTCGACAGCGGCCGTCACCCGAACGCTGATCGAGGCGGACACCTCGCGCCGGCGCAGGGCCGAGCTCGTCGACAAGATGGCGGCCTCCTTCATCCTGCAGGGCGCCCTCGACCGGCTCGGCTACGGACGTCCGGCCCCCTTCCCTCCAGCGCAGTCAAGATGATGAAGACGATCAGAGAACCGGCACGCGACATCGACGTGATCCTCGAGACCGACGTGCTCGTCGTCGGCAGCGGCCCGGCCGGCCTGGCCGCCGCCCTCGCCTCGGCGAGGGCCGGGGCTGAGACCACGCTTCTGGAGCGCAACGGCTGCTTCGGCGGCAACATCACGCAGGTCGGCGTCGAGGGATTTGCCTGGTACCGGCATGAGGGCACGATCGACAGCGAAGGCATCGGCGTCGAGTTCGAGGAACGCGCCAAGGCGATGGGCGCGGCCCAGCCCGAGCCGCAGTCCTCCAGCCATGCGCTCGATGCGGAATTGTTCAAATATGTGGCCGACGTCATGGTCGGGGAGGCCGGCATCCGGCCGATGCTGCACCGCCTCGTCGTCGGCACGATCGTCGAGGACGGCGAGATCAGGGGCGTGATCACCGAAAGCAAGGCCGGCCGCGAGGCGATCCTCGCGCGGCGCGTGATCGACGCCACGGGCGATGCCGATATCGCCATGCGGGCCGGCGCGCCCACCGCCAAGACGCCGCGGGAAACGATGATGGCGGCCTCCGTGATGTTCTCGATGACCGGGGTCGACAAGCGCCGCTTCATCGAGACCGTGAGGGCCGATCCCCAGACCTACAAGGATTGGGAGGGCGGCGAGTGGACGATCGAGACCACCGGCAAGGAAGACGCGATGTTCTCGCCCTTCCTGCGCAAGCCTTTCCGCAAGGCGATGGAGGCTGGCCTCATCCCGCCCAATCTCAACACGATCTGCGGGACGTGGGGCGCCATTTCCGATCAGGGCGACCTCACCTACCTCAATCTCGTCCATCTCGCCCAGTGCGACGGCACCGATCCGGCCGACCTCACCGCCGGCGAGATCGAGGGCCGGCGCCAGGCCGTGATGGCCATCGACGCCCTCCGGCGCTTCATGCCGGGCTGCGAGGACGCCAAGCTGCGCAATTTCGGCATGACGATCGGCATCCGCGACACCCGCAAGATCGACGCCCGCTACAACATGGTTGGCTCGGATGTGCGCGAGCAGGGACGCTTCGAGGATTCGATCGGCATCTTCCCCGAATTCATCGACGGCTACGGCATCCTGATCCTGCCCACCACCGGGCGCTATTTCCAGGTGCCCTACCGGGCCATGCTGCCGAAGAACGTCGCCAACCTGATCGTTGCCGGCCGCTGCATCGGCGGCGACCGGGTCTCGCACGCCGCCGTGCGCAACATGATGTGCTGCGCCGTCTCCGGCCAGGGCGCCGGCGTCGCCGCCGCGCTGTCGCTGAAGGCCGGCCGCTCCTTCGACGAGGTCGACATCGGCCTCGTGCAGAAGGAATTGGTGAGGCAGGGAGCGCGTATTCACTGATCCCCCGGGAGAGCCGGCGTCCGCGCCCATGGGCGCGGAGTTTCGGTTCTGAAGCGCTCTCTTATGCGCAAGAAGAAGCGCTCGCCAAAGCGTCATGCCTCGAAACCGCCTCTGGCAGATCCGGCCGCAGTGTCGCGACAACTCCGCGTGCGATTCGACGCTTTCTGAGTTCACCCGAGTGGAGCACAACCATGAGCCGAAGCATGACAGAACGATACGTCGTCACAGACATCCCGCATCGCATTGTCTATGCCTATCTGGACGAGCCGCCATTCGGCGCGCCCGGACCGGACGGTGGCGCGATCGGCTACGATGCCGAGTTAGCCGAGAACGTGCTGCACGCCGTTGGAGTGACGCACATCGATGTCGTTCTTGTTAAGTTTCCGGACTTGATAGGCGGCGTGATGAGCGGGCGCTGGACCATGAATACCGGTATGTTCGTGACGCCCGAGCGCTCGCAAAGCGTTGCATTCAGCCGTCCGATCTGGGCTCTCGTCGACGGCTTCGTCGTCAAAGCCGGAAATCCCAAGGGACTCCGCTCATACGCCGATGCCGCGCGTGATCCGTCGGTCAAGCTCGCGGGCGTACGGGGCAATGTCCAGGTCGACAGCGCATTCAAAGCGGGTGTCCCGGCCGAGCGAATGCGACTGTTCGAAAGTCAGCATGACATCATCGCGGAGATCCGGTCGGGCCGGATCGACGCCTATCCTGGAGCCGCCTTGGCTCATAGAGGCTTTATCGAGGCCACGGGAGCGGATGGCGTGGAAGTGGTTCAGCTGGAGTCACAGGCGGGGACAGCTCCGCTGGGCGCATTCTCCTATGCGAAGGAAAGCAGAGCCCTGAAAGACGCTGTTGACGCCTATCTTGCAGAGTATCTGGGCACGGACCAGCATCTCGCTTTGGCCAAAAAATACGGTTTGACGATGGAAGAGATCTCTCCGGTCATTGCCCCTCCGTCGCCGGGACATTGAGAGAGACCCGTCCGCCCGCTCTTGGAGCCTCGGCGTTTCAGGAAGAAGCAGGCCGGAAGCCTGCGGTCCCGGGGGCATTCGTGCTGCCGGGAGTGGATAAGCCCGCTCCGCCGCTCGCGGTTCTTGCTGCGGCGGCCCGCAGGGCCTATCAACTCGGCTTTGATGACAAAGCCAGCCACATCCTATCCGCACCGCCATCTCCTCGGCATCGAAGGCCTGACGGAGCGCGACATCGTCGCCCTCCTCGACGAGGCTGACGAGCACATCGCCTTCAACCGCCAGGTCGAGAAGAAATCCTCCGCCCTGCGCGGCCGAACGCAGATCAATCTCTTCTTCGAACCATCGACCCGCACGCAATCCTCCTTCGAACTGGCGGGCAAGCGCCTAGGCGCCGACGTCATGAACATGTCGGTCAGCTCGTCTTCGGTGAAGAAGGGCGAGACCCTGATCGACACCGCGATCACCCTCAACGCAATGCGCCCGGATGTGATCATCGTGCGCCACAGCCAGGCCGGCGCGGTGCATCTTCTTGCCCGCAAGGTCGACTGCGCCGTCGTCAATGCCGGCGACGGCGCCCATGAGCATCCGACCCAGGCCCTCCTCGACGCCCTGACCATCCGCCGCAACAAGGGTCGCATCGCCGGGCTGACGGTCGCCATCTGCGGCGACATCCTGCATTCGCGCGTCGCCCGCTCCAACATCCTGCTGCTGGGCACGATGGGCGCGCAGGTGCGGCTGATCGCGCCATCGACTCTGCTGCCCGCCGGCGTCGAGCGCTTCGGCGTCTCCGTGCACCGCAACATCAAGGACGGACTGAAGGATGCCGATATCGTCATGATGCTGCGCCTGCAGCGCGAGCGCATGGCGGGCGCCTTCATTCCCTCGACCAAGGAATATTTCCGCTATTTCGGCCTCGACGAAGAAAAGCTGCGCTACGCCAAGCCCGACGCGCTGGTGATGCATCCCGGGCCGATGAATCGCGGCGTCGAGATCGACACCGCCGTGGCGGACGGCGCCCACTCGCTGATCCGCGAACAGGTCGAGGCGGGCGTCGCCGTCCGCATGGCCGTGCTCGAAGCGCTCGCGCGCAACCTGCCGAACGTCTGAGGCGCCATGTCCGAGAAAGATCATCGTCCCCTGCTCCTCGCCAACGCCCTGCTGACCGATCCCGCCTCGCGCACACAGTCGCGCGGTGGTCTCCTGATCGCATGGGGGGTCATCGCCGAGATCGGGGCCGCCGTCACGCCGGCCTCGGCCGGTCCTGACGTCGAGGTCGTCGATTGCGGGGGGCAGGTCGTCGCCCCCGGCCTGATCGACATGCGCGCCGTGACCGGGGAGCCGGGCGCCGAGCACCGCGAGACCCTCGCCACCGCGTCGCAGGCCGCCGCGGCCGGCGGCGTCACCACCATCGTCTGCACGCCCGAGACCCATCCGCCGATCGACGATCCGGCCGTGGTCGACTTCGTGCTGCGGCGGGCCCGCGATACCGCCATCGTCCGCATCCATGCGATGGCCGCCCTCACCAAGGGGCTCAAGGGCCAGGAAATGACGGAAATCGGGCTGCTGTCCGAAGCCGGCGCCCTCGCCTTCACCGATGGTGCGCGCAGCATCATGAATGCCCGCGTGCTGCGTCGGACGATGACCTATGCCCGCGATTTCGATGCTCTCGTCATCCACCACACCCAAGACAGCGACCTCGCCGGCGAGGGTGTGATGAACGAGGGCGAATTTGCCAGCCGCCTCGGCCTGCCCGGCATTCCCGTCGAGGCGGAAGCGATCCTGCTCGAACGAGACATGCGCCTCGTGGCGCTGACCGGCGCGCGCTATCACGCCGCCACCGTCACCTGCCGAGCCTCGCTCGACATCCTGCGCCGGGCGCGGGCGGCCGGCATCGCGGTGACGGCGTCGACCTCCATCAATCACGTCACGCTGAACGAGAACGACGTCGCCGGCTTCCGCACCTTCTGCAAGGTGTCGCCGCCGCTCCGGCACGAGGACGACCGCATCGCCCTGGTGCAGGCGATCAAGGACGGCGTCGTCGACGCCATCGTCTCCGATCACAATCCCCAGGACGTCGAGACCAAGCGCCAGCCCTTCGCCGAGAGCGCGGACGGGGCCATCGGGCTCGAGACCATGCTCGCCGCGGGCCTTCGCCTCGTGCACGACGGCTCGCTCGACCTGGTCACGCTGCTGCGGGCGTTGTCGACGCGGCCGGCGGAGATCCTGCGCCTGCCCGGCGGCCGGCTGGAGAAGGGCGCGCCCGCCGACATCATCGTCTTCGATCCGGACGTGCCCTTCGTGCTCGATGCCGCCCGGCTCAAATCGCGATGCAGGAACTCGCCCTTCGACGGCGCCCGGCTGCAGGGACAGGTCTCGAGGACGATCGTGGGCGGAAGCACGGTCCATCAAATCTGATATGAATAGATCCGGCCCCGATCAAGCGAAGTACCCACCATGCCCGATGGCCCCCTCCTCGCCTCCCCGCTCGTGCTGATCGCCGCGGCGATCCTGGGCTATCTCCTCGGCTCGATCCCCTTCGGCCTGGTGCTGACCCGGCTGGCGGGCCTCGGCGACATCCGCGCCATCGGTTCGGGCAATATCGGCACCACCAACGTGCTGCGCACCGGCCGCAAGGACCTGGCGGCGGCGACGCTGGTGCTCGACGCGCTCAAGGGAACGGCTGCCGTGCTCATCGCTGCCCCTTGGGGCGGAGAGGCCGCCATCGTGGCGGGCTTCGCCGCCTTTCTCGGCCATCTCTTCCCCGTCTGGCTCGGGTTCAAGGGCGGCAAGGGCGTGGCGACCTATCTCGGCCTGCTCGGCGCCTTCGCCTGGCCGGTCGCCCTGTTCTTCATGGTGCTCTGGGTCTCGGTCGCCTTCATCACCCGCTATTCCTCGCTCTCGGCCCTCACCGCCAGCCTGCTCAGCCCGATCGCCCTGCTGCTGTTCGGCTATCCGCGCGAAGCCATGCTGTTCGCCGTCCTCTCCGCCATCCTCTGGATCATGCACCGGGCCAATATCGGCCGGCTGCTCGCCGGCACGGAAAGCCGGATCGGGAAGAAGGCGTGACATCGCCGCCGCGCCGCAGCCTGTCGGACGGGGAACGCCTCGACTGGCTGCGGCTGATCCGCTGCGAGGGAATCGGCCCCATCAGCTTCAGGGGTCTCCTCGAACGCCATGGCAGCGCCGCGGCGGTGATCGCAGCTCTGCCGGAAATCTCCCGGCGCAGCGGGCGCTCGCTGCGGCTGCCGGCTGAGAGCGGCCTGAAACGCGAGCTCGACGCGTTGCAGGCGCTCGGCGCCCGGCTGGTCGCCTTCGGCGAGCCCGATTACCCGGCGGCGCTGGAAAGCATCGAATCGGCCCCGCCTTTGCTGGCGATCCATGGCTCTGCCGCCGTGCTGTCGCGCCCGACCGTCGCCATCGTCGGCGCCCGCAACGCCTCCGCGCTGGGCCAGAGCTTTGCCGCAGGGCTCGCCGCCGGCCTTGCCGCCGCAGGCTTCGCCACGGTCTCGGGCCTCGCCCGCGGCATCGACCGCGCCGTGCATGCCGCGACGGCGAAGACCGGCACGGTGGCGGTTGTCGCCGGCGGGCTCGGCCGAATCTATCCGCCGCAGCATGAACAGATGGCGAGGGACCTCGCCGCCGCCGGCTGCGTGGTTTCGGAAATGCCGTTCGACCGTGTCGCGACAGCGCGGGACTTTCCCCGGCGGAACCGCATCGTCTCGGGCCTGTCGCTCGGCGTCGTCATCGTCGAGGCGGCGATGAAGTCCGGCTCGCTGATCACGGCCCGATTCGCGCTCGAGCAGGGACGGGAGGTCATGGCCGCCCCCGGATCGCCGCTCGATCCGCGCAATGACGGCAGCAATCACCTCATTCGCCAGGGCGCGACGCTGATCCGTCACGTGGAGGACGTGCTCGAAGTCCTCTCGCCTCTGGTCGAGCGCGGCGGCTTCCCGCTCGGCGGCCGTGCGGCCCCCCGCCAGGGGCGTCTTGATTTCAATGCATCCGGCGGCGCGGCGGCATGGGGACAGGCGCCTCCGGCCGAAGCGGGCCTCGCCGGCATTGGCGACGAGGACCAGGACCGGCTGATCGCCGTCCTCGGCCCCTCCCCTGTCAGCGTCGACGATCTCGTGCGCGCCTGCGGGCTGGCGCCGCGGCAGGTGCAGCTGATCCTGCTGGATCTCGATCTCGCCGGCCGCATCGAGCGCCACGGCAACGGCATGGTGTCGCTGCTCTGAAGCGCTCGCCAGGCGCGACGAAAACGGCCTCGACCTTATGACGCGGGTGAATTTCCTCCGGCCGAATTGACTTGCCCCCGCCTTTTCCCCATCTTCGCGCCCCGCCCCCGGCAGGCTCGCACCCCTCTCCTCCGACCATCGGCGGAGATGATGCAGCCTGTCCAGCAGCCTTGCCGGACGTCCCGGCCGGGGTCATATGAGAATGGGTTCGATTGTAAATATCGGATTTATCCTTATCTGGCAGCTGTCCGCCACCCCTTGCGGGTTGTGGAAGACCAAGCCCATTTCGCGCCTTGCTCCCTGCCGCGTTCCCTCGGAAACGTGTCGGGCAGCCGGGAATCGTTTCGTTTCCGCGCATTGAACGGCCTGCCCATGCCTGTCGTCATCGTTGAGTCGCCCGCCAAGGCGCAGACGATCAACAAATATCTCGGTCCCGGCTATCAGGTGATCGCTTCCTACGGCCATGTCCGCGATCTGCCGGCCAAGGATGGGTCCGTCGAGCCGGACGCCGATTTCGCCATGATCTGGGAAAACGACGCCAAGGCCTCCAAGCGCCTGTCCGAGATCGCCAAGGCGGTGAGGGCGAGCGACAAGCTGATCCTGGCGACCGACCCCGACCGCGAGGGCGAGGCGATATCCTGGCACGTGCTGGAGATCCTGCGGGAAAAGCGCGCCATCAAGGACATTCCCGTCGAGCGCGTCACCTTCAACGCCATCACCAAGGATGCCGTGCTGAAGGCGATGAAGTCGCCGCGCGACATCGATGAAGGCCTCGTCGATGCCTATCTGGCCCGCCGGGCCCTCGATTATCTCGTCGGCTTCCGCCTGTCGCCGGTGCTGTGGCGCAAATTGCCCGGCGCACGGTCGGCCGGCCGGGTGCAGTCGGTGGCGCTGCGCCTCGTCTGCGACCGGGAACTCGAAATCGAACGCTTCGTGGCCCGGGAATACTGGTCGCTGGTGGCGACGCTGGCGACACCGCGCGGCGACGTGTTCGACGCCCGTCTCGTCGGTGCCGACGGCAAGAAGATCCAGCGGCTCGACGTCGGCACCGAGCAGGAGGCGCTGGCCTTCCGTGCCGCGCTCGACCAGGGGCGCTATGTCGTTACGAGCGTCGAAGCCAAGCCAGCCAAGCGCCATCCCTTCCCGCCCTTCACCACATCGACCCTGCAGCAGGAGGCGAGCCGCAAGTTCGGGATGTCGCCCAATCGCACGATGCAGATCGCCCAGCGTCTCTATGAAGGCGTCGCGGTCAACGGCGAGACGGTCGGCCTCATCACCTATATGCGGACCGACGGGGTCGAAATCGCGCCGGAAGCGATCGCTTCCATCCGCCAGATGATCGGCAACAGCTTCGCGGCGCCCTATCTGCCCGGCGCGCCGCGGCGCTACACGACCAAGGCGAAGAATGCGCAGGAGGCGCATGAGGCGATCCGTCCGACCGATCCGACCCGCGCGCCACAGCAGGTCTCCCGTTTCCTGGAGCCCGAGCAGGCCAAGCTGTACGAGCTCATCTGGAAGCGGACCGTCGCCAGCCAGATGGAGAGCGCCGAACTCGAACGCACCACGGTCGATATCCTCGTCGAGGCGGGCGGCCGCAAGCTCGATCTCCGCGCCAGCGGCCAGGTGGTCAAGTTCGACGGCTTCCTGACGCTCTACAACGAGGACCGCGACGACGACGGCGACGACGATGATTCCAAGCGCCTGCCCGCGATGTCCGCCGGAGAGCCGCTGACCAAGAAGGCGATCGCCGCGACCCAGCATTTCACCGAGCCGCCGCCGCGCTTCTCCGAGGCGACGCTGATCAAGCGCATGGAAGAGCTCGGCATCGGCCGTCCTTCGACCTACGCCGCCACCCTCGCCACCTTGCGCGACCGCGAATACGTCTCCATCGACAAGAAGCGCCTGAAGGCGGAGGACAAGGGGCGGCTGGTCACGGCCTTCCTCGAGAGCTTCTTCGCCCGCTACGTCGAATACGACTTCACGGCCGCCCTCGAAGAGGAACTCGACCGCATCTCCAATCATGAGCTTGATTGGAAGCAGGTGCTGCGCGATTTCTGGCGCGATTTCTCGGCGGCGCTCGAAAACACCAAGGACCTGCGCACCACCCAGGTCCTCGATGCGCTGAACGAGCTTCTCGGCCCTCATATCTTCCCCGACCGGGGCGACGGCTCGAACCCGCGCGTCTGCACCGTCTGCGGCACCGGCACGCTCTCGCTCAAGCTCGGCAAATATGGCGCGTTCATCGGCTGCTCGAACTATCCGGAATGCCGCTATACCCGCCAGCTTTCCGCCGGCACCGAGAATGGCGGCGAAGGCGAGAATGGCGGCGAGGCCGGCACCAAGAAACTGGGCGCCGATCCCGTCTCGGGCCAGGACGTCACGGTGCGCGACGGACGCTTCGGACCGTATGTCCAGCTCGGCGAGGGCGAAAAGCCCAAGCGCGTCAGCCTGCCCAAGGGAATCGGTCCCGGCACCATCGATCTCGAACGGGCGCTCGCCCTGCTCGCTTTGCCCAAGGAAGTTGCCACCCATCCGGACACCGGCAAGCCGATCGTCGTCGGCATCGGCCGCTTCGGGCCCTATGTCCAGCACGAGAAGACTTACGCCAATCTGGAGAAGGACGACGACGTGCTGGCGATCGGTGCCAATCGCGCCGTCGATCTCATCGTCACCAAGGAGACAAAGGGTCCCGGCCGGCGCTTCGGCGCGGCGGCCGCCGCAGGTCGCGTCCTCGGCGACTATCCGGGCGGCGGCGAGGTGCAGGTGAAGCCGGGCCGCTACGGCGCCTATGTCACCAACGGCAAGGTCAACGCCACCCTGCCCAAAGGCATGGAAGCCGATGCGGTGACGCTGGCGCAGGCCATCGAGATGATCGCCGCCAAGGGAGGCGGAGCCAAGGCCGCCGGCGCGAAGGCCCGTACCACCAAGGCGCCCGGTACCAAGACGGCTGCTTCCAAGACGGCCGGAACCAAGACGGCCGCCGCCAAGAGCGCGGCAAAGGACGGCCCGGTGAAGAAGGCGCCCGCGAAAAAGGCGGCAGCGGCTGGAGCCGAGGCGACGGAAACGGCCGCCCCCGCCGCCAAGCGGGTCGCCGGAAAGGCCGCGCCGAAGAAGGCCGGCAAGGCTATCCTCGATTCGGACGACGTGCCTTTCGACGTGGACTGACCGGAAGCGCGAACGTCGGGCGCCTCACCACCGTCCCCTGCTCCGGTTCCAGGCGAAGAGGAGGTCGGCGAAACGGTCATAGGCCAGGCGGGTGACAAGAATGACGCCCGGCGCGCCGAACAGCCGGGCGAGCCAGTTCTGGCCCGGCGTAAGTCGCCAGATCGCCAGCGCGACATCGGCTCCCGCCAGGAGATGGCCCTCTTCGTCGACGGCGTGCAGGCGGCGGCGGACGTCGTCGACGGTCACGCCGTACCGGGCCAGCACGTCCGGCTCCAGATTGATGTCGAGGAAGGCCAGCCGGCCGGCCTTCACCGCCGCCAGCGATCTGCCTTGCTGGTGGCGGATGCCGGCCTCGCAGACGGGGCAGCGCGTATTATACCAGACCGTGAGCTTGGGAAGCATGGGCGATCCGCGGCTGTGAAGCTCGTCGACGACATTCGACACCCCATCTTCGCCGGGAACGCCGTGCTGCAGCGCGGCATAGACATTGACACGATGTCGCACTCTCCCTATATGCCTCCTGTCCGGTTCCATCGAACCGCTGCCGCGACGCTGCCTGTGCCAGCCGGTCGCGATCGATTTCAGACGGTCTGTCCGGGGCACCCCGACATCTGCGGCCTTCCTGCTCCCTTACCGATGACAAGCGTCGCCGGTGCAGGCGCGCAGGCCCGGATCATCCCGACAGACATCCCGCCAGCCCGGCGAACGTCCAGCCAAATGCGGCGTGCCGGCGATTGGCTTCGACAAACACCCTGTGCGTTGGTCTATGATGCCTCATCCAGGCTCCCGACGCCAAAATCGGAATTCCCTCGTGCCCCGCAAACCTAGAAATACCGCAGCATCGGAGCCGTCCCTCCCCAGTCGCGACGACATCGTCGCCTTCATCGCCCGTTCGCGCGGCCGGGTCGGCAAGCGTGAGATCGCCCGTGAATTCGGCCTCAGCGGCGCGGACAAGATCGCACTGAAGCACCTGCTCGACGAATTCGCCGAGGAAGGTGCGGTGCAGCGCACGCGCAAGGGCTTCAACGCCCCCGGCGCTCTGCCCTCCTCCCTCGTCGCCGACATCACCGGCCGCGATCGCGACGGCGAGCTGGTCGCCGTGCCCTCCGACTGGAACGAGGACGCCGGCAAGCCACCGAGCATTCTCGTCGTCGTCCCCAAGCGTTTCGGCGGGGCCGCACCCGGCGTCGGCTCGCGCGTGCTGCTGCGCATGGCCGATGGCGCATCGGACCATCGTCCCACCGGCCGCGTCATCAAGCTGATCGAGCGCCTGCGCCAGCGCATTCTCGGCGTGTTCCGCCGCCTGCCCAACGGCGAGGGCGAGGTCGTCTCGATCGAGAAGCGCAACGCCGACCGCAAGCTGGCGGTCCGCGCCGACGATGCCTCGGGCGTGGAGGACGGAGACCTCGTGTCCATCGAGCCGCTGCGGGGCTCGCGCGGCGGGCCGCCCCTCGCCCGCATCGTCGAGAGGGTCGGCAAGGTCGGCAGCGAAAAGGCGATCAGCATGATCGCCATCCATGCCCACGACATCCCCTATGTCTTCCGCAAGGATACGCTCGAGGAAGCGGAAGCCGCCCGCCCCGCGACGATGTCGGGCCGCGAGGATTGGCGGCGCCTGCCGCTGATCACCATCGATCCCGCCGACGCCAAGGACCACGACGATGCCGTCCATGCCGAGCCGGATGCCGATCCGGCCAATCCAGGCGGCCATGTCCTCACGGTGGCCATCGCCGACGTCGCCGCCTATGTCCGTCCGGATTCGCCCCTCGACCGCGAAGCACTGATCCGCGGCAATTCGGTCTATTTTCCCGATCGCGTCGTGCCCATGCTGCCCGAACGCATTTCGAACGACCTCTGCTCCCTGCGCCCCGACGAGAACCGTCCGGCGCTCGCCGTGCGCATGATCATCGCCGCCGACGGCCGCAAGCTGCGCCACAGCTTCCATCGCGTGATGATGCGGTCGGCGGCCAAGCTCTCCTATGCCCAGGCCCAGCGTGCGGTCAACGGCGACACCGACGAGATCACCGGACCGCTGCTCGAACCGGTGCTTCGCCCGCTCTGGGCCGCCCATGCGGCGCTCAAGCTGGAACGCGGCGAGCGAGGCCCGCTCGATCTCGATCTCCCCGAGCGCAAGATCCTGTTGAAGCCGAGCGGCATGGTGGACCGCGTCCTCGTGCCCGAGCGGCTGGACGCGCACCGCCTGATCGAGGAATTCATGATCCTCGCCAATGTGGCGGCCGCCGAGACCCTCGAGGCGAAGAAGACCCCGCTGGTCTATCGCGTGCATGACGAGCCCTCGATGGAGAAGGTCATCGCGCTGCGGGAGTTCCTTCGCACGCTCGACATCCCGCTTTCCAAGCAGGGCGCCATGCGGGCATCCCAGTTCAATGCCGTCCTGCAGCAGGTCGAGGGGACCGACAATGCCCATCTCGTCAACGACGTCGTGCTGCGCTCGCAGAGCCAGGCGGAATATTCGGCCGACAATATCGGCCATTTCGGCCTCAATCTGCGGCGCTATGCGCATTTCACCTCACCCATCCGCCGCTATTCGGACCTGATCGTGCATCGGGCGCTGATCCGTGCCCTCCATCTCGGCGACGACGGGCTGCCGGCCGACATGACGCCGGCCGCCCTCAACGAGGTCGCCGCACGGATCTCGGCCTGCGAACGCCGCGCCATGACGGCGGAACGGGAGACCATCGACCGGCTGATCGCGCATTTCCTCGCCGACAAGGTGGGCGAGATCTTCCAGGGGCGCGTCTCCGGCGTCATCAAATCCGGCCTGTTCGTCAAGCTCCTCGAAACAGGCGCAGACGGCTACGTACCGGCCGCGACGATCGGTCACGATTATTATCGCTTCGAGGAAGAGGCACATCAACTCGTCGGTGCGGCGACGGGCGAATCCTTCCAACTCGGCGACACGGTGTCGGTGAAGCTGGTCGAAGCCGCCCCCTTCGCCGGCGCCCTGCGTTTCGAGATCGTCTCGGACGGAGGCCGCCAGCGCCCGCCGGGCCGCCGGACAGGCATGGTCAAGCGCCCGCGCATCACGGACCGCAAGGGCAGCGGCGCCCGGCGCAAGGCCAGGAGCCAATGGAGCAAGGGATGAGAATGGCGGCGATGATCGAATATTCCCCAGGCCAGCGCGACGTCGCCCTCGCCATGCGGCGCGGCCTCACGCTGCGCTGCCCGAACTGTGGCAAGGGCCACCTGTTTTCATCCTATCTGAAGGTCGTCGACCGTTGCGAGGCGTGCGGCGAAGAGCTCTTCCATCACCAGGCCGACGACGCGCCTCCCTACTTCACCATGCTGATCGTCGGGCACGTCATCGTGGCCGGCGTGCTCAGCCTCGAAATAGGCTGGCATCCGCCCATCTGGCTTCACATGCTGATCTGGCTGCCGCTGACCGTGATCCTCTCCCTGGCGTTGCTGCCGGTGATCAAGGGCAGCATCGTTGGCCTGCAATGGGCCAATCGCATGCACGGGTTTGCATCGGATCATGATCCCGATGCCATATCGCATTACTGAATCATGAGCCTCGTGCCGCCCGAACGAACCCGGGCCGCCTCGCCCCGCGATGCCGCCTCCCTCATTCTCGTCGACCGCAGCGGTCGTGTGCCGAAAGTATTGATGGGGCGCCGGCATCACGGCCACGTCTTCATGCCCGGCTTCATGGTGTTTCCGGGCGGCCGCGTCGAGGCCGCCGACCGCTCGATGCGCGTCTACGGCTCCCTCGCCCCTCATACCGAACGCAATCTCCTCGCCCGTGTCAGCCGGCCTTCGCCGGGCAAGGCACGGGCCCTCGCACTGTGCGCCATCCGGGAAACATTCGAGGAGACCGGCCTTCTGCTGGGGGAAACGGGGCTCGGCGCGCCTCCGGCGACCAGCGCCCCTTGGCGGGCCTTTGCCGCCCGGGAGGTCTACCCCGCGCCGGAAGCCCTGCATTTCGTGGCGAGGGCCATCACGCCGCCCCGTCACCCGCGGCGGTTCGACACGCGCTTCTTCGTGGCGGATGCCGCGAATATTGCCGGCCGCACCGACGGCGTGATAGGCCCTGACACCGAGCTGGTGGAACTGAAATGGCTGGGCTTTGACGAAACGCAGGACGAGAATCTCGCGGACATCACGCGCAAAATCCTCTCCGAAGTCGTGCGGCGGCTGGCGGAGGGGCTCGAACGAGACCTGCCCGTACCGCTCTTCCATGAACGGCGCGGCACCTGGCGGCGCGATGAAATCTGATGTCCGATAGCCGGGCGTCCCTGCTCGGGGAGCGGAAACCCGGACGGACGCAGGTCGTGACCATCGCGGCGGCGATCACCTGCATTTCAGTCGCGGGCATCGGTCTGTCGCTGGTGACGCCGCTGATGTCCCTGCTGCTTTCGGCACGGGGTATCAGCGCCACGACGATCGGCATCATCATGGCCGCCGGCAGTCTGGCCGGCATCGCTGTCAGCCCGTTCGTGCCGCGGCTGGCCGTGCTGTTCGGCCTGCGCAATTTCGTCCTGCTCAATCTGGCGCTCGCCACGGTGGTGCTGTGCCTGTTTCCGCTGCTTCAATCACTCGCGGCCTGGTTCGTGCTGCGCTTCCTGTTCAGCATCGCGGTCGGCAGCCTGTTCGTGCTGTCGGAATATTGGATCAATGCGGCAGCGCCGAGCGCCAGGCGAGGCCTGGTCATGGGCATCTATGCCACGGCACTCTCGATCGGCTTTGCCGTCGGCCCGGGACTGCTCATCGTCGCCGGCGGCGCGACATCGGTGCTGTTCGTCGTCGGCGCGGCCTTCTTCGTCGTCGCAGCCATACCGATTCTCTTCGCCGGGAGGGCTGTGCCGGCGCTGGAGGGCAAATCCACCTTGTCGGTCTGGCGCTTCGTGCTGGTCGCCCCGGTGGCGACCGCTGCAGCCTTCGTCTATGGCGCCATCGAGCAAGGCAGCTTCTCCTTTCTGACCCTGTACGGCGAGGCGATCCGATTGAGCCAGAACGACTCGGCCTGGCTCCTCACGCTGTTCGGCCTCGGCAACGTCATTTCCCAGGTCCCGCTCGGGCTGCTGTCCGACCGGTACAGCCGTCCCCTGCTGTTGCTGGCCTGCGCGCTGGTCTCGACGGCCGGCGCCTTGCTGATGCCGCTCTTTGCCGAGGACCTGCCTTTGTTGATGGCCGTGATCTTCGTGACCGGCGGAATGGCCGGCGGCCTCTACACCGTCGGCCTCTCCCATCTCGGCGCCCATTTCTCCGGGAGGGCCCTGGCGACCGCCAACGCCGCCTTCATCATGCTGTATGGGCTGGGCATGACGGCAGGCGCGCCGGTGCTCGGCATCGTGGTCGATACTGTCCGTCCGCACGGGTTTGCCTTCGGCCTCGCCTTCATCTGCGGCGCCTATGCGCTCCTGGTGCTTTCCCGCCTTGGAACGCGTGCAAGTTAGGGCGTCCAGCCGCTTTCCGATTGACTTCAGCGCGCCCGTGAGTAGTGTGCGGCCAGATTCAAGCGGGCCGCGCCGTTGCGTGGCTTGGCCGCCTCCATTTTCTTTGGCCGGCGGCATTGTTCGGAGCATCACCATGGCCAAGGCCGCAACCATCAAGATCAAGCTGATTTCGACGGCTGACACGGGTTATTTCTACGTCACGAAGAAGAACACCCGTACGAAGACCGAGAAACTCTCGATGAAGAAATACGATCCCGTCGCGCGCAAGCACGTCGAGTTCAAGGAAACCAAGATCAAGTAGTTCCGGTTGCCGGAACGATATGAGAGGGCGCCTTGCGGCGCCCTTTATTTTTGACGTGGCTGAGCAAATTGCGATTCCATCGAATCGCAATTCTTCTCTGGCTTATTGTTTCGACGCATTTTCATAATCGAAAAGTCGATCAGCTTTTCCGGAAAATGCTCTCGTGCCCATGCCGGCCGATCGGCATTCGGAGCGGCGCGCCGGTCAGACGCCTTTCAGCTTGGTTTGGAAGAAGCTCAGGACAAGGGCGAGCAGGCCATGCGATTCGGTGCGCCGCGTAGCGGGCACCGGCATGCTCCCGGAAGCGGTGCCGGTCGGATTCGGCTGCTGCATATCGGGCTGTTTGGGGTGCGGCGCCCTCCCGCCCGGCCTCGCCACCCGCAGGTCGTGAGCCCTGCGGATGGAGGCTGCTCGCCGCAGGAGAACCCGTGCAGAGGCCTCCGGCCGGTCGTCGTCATAGGCGGTCCGCCGCTCCTGCGTCTTCACGCTGTTCCAGGCCTTGGTGACCCTGACGGCGAGTACGGCCCGGGTCTCCTCCGGCTGGGTATCAGGGTGCAGCCATTTGAGCAGCATGACCATATGCCACCGCAATTTCTCCCGCGAGGCATCGGGCGTAGCGCCGAGGCAGCGATAGCTGTCCGCGTTCGGAGCGAACAGGATCTGCTCGATGAAGAATTCGGACGCCGCGATGACGAAATCGGTGGAGCGCTGGGAGAGGAGCGCGGCCTCCTCGATAGCCTGCTCGTCGCCCGAGACCACCCGCAGCAGAAAGGAAATGTCGTCCGGCAGGTCGCGACTTCTGCTGTGCTTGACGCGTGTGGGCTCGCGGAAGAGGGCGATGGCCGATTGGAGGGCGGTCGGCACTGTCATGACGGGATCTTCGGGGTGGCGGGCTGGCTCTCGATGCGGGTGTTTTCGGCTTCGTCCGGGCCGAGGCCATATCCGTAGCCGTAACCATAGCCGTATCCATAGCCATAGGCATAGCTCTCATGGCGGGAATCGTAGCGGGTGAGGACGGCGCCGATGATGGTGCTGCGGGCGAATTGGAGGCGCTTGAGGCCGCTGCGGACCGCGTGCTTGGAGGTATGGCCGGCGCGCACGATGAACACGGTGGCGGCCACGGCGTTGGACAGCAATTGGGCGTCGGCCAGGCCCATGATCGGCGGGCCGTCGAGGACGACGAGGTCGAAGATCTCGTCGCTGGCGGTCAGCAGCGACAGGAGGCGCGGCGAGGCCAGGAGGTCGGCGGCGTTGGGCGGCAGCGGCCCGGAGGCCATGAACACGAGATTGTCGATCTTGGTCTTCTGCAGCGAGGCGGGCAGCGTGGTGGCGCCGGTCAGGTAGTTGGTCAGCCCCTTGAGGTTGCTCAGCCCGATCTTGGTGTGCAGCGAGGGCTTGCGCAGGTCGCCGTCGATCAGCAGCACGCGCAGCCCCATCGCGGCGAAGTGGCGCGACACCGTCAGCGCCGAGGTCGACTTGCCCTCCGCCGGCTGCGCGCTGGTGAACAGCAGCGATTTCGGCAGGCCGTTGTCGGTGGCAAAATGCAGCGAGGTGCACAGCGTCCGGTATCCCTCGGACAATTCCGAGCGCCCGTCCGCCAGTTCGTCTTCCAGGACCCGTCCGGTGCCCAGGCGCGGGATCACCCCGAGCGTGGCGATGCCGGTCAGGCGCTCCATCTCCTCCAGCGTGGTGACGGTGTTGTCGAGCCGCTCCAGGAGGATGGCGGCGCCGAGCCCGGCCACCAGGCCGAGCGCCAGCGAGAACAGGATGTCCTTGGTCACCTGCGGCGAGGACGGGCTGCCCGGCACTTCCGCCCGGTCGACGATGAACACGTTGTTGGCGCCGATGCCGCCGGCGACGTCGACTTCCTTGTAGCGCTGCAGCAGCCCGTCATAGAGGGCGCGGTTGCTGTCCGCCTCGCGCTTGAGGATGTTGTACTGGATCGAGCGCTTCTGCAGGTCGAGCACCTGCCCCCGCAGGATGTCGATCTGCCGCTTCATCTCCCCCTCCTGGCTCAGCGATGCCTCGTAGGCGCCCTTGAGCGAGGACTTGATCGTGGTGATCTGGGCGGCGAGCTGGCGGTCGACTTCCTTGATCTGGTTGTTGATCTGCACCATCGCCGGATAGCTCGGCTTGAAGGTGGCGATCTTGTCCTGGTAGTCGGTCACCAGGCCGTTGCGCTTGTCGCGCAGGGTCTGGATCGTGCTGTCGCCGAGGAATTGCGGCAGGGTGGCGGCGTCGACCGACTGGGCCTGCTTGTAGATCTGCTCGTTGTGGATGCGGTCGGAGACCAGCCTGGTCAGGGCGTCGTTGGCGGCCGCCAGATTGCTCTCGGCGATCGAGGACTTGTCGGCCGTGTTGATGATCTGCTCCTTCTGGCCGAAGTCGAGCAGCACCTTCTCCGATTCCTGCAGGCGGGCCTGGGCCTGCTGCAGCTGGTCTTCCAGGAAGGTCTTGGCATAGGCATTGGCCTGGAAGCGCTTGTCGAGATTGGCGGCGATGAAGCCGTTGGCGAGCCCCATGGCGATCGACTGCGCCCGGGCGGGTTGCGGATCGGTATAGGTGATGTCGACCATGCGCGAGCCGGTCACCGGCACCACCTTGCGGTTGCCCAGGATGCGCGAGGCCGCTGCCCGGTCGAGCACGCGCCGGTTGACCACCGTCTCGGGGGCGGCCACCGCGCCGGCGCCGGCGAACAGGCGCCCGATCATCGCCATCATCGAGAAGCCGTTCGTCTGCAGGAAGTCCGTATCGTCGGCCAGCTTCAGCGCCGCCGCCGTGCGCTCGGCGATGCTGCGGCTCTCGAGCAGGACATATTGGGTGCGCAGGAACTCGTTGTCGCCCGCCTCCACCGGCGTGATGCTGCCGCTGTCCAGGATCCGGGCGACGTTGCGGTCGATCTGCAGCCGCACGGTCGCGGTATAGAGCGGCGTCGTCATCAGCGTGCGGACCGCCCCGATGGCGGTGAAGCCCAGGACGACGCACAGGATCACCCATTTGTACTTGCGCAGGATGCGCAGATAGTCGTGCACGGTGACGAAGAAGGATTCGGTGCCGCTCGGCGCCGCATTCGCATAGCCGCCCTGTCCGTAGCCCCGCGAGGCCGGCAGGCCGGAGGCCGCGATCAGCTGGCGCGCCGCATCTCCCTCCAGGAGCCTGTCGTCGGCGGCGCTCACGCGGCCGGCTCCGCGGCGCGAGGAAAGAACGCCCCAGCCCGGCACGCGGCCTCGGCGGACCGATCCGCCGCCACCGGCTCCCTCGGAAGCTCCTTCATGCGATATGTCATTCTTCCCGGCACCCAACCCGTCATCTAGAAACTCTTAAATGTGGTGGCTGCCGGCAGGGCCTTGAGGAAGAGCGAGAACGCCGTCTTCGTCTGCGAAGCGTCGGCGACGATCACGTCCCCCGCCTGTATCGCCGGATCGGCCGCCTTGCCGTCCCGGATGGCGTCGATGTCGAAGCGTGCCACCGAGCGCCGGCCGCCTTCCTGACGGAACACCAGCACCGTGTCCGAGGCCGTGTCCGTGTTCGGGCCGCCCGCCTGCGCGATGAACTGCAGCAGCGAGGTCTTGCCCCGCAGCGGATAGATGCCCGGGCTCTTCACCGCGCCCTCGACCGTCACGCGCTGGCTGTTGTATTCGCGCACGAACACCGACACCTGCGGCGATTGCAGATAGCGTGCCCCGAGGCGCTGGGCGAGGTCGCGCTCCATGTCCTGGGGCGTCTTGCCGGTGGTCGGCACGGTGCCGACGAGCGGCAGGTTGACGGTGCCGTTGTCGGCGACCTGCACGCTGCGCGTCAGTTCCGGCACCTGGAACACCGAGATGTCGAGCACGTCGAGCGGGCCGATCTTGTAGGCGGTGTTGCCTGGGGTCGAGGCCGACACGAAGGTCGCCGCCGCGCTGGACAGCGCCGCCTCGTCCACCGGCGCCGCAGCGCCGGTCGCCAGGCCGCCTTCGGTCCCGGTGCCGGAAGAGCCGGCGCACCCCGTCAAAGAAAGACCGCAAACCAGCGCCAGCATTCCCGCCCGCACCGGACCGCGCGTCGGACACCGGGCGAGGCCTCGGTGGGCGCGGCGGGGGACTGGCCAGCTTCTCATTCGACAACTCTGCGTTCACACCAGCGACACAAGGATCCGGCATGCTGGGCGGCACGTCATTCGCGAGAATGCACAGAGGCTTGGCGACGACCATATGGGTCCCTTCACCATCGCCCACCCGCCTGGCCGCAGCCTCTCCACCTTGTAACAGGTCGGGCGGGCATCGTCCAGCATCCTGGGCGCCCGAGGACCCGACGGACAGCCGCTGCCGGTCAATCTACCGAATGCCGCCTGCGCCGCGGTCGGGCGCATAGGCATACCCTTCGGCTCTCTCCACGCAGTAACGATAGCGTATCCTCAACGAGCAGAACACCCGGATACCAGGGTATGGTCCGGAACAGCCAGTAATAAATCATTGACGCGGATTTAAGCTCTCCGATTTGCTGAACGGGTGGGTTGCGCTAACGGATCAAAGAGAGTTATAGATCATAAATATGTGATATTTATCGGAGACGTCAGCGAAAGGCCACCAACATGTTCCCAAGAATCGCGTTGGCATTGATACCCATCCTGTTTGCGGGTGTTGCGTCTGCCCAAAGCATTGGCAGTATGAAGGGAGATGTACTCGTCAACCATGGCAATGGGTTCATCCTCATGGCTGCCGCCGGCCCGCTCGCCATCGGCGATACTGTCATGGCCCGCCCCGGCGCCCGCGCCGTCCTTCGCTATGCCGATGGCTGCAAGGTCGACATCATCCCCGGCACGGTCCTTACCGTCGAGAACGTCTCGCCCTGCGCCTTCCTGGACACGACAGGATCCACCAGCGACGCGACCGGCCAGACGACCAATTCCAACACCACCCCTGGCGACTCCACCTTCCCGGTCGATGCCCTGGTCGCGGCGGGCCTCGGCGGCGCCATTGCCGGCGGTGTCATCGGAACCACTCTCTCTTCGGAGGACAATTCCGCCAGCCCTTGACGGCTTCACCCAGCCGAACGTCCTCGCAAGCCGCCGCATCCGTACCGCGCTTTTCGCATGAGTCGCTCGCGGGAGGCGCGCCGCTCACTATCGACGCCATCGCCTGCAATCCCCGCATCGCCCGATCCATCCCGGCCGTCGGAGCCGACTACCTGCTTGCCGTCAAAGGCAACCAGCCGACATTGCAGACCGCCTTCGAAGCCGCCGACGCCGGCCAAGCCGACATCGACGTCGACAAGGGCCATGGCCGCATCGAAACCCGCGCCATCTCGGTCCTGCATCAGGTCGACCGGCTCGACGGCGACCGGCGCTTCCCCAGCGAAGCCCGCTTCCTCGACGCACGCGCCGTCATCAGGTGGATGCGCTGACCGAATTGAAGGATCGCTTCCGGTACCACGTCCGCTATTCTATTACCTCAGTTACCTCAGTGCGTTCTCCGCCGCCGCCCTCGCAAAGACCATCCGCGGCCATTGGAGTATCGGGAACACGCCGCATCGGACCCTCGACGTGATCGTCCAGGAAGAGTTCTCGCGCGTGCGCACAGGGGATGGCCTCAGAACATGGTCATCCTGAGTAAATTCGCCTTCGACATGCTCCGCGCCACCACCAGCATCAGCGCCCTGCCCAACCTTCCCCCTCAACCCTGCCGGCGGCCGACCAAGCCGCCCCGACCCAAGTCCCCCAAGCTGAGAAGAAAATTCGCCAGCTGGGACGTCAACAGGCTCGCCGAAGCCCTCATCGGCCAAGAAAGCTAAAGCAAAATGCGTTCAAGCAGAAACGGATCACCGCTTCAACGCTTTGGTCTTGAAAGCATTTTGCGATTCTCGTGATTCGATCCGAAGATGGAACGCCCTAACCTAAATCAGTCAGATTCCGACCCCTGGCGGCGCGAGGCTAGACGATGCCCGCTTGATTCATCTCGCGATGCCCTCCGATTCGGTGTTTCGTTGGCCATGGTGCTCCATCTTTTTGTCGAAACATACCATCTTCAAGATGGCGGCCATGCCTAGGCATCGCCAAATCCCGGTATCTCGGAAGTAATAAATCGTAATTTTGCGCTTATCCCGGCGATTAGCCGGCCGACAGGTTGCGCCAGACACCAAAATCGGCATATAGATTATGTATATAATAATCATATAGTGCACATGTGGAAGCGAGCTGCGAAAGGCCGTCGAAATGTTCACGAGAGCTATGTTTGCATTAGTACCGCTGTTGTTCGCAGGCGCAGCATCCGCCCAGAGCGTCAACAACATGAAGGGCAACGTGCTGGTGAATCACGGCAACGGTTTTGTCCTCATGGCTGCTGACGGACCCGTCGCTGTGGGCGATACAGTCATGGCCCGGCCGCACGGCCGGGCTACGCTGACTTATGTGGACGGCTGTAAGGTCGACATCATTCCCGGTACCGTAACCACCGTCGAGAGCGTCTCGCCTTGTGCCTTCGGTCAGGCTGCAAATCCCGACTCAACGGGGCAGGCCTCCGGTCTCGAGGCCGGGTCGTCGGGCCTTCCAGCCGATGCTCTCATTGCCGCTGGCCTCGGTGTCGGTATCACCGGGGGCTTCATTGCAACCGATCTGACTTCTCAGGAAAACCCCGCGAGTCCCTGAAGCGACCAAAGAGCGGAAATTCCTTCTCTTGTCGTACCGCGAACGAATCGTCGAACTCTCCTCTGCGGACAGTGGTTTCGATATTTTGCAAAAAACGCTTCCAGAAGCTCTTTCCGATAAGTCGATAGACTTCTCGGCCAGGAAAATTCCACCAGAGCAATAATCTGTCGTAAAGCCAGTGCCTGGATGTTGCCTGAATTGCCCCCGGCATCGAGACTAGGTAGGATGGTGGGCGCGAGCACCGACGGGTGGAAGGCGGTCACGCCTCGCCGAGGAAGCTGCGCACGGTCTCGAGGAATTTCGCCACCGATATCGGCTTGGACAGATAGGCCTCGCACCCGCCCTGCCGGATACGCTCCTCGTCCCCCTTCATGGCGAAGGCCGTGATCGCCACGACGGGAATCGACTTCAGCTCGTCGTCGTCCTTCAGCCAGCGCGTCACTTCGAGCCCGGACACTTCGGGCAACTGGATATCCATCAGGATCAGGTCCGGCCGATGCTCGCGTGCCAAATTCATCACGTTGATGCCGCTGCGCGTCTCGACGATGTCGTAGCCATGCGCCTCCAACAGGTCGTGGAAGAGCTTCATATTGAGCTCGTTGTCCTCCACGATCAGGACCTTCTTCGCCATGGTACCTCTTGCCTGCGGCATTGCCTGGAAAACAATTAAGTTGCAGCATCCGAGTTCTTGCGACAACTCGCTACGGACACTGCCGGGTCCTGTCGTCCTTCGCGCCGGACAAAACTAGCACTCACTTCTTACCAAACGGAGAATCGATGCTCGCAAACAGCAAGGGCGAGGCCGCTCAAAAGGAAGAAGCACAGGCGGTCGCGGTAGCGGCCCTCGGCTTCATTGCGGCCGACGAGGATCGCCTCGGACATTTCTTGGACCTCACCGGCCTTGCGCCGGACGATATTCGGCGCGCCGTTTCGCAGGCGGGCTTTCTTGCTTCCGTCCTGCAGCACGTGATGTCCGACGAGGCGACCGCCGCGGCCTTCGCCACGGAAAATCACCTGTCCCCCGAGGCCCTCCGGCGCGCGGCCCATCGCCTCGGCGTCTATCAGGACTAGGCAGGCCATGAGCGCCCTGTGCCGCGACTGCCTGACGGAGGCCGGCGCGCTGGATCGCTGCCCGTCCTGCCGGTCGCCGCGCATCGTGCGCCACCCCGCGCTGGAGCGCCTCGCCATCGCCCATATCGACTGCGACGCCTTCTACGCGGCTGTGGAGAAGCGCGACGAGCCCTCCCTCATCGACAAGCCCGTGATCATCGGCGGCGGCCGGCGCGGCGTCGTCTCCACTGCCTGCTATGTCGCGCGCACCTTTGGCGTGCGCTCCGCCATGCCGATGTTCGAAGCCCTGCGGCTATGTCCCCATGCCACCGTGATCCGGCCCGACATGGAGAAATATGTGCGAGTCGGCCGCGAGGTTCGCGAGATGATGCTGGCCCTCACGCCGCTGGTCGAGCCGCTTTCCATCGACGAGGCCTTTCTCGACCTCACGGGAACCGAACGCCTGCACGGCGCCAGCCCGGCCCGGACGCTGCTGCACTTCGCCCGCCGCGTCGAGAGCGAGGTCGGAATCACCATCTCGATCGGGCTTTCCGCCAACAAGTTCCTCGCCAAGACGGCCTCCGACCTTGAGAAGCCGCGCGGCTTCGCCGTGCTGTCGCCGGAAGAGGCTCCCGCCTTCCTCGCGCCGCGCCCGATCTCCTTCATCTGGGGCGTCGGCAAGGCCGGCGCCGCGCGCTACGCGCGGGACGGCCTGCGCACCATCGCCGATCTGCAGCGTGCCGGCGAGGCCGACCTCATGCGCCGCTACGGCGCGGAGGGACTGCGGCTCGCACGCCTGGCGTTCGGACGCGATTCCCGTGGCGTCGATCCGGAAGGGGACCGCAAATCGGTATCGGCGGAAACCACCTTCGAGCATGACCTGGCCAGCGGCGAAAGCCTGCTGCCGATTCTCTGGCGCCTGTCCGAACGGGTCTCCGAGCGCCTCAAGAAGGCTTCCATCGCCGGCTCGACGGTGACGCTGAAGCTCAAATCGGCCGATTTCAGGATCCGGACGCGCGCCAAGGCTCTGCATGAGCCGACGCGCCTGGCCGCCCGCATCTTCGAAGCCGGCAAATCGCTCCTCGCCAAGGAAACCGACGGCACGCAATACCGCCTGATCGGCATCGGCGTGACCGGGCTGGTCGACATGTCGGACGCGGACAGGGGCGATCTGGCCGATCCGCAGGCACGCCGCCTCGTCGCCGCCGAGGACGCCATCGACGCCGTCCGCGCCAAGTTCGGCAAGGCGGCTGTCCAGAAGGGCATCGCGTTCAAGCCCGGCAAAAGCGGGTAGCCCCCTGCCGCTTCACGGCGCTCCGGCGGCAGCCGGCATGCGATAGACGCCGATATCGAGCTTGTGGCCGCCATTGATGTTGACACCCGCGACCCGGCCGACGAAATCGGGCTTGGTGCCGCCCGCGGCGAGCCGCACCAGGAAGGCGGGCTCGGCCCCCTGCTCCACGAAAGCCGTGCGGCACGCCCCGCCCGCAAGGAAATCGGCCGCGCCCTGGGCCGTGGGCATGCGCAGGCCGGTACCGGCGAGGAAGACCAGGCTCGGCTCGCGGTAGCCGACCGTCGCCGCATCGATTTCAGGGCATTGCGGGCTGCGGGCCGCGGCGGCCAGCCTCGGGCTGATGGCGAAGACCTGAAGATTGGGAACCATGCCCTGATAGACGCCCCAATAGAGTGCGACACCGGTCAGCAGGCAGCCAAGGGCCGCTTCGATCGCCCGCCCCCGGCGCAGGCGATCGAAGCCCCAGATCGAGGCGGCGATCGCCACCAGCACGAAGGGCAGAGCCAGCCACGCGACCTGCCGATCGTAGAACCACACCCCACCGAGACCACCGAGCGCGAGGGCGGCGGCCATGAGCGGTATCAGCAGCCCGACGAGACGCGCCCATGGCGCCCTTGCAAGGCCGTCTGCCGTCACGGCCGCCGCGACCAGCATGGCGATGGCGGGATAGGCCGGCAGCACGTAGTGGGGCAGCTTGGTCGGGAAGAACTCGAACACCAGCCAGAACGGCACGAGCCAGGCGAGCAGGAAGACGATGGCGGGTTCCCGGCGCCGCGCCCAGACCCAGGGAACCGCCAGCGCGGCCAGGGGCGCGAAGGGCCAGAACGTCGCCCAGAATACGGCGAGGTAGGTGCCGGGCCAGGCGCCGTGCGATTCCTGGCCGCCCGCGACCTTGCCCAGCATATCCTGGCCGACCGATTGCTGGAGGAAGGCCCCCTTCGTCTGGAGCATGATGGCGATGAACCAGGGCGACACCAGCACCAGCGTGAAGGCGATGCCGTAGATCCAGCGCAGCCCGGCGAGCCAGCGCCATTCCCGCGTCGCCGCGAAGATCCCCAGAGCCGTGAGGGCGACCAGCAGCAGGCCGATCGGCCCCTTCACCAGGATCGAGCCGGCCATGCCCAGCCAGAAGATGGCGGGCAGCGCGAGGCCGGAGGGCGGCTGTTCCCGGCGGCGCGAGGCCATGTAGAGGCGAGCGAGCACCCCGACCATGGCCATGACGGCCAGGAGCTGCGTCGCGTCCGTCTTGGCCAGCCGCGCCTCGACGCCGAGCAGGACGCAGCCCGCCATCATCAGCCCGGAAAGCAAGGCGGCCCGCCGGCCGACCAGCGGCAGGGCCGTCCACCACGTCAGCAATACCGCGCCGAAAGCGGCCACCAGCGAGGGAACGCGGTAGAGCGCGATCGTGGTCCGCGCCTCGGGAATGCCGAGCCTGGCGCCGGCCGTCACCGCTGTCGCCTGCAGCCAGTAGATACCGACCGGCTTTTTCAAGCGGGCTTCGTCCTGGAAGCGGATGCTGACGAAATCGCCGCTTTCCAGCATCTGCTTGGACGCTTGCGCGAAACGCGGCTCGTCCCTGTCCATCGGCGGCAGCGTGGCGAAGCCGGGCGCGAAGGCGAGAGCGGAAACCACGAGCAGGACGAGGACCGCGAGCAGGTTCGACGCCGCGACACGATCGAGCAGCGGTCCGGCCCAGCCGGTCTGCGATGCCGGAGCCTTCAGGACGACCGCCATTCAAATATCCTCGGATTGGCGACCCCAGCAGGGCTCGAACCTGCGACCTAGCGCTTAGAAGGCGCTCGCTCTATCCAGCTGAGCTATGGGGCCAAGGCCGGCATCGGCAGCGCCCCCGCCGGCGGCAACACATCAATGCGTCCACTGGCCGATGCGCGAGACCTTGAAATTATCGGAATAGGAAAGGACTTTGGTCGCCGCATCATGCGGCTCGTAGACCTGATAGGCGATGCCGTTGCGCTCGGCATAGGCTATCGCCTCGTCCTTGGTGGCGAAACGCAACTTGATCTGCTGCTTCATGTCGCCTGAAGACGTCCAGCCCATCAGCGGCTCGACCGAACGCGGCTCTTCCGGCTCGAATTCGAGCAGCCAGTTCTTGGTCTTCGCCGAGCCCGACTGCATGGCCGTACGAGCCGGCTTGTAGATCTTCGCTGTCATCGTCCGCCGTCCGCTTTCCTAGCGTCACATACTCACCATGGTCGGGGCAGCAGGATTCGAACCTACGACCTACAGTACCCAAAACTGTCGCGCTACCAGGCTGCGCCATACCCCGCTGCACGGTGAGTGGTTGCTTAGTAAGGGGCGCAGGCGCGAACTGCAAGAGGTCACCACGCCGGGACGCCGCTTATTGCGTCTTGAACAAGGGGTAGGACACCTTGTCGCCCGGCTTGACGCCGAGCCTGTCGGCCGAGCCGGCAACGACCTCCAGCACCGCCAGCACCGGTGCGCCGGAGGAGATCGTTCGCGTCGAAAGCGGCTCGGCCCTCTTCTCGATGCGCTGTACCGTGCCGTCCGCCCTGATGAAGATCATGTCCAGGGAGACGTAGGTGTTCTCCATCCAGAACGTCGCCACCTGCACGTCCTTGAAGGGGAACAGCATGCCCTTGTCGTCCGCCAGGCTGCGACGGAACATCATGCCGCGCTGCTGCTCCTCGTCGGTGCGCATGACCTCGACCTGGAAGTCGTGCTTTCCGCTCTGCGTCGTGATCGACAGGGGTTCGAACACCCCCTCTTCCGCTAGGCCCGGCAGCCCGGCGAGCAGCAGGAACAGCGCGGCGAACAGGGCGGAAAAGGCCGCTGCGAGCGGATGTCTCGTCGACATGGCGGTCAATGGGACTGCGGACCGGAGGGCCCGTCCGCGAGCTTGAGCTCGGCGGCCATCAGCCCCTTGGGGCCGTTGCCGAAGCGGACCATAAGGATCTGGCCGGGCTTGAGATCCATGATGCCGAAACGGCGCAGCGTCTCCATATGAACGAAGATGTCCGGCGTGCCGTCGCCGCGCGATACGAAACCAAAGCCGCGCAGGCGGTTGAACCATTTTACCGTGGTCGGCTCGAAGCCGCCCGACGGCGTCACCTGGACATGGGTGCGCGGCGGCGGCATCTGCGCAGGATGCACCGCCGTCGACTCGTCCATCGACAGGATGCGGAACACCTGCAGGCCCTTGGCGCGCTGGGTGGCCTCGACCACGACCCGGGCCCCTTCATAGGCGGCCTGGAATCCATCCCGCCGAAGAACGCTGACATGGAGCAGGATGTCCTGCCCGCCATTGTCGGGAACGATGAAGCCATAGCCCTTGGCGACGTCGAACCACTTGATGGCGCCGGCAATCTCGATCAGGCCGGCCGGGCTTTCGTCGGGATGGTCACTTGCCTCCCGCCCCAGCCCGAACCTGGCTTCAAAATCGTTCGTACCCATCTACGCCATCCAACACATCGGCCCACGCATCGGGCAACCGCGCGATTCTTAATGAAGCATACGATAGCACCGACGCGCGACACGGAAAGCCCGATTTAATAAATTTGTGGGCGGCGCCGCGGCGCACCGCAAAAATGCCTGCCGACACTGTAGAATGGAAAGCGGGAGCTGCGCGGCCCTGCGGCGCAAGGGACCTAACGCTCGAAATGGGAGAGGATGTCGCCGATTTCGCCGCGCAGGAGGAGGTCGGCGTCGTCATCGCAGGGCGTCGCCTCGCGGTTCACGATGACGAGTTGCGCCCCGTTCCGGCGGGCCAAGCGGGGCAGGCCCGCCGCCGGATGAACCAGCAGGGACGACCCTACGACCACGAAGAGATCGGAGGAACACGCCAGTTCCACCGCCCGCGTCATCGCCTCCTTCGGCATGGGTTGTCCGAAGGCGATGGTCGCCGACTTCACGAATCCGCCGCATGCCGCGCAGAGCGGCGCCTCGCCGCTCGCCTCGAAACGGAGCCGCAGGGCCTCGATCTCATACCGCCTCCGGCAGTCGAGGCATGCCGCATACGTCGCGTTGCCATGGACTTCCACGATGGCGGCGGCCGGAACGCCGGAGGCCTGATGGAGGTTGTCGACGTTCTGGGTGATCACCCCCGGGCTGATGCCGGCCCGGACCCATGAGGCGATCGTCCGATGGCCGCGCGTCGGCCGGGCCTGGCGCAGTTCCCCGTCCATGGCGAAGCGCCGCCGCCAGGTTTCCCTGCGCGCCTCCTCGTCGGCGAGGAAATCCCCGAACGGGATCGGCGCCGTGCGCGTCCACCGCCCGCCGGGTGAGCGGAAATCGGGAATGCCGGCCTCGGTTGAGAGCCCCGCGCCCGTGAAGGCGACCACGCGCCCTGCCCGTCCCAGCATCGCCTCGAAGCGGGCGAAATCCTCGTCCGGCGCAGCCTGCCCGTCGTCCGCCCCGTTTCGCATTGCCCCCGCCATGATCACGCCGTCCGCCGGGCCGACACGGCTCCACGCAGGGGATATGGTACCGGCAGCGGCGAACCGAAAGGCTTTCCCGGCGCCGCCAGGCGAACGGCCGCGACGTCTCTGCCTTCCCGGTGATATGATGATATGACATTTTATCGCCGCAAGGCCGGCGAGCCGCTGGCGAGCGACCGGCCGGCCCGCTATAAAGCCGCGAGCCTCCAGATGCCTCCGGAGGTCCGCATTTTACGCTAAGTCATTGAAAGGACTGGCCATGAAGTACTTGCATACGATGGTGCGCGTGCATGACCTCGACGCATCGATGAAATTCTATGTCGATGTCTTCGGCCTTGTCGAGGCGCGCCGCATCGAGAACGAGAAGGGCCGCTTCACCCTGGTGTTCCTCGTCGCCTCGGAAGACCTGGAGGCATTCCGGTCCGGCAAGGCGCCCGCCCTCGAGTTGACCTACAACTGGGACACCGAGGACTACGGCAGCGCCCGCAACTTCGGCCATCTCGCCTATGAGGTCGACAACATCTACGACTTCTGCGCCAAGCTGCAGGCGGCCGGCGTGACCATCAACCGCCCGCCCCGCGACGGCAACATGGCCTTCGTACGTTCGCCCGACCTGATCTCGATCGAGATCCTGCAGAAGGGCGATTCCCTGCCGCCGGCCGAGCCCTGGGCCTCGATGCCGAACACCGGCGTGTGGTGATCGGCGCGAAAACGCCCTGAAACCGGCCTGAATCGCCTGTTTTCATCGAAATGCAAAAAGGCGGCATATTCCACTTGCCGCCTTCCCTCCACCCCTCTATATGTCCGCGCCGCCGCGCCCTTCGTCTATCGGTCAGGACGCCACCCTTTCACGGTGGAGAGAGGGGTTCGATTCCCCTAGGGCGCGCCAGCATTTCGGACCCATGCTAAGTAGCTGAAACTAAAGAGAAATCGGTTACACAAAAACCGACGTGTCCCCCAGCTATCCCCCGATGTTTCCCCCAATAGTTGGTCCGGGTTTTTCAACGAGGCCGTCCCCCGTCGCAGCCGCTGATACCTTTCTAAGTCAAGCCCGAGGTTGCAAGCCCATGGTTGGCGGTAATCTGGCGGCCGATAAGACGGTCGGCGTCATGCATGATCACGCCAGGCCGGAGACCCCGGCGGTGAGAACGCTAAATCACCTCCGGACGCCCCTCGTTCCCCCTGCATTGGTAACCCCTGCATTGGTAAAAGGCGACCTGCCTTAGTCATGCCGTCAGCGACGGCATGCCTGAAGATGGAGGGGCAAGATCAATCCCTTTGGGTGGACATGGATCTGAAACCCTGCGGCGTCGATATACGCTAGAGCCCCCGGTTTCCAAGGTGCCCGACGCTGGCGTCGTAAAACTCGGCGACCAGACTTTGGGAGGACAGCCGCCGCGCTCCTGGCAGCCTGTCCCGTCCGGTCCCCCCTCCCCGCAGCCATGCTGGCCCAGCCCAGCCCCGCCCCTCATATCCGGCCTTACACATCGGCATTTCTGCAAGCTCTCATCTGTTGTTTCCGATTTTGTAAACTGTATAAAGGTCACTCATTCCACCGCTTTGAGTGACGAATCCCATGGCTCTGCCTCCGATTTATTCTCGGCGCAAAAGACTATCGGGCCAAGATACCCTAGCTGTTCATAAGATTATCTCAATCCCTTCGCATTTGAAGGTGCAGACCGTTCAGATAATCGATGATGGACTGGGAGAATATTGGCATAGGGGTAATTATTCACCGACGGCCAAATATTATGATGCGATCGTCAAAGCGCTGTGCCGCGAGATCGGGGTCCATAAACTCGTCGAGAATACGAGCAGCGACAAGCGCGATGAACTGTTCGTCTGGATGCAGGCGACGGACGATATCGATGCGTGGCTGGACGCTGTGGAGTTGAGCCTGACGGCCATCGACACGACCGTCCGAAGCCGATCAAACCTGCCTTACAGGACGCATGTCAGAAGGCCGCCCGATGACGTCATCAATGAATTCAATGCAAGGATGCAGGAATCCGGCATCGGGTATCGGTATCTATCGCAGAAGATCATCCGCGTGGACTCCGAGCACATCCACGACACCTTGATTGTTCCGGCGCTGTCCCTGCTGGAGGGTCCTGCCTATTCGGATGCGAACCAGAACTATCGCAATGCGCATGAAGCGTATCGGCGGGGGAGGCTCGAAGATTGTCTTTCGCACTGCCGCCTGGCGATCGAAAACACGCTCCGGGCCATCGCCAGGCAAAGGGGATGGACGGCAAGGGAGAGCGATCCGCCGGGCAGGCTGCTCCAGATTGCCGTCGAAGCCGGATTTATAGCGCCCTCAGTGCTGCCCTTCCTCGGTGCCCTCGCCGCTCCCGCGGGGCTGCCGGCTGCCGGGCTCCGTCCCGATGCCGGCTCGGGCATGCGTGAGTTCGGCCGCCCCTTCGCGGCCTTCCAGCTCCACCAGACCGCGGCCATGCTGCTCTATCTCGCCGAGCATCACGTCGCGGAACCTTCGGGCGAGCCGGCTGTCGTCAGGCTTGGCTCCTCCGGCCAGGATACGCTCCGGCCGCCGCAACACGGCAAGGTTCTGTGCGGATAGGCCTCCAGGCATGCGGTGAGTGCACGGGCGGCCGGGAAGGAACCGGCACCGCGGGGTTTCGTTAGGCACCGGAACCTCGCGGGAGCCTGCATGTCCTTCGATCTGCACAATCTGGGAAACCTACTCGTCGTCTATGGCATCAATGTCCTCGGCGCCGTCGCCATCGCCGCCATCGGCTGGTGGACGGCCGGCCTGTTCGAGCGGCTCACGCGCCGTGCGCTGATGTCGATCGCCCATATGGATGCCACCGTCGGTGTCTTCCTGGCCAGTCTTGCCTATTACGGCGTCCTCGTCCTGACTTTCGTCCTCATCCTTCAGGTGATCGGCGTCCAGGCGACGAGCCTCGTCGCCGTGCTCGGGGCTGCTTCCCTCGCCATCGGACTGGCCCTGCAGGGAACGCTCTCCAACATGGCGGCCGGCGTGATGCTGCTGCTGTTCCGCCCGTTCCACCTCGGCGACAGCATCGAGGTCGGGGGCAAGAGCGGGACGGTGAAGAACCTGAACCTGTTCATGACGGAACTCGCCAGCGGCGACAATGTCCAGGTGCTCATCCCGAACGGACAGGTGTGGGGAACCGCCATCACCAATCTCTCGGCCTATTCGACCCGGATCGTGAGCATCAAGTTTCCCGTGCCGTACGGAAAGAACCTCCAGGCGATCTCCGGCCGCCTGCAGGACTATCTCGAAAGCGATCGGCGCGTCCTGCCGTCGCCGTCGCCGAGCATCACGGTGTCGTCCCTGACCAATACCGGCATCGAGATCTCCGTCCAGGCCTGGACCGCCTCCGCCGAGGCCGGACCGGTGCGGGCGGAATTCGCCCAGCGCGTCCTGGAGGTGGTGCAGGAGCCCGAACTGTCGGCAGCCGCCGAGTGACGCCACGGAAACAGGGGAACCGCGCCTATCGATGCGAACTCAGCGCCCTTTCCACCAGGACGGCGGCGATGATGATGGTGCCGATCGCGGTACCCTGCCAATAGGGATCGATGCCGAGCAGGTTGAGGCCGTTGCGGATGCACACCATGATGATGACGCCGAAGAAGGTGCCGACGATCGACCCCCGGCCGCCGAACAGGCTGGTGCCGCCGATCACCACCGCCGCGATGGCGTCGAGCTCCAGGCCGGTGCCGCTCGTTGGGTCGACCGAGCGGATGCGGCCGGCGAGGAAAGCCGAGGCGATGGCGCAGAGCGCGCCCGCGACGACATAGACGGCGATGCGGTAGCGCTGGATCGGCAGCCCGGCCACCCGCGCCGCCTCGGGGTTGGAGCCGACGGCATAGAGCGTGCGCCCCATCTTGGTCCGGGTCAGGCCCCAATAGACGACGATGTAGAGGGCGATGAGGAAGACGACGTTGACGGGGATGCCGCCGATGGTCGCCAGCGCCAGTCTGGGCAGTTGCGGGGGAAGGTCGATGATCGAGCGAGCGCCGCTGAGGATATAGGTCAGGCTTCTCCCGATCGAGAGCATGCCGAGCGTGACGATGAAGGCGGCGACTCGCCCCTTCTCGATGATGACACCGTTGACCAGGCCCACCAGCGCGCCGGTCAGCAGGCCGGCGACGAGCCCCGGACCGAATCCGATGACCGGGAAGGCCGTGGCCATGGCGACGCCCGTGAGGCCGACCGTCGAGCCCACGGAGAGATCGATCCCGGCCGTCAGGATGACGAGCGTCAGCCCGACCGCCAGGATGCCGACGACGACGGATTGGTCGAGCACGTTGAGGATGTTGTTGGTGGTCATGAAATAGGGGCTCGAGAAGCTGAGCACCAGGATCACGACCGCCGTCAGGACGAGCATTCGGAATTCGAGCGATCCGGCGAGGCGATACAGAACCGTCTGGGGCATGGGCGAGGTCTTTCAGAGAGCACGGACTGGGGCATGAAGCGGGAAAGCGCCGGCTTTGCCGCCAATCATCGGCGGGATGCCGCATTCGGAAGCGATCACCCTCGGATACCGGGCGGGATCATCGCTCAGGCCGCGGCCGGCTGAGAAGGATGCAGCGCCTGCCGGATCAGCCCGGCCAGTTCCGCCGCCTGCGGCAGCCTTCGCGGCGGCGGTACGGTCAGCCCGATGAAGCCGAGGCCCTGGCCGCGCTTGCCGAGGATCGGCACCAGCATGCAAGCGGGATCGCCGGTCGGTGGCGTGGCGCCGTCGGCGAAGGGCGTGTCCCCTGCCCTCGCGAAAGCGCCGCGTTCGAGCGTCGGCGGCACACCCGGCCGGCTGGCACTGTCGAAACAGAAGATGTGGTCGGCATCGCGGTGGATCCACACTGCGCAGGCATCGTAGCGTTCGGCGAGCTGGCGCAGCAGCTGGCCGATCTGCCCGGCCGAACTGCGCGGCGCCGCGAGCATCGTCAGCCTTTCGATGTCGAGATAGGCGGCGGGAACTTCGGCCACGCTGCGTCCGTCGCTGAGGACGACCACCCGGTCGGACAGGCCCAGCAATTCCTCGAAATCCGAACTGATGAGGATGATGGCCATGCCCGCGGCGGCACTCGCCCTCAACGCCTTGTAGATGCTGGCGCGGGTCTCGATGTCGACCCCGCGGGTCGGCTCGTCGAGAATGAGCAGCTTCGGCTTTGCGAGGAGCCAGCGCGCCAGGATGATCTTCTGCTGCATCCCGCCACTGAATTTCAGGATATTGGCGTCCGCCAGCCGCGCAGCCTTGAGGCCGAGGCTTTCGACGACGGCGATCGCCTGCTTTTCCACCTTGCCATAGGAAAGACCGATCTCCTTCTGCAGGCTGAGATGCACCAGCATCAGATTTTCTCGGACGGAAAAATGCGGCACCAAGCCGTGCTGCCGGCGATCCTCGCCGACGAAGCCGAGCCCTGCGCGGATGGCATCGATCGGCGAGCGCGGATCGAAGGACCGCCCGAAGAGTTCCATTTCGCCGGCCCGGCGCGGAACCAGGCCGAAAATAGCCTCGGCCGCCTCGGTCCGCCCGGCGCCGACCAGGCCGCCGAGGCCGAGGATCTCGCCCTCGCCGACATGCAGGGACACGTCCCGGACGGCATTGCCGACCCGCAGGTTCAGGGCGCGGAACGCCGTTTTGGCGAAGCCGCCTCCGACCCGCCCCTGCCCCGCATAGACGTCACGCAATTCGCGCCCCACCATCAGGCGGATGAGTTCAGGGCCGTCGATCGAGCCGGTCTCGACCGAAGAGGCGACGAGGCTGCCTTCGCGCAGCACGGTCAGCCGGTCGGTGAAGGAAAAGATCTCCTCCATGCGATGCGTCACCAATACGAGGCCGTGCCCCTTGTGGGCCAGGCGCTGCGTCAGCTCGAGCAGCCGATCGCATTCATAGGGTGAAAGGGAGGTGGTCGGCTCGTCGAGCAGGATGACCCTCGAATCGAGCGCCAGTACCCGCAGGATCTCGACGATCTGTCGGTTGGCCATCGACAGGTCGGACACCCGCGTATCGAGCGAGAACTGCATGACGATCTTGAGGTCGTCGATGAGCGCGCCCGCCCGCTGCCGGAGGCGGCGCCAGTCGAGCCGCCCGGACCGCCCGAGCTCGGGCAGGAAGACGTTCTCGATGGCGGTCAGGTCCGGCGCCAGACTGGTCTCCTGGGTGACCATGGCGATGCCGGCCTCCAGCGCATCGCGCGGATTCGCCGGAGCGATCTCTCGGCCCAGTACCGACAGGGAACCCGCATCGGGCCGAATCATGCCGGCAATGACGCGTGACAGCGTGCTCTTGCCCGCGCCGTTGGCGCCCACCAGCGCATGCACCTCGCCGACGCGCAGCTCGAAATCCACACCCCTGAGAGCACGCGTAGCGCCGAAGCGTTTCTCGATGCCGCGGGCGCTCAACAATGCGCCGGATGTTTCCGCCCCGTTGGTGCCGCCGGTCATGCGCTGCCTCCCCTCGGCATCGATCGTCTTGTCATGGAAAAATGATAGCGCTAACGTCGAATCCGATGCAAGCCGCTTTCCGAGCCTGCGGCGCCTTTCATCGAATCCGATCACAAGGGAAAACAATGCCCCGCTATTTCGAGGATTTCCAACCGGGCCAGGAGGTCTGGTCGCCCGGCCGCACGATCACAGAGGCGGATGTGATGACATTCGCCGGCCTGTCGGGCGATTATAATCCGGCCCATACCGATCATGAATTCGCGCGGCGCGGCCCCTTCGGCAAGCCGATCGCCCATGGCCTCCTCGCCCTCATCGTCTCGGCGGGCCTCGCCGAGCGCGACGGCGGCCTCGACGGTACGGCCGTGGCCATGCTGGGCGTGACCTGGCGCTTTTCGAAACCCGTCTTCTTCGGCGACACCATCCGCCTGAAGCTGACCGTGGCGAGCACGCGGCGCACCAGCAGGGGCGACCGCGGCGTCATCGTCAGGGACGTCGCGGTCCACAACCAGCATGACGCTATCGTGCAGGAAGGCTCGTTCACCACCATGGTGATCGCCCGACCGGCTTGAAAAACGAAAGAGAAACAGGGAGGACATCATGGACGGCAAGGACAACGTCTTCGAATTCGTCGACGCGCATCATCATTTGTGGGACCTGAACCGGCTCTATTACGGCTGGCTGACCGACAAGCCCTTTGCGGGCCATCCTTCCGGCGACTATTCGTCGATCATGAAGAACTATCTGGTCACCGATCTCCAGAGGGAAGGCGCCGCCGTCAATCTGATCAAGTCGGTCCACATCGAGACCGCGGACGGCGAGACTGATACCGTGCGCGAGACGGAATGGCTCCAGGAGGTCGCGGACAAGCACGGCATGCCCAACGGCATCATCGCGCGGGTCGATCTCGCCGCGCCCGATGCCGCCGCGGAGCTGGACAGGCACATGGCGTTCGCGAATTTCCGCGGCGCACGCATGCTGTCCTTCATGGGGCTCGACTTCCTCGACGCCCCGGATTTCCGTCGCGGCTTCGACGCGCTGCAGAAGCGCGATCTCGTCTACGACATGGATGCCGGCTGGCCACAGATGGGCAAGGCGTTCGATCTCGCCCGCGCCTTTCCGCGCGCCACCATCATCCTCGGCCATTGCGGGTTTCCGAAGGAGCGGACGGTCCCCTATTTCCACGCCTGGCGCAAGGCGATCCGCACGCTCGCGCAGGCGCCGAACGTCGCCTGCAAATTGTCGGGCCTCGCCATGGTCGACCATCAATGGACCGTCGCCTCGATCCGCCCATGGATCGAGACCTGCATCGAATGTTTCGGGCCGTCGCGCTGCATGTTCGGCACGAACTGGCCTCTCGACGGCCTGTTCAGCGATTATCCGACGGTGGTGAACGCCTATCGCGAGATCGTCGCCGACTATTCGGACGATGAGAAGCGCGCCCTGTTCCGCACGTCGGCGGAAGGCTGGTACCGCATCTGACGCCGGTCCGCCGCGGCGTCAGGCGCTGCCGCGGCGGATCAACTGGGGCCGGAGGACGACGGATTTCTGCCGGTCCGGCGCGCCGTCGAGCCGGGCGAGCAGCAATTCGGCTGCCTTCATGCCCATCTCGTCAGGCTGGATCTTGACGGTGGTCAGGGCAGGCGTCACGAGCGCCGCGAGGTCGTAATCGCCGAAGCCGCAGATCGCGAGCTGCTCCGGCACCCGCACGCCGCGCCGGTTGCATTCGAGCAGCGCCGCCAGGGCGAGCATGTCGGCGGAAAAGAAGATCGCATCCGTCATCGGCGCCCGCTGCAGCACCTCGTCGAGCCCCCGGATACCGTCCTGGCTGCTCATCGGCAGCAGCAATTCCACCCTGAAGGCCGGCGGCAGGCCCGCCTCGGCGAGCGCCTGCGCCATGCCGACGAAGCGCCCGTTCGCACGCGCATCCTGCTTGGCCGAACCGCCGACGAAAGCGACGTTCCGCGAACCGCGGGCGACGAGGAGCGAGCCGACCTCGTGGCCCGCCGCGATGTTCGAGAAGCCGGCGGCGAGATCGAGCGGCCTGGAATCGGTATCCCAGGTTTCGACGACGGGAATGCCGCTCTGGCGCAAGAGATCCGTCGCGCGCGGGCTGTGCTGCAGCCCGGTAAGGATGAAGCCGAGCGGGCGTCGCTCCAGCAGGGTCTGGATGATCTGCTCCTCGCGCAGCATCGAATATTCGCTGTTGCCGATCACCACCGAGATGCCGCGTGGCTCGAGGAGGTCGATGATGCCCTTCACCTGCGCAGCGAAGACCGAGCTCGACAACGTGGGGATGATGACGGCGACGACGCGGCTGCTCTTGGAGGCAAGGTTGCGCGCCGCCTCGTTCGGTATGTAGTTCAGCGCGCGAATGGCCTCCTGCACCTTGATCCGCGTCGCCTCCGCCACCAGCTCCGGCCGGCCGACGACGCGCGACACGGTTTGGGCGGAGACGCCGGCATGCATGGCGACATCGGACATGGTGACGACCGGCGCACCGCCCGGTGCGTTCTCGCTACTTGCAAATCGCTTGCGGCGCATTGACAGCCTCTGATGTTAGCGCTAGCAATATAAGCATGTTGTTAGCGCTATCACAACGGTGGTCGAATGAATGACCACCCGACGCGAAGGATAGCGGATCGATTTCGGGAGCAGCGATGAGCCAAGCGGAACGCAACAAGGCGCAGATCCTGTCGGGCTATCGCGTGCTGGATTGCACGGTGGCGATGGCGGGGCCGTTCGCGGCGCAGCGCATGGGCGATCTCGGCGCCGACGTCGTCAAGATCGAGCCGGTCGAAGGAGAGTGGCAGCGCCGCATGGCGGCGGGGGGCGGTGACGGTCGCAAGATCAACGCCTCCTTCCTGTCGCTCAACCGTAACAAACGCAGCGTCGCCATCAACCTGAAATCCGCCGAGGGGCAGGCCGTGCTCCACAGGATGGTGGAGGATGCCGACGTCTTCATGCAGAATTATCGCCCGCATGTCGCCAAGCGGCTCGCGGTCGACTATGACACGCTGAAGGCGATCAATCCCAAGCTGATCTACGTCTCCGTCTCGGGCTATGGCACGGACGGCCCCTATGCGGCGCGGCCGGGGCAGGACCTCCTCCTGCAGGCATTGAGCGGCGCCATGTACAGCACCGGCGTCGCCGGCGGCCCGCCCCAGCCGAGCGGCCAGTATGTCGTCGACGCCACCACCGCCTATGCCGCGTTCGAGGGCGCCCTCGCCGCCCTTCTGCACCGGGAACGCACGGGGGAAGGCCAGCTCGTCGAAGTGAACATGCTCGACGCAGCCATCGCTTTCCAGATGCAGGAGCTTTCGGTGTTCACCATCGACGGCAAGCCGCAGGAGCGTACCGCCGAGCCGCACGCCAACGTCTATATCCGTGCGCCCTACGGGGTCTACGAGACGCAGGACGGCTATGTCGCGCTCGCTTTCCCGCCGCTCGCCAAACTGGGCGAACTCTTCGACGAGCCGCTGTTCTCCAGCATGAACGACGAGGTCGACTGCTTCGAAAAGCGCGATCTCATCCACCGGCTGGTGATGCAGCACAGCCGCAAGCGCAAATCCGCCGAACTGATCGAGGCCATGCTGGCCCTCGGGCTGTGGGCCGGTCCGGTCAACGATTTCGCCCGGACGGTGGAGGACCCGCAGGTCAAGTTCAACGGCAGCTTCGTCGAATATGAGCACCATACGGAAGGTCGGCTCAAGACGCCGGGTTTCCCCATCCGCTTCAGCAAGACGCCCTCGACGGTCGACCGGGGCGCGCCGCTGGTGGGCGAGCACAGCCGGGAGGTTCTTGGGGCCGCCGGCTTCGGCGAGGAGGAGATCGCCCGCATGATTTCGGAAGGCGTCATCGGAGCGCCGTAGAGCAGAACGCTTTGGGCGATTTCCGAGGCTCAACAAGAAGATGGCGCAGCAGCCATCGAAGAGGGAGGACATCATGACTCTGAACAAGCGCCAGTTCATCACCCTGGCGGGAGCGATCGGCCTGATGGCGGCGGGGGCCGTCTCACCCGTCCGGGCAGCCGAAAAACAGATCGTCTACCTGTCGGCGGGCCTGGAAGCGCCGTTCTGGCGTTACGTCTCCGAAGGCGTCGCCGACGCAGCCAAGGAGCACGGCTACAGCTTCGTGGCGCTCGATTCCCGCAACAACGCCCAGAGCCAGCTTCAGAACGCGCAGGACGCCATCGTCAAGGGCGCGAGCGGCATCGTGCTGTCGCCGACCGATTCCTCGACGGCGCCGGCCGTGCTCGATCTCGCCTCGAAGGCGAATATCCCCGTCAGCTTCGCCGGAATCGGCACCGTCTCCGGGGACTACGTCACCTTCGTCACCTCCAATGACGAGGACGGCGCCTATGCCGTCGGCAAGGAACTCGCCAAGGCCTTCGCGGACAAAGGCTGGACGCACGCCAAGGTCGGTCTGGTGATGATCTCCCAGGCCCGCCAGAACGGCGTCAAGCGCACCAACGGCTTCGTCAAGGCGATGACGGAGGCGGGACATTCGATCGTCGCCCGGAACGAGATGCAGCTCTACACCGCGGACGAGACCTTCCGCTACGTCCAGGACATGCTGACGGCCAATCCGGAACTGCGCGGCATCTTCGTGCAGACCGACACCCCGACCCTGGGGGCGACGCGCGCGGTCGACGCTATGCGTCGGGCCGGCGACACGCTGGTCGCCGCCTTCGACGGCGTGCCGGAGTTCATCACCCTGATCAAGGACGGCTCCATCGTCGCCAGCGGCATGCAGCAGCCCTACCTCATGGGCAAGACGGCGGCCGAAACCGTGATCAAGAAACTGGAAGGCGGCACGCCGGACAAGCAGGTGGTCCTGCCGATCCTGACGGCAACCAAGGACAACATCGACGCGCTGCTGCCGCAGATCAAGCAGAGCGTGTTCGCCGGCGAGGTGAAGTAGGCGGGGCGCGCGCGCCGGATCGAACCCGGTGCGCCCCGCCCTCGTCTGGCCGGGCCGGCTGCCGGCAGCCTCATCCGATTGATGCCCTGGCGGCTCCGGACCCGTCCGGAGCCTGCGAAGACCTATGTCCTGCGGACGGCCCATGCGAGCGATGCCATGAAGGAAACCACGATGACGGATGCCGCAGCGGACAATCCGGAACAGGCGCGGTGGGGGGCGGACCCTGCGCGGGCTCCTCGTCACGCGTGAAGCGGGCGTCTTCGCCGCGCTGCTCGCCTTGTGCGTGGTGTTCGCGCTGGCGAGCCCCGTCTTCCTGACCAAGATGAACATCCTGAACCTGCTCCGGCAGATCTCCCTGCTCGGCGTGCTCTCGATCGGCGCGACCTATGTCCTGATCATTTCCGAGGTCGACCTGTCCGTCGGCTCGCTCTACGGCTTCGCCGGCATGGTCGGCGGCATGCTCATCGTCGACGGCACGCCGGAAATCCTCGCCATCCTCATCACGCTGGCGCTCGGCCTCGCCATCGGCGCCCTCAACGGCGCCATCACGGTCGTGGGCCGCATCCCCTCCTTCATCACCACGCTGGGAACGCTCTATCTCATCCGCGGGGCCACGCTGGTGATGAGCAACGGTATGCCGGTCTCGCTGCCGCATGGCCATGGCGGCGCGCCGATTATCACCTATATCGCCCAGAAGAGCCTCCTGGGCGGCCTGTCGAACCAGGTCCTGCTGCTGATCGTCATCGCAGCGTTCGGCTTCTACCTGCTGCACCGGACGACGTTCGGCTTCCACATCTTCGCCGTCGGCGGCAACGACCGGGCGGCCCGCATCATCGGCGTGCCTGTCGCCCGCACCAAGGTCGTCGCCTTCGCCATTGCAGGGTTGCTCGCGGCGCTCGCAGGGATCGTCAATTTCGGCTTCCTCGAAAATGTCCAGCCGGTCACCGGCATCGGCCTGGAACTCGACGTCATCGCCGCGGTCATCATCGGCGGCACCCGGCTCGGCGGCGGAGAAGGCTCCATCCCCGGCACGCTGCTCGGCGTGCTGCTGATCGGCGTGGTCCGCGACGGCCTGATCCTGCTGGGCGTCACCCCCTTCTGGCAGACGACCCTGATCGGTGCCGTCGTGCTGGCAGCCGCCCTGATCGGCGGCCTGACCTCGAAAAAATAGAATCGCGATCACCAACGATCGCGAACGAAACGACCTGGAGGAAAGACCCATGATATGCAAGCTGCTCTATGCCGGCCTGATGTCGCTCGCCATCGCCGCCCCTGCGATGGCGGCTGACTTTACCCTCTCGCCGACCATCAAGGCCCACGCGGCCGCCAAGGCCAAGCCGACCTTCATCATCTCCTATCATGACCCTGCCCTTTCGGTGGCCGTACCCATGCGCAAGGGCGTCGAGCTCGCCGCCAAGGAACTGAACGTCGACGCCCAGTTCACCGGCCCTGTGGGCGGTGGCGCCGAAAAGCAGGTCGCCGAGTTGGAGAACTGGATCACCAAGGGCGTCGACGGCATCGCCGTCTCGTCCTCTTCGACCGACGCGCTCGCGCCGGTGATCAACAAGGCCCTCGCCGCCGGCATCCCGGTCGTGACCTTCAATACCGACAATCCCGCCTCCAGCCGCCTCACCTTCGTCGGCCAGGACCTGGTCTATTCCGGCGTCGTCATGGGCGACACGCTCGTCAAGGCCATGGGCGACAAGGGCAAGATCCTCGTCTTCACCGTCGACGCAGCGGCGCAGTGGTCGAAGGACCGTGAGAACGGCGTGCGCCAGGCGCTCGCCAAGCATCCGGGCATCACCATCGCCAGCCTCGTCAATACCACCAACGAACCGCAGCAGATCTATGCGGCCATCGAGAACGCCGTGCTCGCCAATCCCGACATCACCGGCATCATCTCGCTCGACTGCTGCAGCTTCCCGGCGATCGGCCAGTACCTCGAACGCAACGGCCTGTCGGGCAAGATCCCGGTTGTCGGCTCGGACCTGCTGCCCCAGACCCGCGAACTGATCCAGTCCGGCGCGCTGACCGCCACGATCACGCAGAACCCCCAGCGCCAGGGACATGATTCGGTCCTCGTCCTCGACCAGATCTATGCCCAAGGCAAGATGCCTCCCGCCCACACCGATACCGGCGTCGAAGTGATCGACAAGTCGAATGTCGAGCAGCACGAGGCCGAGTAGCCCGTCCGCAACATCGCAATCCCATCGGATCGAGAACAGATGCCTGTGACACCGGCGCTCCAGCTTCGTGACCTCGGCAAGTCGTTCGGCGGCTTCTGGGCCCTGCGCAACGTGACCATCGACTTCCAGCCCGGCGAGGTTCACGCCATCGTCGGCGAGAACGGCGCGGGCAAATCGACGCTGATCAAGCTGGTCGCCGGCGTCCACCATCCGAGCGAGGGGGCCATGACCGGCCCCCTCGGCACCGAGTTGCGCCTGAAGACGCCGAGGGACGCCCTGAAGAGCGGCATCGGCGTCGTCCACCAGGAACTCGACCTCTTCGACAATCTCACGGTGGCGGAAAACATCGCCCTCGGCATCGACGATGCCGGGCTGCGCAAGCCGTCCGCCGCGACGATGGCGGCGCGGGCGCGCAAGGCCCTGCGCGACATCGGTGAGGAACGCATCGCGCCCGGCCTGACGGTCGGCGACATCTCCACATCCGACAAGCAGCTGGTGGCGATCGCCAAGGTCCTCACCTGGGAAGCCCGCGTCATCATCCTCGACGAGCCGACTTCGGCCCTCAACGCCATCGAGGCTGCCCGCCTTCTGGACCGTATCCGACATTTGCGTTCGGCCGGCGTCGCCGTGATCTATGTGTCCCACAAGCTCGGCGAGATCTTCTCGATCGCCGACCGCATCTCCGTCATCCGCGACGGCACGCTGGTCACCACCGGCCCGATCGATGCATTCGACCATGACAAGGTGGTCCATGCCATGCTCGGGCGCCAGCCCGCCGAACTCTTTCCCGCTCAGGTCAAGCTGCGATCGGCCGGGGACGTGCTGCTGCGTATCGACAATATGGCCGGCCGCCATCTCGATGGCGTGTCCTTCGACGCGAAGGCCGGCGAGATCGTTGCCCTGGCGGGGTTGCCGGATGCCGGTCCCTCGTCGCTGCTGCGCCATATCTTCGGGCTCGACAGGGCCACAGGCGGTACCGTCACCGTCGCCGGCAGACCGATGAGCCGGCCTACCCCGCGCGAGGCGATCGGGCACGGCATCGCCTATCTTCCCGCCGACCGCCTGCGCGAAGGCATTCTGCCGCTGATGGACGTCGTGCGGAATACCGAAGCGACCGATGAAGCGATGCATGCGACCGCCGCCGCCCTCCGCAGGCGCAAGGCCCTGCAGAGCATCCGGCGGCTTTCCGTCCGGACCGCCTCGCTCTTCAACCGCATCACGTCGCTCTCTGGCGGCAACCAGCAGAAGACCCTGCTCGCGCGATGGCTGGTGATGGGCCCGAAGGTCCTGATGCTCGACGATCCGACGCGCGGCGTCGACGTCGGCGCCAAGTCCGAGATCTACCAGATCCTGCGGGGGATCGCCGATGCGGGGGCGGCCGTCATATTCACTTCCTCCGATTCGCTCGAGCTCGCCCGCCTCTCCGACCGGATCCTGCTCTTCCGGCAAGGCCGCGTCGTCTCCGAGATCCGCCAGCAGGTCACCCACGCCGAACTCGATCGCGCCATCGCGGCGGCCTAGAAAAGGACAGAACCATGAAGCGTAACGGCATATTGAACCAGGCACTTTCGGAAGCGATCGCCTCGATGGGCCATGGCGAGATCATGATGATCGTCGATGCGGGCTTTCCGATTCCCCGCGACGCCTGGCGCGTCGACCTCGCGATCAGCCCGAACCTGCCGACGCTCGCTATGCTCTACGAAGTCATCGCGCCGGAACTGATCGTCGAGAAGATCATGTTCGCAGGCGAGGTGGCCGAGCACAATATCCCGCTCTACCGCACCCTCCGGACCTGGTTCGACGAGCGGGATTTCGCGCCTGTGACCTATGAGGAAACCGTCGGCCCGCTGGCGCAGAAAGCCAAGGTCATCGTCCGCTCCGGCGCGCTCGACCCCTGGGGCAACATCGCGCTCGTCGCGGGCGTGGACTATCGCGCCTATTTCCGGAATCCGGAGATTTCTGTCCCCGAGCGCTTCCGCGCCCTGATGGACCGTACGCCCTTCGTGCCCGGTGCCTCGCGCTCCTGAAACATGAAGGCGGGAGGATCTGCCATGCCCCGAACGGAACGGCTTTCAAGGGCTCGGATCGGCATCATAGGCGCCGGCTCCTGGGCCGTCGCCAACCACCTGCCCGTCCTGAAGCGCAGGAAGGACGTCGAACTGGTCGGCGTCGCCCGGCCGGGACGCGAGGCCCTGTTGCGCATCCAGGCGGCCTTCGGCATTCCCGACGCCTTCGAGACCCATGGGGAACTGCTGGCGGCGGTGCCGATGGACGGCGTCGTCATCGCCTCGCCGCATCATCTCCACGCCGAGCAGGCGATCGCCGCCCTGGAGAAGGGCTGTCACGTCATGGTGGAAAAGCCGATGGCGACCAACGTCGCTGACGCGCGACGTGTCGCGGCGACGGCCCGGAAGCAGGGGCGTCACGTCCTGGTGCCCTATGGCTGGAGCTTCCAGCCCTATTTCAGGGCGGCGCGGGACATGGTGCAGTCCGGCCGCATCGGGCGCATCCGCCACGTCGTCGCGCAGATGGCGACGCCGATCGAGGACCTGATGTCCGGCGGCGAACTGCAGGGCACCGAAAAGGAGATGTTCCGGCCGGAAAGCGCCACCTGGACCCATACGGGCAGCGGCGGCTATGGCTGGGGACAGCTGGTTCACATGCTGGGCGGCCTGTTCTACGTCAGCGAGCTGGAGCCGGAATCCGTCTATGCGCTCGTCGGGCAATCGGAGATCGGCACCGACATCCACAACGCGCTCGCCATGACCTTCGCAGGCGGCGTGACCGGGTCGCTGTCGGGGGCGGCCTCGGTTCCGCCCGGCTCGCCCTTCCAGGTCGATATCCGCCTGTTCGGCACGGAGGGCATGTTGCTGCTCGACGTCGAGCGCGAGCGCCTCTGGCTCAGGCGGCGGGACGGCCGCGACGAGGATGTCCCCATCGAGCCGGGCCAAGGCGCCTATACCTGCACCACGCCGGTCGAACGCTTCGTCGACCTCTGCCTCGGCCGGGATGTCGAGAATTGCGGCGACGCATCGATGGGCATCCGCTCCGTGCAGGTGGTGGAGGCCATGCTGCGCTCCGCACGCAGCCGGTCGCCGGTCATGGTCGATTGAAGCGCTTTCCGGAGGAATCGATGGAGCTTTCGACAGATCAGGTGACGGTTCCATCGAATCGCGGAACGCTCCGGCGCGCTGCCATTCCCGGCTCGGCCGGCAGCTGTTACACTTCGTTGCACAAGGGCTGACGATCGGCGGGCAACGCACAAACTGTGGCAACAAAGCTGCCGCAGAGTCCCCGCATCGATATCCGCGGGGCAGTTGCCATGCCGACCTATCCCTTCCTGCCGTTCGGGCCGTTTCACCTCCTCGTCGTCGTGACGGCGCTCGCCTTCATGGCGCTGGAATATGCGCTCGGGCGCCTCGCGCAGCACGACACCCATGATCTTGGCGAAAGCGCTGCGTCCCTCGCGGTCGCGGCGGGGCAGACGCTGATGCGGGGCATCGAGGCGGTTCTGGTCGCCATGCCCTTCGCTTTCGTCCATGCCCATCGGCTGCTCGACTTCGACCAGACAGGCCCGCTGGCGCTGCTCGGCCTCTTCGTGGGAAGCGAGTTCCTCTATTACTGGCACCACCGGGCGGCGCACCGCATCCGCTGGCTGTGGGCGACCCATTCCGTCCACCATTCGGCGACGAGGCTCAACCTGACCGCCGCTGTCCGTCTCGGCTGGACAGGCAATATCTCCGGCAATTTCCTCTTCTTCCTGCCTCTCGTCTGGATCGGGTTCCATCCCTTCGCCGTCGTCGCCATGCTGGGCGTCAACCTGTTCTATCAGTTCTTCATTCATACCGAATTCGGCCCGAAGCTGGGGCCGCTGGAATGGATCCTGAATACGCCGGCGCATCACCGCGTCCACCACGCGTCCAACGCCGCCTGCCTCGACAAGAATTATGGCGGCATCCTCATCGTCTTCGACCGGCTGTTCGGTACCTTCGTCGAAGCGCCCGAGGGCCAGCGGCTGCGCTACGGCCTCGCCGGCGGCACGCCGACGCTCAACCCCATGCGCATCGCGCTGGGCGAATGGGCCGCGATGATCCGCGACCTGCGCGCCGCCGCGGGCTGGAAGGAACGCTTCGCAGCCCTTTTCGCGCCGCCGGGGCCCCTCAAGCGCTGATCCCCCGATTCTTCCCACCCAAGGAGTCTGCCATGTCCCGCTCTCCCCTCCCCCGCGCCGCGAGCCTCGCCCTGGCGCTTGCCGTCCTGCTTCCTCCCGCTTTCGCCGAGGCGCAGACATCGCCGGAGCTCAAGAGCAAGGCCATGGCACTGATGAAGCCGTGCCGCCCCGACTTCCAGCGGTTCTGCAGCCATGTCCAGCCGGGCGGCGGGCGCGTCCTCGCCTGCCTGAAGAGCCATGAGAGGGAACTCAGCCCGGCCTGTGGCCAGGCGGTGACGGAGGCTGCGGTTCTCATGAAGCGGGCCGGGAAGGCACCGCCGTCGAACTGAAGCCCGGCGGCATCTGGCGCATCGGGGACCACCGGCCCGCTGCGTCAGCCCCCGTTCGCCCGTGCGGCGGCGACCTGCGCCTCGCTCACCATTCCCGCCTTACCGCCGAAATGAGCGATCACGTAGTTGCTGACGGCGGCGATCTCGGTATCGCTGTAGGCCTTGCCGAAAGACGGCATGAACATGCTGCCCTGCTGCGTGGTGATCCGGGCACCGCCGAGCACGACATTGACGAGATTGGTGCCGGCCGGGTCGTTCACGGTCCGGCTGCCCCGCAGTGCGGCATAGGACGTCTGGTGGCCGCCGCCGTCCCAGCCATGGCAGCTGGCGCAGGCGCTCTGGAAGATCCGGAGGCCGAGGCCACCTGCCTTGGCTTCCTCAGCCGAAGGCGCATAGGCCGAGGCGGCCGCCATCGCGGCCGGCTTGACCGCGATATCCCCGGCGCTGTCCGCCGCGACGGGCGGAACGGTCCTGAGATAGGCGACGACGGAGCGGATGTCCTCGGGCGTGAGGTGGCGCAGGCTGAGATCGACGGCTTCCGCCATGCCGCCGGTGGCGGTGCCATGGTCCTGCGCATGCCCCGTCGACAGATAGGCCGCCAGATCGTCGTCGCTCCAGCCGCCCAGTCCGCCCTCCTTGTCCGAGGTGATGTCGGGGGCCTTCCAGCCCTGCGTCAGCGCGCCGGCGAATTTCCGGCTGTCGTCGAGCGCGAACAACGCGTTCCGCGGCGTGTGGCATTCGCCGCAATGGGCGAGGGCCTCGACGAGATAGGCGCCGCGATTGACCGCATCGGCCTTGCCGGGATCCGGCTGGAAGGGCTGCGCCGGCAGATAGAGGAGCTTCCATGCCCGCAGAGCATAGCGCTGGTTGTACGGGAATTGCAGCGTATCGGCGGGAGCGCGTGCCGAAACCGGCTTCAGGCTGAACAGATAGGCCTTGATCGCCAGCATGTCGTCGGTGGAGAGCAAGGCATAGGCGGTATAGGGGAAGGCCGGATAGAGGTCCTCGCCGTGCCGGCCGACGCCATGGCGCAGGGCACGGACGAATTCGGCGTCGCTCCAATTGCCGATGCCGGTCTCGGCGTCCGGCGTGATGTTGGGCGAATAGATCGTGCCGAACGGCAGCTTGAAGGCGAGGCCGCCGGCGAAGGGCGTACCGCCTCCGGCCGTGTGGCACGCAGCGCAATCGGCGGCCCGCGTGAGATATTCGCCGCGGGCGATCAGGGCGGCCCCGGTTGGCTGGGCGCCGCTGGCGGCAACCGGCTCGAGCGGGGCCGGCCAGAAGAAGAACCAACTGGCGCCGGCGGCGGCGATCAAGACGATCGCCAGCAAGGCGAGGGCAAAACGTTTCATGGGATGCAACTCACCGATCGACGGACGACGATGTCGCCGCATAAGCCGCCGACAGCGAGAGGCTCGCCGTCCTGCCGCCGCCGGTCGTCCGCAGTTCGTCGCGGTCGAAGGGCAGCCGCCGCAGCCGCCTGCCCGTCGCGGCGAAGATGGCGTTGCCGAGCGCCGGCGCCGCTGCGGCGGTCGCGGTCTCGCCGAGGCCGCCGGGGTCGGCATGGCTCTCCACGATATAGGTCTCGAAGGGCGGCACCTCGTTGATCCGCATCTGGCGGTAATCGTTGAAATTGCCCTGGTCGACCCGACCGCCCGAAAAGGTGATGCCGTTGTAGAGCGCCGCCGAGAGCCCGAACACCGCCCCGCCCTGGAGCTGGGCCCTGATGGTGTCGGGGTTGACATTGATGCCGCAGTCGATCGCCGCGACGAGGCGGGTCAGCCGTATCTCGCCGGAGGGTGCGACGGCGAGTTCGACCACCAGCGCCGTATGGCTGCCGAAGGAATCGTGGAGGGCGATGCCGCGCCCGCTTCCGGCCGGCAGCGGGGTGCCCCACCCCGCCTTTTCGGCGGCAAGGTCGAGGACGCCGAGGGCACGATGATTGCCCGTCAGCAGGGCACGGCGATAGTCGACCGGATCCTTGCCCGCTGTGTGCGCCAATTCGTCGATGAAACTCTCGACGACGAAGACATTGTGCGTCGGCCCCACGCCACGCCACCAGTTGACGGCGATCGGCGGGTCCTTGCGGATCCAGTCGACGCGGATGACCGGCAGGTCGTAAGGCGGCCTGGCGGCACCTTCCACCGTATCATTGTCGAGTTTCCCGGCGGGCAGGCCCGTGGGAAGGAACGAGGCGAGCACCGAGCCGCTGGTCACCCTGTGCGTCCAGGCGACGGGCTTGCCGCCGGCGTCGAGCCCCGCCGAGATGCGGTCGTAATAAGCGGGCCGGAACCGGTCGAAGCGGATGTCCTGCTCGCGCGTCCAGATGATCTTCAGCGGGTACCCGACCTGCTTGGCAAAGGCGACCGCCTGCTGGATGGTGTCCACCGCAAGGCGGCGGCCGAAGCCGCCCCCGATCAGGTAGTTGTGGATGGTGACCTGCTCCGGCTTCAGGCCCGCCTCGGCCGCCGCGGCGGCCTGCGCCGAGACCGGCACCTGCGTGCCGACCCAGATCTCGCAGGCGTCGGGGCGGACATGCACGAGCGTGTTGATCGGCTCCATCGTCGCGTGGGCGAGGAAGGGCAGTTCATAGGTGGCCTCGACGGTCCTCGCCGCGGCCTTCATCGCCGCCTCGACGTCGCCCTCGGCCCGCCCCTCGATCGGCGTGCCCGCCTGCGATGCCTGCCGGAGATCGTCCCAGATGCCGGCGGACGAGATCGAAGCCTTGTCGCCCGGCTCCCATTCGATCTTCAGCGCCGCGAGGCCCTGCCGCGCGGCCCAGTAGTGATCGCCCACCACCGCCACCGCATCGTCGATCTTCAGGATGTCGACGACGCCGGGCATGGCGCGCGCGGCACTGTCGTCGAGGGATTTCAGCTTTCCGCCGAAGACGGGGCTGATCTCGATCGCGGCGGTCTTCATGCCGTCAACCTTGACGTCGATGCCGAACAGCGCGGAGCCGTCGACCTTGGAGGGCGTCTCAACGCGCCTGGCCGGCGTGCCGATCAGCTTGAAGTCCTTGGGAGACTTGAGCGCCACGTCCCCCGGCACCGGCAGCCGGCCGGCCGCATCGGCGAACGCGCCATAGGAGAGGCTGCGCCCCGTCGGCGCATGGGTGATCACGGCCCTCGCGGCCCGGCATTCGCCGGCGTCGACGCCCCATTGCGCCGCGGCGGCTGCGATCAGCATGGTGCGCGCCGCCGCCCCGGCCCTGCGCAGCGGCGTCCAGGTGTTGCGGATCGAGGTCGATCCGCCGGTGATCTGGCTCCCTTTCGCCGCATAGAGCTTGGCGTTGGGCGGGGCCGGCATGACCTGGATCTGGTCGAGCCCGACCTCCAGTTCCTCGGCGATCAGCATCGCTTCCGCGGTATAGATGCCCTGCCCCATTTCCGTGTTGGGGATGATGAAGGTGATCGAGCCGTCGGCCGCGACGCGGATGAAGGCGTTGGGCGCGAACGTCCCGCCGGCCGCCAGGGCCTCGACGGCGCCCGCCTTGCCGCCGCCGAGCCACAGGAAGCCCAGCAGCAGGCCGCTCGCCTGCAGGAATCCGCGCCGGGTGGCGGCCGGCGGCAAGGTCCCGGCGAGCCCGGATCGAATGGATGGGTGATTGGTCATCGCCCCTCTCCCTTCTCGTCATGATCGATGGTGCGGGTGCGTCCCGATGGAAGCGGGGGCGTCACGCCCTGGCGGCGTCCTTGATGGCGGCGCGGATGCGCGGATAGGTGCCGCATCGGCAGATATTGCCGGCCATGGCGGCATCGATCGCCGCATCGTCGGGCGCGGGATCACGCGCCAGGAGCGCGGTCGCGGACATGATCTGGCCGGACTGGCAATAGCCGCACTGCACCACTTCGAGATCGAGCCAGGCCTTCTGGATCCTGGCGCCCTCCGGCGTCCTGCCGACTGCCTCGATTGTGGTGATCGGACGGTTGCCGACCGCGCCGGCCGGCAGGACGCAGGACCGCACCGGATCGCCGTCGAGATGCACGGTGCAGACACCGCATTGGGCGATGCCGCAGCCGAACTTGGTGCCGGTCAGCCCGATGATATCGCGCAGAACCCACAACAGCGGCATATCCGCCGGCACATCGGCACTGTGGGTCTGGCCGTTGATGGTCAGATCGATCATCGATAACTCCATCGTATCGCTGATTGATACGCCACCCTACTGCCAAAAAACGTTCAGCAATTTCAATATATTGTGATCTACTTTAGCACAACTACAGGCTGCGCGGATCTCAGTCCGCCACCCCGTCGAAATCACGGCGGGCCGCCAGGATCGACGGCATCTTGAGGTCGGCCCAGGCGATCAGGCCCTGCATCGGCTCCAGCAGGGAACGGCCGAGCTCCGTCAGCCTGTATTCGACCGCCGGCGGCGTGGTGGGAAAGACGGTCCTCTGCAGCAATCCGTCGCGCTGCAGGCTGCGAAGCGTCTCGGTGAGCATCCTCTGCGAGATGTCGTCGATGGCACGGCGCAGCTCGCCGAAGCGGCGGGGCTCCTCCGCCAGCGTGGTGATGATCAGGTAGCTCCATTTGTCGCCGATGCGGTCGAGCACATTGCGGATGGCGCAGGCTCCCTTGGCCTCGCCGCGCACCTGCGCCGGTTCCCCCGATGTAACCATGGGATGTGAAACTGCCTTCTTTACGGCCATGGCGCACTCTCTTATTCAATGCTGGTCTTCAAACGAGACTATCATGGGACGCCCCTGGCGCGCGCGACGGAATTCGCACGGAGGCGCCTATCACATCCATCGAGGGCGGTCGGACGGAGCACGCAGCTCCGGGCCGGACACGCCGAGGACCATCACCATGAAGATCGCCATCATCGGCGCGACCGGCAATGTCGGCACCCGCATCGTCGACGAAGCGCTCCGCCGCAGCCATGCCGTCACTGCCATCGCCCGCGATCCGTCGAAGCTCGGAGAGCGTGCGGGCCTCACCCCCGTCGCGGCCGACGCCAACGTGCCGGGCGCTCTCGCTCCGCTGCTGGCCGGCCACGACGCCATCGTCAGTTCCGTCCGGTTCAGCGGCAGCCAGCCCGACCTCCTGATCGATGCGGTCCGCCGCTCGGGGGTGAAGCGCTATCTGGTCGTCGGCGGCGCCGGCAGCCTCGAAACCGCACCGGGCACGCTCCTGATCGAAAGCCCGCATTTCCCCCCGGCATATTTCGACGAGGCGAGCCGCGGCAAGGCCTTCCTCGATATCCTGCGCGGCGTATCGGACCTCGACTGGACGATGCTCAGCCCCTCCGCGCTGTTCGTCCCCGGCGAGCGGACGGGATCGTTTCGCCTCGGCGACGACACCCTGCTGACCGCGGCCGACGGCAAGAGCTGGATTTCCTACGAGGATTTCGCCGTAGCCCTGATCGACGAGATCGAGGCGCCCAAGCATCTGCGCAGCCGTTTCACCGTCGGCTATTGACGTCGCGCGGCTGGGCCGGCCGTTCAGGCCGCGCCATCCGCCGACGCGGCATCGAGCACGCGGAACTGCAGCCGCTCGCGGCCGCCCCAGCGATCGACGGAGAGCGATCCGGCGACGTGGACAGGCTTGCCGCGATGGGCGAGCAGCTTCGCGCCCAGGGGCTGCCCCACGGCACGGAAGGCGATGGCGTCGAGCATGGCGCCGTCGTGGCCCTTGAGGCGCAGGCGCAGATGCGCTCCGCCGACCTCGTCGGCGAACGCCACCCGATGGGCGGGCAAGGCCAGGACCGGTTCCGGATTGCCCTGGCCGAACGGACCGGCCCGCTCGAGCATTTCGGCCAGCTCGATCGAGGCGCCCGAGGCCGCAAGCGCCCCGTCGATCTCGATCGCCGCCGCGGCCCGCGCCGCTTCGACGCCGTGCCGCAGTTCCGCCTCGAGGAAGGCCCGGAAGGCGCCGAGCTCGGCCTGCGCCAGCGTCACTCCCGCCGCCATGGCATGGCCGCCACCCTTGGCGAGCAGGCCGCGCTCCACCGCCAGGCGCACGGCGCGGCCGAGATCGACGCCGCCGATCGAGCGGCCGGAGCCGGTGCCGACGCCCTCCTTGTTGAAGGCGATGGCGAAGGCCGGGCGGCCGAACCGCTCCTTCAGCCGGGCGGCGACGAGGCCGACGACGCCGGGATGCCAGTTCGCGGAGGCGGTGACGATCGCCGCGCCCTTCTCCTCGGCGCCGAGCGCCGCCACGGCCTCGACGAGGGCTTCCTCCAGCATGCCCGCCTCGACCGCCTGGCGCTCGCGATTGAGCCGGTCCAGCGTCGCCGCGATCGCCGAGGCCTCCTGATCGTCCTCCGTCACCAGCAGCCGCGCGCCCAGCGCCGCGTCGCCGATGCGCCCGCCGGCGTTGATGCGCGGACCGAGCAGGAAGCCGAGATGGTAGGGACGCGGCGGCCCGTCCAGCCGTGCCATGTCCATGAGGGCCCGCAGGCCCGCCCGCCGGCGCAGGCGCATCACCGCCAGGCCCCGGGCGACGAAGGCGCGGTTGAGCCCCTTCAGCGGCACCACGTCGGCGACCGTGCCGAGCGCGACGAGGTCGAGACGCGACAGGAGGTCCGGCTCCGGCCGTGCCGGCGTCCACCACCCGCGCCGCCTCAGCGCCCGGTTCGCCGCCACGAGGAGAAGGAACGTCACGCCGCACGCGCACAGATGCCCCTGCCCGGAAAGATCGTCGAGCCGGTTGGGATTCACCACGGCCACCGCCTCGGGCAAGGTCTCGCCGGCCTGGTGATGGTCCACCACCAGGGTCTCGAATCCGATCGCGGCGGCCAGCGCCAGGACGTCGATGCTGGTGGTGCCGCAATCCACCGTCACCAGCAGGCCGGCGCCCTCGGCCCGGAGCTGGCGGATCGCCTCCTCGTTGGGGCCATAGCCCTCGAAGATGCGGTCGGGAATATGGATGCGCGGCGTCGCTCCCGCCTCGGCCAGCCAGCCGGCGAGCAAGGCGGAGGAGGTCGCGCCGTCGACGTCGTAATCCCCGAAGATCGCGACCTTCTCGCCCGCCATGACGGCGTCCGCCAGACGCTCGGCCGCCTTGTCCATGTCCCTGAGCAGGGACGGATCCGGCATGAAGTGCCGGATGCTGGGGTCGAGGAAGGCGTCGGCCTCCTCGGGCGTGACGCCGCGGCCGGCCAGCACGCGGGCCAGGAGGTCCGGCAATCCGGCGCGCTGGGCAAGGGCGAGGGCGAGCATCTGCCCCTTGCCGTCCAGCCGGTCGCGCCAGGCCTTGCCGGTAAAGGAGGATTGCACGTCGAGGAAGAAGCGTGGCAGCGTCGCGGGACTCAGCATGGCCGGAGCATATCGGCACCGCAGCCGCGCTGAACAGACATTTTGCCACGGACGGCCCGCCCTCCCGCATCGCCGCCTTGACGGGGCGCCATGATCCGCCAACAACAGCGGCATCGGGCTCCGGCGATGCGAAAGGACAGCGGGGATGGCGCGGTGGCGCGAAGCCCTCTATGCCATGCTCCAGCGCAATGCCGAGCGTTCGGCCGCCTATTTCCGCATTCCCGCGCCCCAGGTGGTCCAGCTCGGCGTCGAAATCGAAATCTGAAGCGGAGTATTCGGGCATGCAAGGCGACACCATCCTGACCTACGCCGCCGACGACATCGCCCTCGGCGCCTCCTGGGAGGAAATGCTCGCCCGGCGCCGCCTCCCGAAGCTGCTCGCCCGTCAATTGAAGAAGCTTTCGCATGCCCGCCACGGTGACCGGCACGACCTGCTGCGCGCCTCGATCCGCAACAATCTCGGCATTCGTGTCGGCAAATACACCTATGGCTTCGACAAGCTCTGCTTCAGACGCTCGACCGTCTCCGAGATCGGCGCCTTCACCTCGATCGGCCAGAACGTGCAGCTCTCGCTGGGCAATCATCCGCTCGATCGCGTCTCGACGCATCCGTTCTTCTATCTGAAGCAGTTCGGCCTCGCCACGCGGGACAGCCGCGAGATCATCCCGAAGAGCAGGCCGATCGTCATCGGCCACGACGTGTGGATCGGCCGCGACGTCACCCTGCTGACGGGCGTGACCCTCGGCCACGGCGCCATCGTCGCGGCGGGCGCGGTGGTCGCACGGGACGTGCCGCCCTACACGCTGGTCGGCGGCGTGCCGGCCCGGCCGATCCGCATGCGCTTCGACGAGGCGACGGTGGCGGAACTCCTGCGGACGCAATGGTGGACCTGGAGCGACGAGAGGCTCAGGGAGAGCCTGCCCGACTTCTTCGATATCGCCCGCTTCCGGGCCAACCATGCCGAAGGGCGTGACATGGCCGGCGACTCCGGCGGGAGCGATATGCGAGGCGACGATCGGTAGCGGGAGGCATGCGCCTTCGAACATGAAGATGCATCGCGAAAATGCCCATCCCCAGGCACAGCCCCTCACCTCTATCCTCTCCCCGCGATGCGGGGCGAGGGGACATCGGCGTCGGGATCATCCCGCACCGTCTCCGTCTCGCCGAACTCTTTCGAGGGGCGGCGCAAGAGTGGGATGCAAGACCTGCACGCCCAGGACCGTCGCCGCGCTCTATATCGGTTCGCGGAGGGCTCCCGCCAGGGCGCTGCGGAACAGGTTTTCGTCGAGCATGAAAGCCTGGTCGTAATCGCCCGGGCCGCCGACCAGGAACGCATAGTCGAGGCCGAGGCGCTTGCTGAGCCACAGATAGGTGCTCTTGGTGAAGTTCTCCGGGAAGATCTCGATCATCTTCGTGCCGGGCCGGCAGAAGGCGAGATTGCCGAGCCCGGCGCCATGCACGCCGACGACGATGTCGGCCTGCGAGAAATTGCGCACCTGCTCGGCGTGGTTGCCGGCATGGGCCTCGAAGCGCTCGAAGCCGTGCTCCCTGGCGATCTCCCAAAGGGCCTCCTCATTGAGGAGCCGCCTGATCTTGCTGCCGCCGCGGCTGAAGAACAGGCGCCGACCGCTTCCCGGCGGGACGGCATAGTGGTCCCGGAAAATCTCGGCCAAATGCCGGACCGGCGCAGGATCGGCAAAGGTCCATTCCGCATTGCCGCCGTCGAAGGACAGCCAGAGTGCCTCCGCCGCCGGGGCGACGGCATCGTCGGCGAGTTCGGCGACATGCACCCCTGGAAATCGTCGCGCGATCAGCTCGCATCCCAGCGCCAGCGTCGCCAGGCGGGATTTCGGCACGACGAGCGTCAGCGGCATTCCCCGCGGATGCAGCCGGTCGAGATAGTCGACGATGGGCACGAGATCATGGAACAGCGCATGGTAGTAATTGTCGGTGCGCATCAGGAAGAAGCTGCGTCCGCCGATCGACGGCGCCGGCCGCAGCTTCCCCGGCTTGGCGAAGTTCCAGTTGGCCTGCCCCTTCTGCGCCAGGGCGACGACCACGGCATGCCGCTCCGGCACGAAGATCCGGCTGACATGGCCGAGCAGCACGGCGTCGCGAATCAGCCCCGAGAACCGGGCGATGCGGACCGTCGGCCCGCCTTCCCACGTCCCGGCGAGCGTGTCATAGAGCCAACAGCGATCCCGGACGAAATCGGTCTCCTCGGCCGAAAACAGGGTCGGCAGGTCGATGCGGGCGTCTTCGAGCACGGTGGTCGCCGCCGCTTCCGGCAGGATTGCCTGCGGATAGAAGGAATAGCGCCGCTGCAAAGCGGGGATGCGGCCGATGGTGGCCCGGGCCAGCATCCAGCGCAGATAGCGAATGTTGAAGCGCTTGCGAAATCCGGATTTGACACGGGCCATGCGGGAAAGCTTTGCTCTTGGCCGCGACGACGGCGCTTGATTGCCAATGAGGGGCCGAGCCGCTATAGCCGCGGTCAAATTCTCTGTCTATCGGGTCCGACCTTGAAAGCCATCATTCTAGCCGGCGGCATGGGCACGCGTATTTCCGAAGAGTCGCATCTGCGGCCCAAGCCCATGATCGAAATCGGCGGGCGGCCGATCCTGTGGCACATCATGAAGATCTACAGCCGCTTCGGCATCAACGACTTCGTCGTCTGCCTCGGCTACAAGGGCTATATGATCAAGGAGTATTTTTCCAACTACTTCCTGCACAACGCCGATGTCACGATCGACGCCGAAAAGAACGAGCTCATCTATCACAACAAGAAGGCCGAGCCCTGGCGCGTGACGCTGGTGGACACGGGCGAGACCAGCATGACGGGCGGTCGCTTGAAGCGTGTCGCCCCCTTCCTGGATGCGGACGAGCCCTTCTGCTTCACCTATGGCGACGGCGTCGCCAACATCGACATCGCGGCGCTCATCGCCTTCCACAAGAGCCACGGCAAGCGCGCGACGCTGACCGGCGTCGTCCCGCCGGGGCGCTACGGCTCGCTGTCGCTCGACGGCGACCGCGTCACCCATTTCATCGAGAAGCCGCCCGGCGACAACACGCTGATCAATGGCGGCTTCTTCGTGCTGCAGCCGGACGTGATCGAGCTCATCGAAGGGGATGCCGTCCCCTGGGAAGCGGCGCCCCTCGAGACCCTCGCGGCAACCGGGGAGCTGATGGTCTACCGGCATACCGGCTTCTGGCAGCCGATGGACACGTTGCGCGACAAGAACCATCTCGAACAGCTCTGGTCCGAGGGCAAGGCGCCCTGGAAGGTCTGGGCGTGAGCGCGGCCCTTCCCACGGCGGCGTTCTGGCGCGGCAGGCGGGTCCTCCTCACCGGGCATACCGGTTTCAAGGGAGGCTGGACGGCCCTCTGGCTGCATCACCTCGGCGCCGAGGTCACCGGCTTCGCCTTGCCGCCCGCCGCCGACCAGACGCTTTTTCGCGACGCCCGGGTGGACCTCGCCGTCCACTCCTCCTTCGGCGACCTGCGCGATCTCGATGCGGTCCGGCAGGTGGTCGAGGCCTCGCGGCCGGAGGTCGTGCTGCATCTGGCGGCGCAGGCGCTGGTGCGCCGCTCGATCGCCGACCCCGTCGAGACCTTCGCCTCCAATGTGATGGGAACCGTCCACCTGCTCGAAGCCCTGCGGGGCGCGACCGGATTGAAGGGCGTGCTGGCCGTCACGTCCGACAAGGTCTACGCCAATGAGGAGAAGGGCCTCGCCTTCGTCGAGGACGACAAGCTCGGCGGCAAGGATCCCTATTCCGCCTCCAAGGCGGCCGCCGAGATCGTCGCCTTTTCCTATGCGCGATCCTATTTCGACAAGGCCGGCATCGCCCTGGCGACAGCGCGCGGCGGCAATGTCATCGGCGGCGGCGATCATTCGGCGGACCGGCTGGTGCCCGACATCGTGCGGTCCGTGCGCAGCGGCGCGACGCTCGAACTGCGCCATCCCGAGGCGACCCGTCCCTGGCAGCACGTGCTCGACTGCATCTGTGGCTACCTTGTCTATGCCGAAGCCATGATCACGCGGCCGGGCCTGCCGCGCGCGCTCAATTTCGGGCCGGACCCGTCACGGCCGCTCGCCGTCTCGGCGGTGGCGGACGCGATCTTCGAGGCGCTGGGGCGAAAGCCGGCCTGGGTGCACCGGCCGGTTCCCGGCTCGATCGAGATGCAGGCCCTCGCCGTCGATTCGACCGAGGCCCGGAACGTGCTCGCCTGGCGAGACCGCCTTGCCGGCAAGCCGGGCCTGGCGTGGACCGCGCAATGGTATGCCGCCGAGGCCGCGGGCGCGGACATGCATGCCTTCACCCTCGACCAGATCAACCGTTTCCCGACGCTCTGAAGCGATAGCCATGACATCCGTTCCCAATTGCCGATTCTGCGCCACGCCGCTCACCGTCACCTTGTGCGACCTCGGTGCCATGCCGCTGGCGAACGACTATCGCCTGCCGGACGAAAAAAGCCCCGAGCGCAGCTTCCCGCTGCATGCGCGGGTGTGCCCCAGCTGCTTCCTCGTACAGGTCGACGATTCCGTGCCGCCGGATGCGATCTTTTCGGACTATGCGTATTTTTCCTCCTATTCGGACAGCTGGGTCGCCCACGCCCGGCGCTACGCCGAAGCGATGGTCGCCCGCTTCGGTCTCGGACCGCAATCGCTGGTGGTCGAGATCGCCTCCAATGACGGCTACCTGCTGCAGCATTTCAAGGCTGCCGGCATTCCGGTGCTGGGCGTCGAGCCGGCCGCCAATGTCGCCGAGACCGCACGCGCCAAGGGCATCGAGACGGAGGTGGCGTTCTTCGGCGTCGAGACCGCGCGGCGCCTGGCGGCGGGGGGCAAGCGGGCCGACCTGATGGCCGCCAACAATGTGCTCGCCCATGTTCCCGACATCCGCGACTTCGTCGGCGGTTTCGCCGTTCTGCTGAAACCGGAGGGCGTCGTCACCTTCGAGTTTCCGCATGTGCTGAACCTCATCGAGAAGGTCCAGTTCGACACCATCTATCACGAGCACTTCTCCTATCTCTCGCTGGTGACGGTCGAGAAGGTGTTCGCCGCGGTCGGGCTCGAGGCCATCGACGTCGAGGAACTGCCGACGCATGGCGGCTCGCTGCGGCTGTTCGCGGCCCCGGCCGGATCGGGCCGCGTGCCCTCGCCCCGCCTCGGCGCCCTGCGCGCCAAGGAGCATGCCGCCGGCCTCGACACGCTCGCCGGCTATGAAGGCTTCGCGGCCAAGGTCGCCGAGGTCAAGCGCGGCTTCCTCGCCTTCCTCGCCGAGGCCAAGGCGGCGGGCAGGAAGATCGCCGCCTACGGCGCCGCCGCCAAGGGCAACACCTTCCTGAATTTCTGCGGCGCGACCCCGGACGACATCGTCGCGGTGTTCGACCGCTCGCTCGCCAAGCAGGGCCGGCTCCTGCCCGGCAGCGGCATACCGATCCTGCCGCCGGAAAGCATTCCGGACGTCGCGCCGGACTATCTCGTCATCCTGCCCTGGAATATCGCCGAGGAAGTGATGGCGCAGGCCCGCGAGCTCATGGCGCCGGAAGCCCGGTTCGTCGTCGCCGTGCCGCAGATCAAGATCATGCCGTGAGGTTCCAGCCCACGAAAATCCCGGGCTGCTTCCTGATCGAGCCCGACCTGCGGCGCGACGGCCGCGGCTTCTTCGCACGGCTCTATTGCCCGGACGAATTCACCGCCGCCGGCATCGAATTCACGCCCGTCCAGACCAACCTCTCGCGCAACGACAGGGCGCATACCCTGCGCGGGCTGCATTTCCAGGATCCCCCGCTCGCGGAGGCCAAGCTGGTGCAGGTCGTGCGCGGCGCGATCTTCGATGTCGTGGTGGATCTGCGGCCGGAGAGCCCGGCCTATCGGCAATGGGTCGGCGTCGAACTCACGGGCGAGGACGCCTGCCAGGTCTTCGTGCCGGAGGGCTGCGCCCACGGCTTCCTGACCTTGTGCGCCGCGACGGACGTGCTTTACGGCATGGGGCGCAAATATGTCCCCGGCCATGCCCGCGGCTACCGGTTCGACGATGCGGCCTTCGGGATCGAATGGCCCCATGCGCCCGCATCGATTTCGCCGACGGACCTCGGCTGGGCGCCGTTCCCCGGCTGACCACTCAGCCGTCGAGGTCCATCGACAAGGCCGCGTCCCTCTGCCCCTCGAGCTCGGCGAGCCGGCCTCGGAGCGCATTGCCGATGGAGGCGTAGGCCGTGGCCCCGAATGTCAGCCGCAGCGGTCCGTTCTCCGTCTCGGCGGAGGCGATCATCGCCTCGACCATCTTCGCCGGATCCCCCTTTGCCGTGAAGGAGCCGTCGGCCCAGGCGCGGCGGAGGTTTCCCACCGGCGTCTTCTCATAGGCCGGCGCCGGCTCGGCCGTGACCAGGCCCGCCGCAAAATTGGTCTGCGTCGGCCCGGGCTCGACGAGCGTGAAGGTGATGCCGAACGGCGCAACCTCCTGGCGGACGGCCTCGACGAAGCCTTCTATGCCCCATTTGCTCGCGTGATAGAGGCTGAAGCCGGGATAGGCCATCTGCCCGCCTTCCGATGAGACCTGCAGGATCCTGCCGCCACCCTGGTTTCTCAAATGCGGGATCACCGCGCGGATGAGCTGGATGGAGCCGATGAGGTTGGTCTCGATCAGGGAGCCGATCTGCTCGTCGCCCAGTTCCTCCGCCGCGCCGAAGAGGCCGTAGCCGGCATTGCTCGCGACGACGTCGATGCGGCCGAGTTCGCGAAAGGCCCGATCGACCGCGCGTCGCATCGCCGGGATGTCGGTAACGTCGAGCGACGCCGTCCAGAGCCTGTCGCCATGCTCTTTGCCGAGGTCCGCGAGCGTTTCGGGCCTGCGCGCCGTTGCCGCCACGCGGTCGCCGCGAGCCAGGAGGCGCTCGGTGAGAAGCCGTCCGAAGCCGGATGAAGCGCCGGTGATGAACCATGTTCTGCTCATGCAAGAGTCCTCGTCTCGCCGCGTGATTACGGCTTTCCGGCAAGATAGCCCTTCCAATTGGTGATACTATCCACTCAATCTTCCATGACGTGCTGAAGAATACCCATGAATGGCAAACCGGGACTTCCCGAATTGAAGGCACTCGCGGCGATCGTCTCGCATCGCAGCTTTCGCAAGGCGGCGGACGATCTCGGCCTGTCGCCGTCGACGCTCAGCCATATGATGCGGTCGCTGGAGCAGGAGATGGGCGTGCGCCTGCTCCACCGCACCACCCGCAGCGTCGCGCCGACGCAGGCGGGCGAGCGTCTTGTCGGGCGCCTTCAGCCGCTGCTGCGGGACATCGACGCGGCCTTGTCGGAAGTGGACGATTTCCGCAGCGTTCCGGCCGGCCCGCTGCGCATCAATTCGAGCGAGATCGCCGCCCGCCTGTTGCTGGCCTCGACGGTGCCGGCCTTCCTGTCACGATATCCACAGGTCTCGCTCGACCTCGTCACCGAGGGAAGGCTGGTCGATATCGTCGCCGAGGGTTTCGATGCCGGCATCCGCCTCGGAGAGGCCGTGCCGCAGGACATGGTCGCGGTGCGATTCGGGGGAAGCGCGCGCTTCGTCGCCGTGGCGTCGCCCGGCTATCTCGCCGATCACGCGGGCCCGAAGGTGCCGGACGACCTGCACGACCATGCCTGCATCCGCTTTCGCCTGCCGAGCGGCAAGCCCTATCGCTGGGAATTCGAAAGGCACGGCCAGGAACTGTCGATCGACGTCCCCGGCAGACTCACACTCGATCATATGGACCTGATGGCCGACGCGGCGGCGGGCGGCATGGGAATCGCCTATGTCTCGGACCGCTGCGCCCGCGCCCACATCGATCGGGGCGCCCTCGTGACCGTGCTGGATGACTGGTGTCCGCCGATTCCCGGCCTGTTCCTCTATTATCCAGGCCATCGACATGTACCGCCGGCCCTGCGGGCCTTCATCGACGTCCTCAAGGAAACGAACTGAGCCTGCCCGGCGCCGATCCTGCGGCACGCCGATGGCCTGGCGGAAGGCGCTGCCGGCGCAACATGCCGGCAGCGCCCCTCAAGTTCAGCGACGGCAGACCCTGCGGGTGCTGACGACCCAATGACCATGGATACGGGCCTTACGCTTGACGACCGTGCAATGCGGGCCGCGCTTGATCATGACGGCGCCGACCGACGCCCTCTCGCGCACGGGCGCGGCGGAAGCGGCAACCGGAGCGAATGCAACCGTGGCGAGCGACAACGCAACGGCAGCCAAAATGATTTTCTTCATGGTCCGACAAAGTCCCTATTCATTGCACCCCCCAGCGCTTCCGTAACAGTAGCAGCGCCGTATGAACGTTGCTTGAACGAAAATCGTTAACGGCAGCGCATCCGGAAAGTGTTTCCTGCCACGGTGCTGAACAGGAAGGCGAGCCATGCCCCTCATCTTCATTCGGCATTTTCTTCGGGATGGCTCACATGGTATCCTGATAGGGTATAAGTACTTGATAATTCAGAAAATTATCTGGTTTTAGAGGATAAATGGGGCCGCTTCCATTGGGGGATCGGACCTGTTCAGGTTTCCGAGGCCCCTCGCGCCCTGCGGCCCAAACTGGCGATTGCTTCCGTATCGAGTGGAGCGCCAGCTACGGCATCGCCGGCTCCGTCACCGCCAAGCGGGTGCAGATCACGCTGGAGCCCGGCGCGCCTCGTCAGGTGTCTATAGAACATGCCTCTCAAGAACGGACCACCCAACGCTGATATCGTTGGCGTGACTGTCGTCGTCGCCTGTGAGTGTTTGATTCGAATGGTGGGCGGTGACGGGCTCGAACCGCCGACCCTCTCGGTGTAAACGAGATGCTCTACCAACTGAGCTAACCGCCCAAGCAACTGAAAGTGCCGGGATATTTCACTTTTTCAGTTCCGGCGCCGGCACTGGAATGGCGCGAACCAGTCGTCCCGGAGTCGTCCGACCCGCACGCATATACAACGGGTCGGCGGCGGCGTAAATCTCCGTCACCGCCATTGTGGACATCTTGCGCCAGACTGCAGCCGAGACATGCTCCAGCGCCAAGCCCCTTCGGGACACGGGGAGCCTCACCGCCGTTGGGCTGGAGGCCACTGCCGCGCCTTCCCCGAAGGACGCACCCACCTCAAAAAAACGGCCGCACAACGAATGTGCGGCCGTCCTTGGGTTCAGGCGAAGCTCAGTGCGCGACGACGGCGCCGGCATCGTCGCCGGGGATCACCGGCGGATGGGTCTTGTCCTCTTCCCAGACGATCGGCTCCGGCATGCGCACGAGCGCCTTGCGCAGGACCTCCTCCATCCGGGACACCGGCACCAGCTCGAGCCCGTTCTTCACATTGTCCGGAATATCCGCCAGATCCTTGGCGTTCTCTTCCGGGATGAGCACGGTCTTGATGCCGGCACGAAGCGCGGCGAGCAGTTTCTCCTTCAGGCCGCCGATAGGCAGCACGCGCCCCCGCAGCGTCACCTCGCCGGTCATGGCGACATCACGGCGGACCGGGATGCCCGTCATCACCGACACCATGGCGGTGGCCATGGCGATGCCGGCCGAGGGGCCGTCCTTGGGCGTCGCGCCTTCCGGCACGTGCACATGGACGTCGCGACGGTCGAACAGCGGCGGCTCGATGCCGTAGTCGATCGCCCGCGAGCGGACATAGGAAGCCGCCGCCGAGATCGATTCGCGCATGACGTCCTTCAGATTGCCCGTCACGGTCATCCTGCCCTTGCCGGGCATCATCACCGCTTCGATGGTCAGAAGCTCGCCGCCGACTTCCGTCCACGCCAAGCCCGTCACCGCGCCGATCTGGTCTTCCAGCTCGGCCAGGCCGTAGCGATAGCGCGGCGCGCCGAGATAGTCCTCGAGCACGGCCGGGGTCACGCGCACGCCCTTCTTCTTGGACATCAGGATGTCCTTGACGGCCTTGCGGGTGAGGTTCGAGATCTCACGTTCGAGATTGCGCACGCCGGCTTCCCGCGTATAGCGGCGCACCAGCAGCAACAGGGCCTCATCGTCGATCGAGAATTCCTTCGGCTTCAGCCCATGCTTCTGGATGGCATTGGGCACGAGGTGCTTGCGCGAAATCTCGACCTTCTCGTCCTCGGTGTAGCCGGCGAGCCGGATGATCTCCATGCGGTCCAGCAGGGCCGGCGGGATGTTGAGCGTGTTCGCCGTCGTCACGAACATCACGTTCGACAGGTCGTAGTCGACCTCGAGGTAATGATCGTTGAACGTCGCGTTCTGCTCGGGATCCAGCACCTCCAGCAGGGCCGAAGACGGATCGCCGCGGAAATCCATACCCATCTTGTCGATCTCGTCGAGCAGGAAGAGCGGATTCTGCTTCTTGGCCTTGCGCATCGACTGAATGACCTTGCCGGGCATCGAGCCGATATAGGTGCGCCGGTGGCCACGGATCTCGGCCTCGTCACGCACGCCGCCGAGCGACATGCGCACATACTCACGGCCCGTCGCCTTGGCGATGGACTTGGCGAGCGAGGTCTTGCCGACGCCGGGCGGTCCGACGAGGCACAGGATCGGGCCCGTCAGCTTGTTGGCGCGCTGCTGCACCGCGAGATACTCGATGATCCGGTCCTTGACCTTTTCGAGGCCATGGTGATCGGCATCGAGGATTTCCTGCGCATGCGGCAGATCCTTCTTGATCCGGGACTTCTCGCCCCAGGGCAGGGAGATCAGCCAGTCGAGATAGTTACGCACCACGGTGGCTTCGGCGGACATCGGAGACATCTGGCGCAGCTTCTTCATCTCGGCCTGCGCCTTGTCGCGGGCCTCCTTGGTCAGCTTGGTCGCCTTGATCTTCTGTTCGAGCTCACCGAGCTCGTCCTTGCCTTCCTCGTCGCCCAGCTCCTTCTGGATCGCCTTCATCTGCTCGTTGAGATAGTATTCGCGCTGGGTCTTCTCCATCTGGCGCTTGACCCGCGTGCGAATGCGCTTCTCCACCTGCAGTACGGAGATCTCGCTCTCCATCAGTGAGAGCACCTTTTCCAGGCGCGCCGGAATCGGCAGGATCTCGAGAACGTCCTGCTTGTCCGCGATCTTCACCGCCAGATGCGAGGCGATGGTATCGGCGAGCTTGGAATAGTCCTCGATCTGGGTGACCGCGGCGACGACCTCGGGCGAGACCTTCTTGTTCAGCTTGACGTAGCTCTCGAATTCGGAAACCACCGAACGCGCCAGCGCCTCGGCCTCGATGCGTTCGCCGGTGCCATTGCCGAGAACCTCGGCCTCAGCCTCGTAGAAATCCTCGCGGCTCGAATAGGACAGCACCTTGGCGCGGTCCACGCCCTCGACCAGCACCTTCACCGTGCCGTCGGGCAGCTTCAGCAGCTGAAGGACCGTGGCCAGCGTTCCGAGCTTGTAGATCGAGTCCGTCGCCGGATCGTCCTCCGCCGCGTTGAGCTGGGTCGCCAGGAGGATATGACGGTCCGTGCGCATCACTTCTTCCAGCGCGCGGATCGACTTCTCGCGGCCGACGAAGAGCGGGACGATCATATGCGGAAACACGACGATGTCGCGCAGCGGCAGCACCGGGAAAGTATCGACGGTACCCGGGGGCACCGCGGGACGCTGTTTATTCGTTGTCATTGCATATCCTTTCCTGCGCCGCACCACGCTGCAATAGCCGTGCCACAAGCGCTATCCCCTTCGACCAACGAGGTGGGCCTCGGGGGTATTCCAATCGCCCCGAATGGGCGCGATTGCTTCACAATGAATAGGTGGGGGGGAGGAGCGCCGTGTCAAGCCAAGCCGCTATGCCAATTTGTGCCAGCTGACATCGCCTTGCAGGAGAACGTCGATGCCGTCAGTCATTCCCGATGGCACATAGCGGCCCGGCTGCTCCATTCCGTCACCCGGGCGCTCGATCAAAGATCGATGACGGGACATGGGAAGGCAGCGCGGCGTGGAAATGCCGCAACCGCGCCGGATCACGTTCCGCCGTGCCGCCCCGCCGCCAGAATGCGGCGGGATTCTTCTGGGGGGAATGACAGCCGGAGCCGCATTCCTGGCCCACCCCGGCCGGATACAGGCCTCGTCAGGCGGACGAAGAGACTTCCTGCTTGTCGGAGTAGATGAACAGGGGCTTGGCCTGGCCGTCCACGACTTCCTTCGAGATCACCACCTCTTCCACGCCGTCGAGGCCCGGCAGTTCGAACATGGTATCGAGCAGGATGCTCTCCATGATCGAACGAAGCCCGCGAGCACCGGTCTTGCGCTCGATCGCACGTTTGGCGATCGATGACAGCGCCTCCTCCTGCAGGCTCAGGTCGATGCCCTCCATCTCGAACAGGCGCTGATACTGCTTGACGAGCGCATTCTTCGGCTCGGTCAGGATCTTGATCAGCGCCGGCTCGTCGAGGTCCTCCAGCGTGGCGATCACCGGCAGGCGGCCGACGAATTCCGGAATCAGGCCGAACTTCAGGAGATCCTCCGGCTCGACCTCGCGGAAGATCTCGCCGGTGCGGCGGTCTTCCGGCGCGGCCACGCGGGCACCGAAGCCGATCGAGCTTCCCTTGCCGCGGCCCGAAATGATCTTTTCGAGTCCGGAGAAGGCACCGCCGCAGATGAACAGGATGTTGGTGGTGTCCACCTGCAGGAATTCCTGCTGGGGATGCTTGCGCCCGCCCTGCGGAGGAACACTCGCCACCGTGCCTTCCATGATCTTCAGCAGCGCCTGCTGGACGCCTTCGCCCGAAACATCCCGCGTGATCGAGGGGTTGTCGGACTTGCGGCTGATCTTGTCGACCTCGTCGATATAGACGATGCCGCGCTGCGCACGCTCGACATTGTAGTCGGCCGCCTGGAGGAGCTTGAGAATGATGTTCTCGACGTCCTCGCCGACATAGCCGGCTTCCGTCAGCGTGGTGGCGTCGGCCATGGTGAAGGGCACATCGATGATGCGCGCCATCGTCTGCGCCAGCAAGGTCTTGCCCGAGCCGGTCGGCCCGATCAGCAGGATGTTCGACTTGGCGAGTTCGACGTCGCTGTGCTTCGCCGCATGGTTGAGGCGCTTGTAGTGGTTATGGACGGCGACCGACAGAACGCGCTTGGCCTGGAACTGCCCAATCACATAGTCGTCGAGCACCTTGCAGATCTCGCGCGGCGTCGGCACGCCGTCGCGCGATTTCACGAGCGAGGATTTGTTCTCCTCGCGAATGATGTCCATACACAGCTCGACACATTCATCGCAGATGAAAACTGTCGGGCCGGCGATCAGCTTGCGAACTTCGTGCTGGCTCTTGCCGCAGAATGAGCAGTAGAGCGTATTCTTCGAATCGCTGCCGGCCTTGGTCATGGCGTCCCCCTTTCGGGCTCTCTTTGGGCGAACCTCCTGGCCCGCCCTAGTCGCAACTCCCAGCAAGGACCGTGCCAGAACACCGATCCCCGCCGCTTCTCAACATCGCCTCATCCACCATCTTAAGCAATGGTGGAATCTAGGCTTTACCCCGTCAACAGAGCATTAACGATCACCATCGCAATGAACTGTGTCGAAACTCTTACGCTTTTGCGGCACCGTCGTCCGGGCGTTTTTCGATCACCTGGTCGACGAGCCCGAATTCCCTGGCGCCCTCGGCATCCATGAAATTGTCGCGCTCGAGCGCTTCCTGGATGGCCTTGATATCCTGCCCGGTATGCTTGACGTAGATCTCATTGAGGCGCTGCTTGACCCGCTTGGTCTCTTCAGCGTGGATGAGGATGTCGGTCGCCTGCCCCTGAAAGCCGCCGGAAGGCTGATGCACCATGATGCGGGCGTTCGGCAAGGCAAAACGCATATTCTTGGCCCCGCCAGCCAGGAGAAGCGAGCCCATCGAAGCCGCCTGCCCGATGCACAGCGTCGAGACGGGACAGCGGATGAACTGCATGGTGTCGTAGATCGACATGCCCGACGTCACGACGCCGCCCGGCGAGTTGATGTAGAGCGCGATTTCCTTCTTGGGGTTCTCCGCCTCGAGGAACAGGAGCTGGGCCACCACGCTCGAGGCCATGTTGTCCTCGACCGGCCCGGTCACGAAGATGATGCGCTCGCGCAGCATGCGCGAATAGATGTCCCAAGCCCGATCACCCCGGTTGGTGCTCTCGACCACGCTGGGAACGATGTAGTTGGTGAAGGTATCGACGGGGTCTCTCATCGGTCATTCTCCAGAGGGCGAATCTCGGCAACAATGTCTCTGGCAGGGCAGAGATTGCCAGCAATTTTGTCAAGTGCACCGGCTGCCAAAAGCCGCAGAGCTGAAGGCCATACGACTGAAACAAGGGTGACTGGGATCGTTCCGCGCCGGCGTCGAGAGGATGCCTGCGGAACCACCCATCGCAAATGTGTCGTCGAGGGCACTTCTGCAAGATGCGCCGGCCACGAACCGGGCCGAAGCGCTCCGCCGCCCGCCTCAACGAGAATGGCCGGGAACCAGCCCGGCCATCCAATGTCGTTCGGGGACGATGAGGAAGCCTTACGCCTCGGACTTCTCCTCGGTCGTTTCCTCGTCCTCTTCCTTGAACAACTCCTCCTTGCTCACCGGCTTGTCGGTGACCTCGGCGAGGCTGAGGATGTGGTCGACGACCTTGTCCTCGAAGATCGGCGCGCGCAGCTCGGCGATCGCGCCCTGGTTCTTGGTGTAGAACTCCCAGACCTGGCGTTCCTGGCCCGGGAATTGCCGGGCGCGCTCGACCATCGCGCGGGTCGTCTCGTCGTCGGAGACGACGATCTTGTTGCTTTCGCCGATCTCGGCGAGCACCAGGCCGAGACGGACCCGGCGCGCCGCGATCTTGCGGTACTCTTCCCGGGCCTCTTCCTCGGTGGTCTTCTCGTCCTCGAAGGTGCGGCCGGTCTGCTGCATCTCGCGCTCGACCTGCTGCCAGACATTGTCGAACTCCTGCTGGAACAGGGTCGGCGGAAGGTCGAAGGTGTATTTGGCGTCGAGCGCGTCCAGAAGCTGGCGCTTCACCTTGCTGCGGGCGACGTTCGCATATTCGCGCTCGACCGTGCCCTTGATGACTTCCTTGAGCTTGTCGAGCGATTCGAGCCCGACGGACTTGGCGAGTTCGTCGTCGGCCACCAGCTCGGACGGCGCCTGCACCGCCTTGACGCTCACGTCGAAGACCGCGTCCTTGCCGGCCAGCGTCTCGGACAGGTAGTTGACCGGGAACTTGACCTCGACGGTCTTCTCCTCGCCCGCGGCGACGCCGATCAGCTGGTCCTCGAAGCCGGGAATGAAGGTGTTGGAGCCGATATCGACCGAGATATCCGTGCCCGTGCCGCCCTCGAACGGCTCGCCGTCGATCTTGCCGGTGAAGTCGACGATCACGCGGTCGAACTTCTCCGCCTTGGCGCCGGCCTCCTTGTCGGTGTAGCTGACATTGCGGCGCGCCAGGTTCTCCAGGCGCTCCTGGATGTCGGCATCGGTCACCTCGACCACCGGCCGTTCGATCTTGATGCCGGAGACGTCGCCGACCTCGAAGGTCGGCAGCACTTCCACCGCCACGGTCCAGGCGAGATCGGCCTTGCCTTCGAGAACCTGGGCAACGCCCTCCTCGCCGGCGCCAAAATCGAGCTTGGGCTCCATGGCCAGCTTGATCTGGTTCTCGTCGACGATCTTGCGGTTGGCCTCGCCGACATAGTCGTTGACGACGTCGGCCACGACCGAGCGGCCATACAGGCGGCGCAGGTGAGCCACCGGCACCTTGCCCGGACGGAAGCCGTTCACACGGACCTTGCCCCTCATATCTTCGAGCTGGGCGTCGGCACGCGAGGCGATTTCCGCCGCCGGTACCACCACTTTGAATTCCCGCTTCAGGCCGTCGGCCAGGGTTTGGGTCACCTGCATATTATTGTCCCGAATCCGTGAGTTCGTTTCGCCGCCCGTCAGAGCTTGATCTTATCGACCGGTCGTGGTGCGGGCGGAGGGGCTCGAACCCCCACGACTTTCATCACTGGAACCTAAATCCAGCGCGTCTACCAGTTCCGCCACGCCCGCAAAGGGCTCTCTTTCGCGGAACCCGCGCCCCGCAAATGAGTGGCGCCATATAGCATGTCATGAAAACGATGCAGCAAAAAAGTTTGTCTATTTCGGCCTTGTTTGGCCGTCGGCGGCGGCAGACCGCACGGATGCCGGTGCCGCGGGTGCGCGGAGCATGGATCCGCACCCGCCATCTGCAGAGAAAACGCCATCCCTCGCATGCCGCGGACAGGCGCCGTCAGGCGGCGCCCCCCTCCTCCGTGAGCGCCACCAGCGCGCCGCACAGCGCGCCGGGCAGGTCGTCGGCGGTGAGGCCGGGGCCGAACCGGCCTGCCGCCTCGCCATGCAGCCAGACGCCGGCGCAGGCGGCCTCGAAGGCCGGCATCGATTGCGCCAGCAGACCGCCGACGAGGCCGGAGAGCACGTCCCCCGACCCCGCTGTCGCCAGGGTCGGAGGGGCGTTGGTGTTGATGGCCGCCCGGCCGTCCGCTGCCGCGACGACCGTATCGGCCCCCTTCAGCACCACGATGGCGCCCGTCGTCTCGCTCGCGGCGCGGGCCCTGTCGAGCTTGGAGGCGCCGCTGCCGGCGATGTCGGCGAACAGGCGGGCGAACTCCCCCTCATGCGGCGTCAGCACGACGGGGCCGGCCGCCGCACGCAAGGCGGCGATGAGGCGGAAGCGGTCCGCCGCGAAAGCCGTCAGGGCGCCGGCGTCGAGCAAGACCGCGCGGGAAGCGGCCAGCGCCATCTCGACGCGGGCCCGCGTCTCCTCGCCCGGTTCGAGCGCCGGACCGATCACGACGGCATTGCGACGGCTGTCCTCCAGGATGCGGGAAAATCCCTCCAGGCCGTCGCAGCGGCGCACCATCACCGCATCGAGGGCCGCGGCGTGGACGGCGAGCGCGTCGGACGGGCTGGCGACGGTCACCAGCCCCGCCCCCGCCCGCAGCCCGGCTTTGGCCGCCAGCCGCGCGGCCCCCGTGCCCTCGATGCCGGCCGAAAGCACCACGAGGTGCCCCCGCCCGTATTTCTGCCCCTCGGCGGCGGGATGGGGAAAGCGCGCGAGCCAGAGGTCCGGCTGGTTGGCATGGGTACGCGGCGCGATGGTGCGCAGGACGTCGTCGGGAATGCCGATGTCAGCGAGGCGCAACGCCCCGCAATAGAGCCGGCCGGGCAGCAGGAGATGGCCCGGCTTGCGCCGGAAGAAGGCGACGGTCTCCTGCGCCTTGACGGCGACGCCGCGGACCTGCCCGCCGGCGCCTTCTATGCCCGAGGGAAGATCGACGGCGACGACGCCGAGGCCGGCGGCATTGATGCGCTCGATCAGGCGGGCGAGTCGGCCGTCGACGTCGCGGGAGAGGCCCGCCCCGAGCATCGCGTCGACGAGGAGCCCGCCCTTGGGCAGCGTCGCGGCGAAGGCATCCTCGATCGGCCCGCCCCATTGCTCGGCGGCATAGGCCACCTCCCCGCCGAGAGAGGAGGACGCGGCGGTCATCGCCAGCCGCACGCGATAGCCCCGCTCCCGCAGCACCCGCGCCGCGACGAAACCGGTGCCGCCATTGTTGCCCGTGCCGCACAAGACCAGGATCGGCGTGTTGAAGGGGCGCCGCGCCACGACGTCGGCGACCGCCCGCCCGGCCCGCTCCAGCAGCGCGTCGGCCGTCATGCCCGCGGCGATCGCCAGCCGGTCGGCGTCCGCCATCTCGGATGGACTGAGCAGTTCGTTCAAGATTCTCTCCAACGCCTCTTTTCCGCCGCTGCATGCGCCACCTCGTCGCATCGGGCGGGAAAAGTCCAGGGGAACGCCCTCCTCCGGCAATCTCCTGCCGTCGTGGCGCATATTTTATTGGCTAGTTGCAAATAAATTGGGCAATCTTTCGGTACCATATGCCCAAATTTCAGCACGCATCGCCATAACGCATTGAAAATGCCCAATATTTTTCCTATTGGCGGTTTGGCATGCGAACTGCTACCAGCGACAAGGTTTCTGCGCGAGAATGCGCTGAAATCGAGGAGACCCCATGAAGAAAATCGAAGCCATCATCAAGCCCTTCAAATTGGACGAGGTGAAAGAGGCGCTGCAGGAAGTCGGCCTGCAGGGCATTACGGTGACGGAGGCGAAAGGATTTGGACGGCAGAAAGGCCATACCGAACTCTATCGCGGCGCCGAATATGTTGTTGATTTTCTGCCCAAGGTGAAGATTGAAGTGGTGGTCCCGGATGAACGGGTCGAACGCGCCATCGACGCCATACGCAAGGCCGCCCAGACGGGCCGGATCGGCGACGGCAAGATCTTCGTCCTCAACATCGAGGAAGCCATCCGGATCCGTACCGGCGAGAGCGGCCTCGACGCGATTTGATGCCGGACGGTCCGCCGTCCGTGCCAGAATACTGTGCTAAAACGAAGGAAAGGTTTGCACAACATGAAGACCGCCAGTGACGTCCTGAAGGCGATCAAGGATAATGATGTCAAATATGTCGACTTCCGTTTCACCGACCCGCGCGGCAAGTGGCAGCATGTGACTTTCGACGTCTCGATGGTGGATGAGGAAATCTTCACCGAAGGCACGATGTTCGACGGTTCCTCGATCTCCGGCTGGAAGGCGATCAACGAATCCGACATGTGCCTGATGCCGGACCCGACCACCGCGACGATGGACCCTTTCTTCTCGGCCGCCACGATGTCGATCACCTGCGACGTCATCGAGCCCTCGACGGGCGAAGGCTACAGCCGCGATCCCCGCGGCATCGCCAAGCGCGCCGAGGCCTATCTGAAGTCGACCGGTATCGGCGATGCCGCATTCTTCGGTCCGGAAGCCGAGTTCTTCGTGTTCGACGACGTCCGCTTCAAGGCCGATCCCTACAACACGGGCTTCAAGCTCGATTCGCTCGAACTGCCGAGCAACTTCGACACTGAATATGAAGGCGGCAACCTCGGCCACCGCATCGCCAAGAAGGGCGGCTATTTCCCGGTTCCGCCGATGGATTCGGCGCAGGACATGCGTTCCGAGATGCTGGCTGCCATGCAGCAGATGGGCGTCGTCGTCGAAAAGCACCATCACGAAGTGGCTTCCGCCCAGCATGAACTCGGCATGAAGTTCGGCACGCTCGTGACGATGGCCGACCATCTGCAGATCTACAAATATGCGATCCACAACGTCGCCCACACCTACGGCAAGACGGCGACCTTCATGCCGAAGCCGATCTTCGGCGACAACGGCTCGGGCATGCATGTGCACCAGTCGATCTGGAAGGACGGCAAGCCGGTTTTCGCCGGCAACAAATATGCCGACCTCTCGGAGACCTGCCTTCACTACATCGGCGGCATCATCAAGCATGCCAAGGCCCTGAACGCCTTCACCAACCCGTCGACCAACTCCTACAAGCGTCTGGTCCCGGGCTTCGAGGCGCCCGTCCTGCTCGCCTATTCGGCGCGCAACCGCTCGGCCTCCTGCCGCATCCCCTACACGACCAACCCGAAGGCCAAGCGCGTCGAGGTTCGCTTCCCCGATCCGGCGGCGAACCCCTATCTCGCCTTCGCCGCCCTGTTCATGGCCGGCATGGACGGCATCCTGAACAAGATCGACCCCGGCGCCGCCATGGACAAGGATCTCTACGACCTGCCGCCGCAGGAGCTGAAGCAGATCCCGACCGTCTGCGGTTCGCTGCGTGAGGCGCTCTCCTCGCTCGATGCCGACCGCGAGTTCCTCAAGAAGGGCGGCGTCTTCACGGACGACTTCATCGACAGCTTCATCGAGCTGAAGATCGGCGAGGTCCATCGTTTCGAACAGACGCCGCATCCGGTCGAGTTCGAAATGTACTATTCGGTCTAAAAAGCCTATTCCAGAGGGGCAAGATCGAGGAGCCGGGGCGCAAGCCCCGGCTTTTTACATTGCCGGGGCCTGAACAAAACCGTGCCTGCTTCATTGCTGCGGGGAGAGCCGGTAGCGGGCATTCCGGCCGCCCCGGGGTCGAGCGGGGCAGGACCATGGGTGGGGATTACACCTTCGGCATCGAAGAGGAATATTTCGTTTTCGAGCGACGGAGCGGCAAGGCAGGCGAATCGGTGCCGCCAGGCTTCTTCGAAGCTGCCCGGCAGGCGTTGGGCAAGAGCGTCAGCCACGAATTGCTGCAATCGCAGATCGAGGTGGCGACCTCTCCCTCCAGCGCCGTGGCGGATGCGCGCGGACAATTGCTGCATTTCCGCCGCACCCTGCAGGCGCTTGCCGGCGAGCACGGCCTCGGCATCCTCGCCGCCGGCACCCATCCCTCGGCCGAATGGTCGGAACAGCGCCCGACCGAACTGCCGCGCTACGACAAGGTGGCCCAGGACCTGCAGATCCTCGCCCGCCGCCAGATGATCTGCGGCATGCATGTCCATGTCGAGATCCCCTCCGGCCTCTCGCGCGTGGCGCTGATGAACCGCACGCTGCCCTATCTGCCGCTGTTCCTTGCCCTTTCGGCCTCCTCGCCGTTCTGGCAGTCGCGGCGGACAGGCCTGATGGCCTACCGGCAGGCCGTCTACGCCGCCTTGCCGCGTTCCGGCCTGCCGGATCTCTTCGCCGACGAGCAGGACTACGCGTCCTATGTCGCCGCGCTCGTCGGTAACCGGATCATCGCCGATGCCAGCTTCCTGTGGTGGGACCTTCGCCCCTCCCTGCGATTTCCCACCATGGAACTGCGGATCGCCGATGCATGCACCCGGGTCGAGGATGCCCTCGCCATCGCCATGCTCTACCGCTGCCTCGTGCGGCACCTGTGCCGCCATCCCGAACTCAATCGGGACATGACGGCCGCCGGCCGCGCCATCGTCGAGGAGAACAAGTGGCGTGCCGAGCGCTACGGCATCCACGGATCGCTGATCGACCTGGCTTCCGGAGAGGCGCAGCCGGTGCCGGAGCTCGTGGGGGCGCTACGCGCCCTCGTCCGGGAGGACAGCCGGGTGCTGGAATGCGAAGCGGCCCTCGCCGGGATCGACGTGATCCTCCAGCGGGGCACCAGCGCCGACTGCCAGCTCGCCGTCTACGGGGAGCAGCTCTCGCAGGGCAAACCGCCCGCGACCGCGATCGCCGCGCTGGTGGAGTGGCTCGCCGGCGCGACCGTCGAGGCGATCGGCCCGGCGTCCACCGCGCCCGCCTGACGAGGGCAACGAAGGCCCTGGCGCCCGCCTTCAGCTCTGTTGCGTTTCGATCCGCTTCTGCTACGTCAGATCCGCAGTCGCCGGCACCATCGTCAGGCGAAACAACCGGTTCCGGCCTCCAGCCGCGGACCCGTCGGCGGCAAAGCCCTGGAGTGAAGAAACCCATGATCCTCGTGTGCGGAGAGGCCCTGATCGACTTCCTGCCGGTGAAGAGCGCGGATGGGCGCGAGGCCTATCGGCCGGTCGTCGGCGGCAGTCCGTTCAATACCGCCGTCGGGATAGGACGGCTCGGCGGCGATGTCGGCTTCTGTGCAGCACTGTCGACGGACTTCTTCGGCGACAGGCTCGCCGAGGCGCTGGAGCGCTCCAAGGTCTCGCTGAACTATGTCGTGCGGGCGCCGCGCTCCTCCATGCTCGCCTTCGTCTCCATGGGCGACGGCGAGCCGGAATACGCCTTTATCGACGATGCCTCGGCCGGCCGGCTCTTCTCGCCCGAGCGCGACGCGCCGCCCATCGGCGAGGAAGTCTCGATGATCTGGACGGGTTCGGTCGCGCTGATCAACGATCCCATCGCGTCCGCCTATGAGAAGCTCTATTTCGACAACAAGGGCCGGCGCGTGCTCGGCATGGACCCGAATGTCCGCCCGACGGTCGTCACCGACGCCGCCGCCTATCGCGCCCGCATGAAGCGCATGACCGAGGCCGCCGAGATCGTCAAGGTCTCCAAGGCGGACCTGCTGTGGCTATATCCCGGCATCGATCCGGCCGCCTGGGCCAGGGATCTCGTCGGCGGCGGCGCCAGCCTTGTCGTGCTCACGGATGGTGCCAACGGCGCCGAAGGATATGGCCGCGGCTTCGAGGCGAAGAGCCCCGTCGTGCCCGTCGATACCGTGGTCGACACGGTCGGTGCCGGCGACAGCTATTCGAGCGGCCTGCTGACGGTTCTCCAGCGGCGCGGCGTGGTGTCCATCGACAGGGTCGGGCAGATCGACCAGGCAATCGCGCAGGAAGCCATGGACTACGCGGCACGCACGGCGGCCATCACCGTATCGCGCGAAGGCGCCGACCCGCCCTGGAACTTCGAGATGGCGTAAGCCTCCCCCGCCAGCCGCGAGCCCTGCTGTTATTCGTCGAGTTCGGCCAGTTTCTCGTCGAAGCAGCCGCTCTCGATGAAGAGCAATGCCAGCAGCGGCAAGGCGAGGAGAATCACATGCACGAAGTCGCCGTGCAGGAAGAACAATTGGAAGATCAGCGCGCCGGCGTCGATGACGAGCAAAACGACGGCGCTGAGGAGGCTCGCGGCCGGCACCAGCACGAGGAGCGCGGCGGCGATCTGGAGGCAGGCGGTGGCGATGCGCAGTCCCTGTCCGAACGGGACGGCATCGAACTCCCTGACCACCATCGTCTGGCCGCTCAGCGCGATGACCGCCGGCACGAAGAACACGAGCCCCACGACGATCCGAAGGCCCCATGTCACCAGGACCTTGGTCCGCTGATCCTGGAGAGCGAGAAGTGCGGTGGGTTCGAGCGGGATGCGCATGGCGTGCCACATGGTGTAAGGGGAAGAGACGGACTGAAACGCCTCGTGGATGAGTGTTGTTTCGATATAGGTACTCGAAGATCGCTACGCTATGCCGATTGGCACAGCGCGACGGCCGCCGGACGCCCCGGGTTGTATATCGATCACCGTGAACCCATCGTATGCCGGCCGCGGCCGGCCGGAAGCCGAAGGGATCAGAAGGCGCGGCAGGAATGATCCAGCAGCGCCTCGGCGGTCCGGCTGCCGTCATGGGCCAGCAGGAGGAAGCCGTCTCTTCCGTCCCTCATGGTCATACCGACGACGGCGACGCTCATGCGGTCCATCGTCCCGCGTCCCGCAGGCAAGCCCTTGAACAGGAGCGCCGCCACGTTGACGCCCTTCAGATCGGCGCTCGCGATCGACCGCGCCCAGTAGCCGGCGCCGCCGAGCGGCAGGGGAAACCGGCGCCACGTGTCGCCGATCCTGGCTTTGCCGGCGATGACCGCCCGCTGCACGGCGCCGTCCAGGCAATCGACGTGGATATGGAACTGGTCCTGGCTTCTCGCGGCCACGGAGTTGACCGCGAGGCCGACGGCATTGCGCGGCAGGTCGCGCCCGAGGGCATCCGCGACGAAATGGCGGGCGGCCCAGGCCGCCTCCCACAGATGGGCGGAGGACGTCGTCAGGAGGGCCGGATCCTCGATACCGGCGATCGCATCGACGGGAACGACCAGCACCTCCGTCCTGAACTGCGGCGCGCGGATGACGGCATAGTCTTCGGCTCCCGGCTTGCCGGTCTTCACGTCGAGGCAGGGAAAGGAAACGCCGACGGTCCGCTTGGTGAGGGCGCAGGCGGAAACGACGTGCTTGAGCGCATCGCGCTCGAAGCCGCCCGATCGGGCCATTCCCGGCAGGACGAGCAGACCGACCAGACAGGCGAGGCATCGCAGATACGCACCGGGCAGATTCATCGAGACCCATCACCAAAACCGACATGGACGGCAGCCGATCGAAGCCGGCGGCACGGCGCCGGCAGTTCGCCCGGCGTCGCCGATGAGACCATCCAACAATGGCGATCGAAAGCGGATCCGCGACGTTTTCAGTGTTTTTTCGCGACATGGAGAAAATGTAATGGGGGCGCCGGCGGTACCCTCCTGCGATCGCCGGGGAAATCGCGCGAATGCGATCCGAGCGACCGCTGCGAACCGGCCGGCTGATCAGAGTTCGGCCGCCGATCTGCCGACATGGTCGGCCATATTGGCCCCGCGGGCGCCGAGCGGCTTTGGCGGTCCGAGCGTGCTGTCACGGGCGGTCTGGTGCTCGGTCTCGGCGTCGAGGGCGCCACCGAGCAGCATGATGAAGATGGACAGCCAGGTCCATGTCATGAAGGCGATGATGGCGCCGAGCGATCCGTAGAGACGGTTGTAGCTGTCGAACTCCGCCACATACCAGGAGAACAGCATGGAGGCGCCGATCCACAGGAGCGCGGCGGAGGCGCTCCCCAAGGTGAGCCAGCGCCATCTCGCCTCGCGCCGGCTCGGCCCGACCCGGTAGAGGATGGAAAGGATCACCATCACGACCAGGAACAGCACCGGCCAGCGCAGAAAGGGGATCAGCGTCTCCGTCGGCGAGTCGACGCCGAAGAAGCGCGCCATCGACGGCAGGACGACGATGCAGAACAGGCTGAAGACGACGAACAGGATCGAGCCGAGCGTGACCGCCAGCGTGGTCGCGTAGAGCCGGACGAGGCTGCGCTTCTCGCGCTCGCCATTGATCACGTTGAGGGCGTCGAAGAGAGCGCTCGTCCCTGAATTCGCGCTCCAGAGCGCAACGGCGAGGCTGATGCCGAAGGCCAGGCCGAGCGTTCCGTTGCCCTTGGCGGCGACGCTCAGGATCTGCTGGCGGATGAGGTCGAGAATGGCGGAGGGAAGAAGGCCCACGAGGAGGTTGAGATGGTCGGTAATCGTCACCGTGTCGGCGGCGAAGCCGTAGAGCGACACCGCCGTGGCGATGGCGGGAAAGATCGACAGCAACGCGAAGAAGGCGACGCCGCCCGACAGCGTCATCAGGCGGTTCTGCGGCACGGAGAGCAGCAAACGGAGAAGGATGTCCTTCCACCCTTCGGCCGGGATCTGCGCAGGGTTTTCGGCATGTCGCCCGCGCCCCGTTTCCCGCGCCCTCGCATAGTCGGGAGCGAGGGCAGGTTCGGTCGTCCCGCCCAGGATCGCCTGCGGGTCGTTGCCGTCCTTGATCGTCGTGGCCATCATGCCGCCCCTGCTGCCGAGAGCGTTGCGAGATGCAAACTGCGGCAGGCCGAAGATTGTTCCTGGTCCGTTTTCGGAAGGGTTCCGGCGCCGTCTCGCCCCGACGCCGCCCGGGATTGGCCAAGGAGGCGCCGAAGGTACATAAGGGGCGGCGGATATCTTCGACGCCTGCCCTTCCGCGATGCTTGCCACCAGAAAATAAAGGCGGACATCCTGCGATGCGGCCTGATTCCCCTTCACAGACAACGGAGTGCACCATGTTGCCCATCGAAGCATTCGACGCCTTTGCAGGTGACGGCAAGGACCGATGGCCATGCCGGGTCGTGGGCATCGTCCACGGCGGGGCCGAAGCCCCCCGCTTCGTCGTCCTGAAGGAAGGCCAGGACGGCGGGGAGATCTATCCGCTGCTGGTCGGCTCGGTGACCCGGCGCCGGCAATCCATCCAATCCTCGACCTCCGCTGGCCCGTCTTCCTGACATGGCCTCTCCGCACGGTGCGCGAAGCTCGCCCGGCCGGCACCGCCTGGTCGGCCACCTCGGCGGGCGAGGGTCCTTGCCTTGCGGGCCGGACAGGAAATTCGCCGCGAGCTGCCAATCGATGCCGACATCGATTGAAGTCCGCGCCGGTTCGGGACAGTCTGCGCGGGATGGGGGCACGAGGCTCCAGGGGCATGCGGCACGAGCCTGGCCTGGGTTCGCGGCCGATCCGAGGGGGGACCATGATCGCAGTTCGGCTCAGCAAGACCGCCCTGGTGGCGGCGATCGCCTTCTTCTTCACGCTGGTCGCGTTCGGAAACATCACCGACTACGACAGCAACTGGCTGTTCGTGCAGCATGTCCTGTCGATGGACACGACCTTCCCGACCTCGGCCCTGCACTGGCGCGCGATCACCGATCCGGTGCTGCAGACCGCCTTCTATTGGCTGATCATCGCCGGTGAAATCGCGGCGGCGGCGCTGCTGTGGATCGCGGCGGCGGCGATGCTCTTCTCTGCCGGCTCCACCGGCTTTCGCCGCGCAGTCGGCCTGGCGGCGGCGGGCCTGACCCTCGGCATCCTCCTTTACGCCGTCGGCTTCGTCGCGGTGGGCGGCGAATGGTTCGCCATGTGGCAGTCGCAGATCTGGAACGGCCAGCAGAAGGCCTTCGATTTTATCGGCATGATCGGCATCGTGCTGATCGTGGTGCTCCTGCCGGACGAGGAGCTCGGCGCCCTTCCGGGCGACTGACGAGGTCATCGTCCGGGCGCGAAGGCCGGTATCGCACGCTCGATCCCGTCGATCGCCGGTGTCGGAGGGAGCGACCAGCGCCGTGTCTTTTCCCTGAACTGCCGAGGACGGCGGACCCGGCTTCCGGAGAGGATGGAGCCGTGACGCCAATCCCGCAGAGTCACGACATTCAAGGGGGACGAGCGCGGCAAGCCTGTTCGCACGATGATCGGCGACGACATCGTCAAGGTCGTCGCGCAACTCGAAAGGCGCTTTGGGAAACGTCACGACAAGCCCGGCTTCCGCAGGCGGGGCGCAAGAATGGCTCGGGGACCTGGATTCGAACCAAGATTGACGGAGTCAGAGTCCGCTGTTCTACCGTTGAACTATCCCCGAACAAGTGCCAGATCGGTCGATCACCCTGACAGTGACATCAACCAACCCCGTCGACATCGTCGGCGTGGAGGCCTCGTTGCGTTTCGCTTCATATGCAAATCGATTTGCCAATGCAAGGGCCGGCGGGCCGTTTTCCTGAAAACTTCGTCGCCGCGCTCTCCCCCTCCGCCCCTCAGCCCGTTCCGCCGCCGACGAGGGCCCAGGCATGCCCGGAGGCGATCTCCTCCATGCGCCATTGCTTCCAGGCGAGCGCGGTCGCCCATGCCGCGCGATCGGGCGTCGGCGGCGTTTCCGGCCGGTGGCCGGCCACCGGCCAGGCCATGGCGCCCCCGTCGAGCGTGACCGTCGGCACGCCCGCGACCGCCGCGTCGACGCCGGCGTTGGAATTGATCGTCACCACCAGGGCGGCGCCGGCCAAGGCCTCGGCGAGGGACAGCGAGGCCGGCAGCGTGCCTATGCCGGGCAGGCCGGCGCCGTTGGAGAGCGGGTGCGGGCGGAAGCGCACGTCGAAGCCGCCCGCCTTCAGGGCGCGTGCCGCATCGTTCCACATCGTCAGGGGCTTCAGGCCGCGCAGGCTCATGTCGGTGAGCACCTGGCCCATGATGAGGGCATAGCCGTCCCGGCGCCGCCAGGGCCGCATGAGAGGCGCGAAATGCGTTTGCCATCGGCTGGAATCGTCCAGCGGGCCGCGAAAGGTGGCCCGGCCGTTGAGGCCGCCGCCGAAGGACACCGACGTCCAGGCGAAGCGGTCGCCGACATAGCCGCGCTCGAGGATGCAGACCTCGCCGTGCCGGCGCTGGAGCGCGATGGCGCCCTGCCGGCGCACGCCCCACAGCACGAGCATGTCGGCGGGCGCCGGATGGCGCGACAGCACGGCCGTCCAGCCGTGGCGGCGCAGGCCGGCCGCGAAGGCCGCGCCCCAGCCGTCCTGCCGCCGATAGGCGCGATCGCCCGCGATGATGATCGCCGTCCTCGTCATGCCCCTGCCCCGGCTTTCCGGCTTCCCCTGCACCGTTCCGGCCGGGTGACCGGCAGCGCGGAACGCGGTTGCGGCGCAGCATGGCATGGCCGCATCAATCGACGATGACACCGCCCTATTGCCCGCCCTGCCCTTCCGTAGGAAGCTGCGGCATGTTCCGGGGAAGCAGCAATGGTCGACGGGCCGCCTTCATACCCTTTCCGTGTCGACATCCTGCTGGCAGGGAGCATCCGCGCGTTCCTGCGCGACGCCGGTCCGATCCTGGCGGTCAATGCGGTGCCGAGCCTGCCCGCCCTCGCGATCCTCGCGGCAACCGGGCGCCCGTCCGCGGCGGCGCCGCTGCTCGACCTCGTTCCGACGCTGCTCTGCCCGATTCTTTCCCTGCTCGCGGCGGGCCTCACCGCCGACGGCGCCTATCGGCGCCTGCATGGCGGGCGCTTCTTCACCGGCGCAGGCGTGCGGCGGGCGGTGAGGCGCTTCCTGCCGCTGCTCGGCGCCAGCATCCTGAGCTGGCTCTTGATCATGGTCGGCCTGGCCGCTTTCGTGGTTCCCGGCCTGATGGCGGTCTGCGCGCTCTATGTCGTGCTGCCGGTCTGCGTCATCGAGGAGCGGGGAAGCGTCGACAGCATGGAGCGCGCCGCCGCCCTCACCAGGGGCCGCCGCTGGACGATCTTCGCCCTGTTCGCGATATCGACGCTGCCGATGCTGGCGGCTTCGGCCGTGCTGGGCGATTTCAGCCCGCGCGTGCCGATGTCCGCCTTCCAGGCCATCGGCGACGAGGCGGTCTCGCTCGTCTACCTCGCCTTCAGCGGCGTGACGCTCGCGGTGAGCTATGACGCCCTGCGCAGGCTCCACGAGGAAGCCGACAGCGACGGCGACGTCGCCTCCGTCGCGTAGCCCCCCTCTCGGTTCTCTTCGTCCCACCGTGGCCGAGGGAGCGAACGCGCGACTTTGTTCTATATTCGTTCAGTTTTAGCCGCTAGGGTCGACCATCACGAACCGAATCGGCCGGCCTGCGCCGCCCTGCTCGCTCCACGAGGCCGGACCATGAACATGCACGCTGCCGCCGCCCCGGCCGAGCCCGTCGACTACCTCGCCACCCTGAACGAGGGGCAGCGCCGGGCGGTCGAGCATGGCGTCGGCGCCGGCTGCGGCCCCCTGCTGGTGATCGCGGGGGCCGGATCGGGCAAGACCAATACGCTCGCCCATCGCGTCGTGCATCTCATCGCCTCCGGCGCCGATCCGCGGCGCATCCTGCTCCTCACCTTTTCGCGCCGGGCCGCGTCGGAGATGATCCGGCGCGTCGAGCGGCTCGCCGCCCGCGTCATGGGGCCGAACGGCGCCGTGCTCGGCGAGGGGCTTTCATGGGCCGGCACGTTCCACGCCGTCGGCGCCCGGCTGCTGCGCGAGCACGCATTCCAGATCGGGCTTGATCCCACCTTCACCATCCATGACCGCGAGGACGCCGCCGACCTCATGAACCTCGTGCGTCACGAGCTCGGCCTGTCGAAGAAGGAGACGCGCTTTCCGACCAAGAATACCTGCCTCGACATCTATTCGCGGGTGGTGAACGCGCAGGACGAGCTGGAGGCGGTGCTGAAATCGGCCTTTCCCTGGTGTCTCGGCGCGGCCGAGGACCTGCGTTCGCTGTTCTCGGCCTATGTCGAGGCCAAGCTCGGCAACAATGTGCTCGACTATGACGACCTCCTGCTGTGGTGGTCCCATATGGTGGCCGAGCCAATGATCGCCGCCGACATCGGCGCGCGCTTCGACCATGTCCTCGTCGACGAATACCAGGACACCAACCGCCTGCAGGCCTCGATCCTGCTCGCGCTGAAACCCGATGGCCGCGGATTGACCGTCGTCGGGGACGATGCCCAGTCGATCTATTCGTTCCGGGCCGCCACCATCCGCAACATCCTGGATTTCCCGGGCCATTTTTCGCCGCCGGCGGAGATCGTCACCCTCGACCGCAACTACCGCTCCACCCAGCCGATCCTGAACGCGGCGAACGCCGTGATCGGCCTGGCGAGCGAGCGCTTCACCAAGAACCTGTGGACCGACCGGCAATCGTCGGAGCTGCCGCAACTGGTGACCGTGAAGGACGAGGCGGGCCAGGCCGATTTCGTGGCGACGCGCATCCTCGAAAATCGCGAGGCCGGCATGACGCTGAAGGCGCAGGCCGTGCTGTTCCGGACCTCGCATCACAGCGGCCCGCTCGAGGTCGAGCTCGTCCGGCGCAACATCCCCTTCGTCAAGTTCGGCGGGTTGAAATTCCTCGATGCCGCCCATGTCAAGGACATGCTGGCCATCCTGCGCTGGGCCCAGAACCCGCGCGACCGCGTGGCCGGCTTCCGCGTCCTGCAATTGCTGCCGGGCGTCGGCCCGACGAGCGCCGCGCGCGTGCTCGATGCGGCCGGGACAGGCGATATCGCGGAGTTGCCGGCGCCGCCGCGGGCGGGCGCGGACTGGCCGGCCTTCGCCGAGCTCACCGGCCATTTGCGCTCGGCCCTGAGCCCCTGGCCTGCCGAGATCGGCCATGTCCGCCAATGGTACGAGCCGCATCTGGAGCGCATGCACGAGGATGCCGTCACCCGCCGGGCGGACCTGCTGCAGCTCGAGCAGATCGCCGCGGGCTACGCCTCGCGCGAGCGCTTCCTCACCGAACTGACGCTCGACCCGCCCAGCGCCACCAGCGACGAGGCCGGCGCACCGACGCGCGACGAGGATTACCTCATCCTCTCGACCATCCATTCCTCGAAGGGCCAGGAGTGGAAATCGGTCTTCGTCCTCAATGCGGTCGACGGTTGCATGCCGGCCGACGTCGCCGCCGGTTCGCCGGCGGAGCTGGAGGAGGAACGCCGCCTCCTCTATGTCGCGATGACCCGCGCCAAGGACAGCCTGCACCTCATGATGCCGCAGCGCTTCTTCACCCATGGCCAGCACGCCCAGGGCGACCGCCACGTCTATGCCAACCGCACCCGCTTCATTCCCGCGAGAATTCTCGGCTTCTTCGAGCAGACGATGTGGCCGATGGCGACGGCGTCCGCGCCCGGCCCGGCATGGAGAGGCACCGCGGCCATCGACCTCAAGGACAGGATGCGCGGCATGTGGCGGTGAGGGGCCGGGTGCGACCTGCCACCGGCTTGTCGCCCGGCGGCGGCTCTTTCATGGCGCGCATCGAACGCATCGCCTTCTCCAAGCATAGAGACGGCTCGCAAAATCGTCAGATGGTGAACGACCACACCAGGGCGACGACCCAGCCGATGAAGGTCCATCCAAGGAAGAGGTTCAGGACGAATATAGCCGTCGAATTCCGGTGGCCGCGGAGCAACGCGATGACCCACGGGAGGAAGTAGAAGAGCAGGATGATAGCAAGCAGCGTTGTCATCGTGAAGCGGGCTCGGTTGGCGGCAGTAAGGCGATGGCGTCGAAAGTGTGGGAGCGGCGCGTCACTGCCCCATCATGGCCAGCAACGCGTTGCTCGACTCGCACAAGCTGTCCGCGCCAAATCGGACGAATACCGCAAGCAAATGGCACGACGAGACGCGATCCCTTCTACTGCTGCGACGTCCCCGTATCCTCCGGCGGCGGAACGGGAGGGGGCGGTCCGCTCGGCGCGGACATATTCGGCGGCGGCGGCAGATGATCCGGCGTCTGGTGCTGCCAACCGCATGCCGTCAAGACGATTGCGGCGCCGAATACAATGATCAGCTTCATGGTTATTCCTCGCATGGGTGGCTTGGGAGCATGTCGTCATCCCGCAAAATGCACAGGCTGGGACGCCATTGATCCGGGTTCTACAAGCTGGCCCCGGCCTGAGTTTGCTTGGGAAATATGGTGAGCTCGATGGGATTCGAACCCATGACCCCATGATTAAAAGTCACGTGCTCTACCGACTGAGCTACGAGCTCCCACCAGACGGGCATTCCGCCCGCGATGGCGGTGTGTCTAAGCGTCAAGCGCCGACGGGTCAAGGCTTCATTGCCCTCGCCTGGGGCACAGCGCTCGGGTTGTGCCCGAGAAGCGCCTGAGGGGCTCGCTCAATGGGCCGATCGCGCATCGCGCGGCGTCGTTCCGAACATCGTCTTGAACGCCCGGCTGAAGGCCGCCTCGGATTCGTAGCCGATGGAATGGGCGATCTCTCCCACCGGCAGGGTCGATCGGCGCAGGAGATCCGAGGCCATGGCGAGACGCCAGCGATGCAGATAGCGCAGCGGAGGCTCGCCCACGGCCTCCAGGAAGAGTTCGGCGAAGCGGGAGCGGGACATGCCGGCCACGGAGGCCAGGTCCTCGACCGTCCAGCTCCGCGTAGGGTCACGGTGAAGCGCCGCCACGGCCCGGCTGACGCGTGCGTCGGCGAGCGCGCCGATCCAGCCCTGGCGGGTTCCCAGCGATCTGGCCCATGTCCGCAGGGAGCGGATGATCAGGATGTCGATGACGCGGGAGATCATCAAGGCCGCGCCGGGCTCCTGCTCCGTCGTCTCCAGGACGAGGAACTGCGCCACGTCCCGGATCAGGACCGCGGATTGATCGGCGTCCCTCGCGATGTGGATGATGTCCGGCAGCAGCTTGAGCAGGGGCGACACCCCGCCTTTGTTTTCGAACTGGAATGTGGCGCTGATCGTGCGGGCCACCGGGCTGCCGCTGCCGTGCCTGAGAACGGCGGCCTGCACGCCGGCGGGGCCGACCTCGAGCGTCGTCCTCTCGTTCGGCCCGCGGCGTGGGCCGTCGGACAGGGTGTATTGCACCGCATGCGGCAACACCGCGATATCGCCCGCCGAAAGCCTCAGCGGCGATCCCCCTTCGGCTTCGATGTCGATCGAGCCCTGCTGGATCACATGGATGCAGGCGGCGCCGGGCTGGAACAGCACGTCGAAACCTGGTCCGAGCTCGGCGGTGAAAACACGCTCCCCGCTCAGCTGCACGAAGCGGAGGACGTCCGACAGCAGGTCGTTCGACGGTCGAAAATCGGACGCCGGAGCAAGAACTCCGTGGTCGCTGTCATGGGGTTTCAAAGCGGCATCCCCTAGTTTCCGGCTCAAGCAATTGCGGTGTCCCGCCGCTCCGAGCCCACCTCGGAGCTGGGATGCACCAGCCCGGACCATAGCGCAAAACGGCCGCCGGGGAATTGCGACTTTGCAGGAACGCCAGACCGACTCCGGGACGGCAATGAACCCTTCGATCGACAGGAGAATGACACCATGCGAAATCTCATGCTCTCGGCCGCCGCCCTTCTCGCCGCCGCCGCCCTTTCCGCCACCGCCCAGGCCGGCGAACTGCCCCGCGGAACGGCCCACAACATCGTGCTGGTGCACGGCGCCTTCGTCGACCAGACCAGCTGGAAGCCGGTGGCCGATATCCTCACGAAGAGGGGCTACCACGTCACTCTCGTCGAAAACCCGCTGACGTCGCTCGCCGCGGACGTCGATGCCACCAGGAAGGCACTCGCCGCCCAGACGGGGCGGACCGTGCTCGTCGGCCATTCATGGGGCGGCGTGGTGATCACCGAGGCCGGAAACGACCCGAAGGTCTCGGCTCTCGTCTATGTCTCCGCCTTCGCCCCCGACGTCGGCGAATCCCTTGCCTCGCTCTCGAAGGGCGGCCCGGGCACCGAGGGCACGAACGCCATCCGCCCGGACGACAAGGGCTATCTCTCTATTGACCCCAAGGTCTTCCCGTCCGCGGTCGCCGCCGATCTGCCGCCCAAGGTCGCCGAGGCCCTGGCGAATTCGCAGCTTCCGCTGAACCACACGGCCTTCGAGGCCCCGGTCGACGTGGCGGCCTGGCACGACAAGCCGACATTCTATGTCGTGAGCACCAAGGACAGGTTGCTCGCGCCGGACGCCCAGAAGATGTTTGCCGCCCGCATCAAGGCCAAGGTCACGGAAGTGAACGGCAGCCACGCCTCGCTCGTCGTCCACGCGCAGCAGGTCGCCGCGGTGATCGAGAAGGCCGCACAGGCCAGGTGAACGGCGGAGGCGGCCTCGCCGGTCGCGCTCGACGCCCGGGCATCTGCGCGCCAGAGCCCCGGGCGTCGGGGCAGACGATCCCCTGCCCGATTCCCATGCGTCATCCCGCCACTCTTTCGCACCAATCCCGGGCGTAAAAGCGGTCCGTCATCGCCCTGTCGCGTTCACGCGGTGTTGAACGCCGAAGCTTGCGGGCGCCGAAAACGGTGTTAAGCACATAGCGGATATTACGCCGCGCTGGCGCGTGGCGACAAAGGAGATCAACATGCAATTGGGAATGATCGGCCTTGGCCGGATGGGCGGCAACATCGTGCGCCGGCTCATGTTGAACGGCCACAGCACCGTTGTGTATGACCGCAACGCGCAGGCCGTGGAGGCGCTCGTTGCAGAAGGCTCCGTAGGCAGTTCCGATCTCGCCGATCTCGTCAGCAAATTGACCCCGCCCCGCGCCGTCTGGGTGATGCTTCCGGCCGGCGCCATCACGCAGGCCACCATCGACACGCTCGCGGGCCTGCTCTCCCCCGGCGACGTCATCATCGACGGCGGCAACACCAATTGGAAGGACGATGTGCGGCGCGGCAAGGACCTCGCGGCCAAGGGCCTGGACTATGTCGACGTCGGCACCAGCGGCGGCGTGTGGGGGCTGCAGCGCGGCTATTGCATGATGATCGGCGGCAAGGCGGAGACGGTCACCCGCCTCGACCCGATCTTCTCCACGCTCGCGCCCGGCATCGGCGAGGTCCCGCGCACGCCCAATCGCGGCGGCCATGATCCGCGCGCCGAGCAGGGCTACATCCATGCCGGGCCCTGCGGCGCCGGCCATTTCGTCAAGATGGTGCATAACGGCATCGAATACGGCCTGATGCAGGCCTATGCAGAGGGCTTCGATATCCTGCGCTCCGCCGGAAACGAAGGCCGGCCCGAAGGCGAGAGCTTCGACTTCGACATGGCCGACATCGCCGAGGTCTGGCGCCGCGGCTCCGTCGTCACCTCCTGGCTGCTCGACCTCACGGCCTCGGCCCTCGCCGAGGACAAGGACCTCCGCGAATATTCCGGCTATGTCGAGGATTCCGGCGAAGGCCGCTGGACCATCGAAGCGGCCATCGACCAGGCCGTGCCGGCCGAGGTGCTGACGGCGGCGCTCTACACCCGCTTCCGCTCCCGGCAGGAGCACACTTTCGCGGAAAAGATCCTCTCGGCCATGCGCAAGGGCTTCGGCGGACATATCGAACCGAAGACGACGGAACCGAAGGCCTGAACCCATGAACGCCTACAAGATCAACAAGGGCGGCCCTGCCGGGCCGTGCTGCTTCGTCGTCTTCGGCGCGAACGGCGATCTGACGAAGCGCCTGCTCGTGCCGGCGCTCTACAATCTCGCGGCCACCGGCCTGCTTCCGGAGAACTTCGCCATCGTCGGCGTCATGCGCCGGCCGACGGAGGACGGCGAGTTCAGGCAGATGCTCGTCGACGGCCTCAAGCAGTTCGCCACGCGCCCGGTCGAACAGGCCGTGGCCGACAAGCTCTTCAGCTGCGTCAGCAGCGTGGTGGCTCAGCCGGACAAGCCGGAAAGCTTCCGGGACCTGGCCGATCACCTGGCGAAGATAGAAGAGGCGCGCAACACCGGCGGCAACCGCCTGTTCTACCTGGCGACGCCCCCCACCGGCTTTGCGCCGATCACCCATCAGCTTGCCGAGGTCGGGCTCACCCAGGAAGAGCCGGGCGGGCCGTGGCGGCGGGTCATCGTCGAAAAGCCGTTCGGCACCGATCTGGCTTCCGCGCAGGCGCTCAACCGGCAGCTGCTGAGCGTGCTCTCCGAAGACCAGATCTATCGCATGGATCATTATCTGGGCAAGGAGACGGTCCAGAACATCATGATCCTGCGTTTCGCCAACGGCCTGTTCGAGCCGATCTGGAACAGAGACCATATCGAGCACGTGCAGATCAGCGTGGCGGAGACGGTGAATGTCGAACGCCGCGGCGCCTTCTACGACAACACCGGCGCCTTGCGCGACATGGTGCCGAATCATCTGTGCCAGCTGCTGTCGCTGATCGCGATGGAACCGCCGGCCAAATATTCCGCCAATTCAGTGCGCTCCGAAAAGGCCGAGGCGCTCGCCGCCATCACGCACTACACGCCCGAGGAGGCGATCGCCAATTCCGTGCGCGCCCAATATGGCGCTGGCACGATCAAGGGCGAGGGCGTCATCCCTTATCGCGAGGCGCAGGACGTCAAGCCGGACAGCACCACGCCCACCTATGTCGCGCTGAAATTCGGCATCGACAATTGGCGCTGGGCGGGCGTGCCCTTCTATCTGCGCACCGGCAAGGCGCTCGCCAAGCGCAAGACCGAGGTCGCCATCAAGTTCAAGGATGCGCCGATCTCGATGTTCCGCGACACCGCGCTCTCAGGCATGGCGCAGAACGTGCTGGTGCTCGACATCCAGCCCGACGAAGGCATCACCCTGCACTTCAACGCCAAGGTTCCCGGCCCTTCGGTCGACCTCGCCCCGGTCGGCATGGCCTTCAAGTACAAGGACTATTTCGAGGCTGCCGCCAGCACGGGCTATGAAACGCTGATCTATGACTGCATGATCGGCGATGCCATGCTGTTCCAGCGTGCCGACGGCGTGGAAGCCGGCTGGAGCGCGGTTCAGCCCTTCCTCGACGCCTGGGCCGCGGCCGGCCAGGCCGGTCTGGCGACCTATGAGGCGGGCTCGGAAGGCCCGGCCGCTGCCGACGAATTGCTGGAGCGCGACGGCCGGGCCTGGCGATCGATCTCGTGACGGGGGCGTCGATGGATCAGGAACGAATCCTGGATGTTGCGGCCGACGCGGAAACGCTGGCCGACCGTGCGGCGGACTGGTTCGTCGCCGAGATCGCCGCCCGGCCCGGGCCGATCGCCGTCGCCCTGTCGGGCGGCTCGACGCCGAAGCGCCTGTATGAAAGGCTGGCGCGCGACCCCTGGCGCTCTGCCCTGCCCTTCGACCGCATCCACTGGTTCTGGGGCGACGAGCGCATCGTCCCGGAAGGCGACGACCGGCGCAACGCCCTCATGGCCCGGCACGCTTTGCTCGACCATGTGCCGGTGCCGCCGGCGAACATCCACGCCATCGCCGCCGATCCGATGGCGCCGGAGGACGCCGCTCTCGCCTATGAGGCGGAACTCAAGCGCTTCTACCGCGCCGATCTGCCCGATCCGGCCCGCCCGCTGTTCGACGTCATGCTGCTCGGCATCGGCTCGGACGGGCATACGGCGTCGCTCTTTCCCGGCAAGCCCTCGCTCGAGGTGACCGACCGGTGGGCGGTGGCGTCGGAGCCGGGCCTGGAGCCCTTCGTCCCGCGCGTGACGCTGACCTTCTCCGCCATCGCATCGAGCCGCGCCGTCGCCTTTCTCGCCAGCGGCGCCGACAAGCGCCTGATCCTGGAGCGCGTCTTCGCCGGAGCCGATCTGCCCTCGGGCCGGGTGGCGTGCGCGGGGCCTGTCCACTGGTTCCTCGACGAGGCGGCGATGCCGCGCTGACGGGGAACCGGGCGCCCGCATACGAATCGGCGCATCGGCGGCAGCCCCCGGCAGGGCCGCCGATCACGCAGGCGTGATGGGGGCGCGAGATCCGGGTGGGGGCGACGTGCGTTGCTCGGGCGAAGGAGATTTCGCCATGCGCATTCCCGCAAGCCCCTGTATCCTCGCGTGCCTGGCCTTCACCTCCCCCCTCTGCGCCCATGCGCAGAGCGACGAGGACCAGACGCAGGTCCGCACCATCATCAGCCGGCAGATCGCAGCCTTCGAGCATGACGACAGCACCGCCGCCTATTCCTTCGCCGCGCCGGTGCTCAGACAGGCCTTCCCGACGCCGGAAGACTTCATGGCGAGCGTGCGCAGCGGCTACTCGCCGATCTATCGGCCGAAGAGCTACAGCTTCGACGGCTTCAGGACGGCGGAGGGCAAATTCATCCAGGGCGTCGAGATCCTGGGCCAGGACGGCACCTATTGGGAGGCGCTCTACACGCTGGTGCGCCAGGACGACGGCACCTGGAAGATCGCGGGCTGCCTCCTGGTCAAGACCGCCGCGATCTCGGCCTGATCCCTCGTCGAAGCTGGCGCCACATATGCCGGATGGCTACATTCGGGTGGGCGTCTCTCACTGGATGGATATGACATGGCATCGTCGCGCTTTCTCGTTTCGACCGAATGGCTGGCCGCGCGGCTGGGCGACCCCGGCCTCGCGGTCGTCGACGGGTCCTGGCACCTGCCCGCCGCCGGGCGCGACGGCTATCGGGAATATCTGGCCGCCCATATCCCAGGCGCTGTGTTCTTCGACATCGACGCCATCGCGGACCGCAGCAGCGGCCTTCCGCATATGCTGCCCGATGCGGAGACGTTCGGCCGCGTCGTAGGTGCCATGGGAATCAGCGATGCCCAGGACATCGTGGTCTATGACGGTACGGGCCTTTTCTCGGCGCCGCGCGTCTGGTGGACCTTCAGGGTCTTCGGCGCCCGAAACGTCTATATCCTCGACGGCGGCTTTCCGGCCTGGCGCGCGGAAGGGCGGCCGGTCGAAAGCGGACCGCCGGCCGCAAAGACTGCCGTGTTTCACGCCGCGCTCGACGCCGCGCAGGTCAAGACCGCCGCCGACATCCAGTCGCTCCTCGCGAAGGGTTCCGCCGAGATCGTCGATGCCCGTGCCGCCGACCGCTTCCGCGGCGAAGCGCCCGAACCCCGGCCCGGGGTGCGTGCCGGGCATATGCCGGGGTCCAAGAACCTGCCTTTCACCGAGATCGTCGAGGATGGCCGCCTCGCCTCTGCGGCAAGGATCCTCGAAGCCATGGATGCCGCGGGTATCGATCGCACCAAACCCCTGATCACCAGTTGCGGCTCCGGTGTCTCCGCCGCCATCCTGGCGCTGGCCTTCGACGCCGCGGGGCAGCCGGTCGAGGGACTCTACGACGGATCATGGACCGAATGGGGCTCTCGCCACGACCTTCCGGTGGCCACGGGAGAGTGAACCCGAGCAGGCGGACCTCAGGCGCTCGAGGCGTCCTGCGAATCAACGCTATCGGCAGGCCGCCCAAGGATGTCTGGAAACAGGGAAAAACCGTGCCGATCTACCCGCCAGGCATGAGAGAGGGCGATCACCGATCGCCCTTCCTGCAGGGGTAGAGCTGCGCGTTTCGCAGTTCCGCGAGGCTATTGGCCGGGCACCATCGAGGCGTTGATCGCGGGCGTCGGCGCCAGTGTCGGCAGGGCGCCGGTGGATGCCGGATCGAACGACCCGTTCGTGCCGTCAACCACGGTCGCGACTTGGGCGGGTCCGTCCGGCAAGGCCTGCTTGGAGGCGGGAAGCCGGTGGAGATGGGCCTGGCCCACGGAACCGGCGCGGGCGGTCTCCCCGAGAATACCGTCCGAACTCGTCGGGCGCTCCGGCGGCAAGGGCAGGCTCGCCAGATTGAAGGCGACGACCTGGCGGGCCGGGGTTTCCGGCTTGGCGGCGACCCTCTTGGCCTCGGCGACAAGCTGAGAGCCATCGGCGGAGGCAAGCTGCGGTACCGCCACGGGGGCAGCCTGCGGCGCGGGCGCCTCCTGCGCCACCACATCGTCACCCTGCACCGGGACCGGCTGGGGCGGCGTCGGCGGCGTTGCATCGGCGAACATGGTACCGGGCGCGCCCGAGGGCGTCGGCGCCGGCGTGCCGTCGGTGCGCAAGGTTGCCAGCAGCATCCTGGTATCGGTCGCTTCTTCCGGCGCACGGCCGACATATTCGACCTTCACCTTGCCGACGCCATTGTCCTTGAACTGGAGCAGGTCGGCGGCCCGGCGGGAGACGTCGATCAGCCGGCCATGCACATAGGGGCCGCGATCGTTGACGCGAACCACGATCGACATGCCGTTGTCCATATTGGTGACGCGGGCATAGCTCGGCAGCGGCATCGTCTTGTGGGCCGCCGTCAGTCCCATCATGTCGAAACGCTCGCCATCCGCGGTCATGCGGCCGTGAAACCCTCCGCCATACCAGGAGGCGAGGCCGACAGCGGCATAGGAGGGATCGGCGCGGGGCTCGTAACGCTTTCCGCCGACGACATAGGGCTTGTTGGTGCCGTTCCGGCTCCTGACCGGCGGCATCGCCACGGCGGGGCCCGATGCCTGCTCGGCGGTGGCCCGGATCGGCGGCTGAAGAAAGGAGACCGGACTACTGGCACAGCTTGCCAGCGCCGCACAGCCCATGGCGGTCACGGCCAATCGGGCGAGAACAACAATACGGCCATCGGCCCACGAGACAGGGGAGGTACCGGAAATACGCAACTCGACACTATTTTGAACAGCCGAGAGGTTTTCCGCCATCTCAGATTCCTTCCAGTAAAGCCGAGAGGCGGATGCCTGGGTCGCCATGGCGTCGAACCGACGTCGCGGCGGGCCCGTGCAAGCACTTCCCCGCTTGTTACATTCCGATGGAACGGCCGTCCTTCACCGTTCCACCAAGTTTAGAAACCATCAAACTTAGGCCGCAAGAACGCCCAAATATTGTGACCGAATTGCGGCAAGGTTTCCAAACCGTAAATAGCGGATAGACCAGGACGGCGAGAAAGGAAACCCCCAGGGCGCCCGATTGCGGCATCCGGCCACGGGGCGAGGGGCCGAAAGCCCCTGCCGGATCGGAATTTATGTTGAAATATCAAAGAGAAGAGCATCATTAACGAAAGATGACGATCAGCCTGCCGCCAACAGCCGAAACCGCTGTTCACAAATCTTTACCTACCGACACATGGGGCGGAAACACGGGCATGACATGATTCACTTCGGGCTCGGGCGTTGCCCGCATGCTCCATTTCGTAGATGATTTGCCTCCGGCCAACACATGCTTGCCACAAGCCTGATGGATATGGCGTTCGATTGATTCAGGATGTGACAGTGCAACTCCCTTCCGATAGACGGCGGCATCATCGGCTTTGGGGCGGTCCTGCAATCCTGCTGCTGCTCGCCGGATGCGCCGACGTGCGCCCGCTGGTCACCGCCGTGAGCGTGCCGGCGGGCTATCGCGAAGGCGGCAGCACCAAGCCGGCCGAGCCGCTGCGCCAGGATTGGTGGCGCAGCTTCCGTTCGCCGGAATTGAGCGCCCTTATCGAGCAGGCGCGGATCGGCAATCTCGACATCGCCACCGCCATCGCCAATATCGAGCAGGCGCGGGCGAACATTGTCTCGGCCGGCGCGGCGCTCTACCCGCAGATCAATGGCGACGCCTCGGCGCAGCGATCCCGGCAGGCCGGCAGCGACGGGCATGTCGGCCGCGGGCAGAATCTCTTCTCGCTCTCGGCGAGCGCGAGTTACGAGCTCGATTTCTGGGGCAAGAACAGCCAGGCCCTGGCAAGCGCCAGATCGGCGGCCGCCGCCACCCAGTTCGACCGCGACACGGTGGAACTGACGACGATCGCCAGCGTGGCCAACGCCTATTTCGCCATCCTGGCGGCACAGGATCGCCTGGCGATCGCCCGCGACAACGTCGCCAGCGCCAGCCATATCATGACGCTGATCGACAACCAGTTCAAAGCAGGCACGGCCAGCGGGTTGGACGTCGCCCAGCAGCAGAGCCTTCTCGCCCAGCAGAAGGCCAGCATTCCGCCGCTGGAATTGAGTATCGAGGAGAACAAGTCCTCCATCGCGCTGCTGGTCGGGCGGCCGCCCGCTCTGGTGAAGATCGGCGGCGGCGGCATGGCGCGCATCCATCCGCCGAGGATTTCCGCGGGGCTGCCCTCGCAGTTGCTGACGCGGCGTCCGGACATCGCCGAGGCCCGGGCGACGCTGATCTCCTCCCATCAGAGCGCCCTCTCCGCCTACGCCGCGCAGTTTCCCTCGATCTCGCTCACCGGACAGGGCGGCGTCGAGAGCACGGCCCTCAAGAGCCTGTTCGATCCGGCCGCCGGCTTCTATTCGGCCGCCGCAGGCCTGACCCAGCCGATCTTCGACGGCGGCACGCTGCGCAGCGCGGTGGAACATGCGAACGGGGTGCAGGACGCCTCGCTCGCGGCCTATCGCAAAGCCGTCGTGCAGGCCTTCGTGGATGTCGAGAACGCCTTGGCGGGGGTGCGTTTGCTCACCCGGCAGCAGGCGCTGCAGCAGGACGTCGTCGACAGTTCGCGCAAGGCCTACGACATTTCCGAGCAGCAATTGCGCGGCGGGACGGTCGACCTCGTGACGGTGCTGCAGACGGAGCAGACGCTCTTCAGCGCCCAGGATTCGCTGGCGCAGATCAAGCTCTCCCGCCTTCAGGCGCTGATCAGCCTGCATCAGGCGCTCGGCGGCGGCTGGACCGCCCCCGCCCCGCTCACGCCGCCGGACTGAACGCCGTCATGCGTAGCGCGTTGGGCGGTATTGAAGCTTTTTCGATGAATCGACTGGATTGCTGATGGCGAAATTCTCGCGAAGCCTCACCGCCCTGGCGGTGCTGCTGGTTGCCGGCGGTGCGGCCTATCTGACGCGGGACAAATGGCAGAGCTACGCGCCGCAATGGCTGAATGCCTATCTGCCGCCCGCCGACGGCGCTCCTGCCGCCGGCGGTGCGCCAGGCCAGCAGGGCAATGCCCAGGGCGGCAGCGGCGGCGCACGTCAGCGCGGCGGCCGGCGGGGCAGTTTCGATGCGGGACCGATCCCGGTGCTGACCGCCGATGCGAAGACGGCGGACGTGCCCGTCACCATGGATGGGGTCGGGACGGTCAAGGCCCTCAACACCGTGACGATCACGCCGCAGGTCGGCGGCCAGCTCATCGATCTGCCCTTCCGGGAAGGCCAGGACGTCAAGAAGGGCGACGTGATCGCCCGTATCGACGATTCGACCTATCGTGCCACGCTCGACCAGGCGATCGCGAAGCGGGCGCAGGACCAGGCCCTGCTCGACAACGCGAAACTCGACCTCCAGCGCTATATCGGCCTCGTCGCCAATAATTCGGTGACCAAGCAGACCGCGGACACCCAGCGCGCCACCGTCGCCCAGAACGAGGCGCAGGTGAAGTCGGACGATGCCGCGATCGCCAGCGCGAAGGCGACCCTCGCCTATACCACCATCACCGCCCCGATCGACGGGCGCACCGGCATCCGCAATGTCGATGTCGGCAATGTCGTGCAGGCTTCCAGCACCACCGGCATCGTCACCATCACGCAGGTCCAGCCGATCGCCGTCGTGTTCAACCTGCCGCAGCAGGCCCTGCAGCAGATCTCGAAAGCGGCGGGCGCCGGGCAGTTGCCGGTCTCCGCGCTCGGCGGCAACGGCCACAAGGTCATCGACACGGGCCAGCTCGACGTGATCGACAATCAGGTCGATTCCACCACCGGCACGATTCGCCTGAAGGCGATCTTTCCCAACGAGGCCGAAAAGCTGTGGCCGGGTGCCTTCGTCAATGCGCGCCTGCTGCTGCGCACGCTCAAGGATGTGATCGTGATACCCACGGCCGCCGTTCAGCGGGGGCCGAACGGCACGTTCGTCTATGTGATGTCGGATGAGGGCAAGGCGCAGATGCGCCCCGTCACCATCCAGCAGCAGGACGACCAGCAGGCGGTCGTCGCCACCGGCCTCAAGGTCGGCGAGCATGTCATCACCACGGGCTTTGCCCGTCTCTCCGACGGCGCCAGCGTGCAGATCGCCGCACCGGGAGCGGCCGTCCCCGGCGGTGCGGGGGCCGGCGTCGATGCCGGCGTCGGCGGCACGACCTCCGACACCGCTCCGCAGACGGCGCCCGCCGCCAATCCGCCGGCGAATGGGGCCGACCGGAAAGGCGGCCACAAGGGCCATCGCCGCAACGATGCGGACGCCCCGTCGGACGGCGCCGCGCCGGCCAACCCGCCGCCGGCACCATGAACGGCATTTCCGCCCCCTTCATCCTGCGGCCGATCGCCACCGCGCTCCTCGGCGTGGCCGTGCTGCTCGGCGGCCTGATCGGCTATTTCTCGCTGCCTGTGGCGCCTCTGCCGCAGGTGGACTTTCCCACCATCCAGATCACCACGCAGCTTCCCGGCGCCGAGCCGGAGACGATGGCGTCGCTGGTGACGGCGCCCTTGGAGCGCAATCTCGGCCAGATCCCCTCCATCGCCACCATGGTCTCGTCGTCGGCGTTCGGCATCAGCCAGATCACCCTGCAGTTCAACCTCGGCCGGGACATCGACGGCGCCGCGCAGGACGTGCAGGCGGCGATCAACGCTTCGGCGGCGACGCTGCCCTCGGGGCTGCCCTACCCGCCCACTTATGCCAAGGTGAATCCGGCCGACACGCCCATCGTGACGCTGGCGCTGCGTTCGAAGACCCAGACCATCCGCAACCTCAGCGACATGGCCGACACGCTGCTCGCCCAGCGCTTCGCCGAAGTAAGCGGCGTCGGCCATGTCGACGTGCAGGGCGGCGTGCGGCCGGCCCTGCGCGTGCAGGCGAACCTCGCCCGCGTGGCGGCCTACGGCCTGGGCCTGGAGGATATCCGCACCGCCATCACCTCCTCCACCGTCGCGGGCGCCAAGGGATCTCTCGACGGCGCGGCGCAGTCCTACACCATCTCCGCCAACGACCAGATCAGCGAGGCGGATGCCTTCGCCAATGTCGTCGTCGCCTATAAGAACGGCGCCCCCGTCCGGCTGAAGGACCTCGCCAGCGTCGTCGAGGGCCTGGAGAACTCCCGCGTCGGCGCCTATTACAACGGCCAGCCGGCGGTGGTCATCGACATCATGCGCCAGCCCGGCGCCAACGTGATCTCGACCGTGCGCAGCGTGCTCGCCGCCCTGCCGGAACTGCGCCGCAGCCTGCCCGCCGACGTCACGCTCGAGGTCGTCAACGACCGGACCCAGACCATCCAGGCCTCGATCGACGACGTCGAGATGACGCTGGCACTGAGCGTCGGCCTCGTCATCCTCGTCGTGTTCGTCTTCCTGCGCACCGTGCGGGCGACCATCATCGCAGCGGTGGCGCTGCCCCTGTCGCTGATCGCCGCTTTCGGCGTGATGTGGTTCTGCGGCTTCAGCCTCGACAACCTCTCGCTGATGGCGCTCACGATCGGCGCCGGCTTCGTCGTCGACGATGCCATCGTGATGATCGAGAATATCGTCCGCCATATCGAGGAAGGCCAGAATCCGTTCGAGGCGGCCTTGAAGGGCGCCCAGGAAATCGGCTTCACCATCGTCTCGCTGACCGTGTCGCTGGTCGCGGTGTTCATCCCTCTCCTGTTCATGACCGGCATCGTCGGCCGCATGTTCCGCGAATTCGCGCTGACGCTCACCATCGCCGTCGTGGTCTCGGCCGTGATCTCGCTGACGCTCACCCCGATGATGTGCGCGCGCCTCCTCACCGCGAATCATGGCGAGCGCAAGGGCCTGCTCGACTGGGTCGACACCGGTTTCGATCGCGTGATCCACGGCTACCGGACCAGCCTCGTATGGGTGCTGCGGCACGGCTTCCTGATGATGCTGCTGACGCTGGGCACGCTCGCCACCACGATCTGGCTCTACATCGCCATACCCAAGGGCTTCCTGCCGCAGCAGGACACCGGCCTGATCACGGCGGTGACGCAGACCGAGCCGACGACCTCCTTCGACGCCATGAAGAGGGCGCAGGCCCGCGTCGCCGACATCGCCCGCAAGGACCCCGATGTCGCCTCCGTGGTCTCCACCGTCGGCGTCTCCCCCACCAACCTGACCTCCAACACCGGCTCGCTGACGCTGGTGCTGCGCCCGCGCAACCAGCGCGCCGCCGCCGCCACCGACATCATCGCGCGGCTGCAGGCCCGGACCGCGGACCTGCCCGGCGTGAGCGTGACCTATCAGAGCGTGCAGGACATCCGCATCACCGCCCGGGCGGGACGCGCGCCCTATCAATACACGCTCACCGGCACCGACGCCGCCGAGGTCGACCATTGGGCCGACACGCTCGCCGAGGAATTGCAGCATACCCGCCTGATGCGCGACGTCGCCTCGGAGGTTCAGAACGGCGGCGCCCGCCTGTTCGTGCAGGTCGATCGCGACACCGCCTCGCGGCTCGGCGTTTCCATGCAGGACATCTCGAACACGCTCAACGACGCCTTCGGCCAGCGCCAGATCGCCACCATCTACGCACAGGCGAACCAGTACCGCGTCATCCTGGAGGCCAGGCCCGAAGACCAGATCGGCCCCAGCGTGCTCAACCGGGTCTATGTCTCCAGTTCGACCAATGCCTCGGGGGTCGCGACGACGAGCAACCCGCAGGCCGGCACGGTCGGCGCGAGCGGGGCCACCAACAATCCCGTGCTCGACACCGGGGCCACCGACAACCAGGTGCCGCTCAGCGCCTTCACCACCGTCAGCTACCAGACCGCGCCGCTGGTGGTGGAGCACGACGACCAGTTTCCCTCGGCCACGGTCAGCTTCGACGTCGCCCCGGGCGCGTCGCTCAGCGACGCGGTGACGGCGATCGACCGGGCCCAGCGCGCCATCGGCATGCCCTCCTCGATCACCACCCGCTTCACCGGCGACGCGGCCGAATTCTCCAGCTCGCTCGCCAACCAGCCCTGGCTGATCCTGGCGGCGGTGGTGACGATCTACATCGTGCTCGGCGTCCTCTACGAAAGCGCGATCCATCCCATCACCATCCTCTCCACGCTGCCCTCGGCAGGCGTCGGCGCCTTGCTGGCGCTGGAATTCACCGGCCAGGAACTCTCGCTGATCGCGCTCATCGGCATCGTGCTGCTGATGGGCATCGTGAAGAAGAACGCCATCATGATGATCGACTTCGCCATCGAGGCGCAGCGCGAGCACGGCATGGACCCGCACGAGGCGATCGTCACCGCCAGCGCGCTCCGCTTCCGCCCGATCATGATGACGACGCTCGCCGCCCTGTTCGGCGCGCTGCCGCTGGCGCTCGGCCACGGCATGGGCTCGGAGCTGCGCATCCCGCTCGGCATCACCATCATCGGCGGGCTGCTGCTCAGCCAGTTGCTGACGCTCTACACGACGCCGGTGATCTATCTCGGCTTCGAGCGCCTGCGTGAACGCCTCACGCGCCATCGGCCGCAGGCGGCCCCCCAGGGATGACGATCTCCGAGCCCTTCATCCGCCGGCCCATCGGCACCATCCTGCTGTCGATGGGGCTCCTGCTGATCGGCCTCGTCGCCTATCGCCTGCTGCCGGTCGCCAGCCTGCCGGCGATCGACCTGCCGACCATCCGCGTCACGGCCAGCCGGCCGGGAGCGGATCCCTCGACGATGGCGGTCAGCGTCGCGGCTCCGCTGGAGCGTCAGCTCGGCTCGATCGCGGGCGTGACGGAGCTCACCTCGACCTCCTCGCTCGGCACCACCAACATCACCATCCAGTTCGACCTCTCGCGCAACGTCGACAGCGCCGCCCAGGACGTGCAGGCGGCGATCAACGCCTCGGCCGCGGACCTGCCTTCCGACCTCGCCTCGACGCCGAGCCTGCGCAAGTTCAACCCCAACGCCATACCGATCCTCATCCTGGCGATGACCTCCGATACCGTCAGCGCCAGCGACCTGTTCGACGCCGCCGACACGGTGATCGTGCAGCGCATCTCGCAGGTGGACGGCGTCGGCGAAGTCACGGTCAGCGGCGCCGACCAGCCGGCGATCCGCGTCACTCTCGATCCCGTCCGCATCGCCGCGATGGGCCTGTCCATGGACGCGGTGCGCCAGTCGATCATCGCCGCCAATGCGATCGGCCCGCTCGGCTCCTTCAACGGCCCCGACACCTTCCTGATGCTCGATACGGGCGGCCAGATGACGAGGCCGGAGGACTATGCGAGAATCGTCATCAAGGCCGGCAACGGAACGGCCGTACGCCTCGGCGACATCGCCAGGGTGGAAGAAGGCGTGCGCAATTCCAATTCGAGCGCCAGCTACAACGGCAAGCCCGCCGTGCTGCTCACCATCACCAAGGACGTCAACGGCAATGTGATCGACACGGTCGACGCCATCAAGGCCCTGCTGCCGACCTTCAAGGGCCGCATTCCGCAGGGCATCGACATCGCCGTCCTCACCGACCGCACCAATACGATCCGGGCCAGCGTCGACGACATGCAGTGGACGCTGATGGCTTCGATCATCCTCGTCATCCTCGTGGTGTTCGTCTTCCTGCGCCGCTCGACGCCCGTGCTCGCCGCCGGCGTCACGGTGCCCCTCTCCCTCGCCGCCACCTTCGGCGCGATGTGGATCGCGGGCTTCTCCATCGACAACCTCTCGCTGATGGCGCTGGTGGTCTCGGTCGGCTTCGTGGTCGACGATGCCATCGTGATGGTGGAGAACGTCTACGCCAAGCGCGAGGCCGGCATGGCGCCGATGCAGGCGGCGATCGAGGGGGCGCGGCAGATCGGCTTCACCGTCATCTCGATCAGCCTGTCGCTGCTCGCCGTGTTCATGCCGCTCTTCTTCATCGGCGGCATCCCCGGCATGTTCCTGTTCGAATTCTCGATGACGATGTCGTTCGCGGTCATCGCCTCGACCGTCATAGCCCTGACGCTGACGCCGATGATCCTCGCCCATCGCGGCCATGCCGAGAAGCGCGACCGCCAGACCCTCTTCGACCGCATGGTGGAGGGTGCGCTCAGCGCGGTCGTGCGCCTCTACGGCCGTTCGCTGCGCGGCGTGCTCCATCATCGCCTCCTCACGCTGATCGTGATGGCGGGCACCATCTGGCTGACCGTCCATCTGATCTACTCCCTGCCTAAGGCGCTGGTGCCGCAGGATGACGGCGGTTTCATCCAGGGCTTCAGCCAGGCCTCGAGCGACGCCTCCTACGACGCCGTCGTCGCCTGGCAGGCGCAGGCCGCCGCCGCGATCAAGCAGAACCCTTACGTCACCGGCGTCGGCTCCTCGATCGGCCAGAACAACTTCGGCGGCGCCAACAGCGGCCAGTTCAGCATTTCCCTGGTTCCTCCCGACCAGCGGCCTTCGACGGACGCGGTGATCGCCGACCTGCGCCGCCGCGTCCGCCCGATCGCCGGGCTCAACATCTTCATGTTCTCGCCGCAGGACGTGCGCGCCGGCGGACGTCAGTCGCAGTCGCAATACCAGTTCACGCTGTGGAGCCCCGACCTCGACACGCTGGTGGAGTGGGCGCCCAAGGTGATGGACCGGATGAAGGCCATACCCGGGCTCACCGACGTCAATTCGGACCGCCAGCGCAACGGCCTGCAGGCCAATCTCGTGATCGACCGCGACATCGCCGCCCGCCTCGGCGTCGCCATCACCGATATCGACAGCGCCCTCAACAACGCCTTCTCGCAACGCCAGATCTCCACGATCTATACGCAGCGCAACCAGTATCGCGTCGTGATGGTGACGCCGCCGGACCGCAGCCGCGATCCCGAGGACATGACGGATCTCTATGTTCCCGGCCGCTCCGGCCTGGTGCCGATGTCGTCCATCGCCCATGTCGAGCGCGGCCTCGCTCCCCTCACCGTCAACCATCAGGGGCAATATCCGGCGATCACGCTGTCCTACAACCTGACGCCGGGGACCAAGATCCAGGACGCGTCGGATGCGATCCTGAAAGCCGTCGACGACATGCATCTGCCGGCCTCGGTCCACGCGGAATTCGCCGGCGACGCGCGGCAGGCGGCGCAGATCGGCGGCAGCCTGCCGCTCATCATCCTGGCGGCGATCCTGGCGGTCTACATCGTTCTGGGCGTCCTCTACGAAAGCCTCGCCCATCCGCTGACGATCCTCTCCACCCTCCCCTCCGCCATCCTCGGCGGCCTGATCGCCCTCCAGCTCGCCAATATGGAGCTGACGCTCGTCGCCTTCATCGGCCTGATCCTGCTGATCGGCATCGTGAAGAAAAACGGCATCATGCTCGTCGACTTCGCGCTGGAGGCCGAACGCGACCATGGCCTCTCCTCGCGCGATGCGATCTTCGAAGCCTGCCTGAAGCGCTTCCGCCCGATCATGATGACGACGCTCGCCGCCATCCTCGGCGCCCTGCCGCTCATCCTGGCGACCGGCCCCGGCACCGAACTGCGCCGCCCGCTCGGGGTGACGATCGTCGGCGGCCTCATCGTCAGCCAGATCCTGACCCTGTATACGACGCCCGTGATCTATCTCATGCTCTCCGGCCTGCACCGGTTCCTGAGCGTGAAGCCGCATCGGGCGGGATCCGCCGGGACGCCGCCGGCGGCCGAGCCCTCCTGATCGGCCCTTTCGCCGCCGCCCCGCGTCGCTCCTCGTGCCGGGCGCCTGTCCGCGTCGAAGAAACCAAGGCTGGAAGAAACCAAGGCTGGCGGCTGGAAACGATTCGTGGCCGCCGAATCACGGCGGCTGCCGGCGAACGATACCTTCCGATTTCAAGAAATCATTCCCGGAAACCTGGCCCGTCGCTTGGGTTCAAGCCTGCGGCGTTCCGCATTTCACTCGATTGACCATCTGGTCGCATTAATTCCAGGTTAGAATCGCTCTGTTTACAAGGATCAACTTGCGTGAATAACCAACCTTACTATATAAGTAGCCCACAATAAATATCACAGAAAAAACAGGGATATTCATAATGGACAACGAGCACATCAGCATTGTGGCAGATATCGTTTCGGCTTACGTGTCCAACAACAGCGTAGCGCAAGCGGATTTGCCTAGCCTGATCGCGGAGGTTCACCGGGCGTTTACGCGGCTGGCTCAGGGCGGTTCGGTAGAAGAACCCGCTCCGGTGAAGTTGATGCCCGCCGTCCCGATCAAAAAGTCGGTCACGCCGGACTACATCATCAGCCTCGAGGACGGGAAGAAGTTCAAATCGCTGAAGCGCCATCTGGCGACCGCCTTCAACATGACCCCGGACGAGTACCGTGCCAAATGGGGCCTGCCTGCGGATTATCCGATGGTGGCGCCGAATTATGCGAAATCCCGGTCGGAACTGGCCAGGCAGATGGGCCTTGGCCAGGGACGCGGAAGGATGGCGCCCAAGAAGGTCGCCAGCGCGCGATAACGCCCTGAACGATGGCGCGCGGCGCGGGCCGGCCCTGCGCCGATCAGGCTCGCATGCGGCTTCGCCGGGGGCGGCCGGATATCTTTCGTGCGCTCCCGCGAGGGAGACAGGACGATCGCCCATCGGCGATCTCCGCCCGGCCCGCCTGAGGCGCCGACAGGAGACCTCGTCCCTTCGGACCCGCCCGTTGCCACGAGGCCGCCGGGCAGCGGCCCTTCGCGCCGTGACCGAGAGTCGCGATCAATTCACACAGCATTCACCTTCCGGGGCGCTACTTATGCGCGTAGGTCAACCCGGAGGCGGCAATGTCACGTACGATGCTTCTCAGTCTTGCGGCGATGATCGGATGCGCCGGCGCACCAGGCGCCTCGGCAGCACCGGCGGCGGCGGTTGCAGCGCTCGACGCGATGTCGGCGTCACCGATCCAGTACAGTCCCTGCCCGCCCGGGTATAAGATCACGAGCCATGGCGGCTGCAAGCTGAGTCATTATTTGCGTCATCATCCGGAGCAGAATCCCAACAACGATTACAGTCCGCCGCGGCCGAGATATCCCGACCGTTATGACGGGCCGCGCTACCGCGATTATGACGATGGCGACGGCGGGGACGGCGGTTACGACAACGGGGACTATGGCGGCGACTGAACGCCGTGCCGACATCCGTCGCGGCCCGCGGCCTCTTGCGCCGCCGGCATCGGACGTGACGAATTCCCCCAACCCCCATGCCGGCCGCGCCGACGTCATGGAAAGCGCGCCCGCGACGACAGCGAGCAGAGCCGATGCGGACCGGAAAGCGATCAGCGCACTCCGGCGGCCTTTCTGGGGCGGGGCACCTTTCGGGCGTGGCCGAGCCCCATCTGTTTGGCCAGGTCTGACCGGGCCTTGGCATAGTTCGGCGCCACCATCGGATAATCGTCCGCCAGGCCCCATTTCGCCCGGTACTCGTCGGGCGTCATGTTGAAGGACGTCGCCAGATGGCGCTTCAGCGACTTGAATTTCTTGCCGTCTTCAAGACTGATGATGTAGTCCGGCGTGACCGATTTTTTGATCGGAACCGCAGGTGTCAACTTCACGACCTCAGGCTCTTCGAGCACGCCGCCCTGAGACAGCTTTGTCAAACTCATATGCACTTGGGCTATGAGCTTGGGAAGATCGGCGTGCGACACGCTGTTGTTCGATACATAGGCGGAAACGACATCCGCCACAATGCTGATGATTTTGTCATCCATATGAATTTCCTCTGTCAAAGACCTCAGTATTACTCCTGATAACCATATATAAAACTGGAATGCTTGCACAAGTCTAAGTCCCGGCGAACAGCATATTTTTCACCGAAAACAAGTCTTCGCCGGACAGTGATACCTAAAACGATCCTCCGATCGGTCCAAATGGAATATGCCGGGCTGAAGAGAGAGCGGCGGCTCGCTCAGATCCTGCCGGGCAACGGCCCCGGATTCGCCGGGCCGACGGCGATCGCGGCCGCGCCGGGGGCTGCGGCGGCCTCATCCCCCTTCCGCCGATCGCTGCGCGGGGAGGCTTCAGCCACGATCCGCCCCTGCTCCATCACGACGATACGGTCGGCAACCCGGCGGGCGAAGCCGAGTTCATGCGTCACCACGATCATCGTCGTGCCCGTCCGCGCCAGGTCTTCCATCGCATCGAGGACTTCCTTGACGGTCTCCGGGTCGAGCGCGGAGGTGGGCTCGTCGAAGAGCAGCGCAATGGGGTCCATCGCAAGGGCGCGGGCGATCGCCACGCGTTGGCGCTGGCCGCCCGAAAGCTCGTGCGGGAAAGCGGCGGCTTTGTCCTGCAGGCCGAACCGCGCCAGCAAGTCGAGAGCCCTGGCCCGTGCCGCCTGCATTTTCGTGCCGCGAAGGCGGCGCAGGCCGACGGCCACGTTGTCGCAGGCCGTCATATGCGGAAACAGGTTGAAGCGCTGGAACACCATGCCGATGCGCTGACGCTGGCGGTCGATCTCCGCCGCCCGTCTCGGCACCGGCCGGCCGGACCGGCTTGAACGGAACGCGATGTCGCGGCCCTCGATCTCGACCCGCCCGCTGTCGGGCGGATCCAACCAGTTGAGGGCGCGCAGCAGCGTGCTCTTGCCCGAGCCGGACGGACCGACGATCACGACCACTTCTCCCCGCCGGACGACGAGATCGATCCCGTCCAGCACCGGCATCCCGCCCATGCGCTTCGACAGCCCGCGCGCGGCGATGACGGCATCGCGTGCCGGGCCGCCCGGTTCCTCGCGCGGGAGAAGCCGCCCGGCGGCGAGCTGCGAATGCTCGGTGCCGCGCCGCGCTGTCGGCGCGGCCCGCCCGCCGGCGTCCGCCCGTGCCAGACGCCGCTCCATCATGTGCTGGATCGTGGTCCAGGCCGAGATCAGCACCAGATACCAGGCGGCGGCCGCGCAATAGACTTCGAGGGGCCGCGACAGCGACTGCGCGAGCTGCTGCGAAGTTCGCAGCAATTCCGCGAAGGCGATCACCGACAGGAGCGACGTCGCCTTGATCATGTAGCTGAAATTATTGCCGACCGCCGGCAATGCGGCCCGGAGCGCCTGCGGCACCACGATCAACACGAAGCCCTGCCAGCGATGCAGGCCGAGGGCGGCGGCGGCCTCGCGCTGCTCTCCCGGCACCGACATCAGCCCGGCGCGCACGATCTCGCCCATCCGCGCGCCTTCGTTGAGGCCCATGGCGAGCAATCCCGTCGCCACGATGTCGAGGTGGACATCGAGCTGGGGCAGCACGGCATAGAAGAACAAGATCTGCGCCAGCAACGGCGTTCCGCGGAAGAGCCAGGAATAGGTCCAGGCGACGGCGCGCGGCAGGCGATGCCCGGCCAGCAGCATCGCACCTGCGCCGAGCCCGATCGCTATGCCGATCGCCTGCGATGCCGCCGCCACCCATAGCGTCACCCAGGCAGCACGGACGAGCAGCGGCGAGAGGACCAGCGCCAGGAACAGGTGCGGGTCGAAGGCGCCCACCGTTCACGCCCGGCCGCTGGGCTGCCGGGCGATCCAGACCTTGCCGGGCCGGCCGGATTTGGCGGGGTCGAGGATGGCCTGCCAGCCTGCCCGCCGGGCTCCGGCGACCGGCAGGTCGAGCACGTTCACCAGGCCGGGAGCCGCATCGACCACATTCTGCACCGCGCTGACGATGACGTTGGCCGCGCCGAAGAGGGACGCCAGCGCGGGCTTGATCGTCATGTGGATCGGCAGGGACCCGTCGATGACGATCTCATCCGCCTCGACCAGCCCGAATCGCTCCGGCTGGTAATACATCTGCAGGCGTGTCGAGATGATCTCGCGGCTGCCGGCAAAGCCGCGGCAATATTGGGTGATGCCGATGACGCGGCCGGGCTCGATCATGCCGAGCGCCTCGGAGCCGGACTCCACCGGGAAATCGGCGGCCTCCGTATCCCAATGTTCCTCGATGCGGTCCAAGGGCATGTCGAGCCGCTCGGCCAGCATGGCCACGGATTCGGGTGCTCCCATGTGGCCGACGATCCGGCCTGCCGCGATCCCGGCTTCGAACTCGGCCAAGGTCAGGCCATAGCCGACATGCTCGATATCGCCCGGTCCGGTACCGGTCACGTCGATGGTGCGGGTGATCCTTATCGAGCGCACGGCGCCCGTGGCGCGCGACAGCAGCAGCGGCAGGCTGTCATAGACGAAGCCCGGATTGATGCCGCAGCCCGTGATGGTGACGCCGCCGGCCTTCGCCGCCGCATCCAGGCGTTGCGATATCTGGGGAAAGCGCAGCAGCGGATGCCACATGGCTTCCGAGGCCGAAACGACGTTGATGCCGCGACGCAGCGGCGCCATGAGCTGCTCCTCGATGACGTCCAGGCCCGATTCCGTCATGTGCAGGAGAAGATCGGGGATCTCGGGCAGCGCTGCCAGGCATTCGTCGAGTGTCCGCGCCACCGCGACGTCCGCGCCGTTGTCGAGCCCCGCATAGAGATCGCCGAGGCGGCGGCCGACCTTCTCGGGCGCGTGATCGACGGCGCCGACGACGCGCAGCCGGGGATGGTCGAGCATCAGGCAGCGGATCACGAGGGAGCCCATCGCCCCCAATCCGAACAGCACGATGGTGGTGGCACGGGAGGATGGTTCAGGCTGGATGATCACAGGCAATCTCGCGTCGGTTCAGGCGGGGTCGGGGATGATCGAGAGGCTTTGGGGCCGGCGCACCGCACCGAAAGCGGCGGCACCCTCGAGGCGCTGCTGGATCAGGGTCCAGCTCGTGTAGAGCAGCAGGTAATAACAGGCGGCGACGGAATAGAGTTCGATCGGCCGGAACGTATCGTTGATGGCGAGTGTCGTGACGCGCAGCAATTCCTCGAACGAGATCACCGAAAGCAGCGACGTGGAGCGCATCATGCTGGCGAATTCATTGCCGAAGGGGGGCAGGATGACGCGGACCGCCTGCGGGAGGATGATCCACCGCAGGGTGCCCAGCCGGCTGAAGCCGATGGAGCGGGCGGCTGCCGTCTGCCCCGCGTCGATCGACTGGACCCCCGCCCGGATGATTTCGGCGATATAGGAGGCCGAATAGCAGCCGAGCCCGATCAGACCCGCCTCGAGAACGCCGAGCCGGATGCCGAGCTGCGGCAGGCCGAAATAGAGCAGCACGAGCTGGATCAGCGGAGGGGTCCCGCGCCAGAGCCAGATATAGGCGGCCGCGAGCCAGCGCAGGACCGCAAGATGCGACAGGCTGAACAGGGCCAGCACGAGGCCGATCGCCACGCCGATCGCCTGGGCCACGGCGGCGATCGCCAGCGTGACGAGCGCCGCCCGCGCGAAAGTCGGGTCGAGCAGATAGGTGAAGAAGATGTGCCAGGACCAGGCCATCGCCCCGGGCCGTTACGGTGCGGCCGCGAGTGAAAAGTCGCTCACTTCCGCCAGCCCCCATTTGCGGATGATCGCCTGGTAGGAACCGTCCGCCTTCATGGCGTCCAGCGCCGCCTTGATGGCGACGGCAAGGGGCAGATCATCCTTGAGGGTGGCGATCGCGAGCCTGTTGGCCTTGTTGTTCTCGAAGGCCATGCGATACTTGCCGGGATGGGCCGTCATATAGAAGTGAGCCTGCGGATCATTCAGATAGGCGGCGTCCGCCTGCCCGCTCTCCAGGGCCTGGATCGCATCCGAATTGGTGTCGAACGCCCGGATATCGATCGAGGCGAGGCCCTTGGCCGCCATGCGGTCGCTCTGCGCCTTCAGGTTCTTGTTGGTCGTCCCGGCCGCCGCCACCGCGACGGTCCTGCCGGCGAGCTTGTCGAAGCAGGCGCTGTAGGAGCCGTCATCGCCCAGCTTGAACGGACAGGCAATGCCGAGGGGGGTGCCGGCCGGCACCATCAGCCCCTCGCCCCATTGCACATAGGGGATCATGTTCATGACCTCGAGCCGCTGCGGCGTGATGAAGATAGCGGTGCACAGCGCATCATAGCGCTTGCCCTGCAGGCCCGGGACCAGGCCGGGGAAAGACAGGTTCGTCCAGTCGATATCGAGCTTCATCTTGGCGGCGACGCCGCCGCACATGTCGACATCGAGGCCGTCCTTGCTTCCGTCCGGCTTGAGAAACTGATTGGGCGCGGCCGCGAAATCGGCGGCGAACTGGATCTTGCCCGGCGTGATCAGCGCATCGGCCGGCAATTTTCCGTCCTGCGCGCAGGCGAGGACAGCGCTCGAACACACAAGAAGAGCCGCGATCACGCCGCGCATCGAACTCGACATTAAGGGCATCCTCTATCTCCCGCCAGATCCGCCGCAAATCAGATGCATTGTGAAATATCACAATTTATCTTTCTAGATATTGCATTGCTCTCCGCGGCTGCGTCAAGCGCGGAAGATCCCGCCCGCCGCCGTCTGATATTTTAAATGGACGCCCCGTAAAATATCAGGAAAAGTCCCGACCCCACCCGTGACGGAAGGAGCGGCCGCAGTGAGGTGCCACGACGATGCCGGATCTCCATCGGGGCGCAAGCCTCTGTCGGGCCAGGTCGCCCTGGTCTCGGGGGGCGCCAAGGGAATCGGGAACGCCATCTGCCGGCAATTGGCTGAGCTCGGCGCCTCGATCGCCCTCACCGGCGCGCAGGATGTCCGCAGCGCCGAACGGACGGCGGCGGAACTGGCGGATTCGGGTTCGAAGGCTCTGGCTTTCGCGATGGATCTGACCGACAGGGATTCGGTGGACGCCACGGTCGGGGCGGTTGTCGAACGGCTGGGCCGCCTCGACATCGTCGTCAACAACGCCGGAGCTTCGCGCCGCGGCAGGCTCCTCGATCTCGCCTCTGAGGATTGGAACCACGTGTTTGCCGTCCAGACCCTGGGCTTCCTTCATCTCGCCGTCGCGGGAGCCCGGCAGATGATCGCGCAAGGCGGCGGCGGCTCGATCATCGCGATCGCAGGCGCCTCGGCGCTGCGATGCTATCCGGGCAACGGCGCCTATGGCCCGTCCAAGGCCGCAGTCCTCGCGACGGTACGGCAGATGGCGGTGGAATGGGCCGGGCACGAGATCCGAGTGAACGCGGTTCTTCCGGGTCCGATCCGGGAGGTCGACGAGGATTGGCGAACGGCCGAGCCCCGCCTGGCCGCCGAGGTCCAGCGCATTCCGCTGAAGCGCGTGGGCACGCCGCAGGATGTCGCGCAGGCCGTGGCCTATCTCAGCACGGCCGGATATGTGACGGGCCAGAACATCGTCGTCGACGGCGGCAGTACGACCACCTGGTATATCGACGGACGAGCCTGATAGCGCCAAGCTCCGCGGGCGCCGCAATCCGCAAGCCGGGAGAAGTGCGCAGGCGGTCGGGACCGAGAAGGCCCGCCCCGATATCAGACCGGCAGCCGGCCCGTTTGCGCCGGAACCGCCTCGGTTTTGCTTGGCAGGCGGCTCGATGCTTCGGACGCGAACGCCAGGAAGGATCTTTCGAAATCGCCTGGAACCGGCGGCGGGCAGCCGCGTTTCCCGTCGCAAGGCTGCGTCCTTTATACGTTCCTTAGAGTTATGACTGTCGTGTCACGAAACTTCGTCCCGCTCACGCTGGGATTTGAGTCGGCCACGAGACTTGTCCTGTCCGGTTGAGTGTTAATTTCTTGCCCTCCCCTGCGGGACGTAGATTGCGCTCCCGTTTCAAACAAGGAAAGTCCGAGATATGACGAATGCCATTCGGGGTCATTATCGGAACAGGGCGATCCTCGGCGGCCTGGCCATCGCGTTCATCACGGCTGGCCCCGCGCTGGCGCAGCAGCATGGCATCGGTGGTGCCGTCGGCGGCGCGGTGGGTGGTGCCGTCGGGGGCCTCGGCGGCGCCGTCGGCGGTGTCGGCAGCACCGTCGGCGGTGCGGTTGGCGGACTGGGAGGAGCCGTCGGCGGCCTGGGCGGCACGGCGGGCGGTGCGGTCGGGGGCGCGGCGGGCAGCGGGGTCGGCGGCGTCGGTAGCAGCGGATCGAGTTCAGGGGCCGGCGGCCAGGGCTCGACCACCAATGCCGGGGACGCGGCCAGCGCGGTCGGCCGGTTTACCGGCGTCAATGGCGCCGACCGATCGGCGGTGAAGAAGCGATGCGCTTCTGTCCTGGCTTCGGCGGCCTATTACGACGCCCAGCTCGTCTCCCTTTGCAGGATGCTGGCCAAGACTTAAGCAGAACTTTACACGGCCGGCGCGCGGGTACCCAGAAAAATCAGAGGAATCGCGACCGTGTTCAGGGCGGCCACCGAAAGCCAGATGGCGCCGGGCCAATGCAGGTGGACGGCCAGATAGAAGGTCGAAAAGCCAAGCGGAGCGATGATGGAGGCGAGGCTCACCGTCGATGCCAGCACGCCCTGGAGCTGGCCCTGCCGCGTCGGGTCGACGTGCCGGGTGGCGAGCGCCTGAAAAGCCGGCATGCCGATGCTGCCGAGCGCAAAGACCGGCATGATGGCGAAGACGATCCAGCCCTGAGTGACGAAGGCCATGCCCACAAGCGCGATACAGGCGCAGGCGATCCCGACAAGGATCGCCCCGCGTTCGCCGAGCCGCCTGGTCGCCGGGCCGGGCAGGAGCGCCTGGGCCATCGTCTGGCAGACACCGAATGCGCCGAGCGACAGGCCGATCCACAAGCCGTTCCACTGAAAGGCGTCCGCGCCCCACAGGGCCCAGCAGACACCATAGGCTTCTCCGCCGCCGGCCAGAATGAAATAGACGAGGACGATCGGCAAAAGCCCTTTCATCGAGGCGAGCCAGCGCAACGGGCCGAGCGGGTTCAGTGCGGCGAGATCGATCTTCCGGCGGGCCGCCCTATGCGATTCCGGCAAGGCGAACAGCGCGAGCAGGAGATTGGCCGCGTTCAGCGCGGCTGCGGCGATGAACGGCAGCCTGATCCAGGTATCGCCGAGCATTCCGCCGAGAACAGGCCCGACGATGAAGCCTGCGCCGAACATGGCATTGAGGAGGCCGAAGCGGCGAGCCCGCTGGTCCTCGCGCGAAACGTCGGTGAGATAGGCGGTCGCCACCGACACGTTGGCGCTCGTCAGCCCCGCGATGGCCCGGCCGAGCAGCAGCAGCCACAATTGCGGGGCAAAGGCCATGACACCATAGTTGATCGCCGCGCCCGCCAGGGAAACGAGAAGGATGGGCCGCCTGCCGAGTCTGTCGCTCAAGGCGCCGAGCACGGGCGCGAAGAGGAACTGCATCGCCGCATAGAGCGTGGCCATGATGCCGACAAGGGGCGCGACATCAGAAGCATGCGTCACCTCCGCGAGCAGGCGCGGCAGGATGGGGAAGATCAGGCCGATTCCCACTGCGTCGAGGCAGATTGCGGCATAGATGACGACCAGGGATCGCTTCATGGCAGGTCGGGCGTCAGGCAGTGGAAAGGACGAGCCTGTCGGCGGCGCACCCTCCGGCGCCGACCGCCTGGGCCGCAGCCGGCACGCAGGACCTGCGTCCCACCATACCGGCTGAACTCAACGGCTTTCATGGGTTTCTCCTGCCCGGCGTATCGCGCGATCGGCATGCATGATCATACTCATCATTTTATGTACTCGGTACATATTGGGCTACCTCGCCGGCAGCGATAGGTCAATACAAATATGTACCCAGTATATGAATTATGCTATCGAGGCCGCATGTCAGAGCCGATCGACCGCCGAACCCGCAAGCGCCTCGCCACCCGGCAGGCGATTTCCGACACCGCCACGCGCCTCTTCTGGCAGCGGGGCTTCGACGCGGTGACGGTGGACGAGATCGCGCAGGCCGCCGACGTCGGACGGATGACGGTGTTCAATCATTTCCCCCGCAAGGAGGACATGTTCTTCGATCGCGACGAGGAAGGCCGGACGATGCTGCGCAACGCCCTGCGGCAGCGCGATCACGACGTCGCGCCCATCGAGACGTTGCGTCTGCTCGCGCATCGGCTCGTCGCGGAGCGCACGCCCTATGTCGATTTTTCGGCCGAAAGCCAAAGCTTCGTCGGGACGATCGAGGGCAGCGAGACGCTGAAGGCGCGGGCACGGGCCATCCGCGACGAACTCGCGGCGGTCGTGGAGGTGGCACTCGCCGAATCCGCGGGTCGCGATCCCGGCGATCCCGACGCGCGCCTGGCGGCCGCCCTGCTGCTGGCGACCTGGGCGACGGCTTTTCTCGAGGCGCACCGGATCTTTCGGCGGACGGAGAATTCAGAGCGCGCGCAAGCGGCTTTCCTCGCCATCGTCGATCGGGGCACCCTCGGCCTGAAGGCTGCAATGGCGGGCACCCCTTACGCCTGAGCAACGATCGATGTTTATCCGGGTAGCGACCGGCCGGGGCCGGCGGCCGCCGCCATCGGAATCCCTGAACTCGATCATCGCCCCTGCCCCTTGGCTCGGAAAGGCGGACCATGCGGTGCTCGCCCCTTGCGAGGAAAGAACGTCATCTTTGAGCGCCACATCGGCCGGACCCGCAGGGCGATCTTCTCGCGGCCCGTCGCGGCAGTGCCATCAATATCGGTTCGACCGCCGGCATCACGGGCGCAGCGCACGCCGCAACCAAGGGTGCCCGCCTTCTCCGGGGCTTTACGACCGTGCCTCGAAATATTCGATGATCAGGCCGTCGGGATGCCTGGCCGTGAAGTTGCGGCCGCTGGTGACGGTGCGCGGCTCGTGCAGCAGCGTGCCGCCCTGTTCCCGGACCCAGCCGGCATAGGCGTCGAGATCGTCGACGTAGAAGATGCCGTGCACCTGCCGCGCGGCCGTCATGGCCTCGCCGTCGCCGGCCAGGATCAGGACGTTGCCGACGCGGGCAGCGACGACGTTCGTTTCCGTGATCGTCACCCGGCGCGCGCAGGGGACGCCCTGAAGCTGCTCGTAAAAGGCGATCGTCGGTTCAAGCGCCTCGGCTGCCGCATAGACGCGGAAGCTTTGATCGAGGATCTTCATGACCGTCTCCCAACTCTATTTCGGAGTGTTGACCAGGCCGAGGCGGATGAGGCTCTCGGCGGTCGCCATGATGGCCTCCTCGCGCGAGCGCGGCTTCCAGCCGAGCAGGCGTTTGGCCTTCTCGCCGCTGGCGTTCATGTCGACGCCCAGGAGCGGCACGATGCCCTTCATCGCCGGGTTCGCCAGCGCCATGAGGCGGATGAACCAGTTGGGCAGGACACGCGTCGAAACCTTGGCCGCGCCCGGCCCCAGACGCTGCTTCAGCAGTTTCGCGATCTCGACCATCCACAGGCTCCCGCCCGACGCGGCGAGGAAGCGCTCGCCCTTGGCGGCCGGGTCGGTCATCGCACGCAGGTGCAGGTCGGCGACGTCGCGTACGTCGACGACGCAGGTGTTGATCCTGGGGCAGCCCGGCTGGCCGTCCAGCAGGTTCTTGATGAGCCGGATCGAGTGCGAATAATCAGGTCCGAGCGCGGGCCCGAGCACGGTGGTGGGGTTGACGGCCGCAAGTTCCAGCCCGCCGCCCTCGCGGGCGATGAAGTCCCACGATGCCCGCTCGGCCAGCGTCTTCGACCGCTGATAGGGCGCGACACGGCCGTTCAGGTCGCTCCAGTCGGTCTCGTCGAAGGGGCGGCTTCGCGGGGCGTGGCCGACGCCGATGGCCCCGAAGGCCGAGGTGAGCACCACGCGCTTCGCGCGCGCATCCCGTGCCGCGCGGAGCACGCGCAGATTGCCGTCGACCGCGGGCCGGACCCAGTCTTCCTCGCGCACCTGATCGCCGGATGGCGTCGGCGAGGCGCCGTGGATCACATAGGCGCAGCCGGCGGCCGCCGCCGCCCATCCATCGTCGGCGGTGAGATCGGCGGCGATAAACGACAGCCGGTCGCCCGGCTCGGCGCCGCCGGTCCTGAGATTGCTCAGAACCTCCGCCTCGCGCGACAATGATCGAAGCGTCGTCCGCACGCGATAGCCGGCCTGCAGCAGCGCCAGGATGCAATGCTGCGCGATGAAGCCGCTTCCGCCGGTCACGAGCACCCGTTCGTCAGCCATGGTGATCTCCAAAGTTGCCGCCTGCGGATCAGCGGTCGATTCCCGCCATCACCCAGTCCGGGTAGCGGTTGCCGGAGACGGTGCCCGGTGCCAGCGCCTCATCGAGCGTCTGTATTTCGGCAGGCGTCAGCCGGAGGGTGTCCGCCGCGACATTCTGTTCCAGATAGGCGCGGCGCTTGGTGCCGGGGATCGGCACGATGCCGTCGCCCTTGTGCAGCAGCCAGGCGAGCGCGATCTGGGCGGGCTTGGCGCCCTTGGCTAGGGCGATGTCGAACACCGCTTCCGCGGCCCGCACATTGGCGTCGTAGTTCTCACCCTGATAGCGCTCGTCGATGCGGCGGGTATCGCCCTCGGGATAGTCCTCCGCCCGCTTCACCCCGCCGGCCAGGAAGCCGCGCCCGAGCGGGCAGAACGGCACGAGCCCAATACCCAGTTCCCGCAGGACCGGGATCACGTCCGCTTCGAGATTGCGCTCCCACAGCGAATATTCGCTCTGCAGCACCGAGACCGGGTGAACGGCATGGGCGCGGCGCAGCGTGGCGGCCCCGACCTCGGACAGGCCGAGGAAGCGCACCTTGCCTTCCTTGACCAGCTCGCCGACAGCGCCGGCCACGTCCTCGATCGGTACCTTGCGGTCGATGCGGTGCTGATAGAGCAGGTCGATATGGTCGGTCTGCAGCCGGCGCAGCGATCCTTCGACCGCCCGGCGAATGGCGGCGGGGCTGCTGTCGGTCTCAGCGCCGAGCTGGCGGCCGTTCTCGAAGCGAAAGCCGAACTTGGTGGCGAGGATCACCTTCTCCCGCCGGTCGCGGAAGGCGCGCCCCAGAAGCTCCTCGTTGGTGTAGGGGCCATAGCCTTCCGCCGTGTCGAAGAAATCGCCGCCGAGCTCGATGGCGCGATGAAGCGTGGCGATCGATTCAGCCTCGTCCGCCGGCCCATAGGACTGGCTCATGCCCATGCAGCCCAAACCGATCGCGCCGACCGTGAGGCCCTGACGTCCAAGTTGCCGCTTGCTCAATATCATCGAACCCTGCCCTTCCGGCGCCCGCATGGCCCTCAAGATAGGCAAAGCGCTTCGTACTTAGAATGCTTGTGCGTCCGCCATGCTTGTTCGATAGTACGGAATGAGCGTGGATCCCTTCTCCGATATTCTCCGACTTGCGCGGGCCGAAACGCTGGTCACCGGCGGATTCACGGCGGGCGGTCCCTGGGCGATTCGCTTTCCCGTCCCAAAGACGATCAAGTTCTTTGCGGTGGTGAAGGGTGATTGCTGGGTGACCCTCGACGGGGAGCCGCCCATCCGATTTGAAACCGGGGATGTGGGTCTGCTGTCGGCGCCACGGGCCTTCGTGCTGGGGAGCGAGCCGGGGGTCCCTCCCGTCGACGGAATGGCGCTGTTCTCCAGCGCCGGCAAGGCGACTGTCCAGCTCGGCGACGGCAGCGACTTCACTCATATAGGCGGCCACGTCCTGCTCGATCCCACAAGCGGACGGCTGCTGGCCGACGTTCTGCCGCCTTGGATCCATGTGCGGGCGGCTTCACCGCAGGCCGTGACCTTCCGGTGGCTGCTTGACCGCCTTGCAGAGGAGCGGACGTCCGATCTCCCCGGCACCGAGCTCGCGTCCGCCCAACTCGCGCAGTTGCTCTTCATCCAGATCTTGCGCGCTCACCTCGCCGGGGCCGACGTCATGGGCGCCAGCTGGCTTCGAGCGTTGGGCGACCCGCGCATCGCCCCGGCCATTCGCCTGATGCATGACGATCCCGCGCGCGCATGGCACCTTGAAGATCTCGCGGCGGCTTGTGCCATGTCGCGGACGACGTTCGCCGGGCGCTTCCGCACCGTCGCCGGCGTCGCGCCCCTCGCTTATCTAACTCAATGGCGCATGCGACTGGCCGAGCAGGCCCTGCGGGACGAGACGGGAAGACCGGTGGCATCGATCGCGCGCTCGGTGGGCTATACGTCCGAAAGCGCTTTCAGCCATGCGTTCAAGCGGTGGAACCGCAGGTCACCCAAGTCTTACCGAGACGGCCATATGCCGCCACCCGCTTTGACATAGCGAATGCGCGCCCCAAATAGAGTTCGCCCTGCAGTGAGCGAGTGTCGACGCGACTCTTTGGCGACGTTCTGCCCGTCATCCCGGCAGGAGCCCCATATCGCGATAGCTGCCGATCAGGCTGTCGAAGAGACCGACATCCGCCCGGCTCCGCGCCAGGAGTTGGGCGCCGGACACGGCGGCAAAAATGGCGAGAGCGCGGGCTTTGCTCGCCGATACGTCCCCCCCGTCCGCGGCGATCAGCACCTTGCCCAGCCACGCGACGTTGATGTCGGCGAAAGTCCGCACTTCCACCTTCACCGGTTCCGGCAGGTCGTCATATTCGGCGGACATGAAGCTGCATAGACAGATCCGATTGCCGTTTTCAAGCGCTCGGCGGAATATCGCGGGATAGCGATGCAGGCAGGCGAGCGGATCCGGCGTCTCGGCCAGCATCTTCTCCAACTCGGCCGCGGTGTCTTCCCAATAGCGCCTGGCCACGGCCGCGCCGAGGTCGGCCTTGCTCGGGAAGTAATAATGGATGCTGGCGGCTTTGATTCCGACCCCAGCCGCCAGATCGCGGAAATTCAGGCCGCCATACCCATGCGCCTGCGCGGCATTGCGGGCCGCCGACAGGATCGCTTCCTTCGCATTCGAACTCATCTGCCAAATCCCCGCTCGCCCCTACCAAGTGACAGATAGAGGTTGTGCCGGCCGAATGGAAGGCCTATACAACGCCTATCAAGTGGCAGGTAGAGGATCTGGAAAAGTGCTGATGACGATCTATGACTGGCATACCGGGCCTTATCCGGCTCGCGTCCGTATCGCTCTCGGAGAGCTGAGGCTGCAATCGCAGGTCCGTTTCGTTTCGATCGACTTGTGGAAGGGCGAACACAAGACGCCTGCGTTTCTCGCCAAGAACTACTCCGGCACGCTGCCGGTGCTGGAGCTCGACGATGGGACGCTGATCGCCGAATGCACCGCGATCACCCAATATCTCGACGCGCTGAACGGCGACCACCTCCTTACCGGCATGACGCCTCTCGAACAGGGCGTGATCCACATGATGAGCAAGCGCGCCGAGATCGAGCTGCTCGATGCCATCAGCGTCTATTTCCATCATGCCACGCCGGGTCTGGGCCCCGATGTCGAGATCTACCAGAACGCCGAATGGGGGCTTCGCCAGCGCGACAAGGCGGTGCGCGGCATGCGCTACTTCGACAGCGTGCTCCGGCAGCGGCCCTTCATTGCCGGCCACGCCTTCTCGATGGCCGATATCGCCGTCATCGGCGGCCTTATCTTCGCGGAACTCGTCGGCCTCCCCGTGCCGGCCGAATGCGAGGCGCTGCGTGCCTGGTACGCCCGGATGCAGCAGCGTCCCAGCGTCCGGAACCGGATCACGATGTCCCCCCCCTCCAAGGCGGCGACCTGACATCCCGACGCCGCCCGGTCGAACAAGAGCAGCGGCGGGGCTTCGGCGGTTTCCTGTTCCGCCTGCTGGCGTGCGGCAATCGGCGGGTGTCACCCGAGATCGGACGTTCAATCTTGGGCTGTCGGCCGTATGACGATGCTGCCGACGTCGACATCGGCAGGCTGCTCGATCGCGTAGGCGACGCCACGGGCGATCGAAGACGGCGGGATTCCGATATCGGCAACGCGTTCTCCGATCGCCTCCTTCACGGCGCGATCGGTTATCGAGCTTGCAAAGTTGGTCGAGGTCATCCCCGGCGAAACCTCGGTGACCCGCAGATGTGGTCCCGCTTCCTGTCTCAACGCTTCGCTGATGGTCCGCACGGCGTTCTTGGTCGCCGCATAGACACCCATGGTCGGGAGGATCTTGATCCCCGCGGTCGAGACGATGTTGATGACGTGGCCCGACTGCTGACGCTTGAAGACGGGCAATGCGGCAGCGATGCCGTAAAGCGTGCCCCGCAGATTGACGTCGATCATGGCGTCCCAGTCCTCGACGCGCAACGCATCGAAACGGGATATCGGCCCGATCCCCGCATTGTTCACGATGACGTCCAGCCGGCCACCTCGCTCGATCGCCACTGCGACGAGAGCTTCAAGATGGCTCCGGTGGCGGACATCGGTCACCCTATAGGCGGCCTTGCCGCCTGCGGCGGTAATGTCGTCCACGGTCGCCGCGAGCGCTTCCTCGCCCCGGGCCCCGAGCACGACAAAAGCCCCGCGCTCTGCAAGCAGCTTCGCCGTCGCCTGGCCGATCCCGCTGCTTGCGCCGGTGATGGCGACAACCTTGCCCTCAATGCCCAATGCCATTCTCCTTCATCGAACTGAGCCAAGAGCATATCAACCCGGTCCAAGATGAACTATGCTCAGACGCCCATGGATTTGTCGTGAACGTCCAAAGTGATGACTGATCCGCTGTCGGATGTTCTCAACGTTCTCGGCGCAAGGGTGACCCGCCGCACCCGGCTGGAAGCCGCGGGACGATGGGCCCTCGCATTTCCCGCTCTCGAGCGCCTCAAATTCGTGGCGCTCGTGCGGGGAGCCGGCTGGATGATGCTGCCGGGGCGGCCGCCGCAACTGTTGAGCGCAGGCGATGTCTGCCTGCTCGGATGCACGGCCTATACGATAGCCAGCGACCCGGCGCTGCCGCCCCTCGATGGCCAGCCTTTCTACGGCGCTGGCTGCGATACGGCACGTCTCGGAGGCGACGAGACGGTTTCGATCGGGGGAACCGTCACCTTCGCCCCGGGGCATGCGGATTTCCTGCTCGGCATGCTGCCGGATTTCCTGTTCGTTCCGCGATCCTCGGCTGCGTCCGGCGCGATTTCGACGATCCTCGGGTTGATGGATGACGAGGCCAAGCGGGACATCATCGGCAGCGGGATCGTAAGTGCCCGGCTCGCCGATGTGTTGCTGGTGGAGGCGATCCGCGCCTATGCGGGGAGTGTCGGGCAGGTCGAGATCGGATGGCTTGGCGCTCTCTCGGATCCTCGGCTGGGCCGGGTGCTTCGCGTCATTCACGGGGATATCGCGCAGCCTTGGACGGTGGCCCGGCTCGCCGGCGTGGCCGGCATGTCGCGTGCTGCCTTCTCCGCGGCGTTCACGCGCCGGGTGGGACAGCCGCCGCTCGCCTATGTGCGCGCGTGGCGTCTCACCATCGCTCGGGTGGCGGTGGCGCGTGGAGACGACACGGTCGCCAGCATCGCCGGCCAGGTCGGCTACACGTCGCAGAGCGCATTCGGCCACGCTTTCAAGCGCGCTTTCGGCCGGCCTCCGAAGGCTCATGCCTTTCGCTCGTCTTGAAGTGCGGAGGCGAACGTGAACAAACGCCGTGATCCCCGAGACGCCACCAATCTCGGTGTGACAGCGCGGGTCTACGAGACGGGTAAATTCTCGGCTGGCATGGCCTAAGTCGAAAGTTTTCCAGAGTCGATCGTCAGCGTCACAATGATTCCGTCACTGGACCAGTCCGTTTTGATGACACCGCCAAGCTGGCCGGTCACGATGCGGTTAAGCAGCTTGCTGCCATAGCCTTCGCCGGCCGGAGGCTCGACCGACGGGCCGCCGCGCTCTGTCCACACGATGCACAAGTGACCGTCGCTGTTCGTCCCCGAAACATCGAGCATACCCGCACCAATCGAGAGGGCGCCATATTTCAGCGAATTCGTTGCAAGCTCATGCATGACGAGCGCAAGGGTCGTGGCGGCACGTTCGCCCACCCCCATCCGGGGAACCGCAACGCGGACGCGCCCGCTGAAAGCAGCGGAATCGTCGTAGGGAGCCAGGACCAACGAGATGATATCACCCAGCAAGGCGGCCCGGCCCTGATGGCCCGGCAGCGGGCGGACAGCGTCATGCGCTCTGCCGAGCGCGGCCAGGCGTTCCGTCAGCTCCTTCGCCATTTCATGGACGGTCGTGGTCGAGCGCGAGGTTATCGTCGTAAGACCGGTCGCGATGGCCAGGAGATTCTTGACCCTGTGACTCATCTCACCGGCAAGAAGCTCGTGCCCCTCTTCTGCCTGCTTGCGTCCTGTCACGTCGAGGAAAACACCCGACATCTGCCCCTTGTGCAGCCCTTCGTCATTGCCGAGGCCGCGAGATGAAATCCATCGAATTTCTTCATCCAGGAGGATGCGAAAGTCGATCTCATACGCGCCCACCATGGCCCGCGTGGCGGCGAACGCGGCGCGCACCCTGTCCCGGTCCGCGGGATGAATGCGAGAAGAAAGGTCCTCGAACGTCACATTTTTTGTTTGCGGCAGGCCCCAAAGAGCAAAACCTCGCTCGTCCATTGCAAAAGCGTCGGTTTCAACCGTCCACGACCACAGCGCCACGCCCGCGGCATTCAGGGCACGCTTGAGATTTTGCGCTTCCCGCAGGGGATGGTTTTCGTCGCTGAATGGCATGGCCTTCTCCCGTCTTCAACGAAGTGAGCAGATCGTGCCCCCCGTTGCGCTAGCGGCGAGACCTTGGTGAGGTAATTGTCAGGACCGTCAATGCCTAGGCTGAAATAGCTACGCCTTATCAAGAGTCTCGATGAACTGACTGGCGGAAGGGGTGAGATTCGAACTCACGGTGGGCTTGCACCCACGGCGGTTTTCAAGACCGCTGCCTTAAACCACTCGGCCACCCTTCCGGCACCGGACGGGCGAGACAGGGTCGGCACCGTGGCGCAAGAAGGCCTGTCTAGCAGGGAAGACGGAAGAGTCAAAGGGTCAAACGCGGCGTCCGGCGGCCGCGTTCGATCGTCTCGGGACGGTACCCGGTCTGGCCGAGGCGCTTCAGAACAGGCTGAACTGCTGGGGCCTGCGCCTTGCCGGCGGCGCGGCGCGGACCACGGTCAATTCGGCGCCGATGTCGCGCAGAAAGGGCGAAGCCGGCAGCGCTCGCCTCGCGCCGCGCCAGAACCGGTCGGCGGCGCGGGTGAGGAACAGCCTGTCCCGCGCCCGCGTCATGGCGACATAGAACAGCCGCCGCTCTTCGGCACCGGCCTCCCCGCTTTCCTCCGCCGGCCCCCAGGAGAACGGCATGAGGCCCTCCTCCATGCCGACGACGAAGACCACCGGGAATTCCAGTCCCTTGGCGGCATGCATGGTGGCGAGCAGCACCCGGTCGGCACGCGGATCGTAGAAATCGGCCTCGGTCGAAAGCGCGACCTGCTCCCTCAGGCGTGCCTCGTCGCCCGCGACGGCCGCCGAAGCCGCGAGCGACGCGAGCCATGCCCTGGCCTCGGCAACCGCAGGGCCGGCTTCCTCCCGCGAGCGCGCCGCCTGCGCGGTGGCGGCGATGCGTGCCGGCAGATCCGGCCCCTCGGCCTCCCCGCCCTGCTCGGCGAGCAGATGGAGGATCGCCTCCACCCCCGCATGGTCGGCCAGGCGCGCCGGCGAGCTCTTCCGGTAGGGAATGCCGGCGCGGTCGAAGGCGTCCCGCAGCGCCGCCGCCTGCATGTCCGTGCGGTAGAGGACGGCGAAATCGGCAAAGCCGAGAGAGGCTTGGTCGAGAGAGGCATGCTCGAGAGAGGCTTGGCCGCCCCGGCCGCGATGCTTCCCCTTGCCGGCCTCCAGCAGGTCGTGGCCGCCGAGGATCTCCTCGATCGTCCTCGCCACGAAGTCGGCCTCCGCCTGCTCCGAGACGGCGGCATGGAGCACGATCGGCTCATCCATGGGGCGCGTGATGCCGTCCGGCGCCATGCCGACGAGTTGCGAAGCCGCGGTGACGATGGTGCCGCTCGAGCGGTAGTTGCGCGCCAGGCGCACCGTCGGCGCGGCGGGGAAGTCGCGGGCGAAGCGTTCGAAGCAGGTCGCGTCCGCCCCGCGGAAGCCGTAGATCGCCTGGTTGGGATCGCCGATGACGCAGAGCCTGCCCGCCGGACCGGCGATGAGGCGCAGCAGGCGATATTGCTGCTCGTCGACGTCCTGGAACTCGTCGGCGAGGATATGGGCGAAGCGCGCGCGCCACAGCGCCGCGATCCCGGCATGCTCTTCCAGGAGTTTCACCGGCAGCGCGACCAGATCGTCGAAATCGAGCCAGCCCTGCTCCCGGCCGAGCCGGTCGAGCGTGGCGAGGGCCTGCATTTCCTCCGGCTCCCCTCCCGCGCCCGTGCGCTTGAGCACCGATACGGCGCGGACGAGGCGGGCGGCACGGGTGTCGCCGAGGCCCAGCGCCGTCGCCAGGGCCGCCTTGCGCTCGGCCTCGTCGGCGATGCGGAAGCCGGGATCGAGGCCGAGGGCCGCACCATGGGCACGCAGGATCGAAAGCCCGAGGGAATGGAAGCTGTGCACCGCCACCGCCGCGGCCTCGCCGGGCAGCAGCAGGGCGAGCCGGGCCCGCAATTCCTCCGTCGCCCGGCGCGTGAAGGTGATGGCGAGGCAGGAGGCGGCAGCCACGCCGCATTCGGCGACCAGATGCGCGATGCGGTGGGTGAGCATGCGCGTCTTGCCCGAACCGGGACCGGCGACGACGGCCAGCGCCGTGTCGACCATCGCGGCCGCGCGGGCCTGGTCGTCGTCGAGCGCGGCGAGGAGCCCGGACCGTCCGGAGGGCCGCGGCGGCGCAAGGGGCTCCGCCGGCAGGGCTGCCTCCACCCGGGCCGGTTCGCCGGACGGCGCCTTCGGCGCGCGCACCCGGCGGTGCACCGGCGCCTCGAACAGGCGCTCGCCGCGCGTGAAGCGGCTGAGCTCGCCCTCCTCGAACAGGCGGATCACGCCATATTCGCCGTCATAGCCGGCCTGCCGGATCACCGTGCCGGCGCGCAGCCGCGAGACGGCTTCCCCGAGCAGCGGATCGGCGCGTTCGATCTCCTCCACCGGCACCGTGCCGAGGATGCCAAGCTCCGGGCCGAGCGCGGCGCTGGTCCGCGCATAGGCCTGGTCGACCGCCTTGGAGGCGACGCCGCTGCCGAGAATCTCCGAGAGGATCTCCGGCAGGGGCACGAGGCTCGACACCTCGCCCGCAGTCGCCGGCGGCGCGGCATCCGCCTCGCTGCGGTCGGCGAGCATCTCGACGCGGTGGGCCACCCCCACGGTGACGCGGGAGCCGCAGACCGGGCAGCGGCCGTCGAGCGCCAGGGTCTGCCGGGGATCGAGCCGCACGCCGCAGGCGCGGTGGCCATCCATGTGGTACTTGCCCTCCTCGGGAAAGAACTCGACGGTGCCGTCATAGCCCTCCCCCGTCTCCAGGGCCCTGCGGATGGCGAAATAGTCCGGCTCGCAGGAGAAGCGCGTCGCTTCGCGGCCGAGCTTGCCGGGCGAATGGGCATCGGAATTGGACGTCAGCCGGTAGCGGTCGAGCGAGGACACCCGCCAGTTCATCGCCGGATCGGAGGAAAGTCCGGTCTCCACCGCGAAGATGTGCTCGGCGAGGTCGCCATAGCAGTCTCCGATCGAATCGAAGCCCGACTGCGAGCCGAGGGCGGCGAACCACGGCGTCCAGATATGGGCCGGCACGAGATAGGAATGCGGCCCCGATTCCAGCGCGACCTCGAGCAGGTCGCGCGAATCGAGTCCGAGGATCGGCCGTCCGTCGGAGGCGATGTTGCCGATCCGCCCCAGGCTCGCCGCCAGCCGGTCGGCGGAGGCGAAATCGGGCGCGTAGATCAAATGATGGATCTTCCGGGTCTTCTCGCCCTTCTTGTAGATGGTCGAGATTTCCGTGGAGAGCATGAAACGGACGGGCATGCGGCAGGAGGGCGGCAATGTCCGGAAGACATCCGCCTCGATATCGGGCCTGAGGCGGAACAGGCCGCCGCCATCCGCAACGAGCTTATCCTTGATTTCCGCCAGCCAGGCCGGATGCACGCAGTCGCCGGTGCCGACGACACCGATGCCCTTGCGCGCCGCCCACCAGGCGAGATGCTCGAGATCGAGGTCCCGGCTGGTGGCGCGGGAGTATTTCGAATGGACGTGCAGGTCGGCGTGAAAGGCCATGGCAGCTTCGGCGCAGGTGAGGAAGCGCCGATCGGGGCGGCGCGCCTCTGCATATAGGCCTCGTCCCCGGAGGATGCATCCCCGCACGCCATCGCGAACGGCCTCCGGCGCGGCCTTGCCACGTCACCGCGGGCCGCGCGGCATCGACGATCTGCCGCTGACGGAATCGGCGCGGCCGTGTCATATCTCCTCCCGGGTTCAATTCGCGTGCCGCCGGGTTCGTCGAGGGCTTCGATTGCCGCCGGCCTCATGGAGGGAGTTGTCGCGTGTCATCAATTGCCGCCGACTTGGCGAAGTTGCTGGCCGGGGTCCAGCGCCCCGGCGATTTCTGCACCACCGGCGTCGCCACCATCTTCGCGCCCGGTCTGGAAATCGAAGGGGTGGGGCCGATCTCGCTGCCGTTTCCCAGGATCCAACTCGAGGCTCTGATCGCCGCGGCCGAGCAGGCTCCTTACGGCCGAGGCAACCAGACCCTGGTCGACACCGATATACGCCGGAGCTGGCAGATCGATGCCGGCAAGGTCCACATTCACGGCAAGGCATGGGCGAGGAGCCTGCAGGAGATCGTCGACCGGGTCGCTGCGGGCCTCGGCGTGAGCGACCCGATCAAGCCGGAACTCTACAAGCTCCTGGCCTATGATGAAGGCGGCTTTTTCGTAAGCCACCGCGACACCGAGAAAGCGCCCGGCATGTTCGCGACGCTCATCATCGTGCTCCCCTCGGCCTATACGGGCGGCGAACTTGTCGTTCGCCATCGCGACCGCGAAATCCGCTTCGACCCGCACGGCCAGGACCCGTCCGAAGTGGCCTTCGCCGCCTTCTATGCCGATTGCCTGCATGAATTGCTGCCGGTGACCTCGGGCTGCCGGCTCGCCCTCGTCTATAACCTGCTGCGCCAGGGTACCGGCGATGCGCCCAGGCCGCCGAGCCACGAGGCCGAACGGGACAGCCTGGCCGATCTGCTGCGCCGATGGAGCGAGGACGAAAGCCCGGTCCGCCGGCGCGACGACGAGCCGTCGGACGAAGACGCCTATGGTGACGAGGACGACGAGGGCGAGGATGATGAGGGCGAGGGCGATGAGGAAGACGGTCCGCCAGCAAAGCTGATCTACCCGCTCGAACACGTCTATACCACGGCCAGCCTGTCCTTCGATGCCCTGAAGGGAGCCGATGCTGCGAGAGCGGCGACGCTTCTGGCGGCGGCCCGCGCCGCTCACTGCGATCTGCATCTCGCCGTGCTGTCCATCGAGGAGAGCGGCAGCGCCGAATATACCGGCTACGGCATCCGCAGCCGAGGACGACATTACGACGACGAAACGGAAGAGGACGAATTCGACGTCATCGAGGTCATGGAGAGCCACGAGACCCTGTCGGAGTGGCGTCGGCCTGACGGCAGCGCTCCGGCGCTCGGCGTCCTTCCCGTCAATCCCGAGGAAGTATCGCCGCCCGACGCCCTCGACGACCTCGTGCCGGACAAGCAGAGCTTCTTCGAGGCCACCGGCAACGAAGGCGCTTCGTTCGAACGCAGCTACCGCAAGGCCGCGCTGGTGGTCTGGCCGAACAGCCGGCGGCTCGCGATCGTCAACCAGGGAAGCCTGGGGGACACCCTGCACTATCTCGCCGATCTCACCGAGCAGTGGGCAGCCGGCGGCGGCGATCCTCAATCGCCTTCATGGGCGCTCGCACATGAATTGTCCGGGCACATGCTGGCGACCTGGCCGAAGCGGAGTTGGAGCACGGCCAAGGGGCCGAGCGACGCCACCACGATGCTGAACCTGCTCGGCAGGCTCGACGACGTCGCGCATATCGATCGCTTTCTCGCCGAGGTCTCCGTCGGCGCGCTCTCGCGGGGCGACAACGAAGCCGTGCTGCAGGCCGTTCGCCGGCTGCCGCGCAGCCGCAGGATCGAGTTGCTGACGCGCATCGTCACGGAAAGCGCGCCGTCCGCACTCGATATCGCGGCCAACCTGCTGGTACAGGCCGCCCGGGCGGCGGAAGATGGAAGCCTTGACCTGCCACCTGCGGATCTTCTGCCGGCAGCGGCCGGTCTGCTCGCGGCCTTGCCCGGCGATCCCGCGGAGGAGCCGCCAATACCGTCCTGGCAATGGCCCGCTCCGATCGAACCGGACGTCGTCGTGGATGCGGTGACGGCGCTTGCGCAAATCGATTCGAAGCTCGCGGGCGCTGCGGTCGATACTCTTCTCGCCTGGCCCAAGACATACGATCTCGACGAGGTGCTGGTTCCTGTCGTCCTGAAGCTGGACCGGTCGGCAAGCTCGGCGGCGATGATGCGTCTGCGCACGGCCTGTGCCCTTCATCTCGGCGCCCGGATCGCCGAACCTTTGGCGCCGCCCGCCGACTGGAGGCGTCCCAGCGCGGTAAAATGCTCCTGCGAACGTTGCAGCCTGTTCCGCCGCTTCCTCGCCGATCCCAGGCTCCAGACGTGGAGCTACAAGGCCGTGCAGGCCGATCGCAGCCATGTGGAGAGCACGATCCGCGAGGGACGTTACGACGTCGACGTCACCACGCTCCGGCAGGGCTCGCCCCATACGCTGGTCTGCACCAAGAACCAGGCGAGCTATGAGCGCAGGGTCCTGCAGCGCAAGAAGGACCTGGTCGACCTCGCGCAAATCGAGAGTCTCTATCCTTCATAGGCCTCGCGCCGCCCCGACATGGCGGCCGGGTCCACAGAAGGCACGAGGCCCCGCAACGATGCCGCGGAGCCTCTCCTCAAAACGGGAACTGTCGGAAACCGTCCGTCACAGCGCGGCGGCGAGATATCGCCGCCGATGCCGGCACTCAATCTCAGTCGCAGACGCGCATGCGCTCGACATGCCAGCCGGGATCGTATTCGTTCGGCACGCTGCGCCGCTCGATATGGCAGCCATAGATCGGGCGCGGCTCGTCGTAATAGACCGGGCCGTCGTCGTAATAGCGGTCATGCGAGGCCAGCACGCCGCCGAGGAGCACGCCCCCCACCAGCCCGGCCGCGAGGCCGCCGGCGAGGCTGCCGCCATATCCGCCGTGATGGTAGCCGTAGCCACCATAGCCGCGGTGCCAGTAGCGCGCCTCCGCGCTCCCCGTCGTCGCGAGCGAAGCGCCGGCGATCGTGGCCAGAACCAACGCCGATGCAACAATCTTCCGTAACATGATCGACTCCTGACGAAGCTTCTCGAAGCCTGCCCAAAACCCGTATGTTGGTTCTAAGGGTTTCAGGCTGAACGATTGCTGAACGTTTTCTTAATCCGGCGAGATATCAAATCGCCGGAACTCCTTGAACAGCAAGGGAAAGCGTCCCGCAGGGGCACATCGAACGGCCACACGATATCGCGGCGCCGGAGACGCCCGTCCCGCAGGAACGGTCAGAATTTGTAGCTGACGCCCAGCTCCGTCGTGGTCTGGTTCCAACCCGATTTCACCGGGCCGTACAGCGTCTCGTAATTCTTCTTCTCGAAGTCGGAGTAGCGGACCTCGGCACGGCCGATCCAGTTGTCGGTGAAAGCGTATTCGAAGCCGCCGCCGATCGTCCAGCCGACATGCGTGTTGCTCGGGCCGGCGCCGTTCGTACTCAGCTTGGCGTTGGCGAAAGCGACGCCGCCCGTAGTGTAGATCAGGAGCTTGTCGATCGCATAACCGGCCCTCACCCGGGCCGATCCCTGCAGGTCGGTCCTCAGCCGGAGATTTCCGACCACGGTGCCGCCATTATAGCTGAACGGCCCGCTGGCGGTGATCGCGGCATAATCGATATCGCCTTCGGCACCGAGGACAAATGGGCCGACCTGATAATTGTAGCCGGCATGGGCACCGCCGATGAAACCCTCGAGGTCGAGCTTGTCCGGTGGGGGCGGCGGAGGAGGGGTCTGGGAGAACAGATGGCTCTGGTCGTCGCGCTCGCGTCCCCAGCCGTAGCCGGCATGCGCGCCGACATAGAAGCCAGTCCAGGTATAGGGCATCACGACCGGCGCCTGGGGCTCCGCGGGCGGAGCGGCGAGATCGGCGGCGAGCGCTGCGGTCGAGCCGAGGGACAGCGCGGCGGCGATGGCCAGAGCGAAAATCTTCATCAGTCACAGGCCCCAAATACCGCCTTCTTATGCCATCTCCTCGCGGTGGAGTCTGTGGCACGAAAGTCACAAGATGGCCCAAACCGCCCGCAATCGCTCCAGCGCCGGCGCGGCGAGGACGGAATGCCGGGGAAGCAGTCCGGTGCTCGCGAAGAAGTGAGTGGAAAGCATTCGCTTCCCGCGGACGATATGCCGATATTTCCGCCGGCCGGAAGAGGGCCCGAATTTTCCTTCCCTTCCGGTGTTCACCGCAAGGAGCGGGTTCGGGCCGCTGCTGGCGGAACGAGCCGGCGCAGGATTGCGACCTCCGCCGCGTGGAGAAGGCCAGGGCCCTGTCTTCTCGCCGAACCTATCCGCGGAAGCAGGATCCGGCGCGGATTCCTGCCTTCGGACATCCCCAGCTCGAGGTGCCGCCATGCGACTTGCCACGCGAACGATCCGCCTGATCTGCCTGCTCGCCCTTTGCGGGCTCGCCTTCTCGTCCCGCCCCGCATCGGCCGAGATGGTCGCCAGGCCTGTCGACTGGACGCTGGACGGCACCGCCTTCCACAGCATGCTGATCTTCGACGATGCGTCGAAAGCCAGGCGTCCCGGCCTGGTGATGGTGCCGAACTGGTATGGCCTCACCGATATCGCGGTGAACAAGGCCAAGATGATCGCCGGCAAGGATTACGTGATCCTGCTGACCGACATGTATGGCGCCACGGTGCGTCCGGCTTCCGACGCCCAGGCGAAGGCGGCGGTATCGCCGCTCCTCGCCGACCGGTCGCTGATGCGCAAGCGCATCGACTATGCGCTCGCTCAACTCAAGGCGCAGGCCGGGGATGCGCCCATCGATACGGCCCGCCTCGCCGCCATCGGCTTCTGCTTCGGCGGCGGCGCGGTGCTCGACCTCGCGCGGAGCGGGGCCGACGTCAAGGCGGTCATTTCGTTCCACGGCCAGCTCGGAACCGATCGGCCCGAACTGGCCAAGCAGATCAAGGCGCGCGTGCTGGCGATGAACGGAGCCGACGACCCGCTGACGATGCCGGATGCCGGCAAGTTCACGGAGGAGATGCGGATGAGCCCGGCGGACTGGCAGTTCGCCGTCATGGGCCATGCCGTCCATTGCTTCACCGAGACCGAGGCAACCAGCGCGACCGGTCCCTGCCGCTACAACGCGGAGGTTGCGGCGCGCTCCTATGCGCTGATGCGCCAGTGGCTCGACGAAAGCTTCGCCAAACCCTGACGCAGGCTGTCACTCCCGATACCAGCATAAAGACCGACCTTCATCGCGTGCCGGGCATGGGCCACAAGGGCTTCGAAAGGGAGCCCCCGGCATGACCACGAGCGATGACGGCGCAACGCGCAAATTCGACGCCTCGCGGGCCGGCGAGTACGCTGTCCAGAGCCGGATCGCCCTCGCCGGCTACGACGCCTGCCATGAACTGGCCGCCTGCCTGCTGGCCGCCTCGCTCGGCTCGGGAGGTCGAGCCGACATCCTGGTGGCCGGGGCCGGCGGCACGGCGCAGGAGATCGTCACGGCCGGGCGGCTCGAAGCGGGCTGGCACTTCACCGCCGTCGATCCTTCCAGGCCGATGCTGGATCTCGCGGCGGCGGCCGTCGAACAGGCCGGCCTGGCGAAGCGCACGACCTCCGTGCTCGGCCATGTCCATGACCTGCCGGCGGACTGGCGCTTCGATGCCGCGACGCTCGTCGGCGTGCTGCATCACCTGCCCGGCGACGAGGCCAAGCAGGCGATCCTCGCGGCGCTCGCCGCGCGGCTCAAGCCGGGTGCGCCGCTCATCCTCGCCGGCAATCGGCACTCCTATGCCGGCAAGCCGCTGTTCCTCGCCGCCTGGGGCGAACGCTGGCGCATGCATGGCAGCGACGGGAGCGAGATCGAAGCCAGGCTGGGCAGGATCCTGCAGGGCGCGGATCCTCCGCAATCCGACGAGGACGTGGCCCGCCTGCTCGCGGGCGCCGGCTTCGAGCGGCCGGACCTGTTCTTCTCCAGCCTGTTCTGGGGCGGCTGGTTCACACGGCGCCGAATTTGACCGCGGGCTCGCGAGCCGACCTGTGCCTTCCCCCCCAGGTCCCTCACCCTGCCCAGGCGAGATAGCCGGAAACCGTGAGGATCGAGACGACGGTGGAGGCGAGGATGACGCGCGACGTCACCTGCGCCTCGCGCCGGTAGAACTCCGCGAGCATGAAGGGGCCGGTCCCCGTCGGCAGGGCGGCCAGCAGCACGGCGGTGTGGGTCAAAAGCGGCGACAGCCCGAAGACGAAGGTCGCGAGTCCCCAGGCGAGGACCGGCTGCAGCACCAGCTTCAGCCCGACCAGCGCCGCCGTCGATCCCGTGTCTGGCGCGCTCTGCGCGCGCTTCTGGGCGAGGAACAGGCCGAGCGTGACGAGTGCGCAAGGCGCGGCCGCGCCGCCCAGCAGCTTCAGGAAGGCCTCGACCGGATCCGGCACTGCCAGCCCGCAGATCGGGACGAGTGCCCCGAGAAGCGGCGCGACGAGCAGAGGGTTGCGTGCGAGCGATCGTGCGACCTTCATCGCGAGGCGGCCGCGCCGCTTCTCGGTCTGCAGGCCCGTTTCGATCAGGACGATCGCAACGGCGAACAGGACGCAGACGGTGATGATGGTGGCGACGGCCGCGGGGGCCAGCGCCTCGCGGCCGAGCGCCACCAGCACCAGCGGGAAGCCGATGAACCCCGTATTGGCATAGCCGGCATTGAGGCCGTCGATCGCCGCATCGGCGAGATGACGGGGCCCGCGCCGGCGGGCCGCGACGGTCAGGGCGAAGACGGCGAAACTGCTGAGGCCGAAGGCGCCGATGAAGCCGGGCTGCCAGACATCGGCCCAACGGGTATGGGCGATGATGTCGAAGAGCAGCGCCGGCAGCGCCAGATAGACGACGAAACGGTTGAGTTCCGTCGTCGCGGCGGGCCCGAGCACGCCGAGCCGGCGCACGAGGAAGCCCGCCAGGATCAAGGCGAAGATCGGAAGGACGACCATGAAGGTGGAAAACATCGGGAAACGACCGGACGGATGCGACGGTCAAGCCGTAACCGCCCGTCTCGATATAAGCCAATGCTGACTTCGCGCTCCGCCCATACCTTTTCGGTATCGCCGGGGCAGCAAGCGCTACCGCAGGCCGATCTTCATTCAGTCGCATTTGTCTGGTGATGTCGCGTCTTGCCGGTGTCGTCCGATATCTTGCGGAGGCGAAGTCATGACGCGCGTTCCCAGCCTCTTCGCGGCGCTGTTGTGCCTGGCGGGCATGCCGGCTCATGCGGCCGACAAGCCGCTGCTGCCGGCGCCGGAGAAGAAGGCCGCCGCCGGCCCGCATGACTGGAGCGGCTTCTATGCCGGTGTGCACGGGGGCTATGCCCGCTCCGACTCGCAATGGAGCAACGAACCGCCTTCCAGCGCAACCCCGTCGTTCGGTGCCAGCGGCGGGACCTTCGGCGCCCATGCCGGTTACAATTATCAGCTCGGCAGCGGCGTCGTGCTCGGCACCGAGAGCGATCTGTCCCGTTAGCCTGAAGGGTCGGGACGGCTCCGCCGCCCCCTGCCCTCACGCGGAGCGGCCGTGGCGAGGCCGATGCCGGCCATGACGGCGACCAGCCCGGCTACGATGTTCCAGCGCAGGGGCTCGCCCAGCAACAGCGCCCCGGCGACCGAGGCGGTGATCGGATTGACGGCGACCGAAATGGCGACGCGCGTCGGCGTCGTGCGGGTGAGCGCGAAGGACCAGAGGATGAAGACGAACGCGCTGCCGACGATACCGAGATAGGCGACGGCCAGCCATTGCGCGGCGCCGAAGCCCGCAGCGGCGGCGAAACCGCCGCGCAGCGCGGCGATGACAGCCAGGCCCAGCGCGCCGATCCCCATGGCCATGGTGGTGAAGCGAATGGCCCCCCAACGCCCGATGAACGGGCGCGACCACACCGTGTAGAGCGCCATGCAGAAGGCGGCGCCGATCATCAGGAGATCGCCGCGCCAGGCGCCGGCGGGAGCGGCGTCGAGGCCGGACAGCAAGGCGAGGGCCACGCCGACCATAGCGATGAGCACGCCCCCTGTCTTGCGGGCGGTCATCGGCTCGACCTTCAGGACCGCACCGGCGAGCAAGGTCAGGAGCGGCAGGGTGGACAGCGCCAGCGCCCCCCGCGCCGCGGTGGTGAATACCAGGGACGCGTTGAAGAGCACCGGAAACACTCCGAAGAACAGGATTCCCAGCCCCGCAATGCGGGGAAGGTCGCGGCCTGCCGGCCAGCGCCCCGGCTGCAGGAGCGCGACGGGCAGCAGGAAAACGAACCCCACGCCGAAGCGGAATGCACCCAGCGTCAGCGGATCGACCCGCCCGGCAACCGACCGCGTCGCCGCGACGGCGGTGCCGCCGATGCCGCTCGACAGGATCGCCGCCAGGACACCCCATATTTCCGTCAATGCCGTGTCTCCGCTGGCCAATGGACGAAGCGTAGGCACCGCCGCACATAAAGGAATCGACTTTTGGTGATCTCCATCATCATGATTGGTGATGACCATGCCGGTTCTTGACCCCGATCTCCTCAAGGCGTTCGTCGCCGTTGCGGACAACCGCTCCTTCACCCGCGCCGCCGCGCTGCTCAACCGTACCCAGTCGGCGGTGAGCATGCAGATCAAGCGCCTGGAAGAGCGCCTGGAGACGGACCTCTTCCACCGCAGCACGACCCATGTCGATCTCACCGCCGCCGGCGAGCGCCTGCTCGGTTATGCCCGCCGCATCCTGGTGCTCGGGGAGGAGGCCGTGGGCCGCCTGAGGGAGCATCGCATCGAGGGCCGGGTGCGCATCGGCGTCATGGACGATTACGGCACCCATATCCTGCCAAGCCTGCTCGCGCGCTTCCTGGGGCTCTATCCGCGCATCGAGGTCGAGATGGAAACCGGGCTGACCGCGGGCATGCCGGCGCGCCTCGGCGAGGCCTTCGACCTGGTCGTCGCCATGCATCCGGCCGGCAATGGCGGAGGGACGCTTCTGCGGCGCGAGCAGGCCGTCTGGGCGGCCGGCGCCGCGCATGCGACGGAGGATCTCGATCCGCTTCCCGTCGCGCTCTACCCCCAGGGATGTCTGTTTCGCAAATGGGCGATGGAAGCCCTCGACGCGGCGGGCCGCCCATGGCGCCTCGCCTTCGTCAGCCACAGCCTCGCCGCCGTGGAGGCGGTCGCGGCCCAGGGCCTCGCCGTGACGGTCGTCAAGGCCGGCACGTTTCCGGCGAGCCTGCGCGCTCTATCGGAACGCGAAGGCATGCCGGCCCTCCCCGCCGCCGATATCCGCCTGCATCGCGCCCCGGAACTTTCCAGGGCGGCGGCTCTCCTGGCCGACCATCTCGTGGCGGGAATCGCGCGGGACGAGGAAACGGACGTTCCGCCGCGCCGGTCCCTGCCGGCACGGCGGGAATGATCGCGAAGATCAGACGGCCGCGGTGACCTGGATCTCGACCAGCAGGTCCGGGGCGGCGAGGCGCGCCTCCACCGTGGCGCGGACGGGGAGGTTGTCCCTATCGACCCACTTGTCCCAGACCTGGTTCAACTGGTCGAAATGCGAGATGTCGCGCAGCCAGATGCTGGTGCTGAGCAGGTTCGACTTCGACGTGCCGGCCTCGGCGAGAAGAGCGTCGATCTGGGCGAGGATATCGGCGGTCTGCGCCGCCGTGCCCACGCTGGTGTCGCGGGCGGTGATGCCGGCCGTGGTGACGATGCCGTTGACGATGACGGCCTGGCAGAAACGCTTGCCGGGATTGAGACGCTTGATCATGGATCTATCCTCGTGGTTGAAGTCCGGCACCGCTCTAGCAGGCCGGCGACGGATCGTCAGCGGTCCCGCTCGAAATTGTTCGCGGGATCGCTGCCTAGCGCCGCCTCACGCCGGGCAGGACGCAGAGCATCTCGAACAGGAGATTGGCCGCGGTGATCGCCGTGTTGCCCGAGGGATCGTAGGGCGGCGAGACCTCGACGAGATCGCAGCCGACGAGGTCGAGGCCCCAGCAGCCGCGGATGATCTCCAGGGCCTGGATGGTGGTGAGACCGCCGATTTCCGGCGTCCCGGTGCCGGGGGCGATGCCCGGATCCAGGCTGTCGATGTCGTAGCTGAGATAGACCGGCCCCTCGCCCATCTGCGCACGCACCTCCTCCATCAGCGGCGAGAGCGACTTGTGCCAGCATTCCTCGGCCTGGACGACACGGAAGCCCTGCCGGCGCGGCCAGTCGAAATCGTCGGCGGCGTAGCCGGTGCCGCGCAGGCCGATCTGGACGCAGCGCCTGGTGTCCAGCACGCCGGCTTCAACCGCGCGGCGGAACGGCGTGCCGTGGGCGATGGCTTCGCCGAACATGTGCTCGTTGATATCGGCGTGGGCATCGACATGGACGAGCCCGACCGGCCCGTATTTCTCGGCCATCGCCCGCAGGATCGGGAAGGTCAGCGTATGGTCGCCGCCCAGCGTGAGCGGCCGGCAGCCCTCCGCGATGATCGCCCGATAGGCGTCGGTGATGATGTCCACGCATTTGGGCAGGTTGAAGGTGTCGATGGCGACGTCGCCGATATCGGCGACCTGGAGGCTGTCGAAGGGAGCCGCGCGGGTCGCCATGTTGTAGGGGCGGATCATGCAGGATTCGGTGCGGATCTGCCGCGGCCCGAAACGCGTGCCGGGGCGATTCGACGTCCCGATATCCAGGGGGATGCCGACGAAGCAGGCATCCAGCCCCGCCGACGTCGCCTGCACCGGGAGCCGCATCATCGTCGCCGGGCCGCCGAAGCGCGGCATGTCGTTGCCGCCGAGCGGCTGGTTGAAGGAACTCGCGGTCATCGGAAACTCCCGGCAGTTGCGCATGCGGAATCGGCGTATCCTCCGACCATAGACGAAAACGCCCCCCGCCGGACAGGGCAAGGGATTGTCAACCGTTTCGGTGCGGCGGCGCTGAAATCGGCGGCGGGGCGTGTTACGCTCGCCGGGATATCGAAAGCGTAAGGCGCCCTTCCATGATCATGTCCCCTGCCCTCTGCCGCGCCTCCCGCGCCCTGCTGGCGCTCGACATCGCCGGTCTCGTCAAGAAGTCCGGCGTGCCGCGCAGCGTCATCGCCGAATTCGAAAACAAGGGCAGCGAGCCCCAGAATCAGGATCTCGCCGCGATCCGGCGCGTCTTCGAGGAGGCGGGCATCACCTTCCTCGACGACGACGGCAACGGTCCGGGCCTGAGGCTGCGGGCCGGCCAGCGCACCCCCGGCATGCGGCCGGAAGAGCTCAACGCCGAGAACGACGATTGAAGCCGCCCCCGTTCAGGCCGGCCTGCGCTCCGTGGTGAAATAGAGCAGCGCCATCACCGGCAGGGCGAAGCCGATCCATGAGGCCATCGTCCAGCCGCCATGCGCAAAGGCCCAGGCCCCGACGGCGGAGCCCATCGCCCCGCCGACGAAGAACGTCGCCATGTAGAGCCCGTTGAGGCGGCTGCGATATTCAGCGCCGAGCACATAGATCATGCGCTGGCCGAGCACGAGGTTGGCGGTAACGCCGAAATCGAGCACGACCGCGGCGGCGATGAGGAGGGCGAGCGACAGGGTCGAGCCCGGCGTCGCGATATGGGTCAGCAGGAAGGCGATGGCCGCCAGTGCCATGGCGATGCCCGAGGCCGGGCGGCTCCAGCCGCGATCGGCGATGCGGCCCGCGAGCGGCGCCGAGATCGCCCCGGCAACCCCGGCCAGCGCCACCCAGGCGATACCGGACTGCGACAGGCCGAAGGTCGGGCTCGCCAGCCAGAGCGGCGACGTCGTCCAGTAGAGGCTGAAGGCGCCGAACATGCAGGCCTGGTAGAGCGCCCGGCGGCGCAGCACCGGCGTCGTCCTGACCAGATGCACCATCGACCGCAGCAAGCCGCCATAGCTCGGCCCCGGCGCCGGCTGGCGCGCCGGCAGGGCCCGCGCCAGCACGATGCCGAGCGCGATCATCACGGCGATCGAGAGGGCGAACACCACGTGCCAGGACGAGACATAGGTGATCAGGCTCGAGACCGGACGGGCGAGCATGATGCCCACCATCAGCCCGCTCATGACGTTGCCGACCACGCGGCCGCGCGTGGCTTCCGGTGCCAGATGGGCGGCATAGGGCACCAGGATCTGCACCGCCACCGAGCCGAGGCCGATACACAGCGCGCAGGCCAGGAACTGGACGCTGTTGCGGGCGAGCAGCAGGCCGACGAGCGCGATCGTCGCCACCGACATGACGCACAGCACCAGCTTGCGATTCTCGACGAGGTCGCCCAGCGGCACCAGCAGGAGCAGGCCGGTGCCGTAGCCGATCTGGGTCATGGTGACGATCAGGCCGGCGGCTCCCGGCGTCATGCCGAGATCCGCGCTGATCAGGCCGATCAGGGGCTGGGCGTAATAGAGATTGGCGACGATGAGACCGCAGGCGGTCGCCAGCAGCAGGGTAATCCAGGCAGGCGTCGCCGGCGCCGCCAGGGCATGATCGGTCGAGGCAATATCCGACATGAAATCTCGCAAAGGAATGGATGAAGGCCTTCCCGCGAGGGAAGGCGCCGGGAACAAGGTGCGCCGACGCGGCGGTTGTCCGATAGTAGCGGCAGGGCGGAGCCATGGCGAGGCCCGGCGTCCCCGCGCGAGGCGGGACGCAGCGTTGCAGCCCGGACATATGTCGGGCCGGGACGAACGCGTCGTCCGGCCCCGCCCTTCGGCAAGGCCGCCGGAGAAAAGGCGTGGGAACAACAAGCCGGAGAGGAAATCGCGCTCCGATGCAATCGCGATCGATTTAAGCGCCCCGGATGCGGGCGCCGCTCGCCGGGTCGAACAGGCGCAGGTCCTCGGGCGCGATCGCGAGCGTCACCGTCTCGCCCGGCACGAGCACGGGCCGGTCGGTGGTGAACAGCTTGAGGGATTGCCCGCCGAGTTCGAGATGGACCACCGTGCCGAGCCCCGTCGGCTCGACGAGGTCGACGCGCATGGGCACCGTGCCCTGCCCCGAGAGCACGACCCGTTCCGGGCGGATGCCGACGATCACCTTGGCGGGCAGCACCTGCCCCGGCAGAATCGCCACCGGCGTGGAGCCGACGCTGAGGGTGACGCCGCCCTCCCCGGCCTGCGCTTCCGCCTCGAGGAAGTTCATGGCGGGAGAGCCGATGAACCCGGCGACGAACATGTTGGCGGGATCGTCATAGAGTTCCAGCGGCGAGCCGACCTGCTGGATCACCCCGCTTTGCATGGCGACGATGCGGTCGGCCATCGTCATCGCCTCGATCTGGTCATGCGTCACATAGACCGAGGTCGCGCCGAGGTCGCGGTGAAGCTTGCGGATCTCGAAGCGCATCTGCTCGCGCAGGCGTGCATCGAGATTGGAAAGCGGCTCGTCGAACAGGAAGGCCTTGGGCTGGCGCACGATCGCCCGCCCCATTGCCACGCGCTGGCGCTGTCCGCCCGAGAGCTGCCGGGGCTTGCGGTGCTGAAGCGCGTCGAGGCCGAGCTTGCTGCCGGCGCGCGACACCGCGTCGGCGATGAAATCGCGCGTCTTGCGCCTGAGCTTGAGGCTGTAGCTCATATTGTCGCGCACGCTCATATGCGGATAGAGCGCATAGGATTGGAACACCATGGCGATGTCGCGGTCCTTGGGCGGCAGGTCGTTGACCGTCGCGCCGTCGATCAGGATTTCGCCTTCGGACGTGTCTTCGAGCCCGGCGACCAGGCGCAGCAGGGTCGACTTGCCGCAGCCGGAAGGGCCGACCAGCACGACGAACTCGCCCGAGGCGATGGACAGGTCGATGCCCTTGAGGATGGGTACGGCGCCGTAATTCTTGCGGACGGCCCTGATGTCGATCGTTGCCATCGTGGTTCCTTTCAGCCTTTCACGGCGCCGGCCGTCAATCCCTGGACCAGATAGCGCTGGATCAGGAAGAAGAAGAGGCAGACCGGGATGAGCGCCAGCACGGCGGCGGCCATCATCTGCCCGAAATCGACGGAGAATTTCGAGACGAAGTTGAGCAGCCCCACCGGGAAGGTGACGACGCTGTCCTTCGAATTCAGCATCAGGGCGAAGAGCAGCTCGCTCCAGGCCGCCGTGAACACGAAGCCGAGCGTGGCGGCGATGCCCGGCAGGGTCAGCGGCAGGATGATCTGGCGCAGGGCGCCGAAACGCGTGGCGCCGTCGATCATCGCCGCCTCCTCCAGGTCCTTGGGAATGCCGTCGAAGAAGGATTGCATCAGGAAGGCGGCGAAGGGCACGTTGTAGGTGGTGTAGATGATGACGAGGCCCGTCAGGCTGTTGTTGAGGTGGAACGGCGCGAACAGCTTGAAGATCGGCGCGATGATCATCACCAGCGGAAACATCTGGGTGATCAGCATCAGGCCGATGATCCAGAACTTGCCGCGATAGACGAAGCGCGAGAAGCTGTAGCCGGCCGCTGCCGAAATCAGCGTGGTGAGGATCGCCGTCGTGGTGGCGACGATCACGCTGTTCTCGAAATAGACGGGAAAATCGGTGTGGCCGATCACCGAGGCGTAATGGTCGAAGCCGATGCGCGAGGGCCAGAGGCGCACGCCTTCGGTGTAGAGGAGGTCGTTCGGCGTGACCGAGACCTTGAAGATCCAGAACAGCGGGAACAGGGCGATGAGGAGGAAGAACGCCACCAGCGCGTAGTGGAAGGTCCAATAGGCGAGACGGCGTGTGGAGCGGCGCATGGCCATGGCTTACCCCTTCCGGATCAGGAATTGCCGGAGCGCGATGAGCGTGCCGGCATAGAGGAGCATCAGCACCAGCAGCACCAGGGCGATGGCCGAGGCATAGCCGAAATCGAGATGCTGGAACGCCTGCAGAAAGACGTAGCTCGCCAGGATCTGGGTCGAGTCGGCCGGCCCGCCCCGGGTCATCACCACGATCAGGTCGGCGGCATTGGCGATCCAGACCGCCCGCAGCAGCACCGTGATGGCGACGGTGGGGGCGAGGAACGGCACGGTGATCGAGAAGAAGCGCTGGATCGGCCCCGCCCCGTCGATCTCCGCCGCTTCGTAGATGTCCTGCGGGATCGACTGCAGGGCCGCCAGCAGCATGATGGCGAAGAAGGGAAAGCCCCACCAGACATTGGCGATGATCGGCCCCCACAGCGCATGGGTGGGACTGGACAGGATGTTGTCCGGCGTCGACATCAGCCCGAGCGACACCAGCCAGTGCGGGACCGGGCCGACGACGGGATTGAGCATCCAGGCCCAGTTGAGGCCGGAGAGGAAGCTCGGCACCGCCCACGGCAGGAACACCAGCGCCTGGACCGCCGAACGCCCCGGAAAGGGACGGTTGAGCAGCAGAGCGAGGATCAGGCCCAGGAAGAACTGGAATGCCACCGACAGCACCGTCCACCAGATCGTATTGGACAGGGCGTTCCAGAAATTGGGATCGTCCCACAGATCGGTGAAATGATCGAGGCCGATATAGTCGCCGCTGGCGGGATCGAGAAGCTGGATGTCGCGGAAGGCATAGGACATGCCGATGGCGAGGGGCACCAGCATGATGGCGGCGATGAGGATGATCGAGGGAGCGGCATAGAGCCAGGGCTCGACCGCCAGCCTGAAGCGGCGCCCCCTTCGCTGGGATCGATAGGCGGTGTCGGCCAGAGCCATGCGGTCGTCCGTTGAAAAAGGGGGGCCGGTCCCAAGACCGGCCGGATTGCCCGGCGCCGACGCTTCGATCGGCAAGCCGGGCGCTTTCCGTCGGCGCTATTTCTTGGCCAGGAACTTCTTCTGCGCCTTCGTCAGATAGGCGGCCCATTGCTTGGCGAGGTCGCCCGGCGAAAGCTGGCCGAGCAGGGCCTGCTGCGTGGTCTTCACCGCGATCGAATCGGCGAAGACGCCGAATTCCTTGAGATACATCGGCATCAGCAGGGGAACGACGTCGGGATCGCCCAGTTCGGCGAACCAGCCCTTGAACTTCGGATCGGCATAGAACGGGTCGCTCTCGGCCGATTTGTAGATCGGCAGCGTGCCGTTCTTCTTGCTCCAGGCGAGATTGCCCTCCGGGCCGTCGAGCGTGGCGATCAGCTTCCAGGCGAGGTCCTTGTTGGCCGAATTGGAGAACATCGACCAGGTCGCGTATCCGATGGTCGGGAAGGCCTTGCCGGCGGGACCCTTCGGCATCGGCACGACGTCGTAATCGTCCTTGTTCATCCGGCCGGCGATGCCGATCAGCGCATCCTGGTCCTGGTCGAGCATGGCGCAGGTGCCGGAATAGAAGCCGGAGACGATCTCGTTATAGCCCCAGTTGACGCTGTCCTTGGGCGCATAGCCGTTCTTGTAGAGATCGGTGAGGATGGTGATGCCCTTGACCCAGCCGGCATCCTCCATGGTCGAGGTGCCGTCGGGCCTGAAGAAGGTGGCGTCGCCGGTCATGGTGGCGCCGAACATCATCCAGCCATTGAGCCCGCCGGGGCCGCCGCGCAGGCAGTAGCCATATTTGCCGGGGAGCGCCGACACCTTCTTGGCGTCCTCGACGAAATCGTCCACCGTCTTGGGCGGCGCGGCGATGCCGGCCTCGGCAAAGAGCTTCTTGTTGTAGAAGAGCGCGCGCAGGTAGAAGCCGTAGGGAAGGCCATAGGCGGTGTTGGCGACCGTGCGTCCCATCTGCAGGGCGCGGTCGTTCAGCTCCTTGGTATGCTCCCATTTGGCGAGATAGGGCTCGAGGCTCTCGAGCATGCCGTTGTTGGCATAGAGCGAGAGCCAGCGGTCCGGCATCTCCACCACGTCGGGCGTATCGCCGGCCGAGACCATGGTGGCGAATTTCTCGAAGGCCTGGCCCCAGGGCAGCGAGGTGATCTCGACATGCACGCCGGGATTGGCGTTCTCGAACATCTTGACGATCTGCTTGAGCGTTTCGGTCCGTTCCGGACTGGTGATGACCTCGGTCAGCTTGAGCGTGGTGTCGGCGAAGGCGGGCCCGGCCGTTGCGCCGATGGTGACCGCAAGCGAAGCCGTGGCGGCCAGCAGCAATTTTCCAAGCATTGGAACTCCCCTCTTTTTTTACGATCTGCGTTTCCTGGAGCAAAGCGCGTTTAGGCAGAAACGGCGCTTTGCTCCAACTCTTTGTTTTTCGACGCGTCTTTGCGTTTTGCCGATGCCGTCAAAACACAAAACGCTCTAGAAGGCGGGGTCCGTTCGACCCCGCCCGAGCCGGCGGTCCTAGCCTCCGGCCTTGCCTATGGCCTGGGCGATATCCGCCCAGAGCACGTCGGCGCCTTCCAGGCCGACATGAAGACGGACGATGCGCTCGGACACGCCGAAGTCGATCGCCGAGTTCGGGCCGGCATTCTGCGCCCGCGAGACGAGAGCCGGCACCACCAGGCTCTCATGCCCGCCCCAGCTGACGCCGAGCTTGAAGAGGCGCAGCGCGTTGCAGAAGGCGGGAATATCGATGCTTTCGTCGAAGGCGAAGGAGAACAGGCCCGACGTCCCGCTCATGCCGGGCGGAAGCTGGTTGCCGAGCCCCGGATGGTAGACGGCTGTCACCACCGCCAATTCCTTCAGCCGGCGGGCGATCGTCAGGCACGAGGCCTCATGCGCCTTCATGCGGGTCGGCAGGGTGCGCAGGCCGCGCAGCAGCAGCCAGGCCTCGAAGGGCGCCAGCTTGGCGCCGAGATAGGGCGTGATGGTCTTGCGGACGACGTCGATCAATTCGCGCCGGCCCGCCGCCACGCCGGCAACCACGTCGCTGTGCCCGCTGATATATTTCGATGCCGAATGCACGACGAGGTCGACGCCGAGGCGTATCGGCTGCTGGAACACCGGCGAGGCGCAGCTGTTGTCGATCACGGTGATGACGCCATGGCCCCTGGCGAGCGCCGCCAGCGCACGGACGTCGTGCGCCTCCATCATCCAGCTCGTCGGGCTCTCCATGTAGAAGAGCCGCGCGCCCGGCAGGGCCCTGGCGACCGCATCGTGATCCTTGCCGTCGACATAGACGGTGTCGACGTTCCAGCGCTTCAGCAGCGTCTCGAACAGGCGATAGGCGTCCGGATAGACATGCTCCACGCAGACGATGCGGTCCCCCGGCTCGACGAAGGCGAGCACGGTGGAGGAAATCGCCCCCATGCCGCTGGCGAAGCCGATGGCATCCTCGGTGCATTCGAGTTCGGCGATCTTCTGCTCGAAGGCGCGGGTCGTCGGATTGGTGGTGCGCGAATAGACCGGGCGGGACTTCTCGCCGCGATAGGTCGCCGCCATTTCCTCGAAGGTCCGGAAGGTGAAGAGGGAGGACTGCACGATCGGCGGCACCACGGCGTCGAAGGCATGGTCGCCGTCATGCGCGACGACCAGGCTCGCATGTGCGTAGTCGTCGAATGCTTCGTTCATCGGGACATGTCCTTTATGTCTTCTTCGACAATCTGCAGGATCGCGAGCGTCTTCTGCCGCGCCGTGTCCGGATCGTGCCGGGCGATGGCGTCGAACAGCTCGCGATGAAAGGGAAAGGACCGGCGCGCGAAATCGGGCCGGTCGAAGGGCTTTTCAAAGAAACTCTCGAAGGCGCCGCGCATCTGCTCGAGCAGCTGGCCGAACAGCGGGTTGTGGCTGGCGTCGTAGATGGCGAGGTGGAAAGCGAGGTCTTCCAGGCCGGCGGTCCCCTTCTCGTGATGGACGGCCTCCATCGCATCGAGCTTCGCCTCGATGGCAGCGATGTCGTCGGGTGTCGCGCGCAGGGCCGCAAGAGCGCTGGCCTCGCTTTCGAGCCCGCGCCGGACGTCGAGCGTCTGCAGCAGGCGGTCGCGCAGCAGCGCGGTGTCGATCACCAGCGGCATGTGGATGGCGTCGGCCGACGTCGCCTTGAGCAGATAGGTGCCGCTGCCCTTGCGCGATTCCACCACGCCGAGCGCCTGGAGCTTGCGGATCACCTCGCGCACGGTGGAGCGGCCGACGGCGAGCGTCTCCATCAATTGCCGTTCGGTCGGCAGGCGATCGCCGGGCCGGATGCCCGAGCTTGCGATGAAGCCGGCGATCGCGCGCATCACGTCATCCGCCCTGTCGGCGGATGGCAACGGCGAGAGTCCGGGAACGGCGGTGCGCAAGGACGTATCTCAGCGAGACGAATTGGTCTGACATCTGACTATTTCCGCTCCCTGCCGGATGTCAAGTGCCGGGATGGCGCGATCACGGCAGCGCGGTTGGATCAGCGCGGCACGAAAAACAAGAACAAATAGAGAACAAATCTTGACGTCGTCCCGCAGCCCGTGGGATAAGAAAGCATGACGACATCTGGCGCCCGGAGCTTTGCTTCGGGCGTTTTGCATTTTCGGACGCCTTCGTCGTCTTCGCGCGGGCATGGCCCGCGCGCCCACAGGTCCGGCGTCGCCCCCTGTCCCGATCCCGATCCGCACTGACTGCCCGGCCCGCTCCCGAACCCACCCGGCCCGCCCTCACCGGCGGGCTTTTGTTTGGAGCAAGCCTTGCCCCGCTTTCCCGATTACGTGGCGCAGGAGGGCCTTGCCGTGCCCGCCGCGCCGCAGATCCAGGCCTATGACGACGCCGCCAAGGCGCTGCAGCAGCTCGGCCAGACCGTCGGCGACGTCGCCGCCCGCTGGCTGGCGCGCCAGAAGCAGCAGGCCGATTTCGACGACCAGGTCGCCTTCCAGCGCCACACCCTCGCCCAGGACCAGGCCCTGCAGCAGGCCCGGGCCGGCATGGCGCCCGAGGCGACCGGCTTCCATGACGCCGTCATGGCCGGCCGCGCCCAGGCGGACGATGCGTTCCTCAAGACCGTCTCGCCCGCCAACCGCCAGACCTATGCCGGCCTGCTCACCCTCGACCGCGACCGCACCTCCCTCGCCGCCGCCCGCATGGAATTCGAGGGACGCGGCGCCTATGAGCAGGCCGCCTTCGGCCAGTCGGCCGCCGCCATGGCCGACCAGGTGCGCGTCAGCCCGGGCCTGCTGCCCTCCGCCCTCGGCGTGCTGAAGGCGCAGCAGGCCAACCAGTCGAGCGTGCCGCCGGCGGTCCGTGCGACGCAGTGGACGGCGACGCAGCAGGCCCTGCAGACCGCCGGCTGGCAGGGCCGCCATGGCGACGATCCCTCCGGCCGGGGCCTCGCCGAACTCGGGATGACGCTCTCGCCCGAGGACCGGGCCGTCCTGCCGCTCATGATGGACGAAGGGCCGGTTGATCCCAGCGTCGACACCCTCACCCCGGCGCAGCGCCGGCAGCTCGCCCTCGACTGGCAAACGAACCAGACCCAGAAGCAGGCCGCCGCCCAGGCCGATATCGCCGGGCTGCAGCAGCGCCTCGCCGACATGCCGCTCGCCGGCACGCTCCAGGGCCCGCCGCCGGACCGAAACACCTTCATCGCCGCCTATGGCCCCGAGGAGGGTACCCGGCGCTTCGACGAGGCCGATGCCTTCGTCAGCAAGGATGCGCCGGCGATCACCGCGCTGCTGCATCAGCCGGACCGCGCCCAGGACGCCGCGCTTGCCCACTACGCCGCCACCACCGCCTCTGACGGCCAGCGCTTCCTCGCCAACGCCGCCGCCGCCGTCGCCCGCTACCGGGCCGCGCGCGCCGCCGACCCGGTCGGCACCCTCGGCAAACTCTATCCCGCCCTCGCCCGAAGCTGGCAGGCCCTCGAAGGCGCCGATCCCGCCACGCTGCGGCAGAACCTGCCCGGCCTCGTCGACCGGACGGCCGCCCTGATGGACGCCGCCGGCGTGCCGGCAGGCGAGCGGCGCTATCTGCCCCGGGCCATGGCCTCCGCCATCGTCGGGGCCTTCGCCGATACGAGCAGGCCGATGGCCGAGCGCATCGGCCCGCTGCGCGACACCATCGCGGCGATCCGCGATCCCGCCCGGCAATATGCCCTGTTCCGGCAACTCGTCGATGGCGGCATCCCCCGCCTGCTCGAACCGGCCGTCGCCGCCTATGCGCGCGGCGACAATGCCGCCGCCGGCCGGCTGTTCGCGGCCGTCCTGTCCGATCCGGGACAGACCAGCGCCATCGGTGCCGCCGCACCGGCGAGCCCCGTCGCGCTCGACAACGCCGCCATTCCCCCGGCGCCGCCCCGCCCCGGCGCCGGCACGGACATCGATCTGTCCGCGTCGGCGGCGAGCCAGATCGCCCACACCGCCGGCATGGCGGGCATCGACCCGTCCCCGATCGCGCAGGCGCTCTTCCCGCGCCTGGTGCGCAACAACCTCAAGACCAATGGCGGCGACATCCCCGCCGCCAACGCCCTCGCCGCCGCCGACCTGCGCAAACCCGGCGGCAGCGATGCTCCCATCCGCTACGCCTACCTGCTGCGCACCGACAAAAGCGGACCGGGCCAATCCGGCATCCTCGTTCCGAAGCCCCAGGCACCGGAGGATGGCGGATCTGCCATCAACAGCGGTGCCGCAGACACCCAGGCGGCCGGAGCCGCCTCCGCTTCACCGGCGATCCCTGCCGGTAGTCACTCCTATCGGGCGGACATCACCTTCGCAAACCAGGATCCCTACGGTCCGTCACACTACCTCAACCCCTCATGGATGACCGACCCCGACTATCTCCGGGCGGTATGGGCGGAGGACCAGTCTCTCGACGATATCCAGCAGGCTTATCGGGATGCGCAGGCGCGGGGCGACAGGGCGGCTCAGCGAAGCTACGCCATGGCCTATGTCGCCAAGGAACATCAGCAAAGTCCCACCTGGATGTGGTTCGACGACAGGGCTCGTGCCGTGTCTCGCGGCATTCCCATCGTCGGCGGGGCCGCCGACGAGTTTGAAGCCGGACTGAATGCGCCCCTCTCCGCCGTCATCGGCGACGGCAAGGCCTATGAGGAGGCGCTCGACTATCAGCGCGCCCGCGACAGCTATTTCGACCAGAACTATCCCTGGACCTCCAACGCCCTCCAGTTCGCCGGCACCGTCGCCGGGACGGCGGCATTTGGCGCGCCATCGTCGCTTGGCGGCAGCGCCGCGATGGGGGTCGCCATCGGCGGAGCGGATGGCTTCATGCGCGGCGAAGGCGGCTTCCGGAACCGCATGGAAGCCGCCGCTTGGGGCGCGGCGGTCGGCGGAGTCATGGGCGCCGCAGCCCCCCTCGCCGGCCGGGCAGCCTCGCGCCTGGGCCGATCATTGGCGGACAAATATCCCGCCATGTTCCGGCAGGCCGGACAGCGGGCCGCTGAGGCCAATACGCCCGTTCCGGCGAAAGGCAAAGCAGACACACCAAGCCCATCGCCACAGCAATCTGCCGGGCCGCCAGAGAATCCGCAGCCGGAGGCGGCCACTGGCGCCTCCGTTGACAAGAACAAAACAGGATCATACTATTCCGCTCGTCCCGACTATTCCGGCGCTCTGACGGACGGGTACCGCAAGGCCGGTGACACCACCATTCTTGGCCCGTGGGGCCCTTTAGCAAAGGTAGCCCCCCAGGCGAAAATCTACTTCAATCGCTCCCGGACCATGGCATTTTCGTTTGACGAGCAGACAGGCAGCGTGACAAGGATCAATACAAGCCTCAAGCAAAGGCTAGATAAATCTGGGAACAAATCGGGAACATGGATATCCGGCGAAAGAGGCAATGGCTCCTTTCTTTCCAACAACCCGGCAGCGAGAGCTGCCACAAACGGTAGAGGTGTAGAATACATCGACGGGTCGGGCAAATTCGACCCCCACTCCCTTGCTGATGTCGAGCTCGAGAATATGTCGGCAGATAGGGACATAAATTTTGACAATGGCGACCTTTTGATTTCCAAGAACCCAGCATTGATAGAAAAGCTGGGCATCCAGGCGAAAAACAAATCCGTCGGCGTAACACCAAGGGATGTTGAAATTTGGCGCAAAGCTAACGGCTATACCTGGCATGAGCATCACAACCTGCGAACTTTGCAGCTAATTCCCAGCGTTATCAACAACAATCACCCTCACTTCGGTGGAGTCGGTGAAATAAACGCCGCGCGACGGCTTTATAATGAGGAGATAAGACGATGGGAACGATAGAAGATCCTGTTTTTGGAAAACTACAACCGCGCGGCAGATATTTGGCACGCAACTATGATGTACTCATATTTAGCGAAAACAGGAATATAACCTTACTAGTCGATAACGATGACAAGCCAACACACCAGCAACAAGAGATTTTTATTAAATTCGATAGACACAAAGAGAAATGCATTAAGGATATTGAAAAATCAATTTACGCATATTATCTTTCAATTCTGGAAGAAACAAGATCTGATTTGGGAGATGTCGCCAATGAAGAAATGCCTATTGTATCAAATATAAACGAATTGGGAGCTCTAGTTCCACTGGAGAAAATAATTATCAGAGACCCATATTATTACGAAGCCAATATTATGGGGTTTATGTTTGGTTGCACCTGGGATGACAGCCATGGGCTTGGTGTCGAATTGACGGATAACAAGGTGACGGGCGTAGGTCAGCAAGACATCGTCCTTTGAGGCACTGACAGTCCTTGGTAAGCCAGCGGCGGCGATTGAGTCAGGCGCCGCCACGGTCTTGGACATCGGTGGAATGGACGATGGCCTGCCTGCGGATCGACGACGAGACCCTTTTCTTGCTCTTGACCGTATGCCCGCATTGCAGCGAGGCGAGTCCAAGCCCCTTTTCCGCGCTCAGGCTGTCGATGATCGCGACCGCCGGACTCGCCTCCCGGCCCCGCTCACGGCATTGGACGTGGAGGACATGAGGCAGCCGATCGAGCATACGGTAACGTTCCCCATGCACGAAATAGCTCTACCCCGCTACGCCGCGGCAGGTCTTTCGGCAATGCCGCTCCGCTAACGCAGCGTCACGCCCGCCGACGTTAAAAAGTGGCGCGAGGTGAATGGATATCTGTGGCACGAGAAAAGCGACTTGAAAACCATTCAGCTTGTTCGTTCGATCATCAATCAAAACTATCCCCATCTCGGCGGCATCGGTGAAATCAAGGCTGCTCGCCGCCGCATAAAAAAGGAGAAAGAGAAATGGAACCCCTGAACGACCCGATCTTTGGTGAGTTGATCGACCGCGACGAAGCCGGCGATTGGTACCGCTGGTACGAAATTGACCTATTCGGAGAGCGCAAATCCGTGCGCCTCGCTGTTACCTACACCGCAAAGCCGACCGAAGCGCAGCAATCGACATTCCTGAAGTTCGAACAACACAAACAAGCCTGTATCAATAATATCGAAAAGGCCATTTTTAATTATTATAATTCCATTCTCGAAGAGGTACGAGCCGACCTGGAAGAAGATGCCGATGAGGTGATGCCAATCATTTCAACCGTGAACGAGTTGAACGATCTGGTCACATTGGAGGAGATTATCGTCGCTCCCAGCGACAGAGAAATCGGTTTTCTCTTCGAGTGTACGTGGGAGATCGAACATGGCCTTGGCGTACAGTTGCGGGACAACGAAGTGACGAAGGTCGGCTTTCAGGACGTCATCATCTGAAGGGGCTTTGATCTGTCCTACCTCGTTTTATCGATCGCTGCTGGTCGACGCGCTAGGCAGAGCTAGCCGCCTTTGCCCGACAATGGGGCGGCCGTCGCCGATGCCGATCCCGCCAAGCTCCGGCAGCCCGGCGGCGACCCGCCTCACTGCGGTCGCTGTCCGGATTTGCGCACTCCGCAATTGCTTTCCGGCGCGTCTTGGCGCAAAGGACTGCCCTTTCAACAGTCAGCGAGGGTCCGAATGGCCGCGATCGAAGCAGCGCGAGAGACGGTTGAGGGCAAGACCGCGCCGACGGTGTCCTATGTCTCGCTGGGCTGCCCGAAGGCGCTGGTCGATTCCGAGCGCATCCTTACGCAGCTGCGCGCCGAGGGATACGGCATCACGCGCAACCACAAGGGCGCCGACCTCGTCATCGTGAACACCTGCGGCTTCCTCGATTCGGCCAAGGCCGAGTCGCTCGGCGCCATCGGCGACGCCATGGCGGAGAACGGCAAGGTCATCGTCACCGGCTGCATGGGCGCCGAACCGGACCCGATCCTCGAACGCTTTCCCAATGTCTTCGCCGTCACCGGCCCGCAGCAATATGAGAGCGTGGTGGCCGCCGTGCACGAAGCCGCACCGCCCGCCCACGATCCCTATGTCGACCTGGTGCCGCCGCAGGGCCTCAAACTCACGCCGCGGCATTACGCCTATCTGAAAATCTCCGAGGGCTGCAACAATCGCTGCTCCTTCTGCATCATCCCCAAGCTGCGCGGCGATCTCGTCAGCCGGCCGGCGGCCGACGTCATGCGCGAGGCGGAACGGCTGGTGAAGGCCGGCGTCAAGGAACTCCTCGTCATCAGCCAGGATACCAGCGCCTATGGCGTCGACATCCGCTATGCCGAAAGCCCGTGGCAGGGCGCTCCGCTCAAGGCGCGGTTCTACGATCTGTCCAAGGCGCTGGGCGAGCTGGGTGTCTGGGTGCGCATGCACTATGTCTACCCCTACCCGCATGTCGACGACGTCATCCCTCTGATGGCGGAACGCAAGATCCTTCCCTATCTCGACATTCCCTTCCAGCACGCCTCGCCCACGGTGCTCAGGGCCATGCGCCGCCCGGGGAACCAGGACAAGGTGCTGGAACGCATCCGCCGCTGGCGCGAGATCTGCCCGGACATCACGCTGCGCTCGACCTTCATCGTCGGATTCCCCGGCGAGACCGATGCCGATTTCGAACTCCTGCTCGACTGGCTTCGCGAAGCCCAGCTCGATCGCGTCGGCTGCTTCGAATATGAGCCCGTCGCCGGCGCCACGGCCAACGACCTCGGCCTTGCCCCCGTGCCCGACGAGGTCAAGAAGCAGCGCCACCGCCGCTTCATGGAAACCCAGCAGCAGATCTCGGTGCGCAAGCTGAAGAACAAGGTCGGCAAGCGCCTGTCCGTCATCATCGACGAGACCGGGCCGAGCGTCGCCAGGGGCCGGTCGATGGCGGACGCGCCGGAGATCGACGGCTCGGTGTTCGTCGCCAGCCGGCGGCCGCTGCGGGTGGGCGATATCGTCACGGTCAGGATCGAGCGTTCCGACGCCTACGACCTGCACGGCGTGGCAGTCTGACCGGCCGGGAACGCCGGATGGACTTCAAGCGGCAGCGCGCTCGCTCGCGCTGGTGATCGCGCCGATACTGGCGGCGATCACGAGGCCGATGCCGGCCATCTGCAGCAGGCTGAGAGGCTGGCTCAGGATGAAGAAGCCCGCGAGGGCGCCGATGGCCGGTTCGGCGCTCATCAGGATGCCGAAACTGTGCGACGGCAGCCGCCGCAGCGCCATCATCTCCAGCGCATAGGGGATCAGCGGCGTCAGCAAAGCGAGACCCGCCGTCTCCGCCACGAAACGGATCGGCATGTGCAAGCCGGTTTCGGCGAGGCCGAAGGGCGTGGTGACGAGGGCCGCCGCGATGAAGGAGATCGCAAGCCCGTCCAACCCCTTGAAGGCCGCGCCGGTTCGCTTCGACAGCAGGATGTAGGAGCCCCATCCCACGCCGGCGGCCAGCGCGAAGCCCAGCCCGATGGGGTCGATGCTCCAGCCTTCGCGATCCCGGACCAGGCAGAGCACGCCGGCCAATGCGACCAGCGGCCAGACCAGGCGCCAGCTTCGCCCGAAACCGAAGGTGGCGACGCTGAGCGGTCCGAGAAACTCGATGGCGACCACGAGGCCGAGGGGAACGCGGACGATCGCCTCGTAGAACGTCACCGTCATCACGGCGATGGCGACGCCGAGCGCGAGGGCGCCGACGATCGCCCGGCGGCCATAGCGGCGCGGATCCGGCCGCACGAGGATGGCCAGGAGGAGCGCCGCCCAGGCGAGCCGCCCCCATGTGGTGGCGAGCGTGCCGAACATATCCATCGCCGGCTTGGCCAAGGCGGCGCCGAACTGCACCGAGACCATCGAGCCGGCGGCCATGAGGACGGCGATGCCGGCCTGCGAACGCGGTCCGGCGGCACGCGCCCCATCGAACATATTCTTTTCCAAGACGTTTCCTCGCCCTCCGGCCTTGTACCAGAGGTTGGGTTCAGGCGGCGAGGAACGACCGATCAAAGTTTTCGATGAATCCGATCAGCGCTGCGACGGCCCGCCCCATATCCTCGACCGAGGTGAACTCGGCCGGATTATGGCTGATGCCGCCGCGGCAGCGCACGAACAGCATGCCGATCGGGCAGAGGGCGCCGACCGCCTGTCCGTCATGCCCGGCGCCCGAAGGCAGGCGGATCGCCCGGCCGCCCTGCCCGGCGATGGCACCGGCAAAGCCCGCCTGCAGCGTGGGATCGCAGGGCTTGGCCGCCACCTCATGCGTCCTCTCCATCCAGGCCGTCACCCGGCGACGGTCGGCGATGGCGGCTATCTCGTCGCGCAGTCGGGCCAGCGCCTCGAGCCGCCGCGCATCCGTCTGCGAACGCAGGTCCACGGTGAACACCACCCTGGCCGGAATGACATTGGTGGCTCCGGGCAGAACGCTCATCTTGCCCACGGTGCCGACCATGAAATCATCGGCGTTGCCCAAAGCGAGGCCTTCGAGCGCCAGCGCGATCTCGGCACTGGCGGCGAGCGCGTCGCGGCGTAGCGCCATCGGCACGGTCCCGGCATGCCCGGCCTCGCCGATCACCGTCACCGTATGGCGCGACTGGCTGGCGATCGCGGTGACGACGCCCAGCGCCTCGCCGGCCTGCTCGAGAACCGGGCCCTGCTCGATATGCACCTCGACATAGGCAGCGGCTTCCTCCGGATCATAGGCGGCCTCGCCGATGCGGGCGGGATCCTTGCCATAGCGCCGAAGGGCGTCGTCGAGGCGCACGCCGTCGACGGATTCGACGGCGAGGGCGGCGGAATCGAAATGCCCCGCCACGGCTTCGGAGCACAGCAGCGTCGCCGGGAAGCGCGAGCCCTCCTCGTCGCCGAAGGCGAGGACGTCGATGCCGAAAGGCATCCGCCCGTGGCGCCTGACGACCTCGCGCACCGCCAGGATGCCGGCGATGACGCCGAGGGTGCCGTCATAGGCGCCGGCATCGATGACGGTATCGATATGCGAGCCGATCAGCAGGCGTCTCGCGGCGTTCTGGCCGCCGCCGGCCGGATCGAGGCGGCCCCTGACGGTCCCGAGCGCATCCTCGGTGACGTCGAGCCCCGCTTCCGACATCCAGCGGCCGACGAGATCGGCGGCGTGCCGATGTTCCGGGGTGAGGTAGAGGCGGATGAGGCGCCCCTCCTCCGCGCTGATCTGCGCGAGGTCGCGGATCATGCGTTCGGCCTCGCGGCCGAGCGCCAGGAACGCGTCGTCAGCCATCGATGCGATCCTCGAGCCGGAAGCGGATGATGCGCATGACCTGGGCCAAGGCGGTGAGGAACTCCTCCTCCCGGCCGCCGTCGATGCGGGCGGCGAAGGTGTCGAGGATCTGGTGCTTCGATGCGCCCTTGACGGCGAGGATGAAGGGAAAGCGGAATTTCGCGCGATAATGCCGGTTGAGGGTGGTGAAGCGGGCGAGCTCATCCGCCGACAGGCTGTCGAGGCCGGCGCCCGCTTGTTCGTCCCGCGAGGCGGGAGCGAGCATGGCCCGGCCTGCGAGATCCGGGTGGGCGCGGATCAACGCCTCCTGGTCCGCCCGGGATGCGTTCGACACCGCCGCCTGGAAGGCGTCCACCATCGCGGCGCGGCTGTCATAGGGGCGCGAGAGCGCCGCGCCCGCCGCAACCCAGGGCGTGTCCTCGGCGATATCGCCGAACGCCTCCACGAAAGCGGTGGGATCGAGGGAATTGACTTGGTCGAGGGTCATTTATGGGCATCGATCCAGGCGCCGAGTTCGGCGCGCTCGAGATCCGTTATATGGGTGGTGTTGCCGAGCGGCATCGCCCGCCCGATCACCGCGAATTGCTTGATCTGGTCGCCATGCTGCCGGATGCCGTCCAGAGTCGTCAAGACGACACCCTTGGGCGGCGCGGCAAAGGCGCTGTTGGTCGGCTTGGCCGAATGGCAGGCGATGCAATGGGTGCCGGTGATCGCCAGGACGCGGTCGTCGCTCACCGGCCCGCCCACCATGGCAGGCGCCTCGCGCGGCAGGCTGACGAAGATCGCCGCAAGCAGCGCGACCGCCGCCACGGGCAATGCCCATGCATGCTTCTCGAACGGGTCTCCCGCGTCGCCGCGATTGATGAAATGCCGCACCAGCGCGCCGATCACCAGCACGAGGGCCACCACGATCCAGGCCTGCCCGCTGCCGGTCAGGAAAGGATAATGGTTCGAGATCATCATCAGCAGCACCGGCAGCGTCAGATAGTTGTTGTGCAGCGAGCGCTGCTTGCCGATACGGCCGAATTCGCCGTCCGGCACCTCGCCGCGCATCAGCTGGCCGACCATGACGCTCTGGTTGGGGATGATAACCATGAAAACGTTGGCCGCCATGATCGTGCCCATGAACGCACCGACATGGATCAGCGCACCGCGGCCCGAGAAGATGTGGGTGAAGAGATAGGCCGCGCCGACCACGAGCGCGAACACGCAGGCGACGAGCAGGCCGGGACTGCGCCCGATCCTCGACCGGCACAGGCCGTCATAGACGATCCAGCCGCCGGCGAGCGTGAGGAGGGAGATCGCGATGGCGCCCGATTGGCTGAGCGGCATCACCGAGGCGTCGATCAGATAGGCGTCGGCGTTCCAGTAATATTGCACGGCGAGCAGGAACATGCCGCTCATCCAGGTGAGATAGGCCTCCCACTTGAACCAGTGCAGGTCGCCGGGCAGCGTGGCCGGGGCGACGAGATATTTCTCGACATGGTAGAAGCCGCCGCCATGCACCATCCACGACGTGCCGTAGACGCCCTGGTTCATGCGCTCGCGCTTGCGGAACGAAAAATCGAGCCAGACGAAGTGGAAGCTCGCGCCGATCCAGGCGATGCCGAGGGTCATGTGCCCCCAGCGCAGCAGCAGGTTGAACCAATCGATGAAGAAACCGGCCATGTCGTCCGCTGAGCTTGAGGGTGGATCGAGAGCGCGCTTTCGGAGGGCCCCCGACCGGGTCGCCGATCGGAGAGCGGCACGCCGGGACGACGCCCCCGGGCGGGGCCGTCGTCCCTCGCGCGAACGCCTCAGTTCGGGAACTTGTCGTCGATGCCCTTCACATACCAGTTCATGCCGAGGATCTGGCCGGCATCGAGATGGTCGCCGCCCTTGCACTCCACGGTCTGCCCGTCCTGGTTGACGACCGGGCAGGAGAACGGGTTGATCTTGCCGGATTTGAGCCCGTCCTCAGTATCTTGGGCGAGCTTCTTCACGTCGTCCGGCATGTTGGTGAAATCAGCCATCTTCACCATGCCCTTGTCGAGGCCTTGCCAGGTATCCGTCGACTTCCAGGTGCCGTCCAACACCGCCTTGGTGCGCTCGATGTAGTAGTCGCCCCAATTGTTGACGATGGCGGTGAGCTGGGCCTTCGGGCCGAACTTGATCATGTCGGAATCCTGCCCGAAGGCATAGATCCCCTTCTCGGCAGCGGCCTGCATGGCGGCCGGGCTGTCGGTGTGCTGGGCGAGAATATCGGCGCCCTGGGCGATCAGCGCCTTGGCGGCGTCCGCTTCCTTGCCGGGGTCGTACCAGGTCGACACCCACACGATCTTGATCTTGAGGTCCGGACGGACCGACTGGGCGCCGCGCATGAAGGAATTGATGCCCGAGATCACCTCGGGAATCGGGAACGGCGCGACATAGCCGACGATGCCGGACTTCGACATCTTGGCGGCGATCACGCCCTCGATGTAGCGCCCTTCGTAGAAGCGGGCGGCATAGGTCGAGACATTGTCGGCGCGCTTGAAGCCGGTGGCGTGCTCGAAATCGACATCCGGATAGTTCTTCGCCGCCTTGATGGTCGGGTCCATATAGCCGAAGGAGGTGGTGAAGATCAGCTTGTTGCCGTCGGCCGCGAGGTTCTCGATGGCGCGCTGGGCATCCGGCCCCTCCGGCACGTTCTCGACATAGGTGGTGTCGACCTTGTCGCCGAGCGCCTTGACGACAGCCTGGCGGCCGACCTCGTGCTGATAGGTCCAGCCATAATCGCCGACCGGCCCGAGATAGATGAAGCCGACCTTGAGCTTGTCCTCGGCCAGGGCCGGAGCGGCCAGGACGGTCGCGGCCAGTCCGATGGCGCTCAAGGCGGCGAGAATTGTTCTTTTCATTTGCAGTACCCCTCGTCGTGAACCGTAAGATCCTGTCCGCCGGGCGACGGCCCGCACCCGGCGCGAAACCGATTTAGCGATCCGGCACGAATGGCGTGCCGAGCGAGGCGGGCGCGGCGCCGCTCCTGTCCTTGCCGCTCGAAATCATCACCAGAACGATCACAGTGGCAAGATAGGGCAAGGCCGTCCAGAATTGAGGCGGCCACACCAGCCAGCGCGGCAAAGAGCCGCTGAGCGCCTGGATATGCAGGTTGCCGATCCAGATCGCGCCGAAGAAATAGGCGCCCAGCAGCAGCCGCCACGGCCGCCACGAGGCGAAGACCACCAGCGCCAGCGCGATCCAGCCGCGGCCCGCCGTCATGCCGGTGCCCCAGAAGGGCGTGTCCGCGAGCGACAGATAGGCGCCGGCGAGCCCCGCGCAGCCGCCGCCGAACAGCACCGCGCCGAAGCGGATCAGGCGCACGGGATAGCCGAGGGCATGGGCGGAGACATGGCTCTCCCCGACGGCCCGCAGGATCAGCCCGCCGCGGCTGCGATAGAGAAACCACCACACCGCCGCCACCAGCGCGATCGACAGGTAGACCAGCGCATCCTGGCCGAAGAGAATCGGCCCGACCATCGGCAGGTCCGTCAGCCCGGGAATGTCGAGCGAGGGGATCTTCGACCGGTTGAGCCCGACGAAGCCGGTGCCGACGAGGTCCGACAGGCCGAGCCCGAGGATGGTCAGCGCCAGGCCGGAAGCGACCTGATTGGCGGCGAGGCCGAGCGTCATGAAGGCGAAGAGCGAGGAAAACACCATGCCCGCCGCGATCGCCGCAATGAAGCCGAGCGTGGCGCTGTCGGTGACGTAGGCGGTGGCGAAACCGGTGATCGTGCCCATGATCATCATGCCCTCGACGCCGAGATTGAGCACGCCGGAACGCTCCGCCACCAGTTCGCCGATGCCGGCCAGCACGAAGGGCGTCGACGAGGCGATGATGGTGAGGATGACGGCTTCGGTGAAATTCATCTAGCGCGTTCCATCTTCGGATCGACTCAACGAGAATCGAAAAATGCTTTCAATACCAATGCGTTGAATTGGTGGTCCGCTCCGGCTTGAACGCATTTTGCTTTAGACCACTTTCGCTTCGGACCGGGTGACGCGCAGGCGATAGAGAATGAGCGTGTCGCAGGCCAGGACATAGAAGAGCAGCAGGCCCTGGATCACGCTGGTGATGCCGATCGGCACCTTCAGGGAGATCTGCGCCGCTTCGCCGCCGAGATAGGACAGGGCCAGCAGCAGGCCGGCAAGGAGGATGCCGACAGGATTGAGGCGGCCGAGAAAGGCAACGATGATGGCGGTGAAGCCGTAGCCCGAGGCAAAGGGAATCTGCAGCATGCCCATGGTGCCGTCCGCCACGCTGACGCCAGCGAGGCCCGCCAGGGCGCCCGAGACGGCGAAGACGACCAGCGTCGTGCGCTGCGGGGAGAAGCCCGCGAACAGGCCGGCGCGCGGCGCCTCGCCGAGCACCCTGATCTCGAAGCCCTTGAGGCTGCGCCACAGCAGGATGGCCGCGGCGATCACCACGAGCACCGCGAAGATCGAATCCAGATGGATGGGGCTGCGGCGGAACAGCGTCGGCAGGGTGTTGTCGAAATTCGCGGTCAGCGGAAAGTTGAGCCCGGCGGGATCGCGCCACGGCCCGCGCACGAAATAATCGATGATGCGCTCGGCGATGTAGACCAGCATGAGGCTGGTGAGGATTTCGTTGGTGTTGAAGCGCGTCTTGAGCAGGCCCGGGATGAGGCCCCACAGCGCCCCGCCGACCATGCCGCCCACCATGATCAAGGGCACGGCGTAGAAGGGCGTCTGTCCCTGGAAGAGCAGCGCGATGCCGCCGCCGACCGTGGCGCCGATGATGTATTGCCCTTCCGCGCCGATATTCCAGTTGTTGGAGACGTAGCAGAGGGAGAGGCCCACCCCCATCAGCACGAGCGGCGTCGCGCGGACGACCAGTTCCTGCGCCGTGCGCAGGCTGGTCAGCGGCTTGACGAAGTAGACATAGAGCGCATCGCCCGGCGCCTTGCCGTACAGGCTGAAGATCACCGCGGCCGAGACCACCGTCAGCAGGATCGCGATCAGGGGCGACACGAGCGCCATCAGGCGCGAGCGCTCGGCGCGCTTTTCCAGCTCAATGCGCATGGGCGGCGCCCCCCATCAGCAGCCCGATCCTCTCCATGCTCATTCCCCTCGCCGGCTCCGGCTGGGACAGCCGGCCATCGTGGATGACCGATATCCTGTCGGCGATCTGGAATATCTCGTCGAGATCCTGGCTGATGACGATCACCGCCGAACCCCTGCGCGCCAGGTCGATCAGGGCCTGGTGGATCAAGGCGGCCGCGCCGGCATCGACGCCCCAGGTCGGCTGGTTGATGATGAGAAGGCTCGGTTCGCGCAGCATTTCCCGGCCGACCACGAATTTCTGCAGATTGCCGCCGGACAGAGCCCCCGCCTCCGGATCCGCCTTGCCCTTGCGGACCTGGAAGATCCGCGAGATCGTGTCGGCCTGCTGCGATGCCTTGCCCATGTCGATCAGGCCATAGGAGACGAGCCCGCCGGTGGCATGGCCGGTAAGCAGCGCATTGCGCGACAGCGGCATGCGCGGCACCGAGGCGTGGCCGAGCCGCTCCTCCGGCACGAAGGCAGCCCCGAGGCGGCGCCGACCCGTGACGCCCAGCCGGCCGACGGGCTTGCCATCGATCTTCACGGCGGCGGCGGCGCCGACGACGCGCTCGCCCGAAAGCGCGGCGAAGAGTTCCGACTGGCCGTTGCCTGCCACGCCCGCGATCGCGACGACTTCGCCGCTGCGGACCGCAAGCGAGATATCCTTGAGCGCAACGCCGTGCAGGTCCTCCGCCGGCAGCGAGAGGGATTGGACTTCGAGCCTCACCGGACCGCTCTCGTCGGCCGGGCGGCCGAGGCCGACGACGCCGATGTCGGCCCCCACCATCAAGCGCGCGAGGCTCGCCGCGGTCTCCTTGCGGGGATCGCAGGTCGCCACGAGCTTGCCGTGCCGAAGCACCGTCGCCGTCTGGCACAGGCGCCTGACCTCGTCGAGGCGGTGGGAAATATACAGCACCGCCCGCCCCTCGCCGGCGATGCGCTCCAGCGTGACGAAGAGCTGGTCCGCCTCCTGCGGCGTCAGCACCGAAGTCGGCTCGTCCAGGATCAGGAGCTTGGGATCCTGCATCAGGCAGCGGACGATCTCGATGCGCTGGCGCTCGCCGACCGACAGCGTATACACCGGGCGCCGGGGCTCCAGCGGCAGGCCATAGGCGGCGGAGACGGCGGCGATGCGTTCCTCCACCTCGCGCAGCCTGGTGCCCGGCGGCTGGGCCAGCGCGACGTTCTCCGCCACGGTGAGATTGTCGAACAGCGAGAAATGCTGGAACACCATGCCGATGCCGAGCGCCCGGGCGGCGGCCGGGCGCGGCAGATGGACCGGCCGGCCCTGCCAGAGCAACTGCCCCTCATTGGGCTGCAGCAGGCCGTACAGGATCTTCACGAAGGTCGACTTGCCCGCGCCGTTCTCGCCGAGCAGCGCATGGATCTCGTGCGGCATGATCTTGAGGTCGATGCCGTCATTGGCTCTCAGCGTTCCGAAAATCTTGACGATCCCGCGCGCCTCGATCAGGGGCACCGAATTTTCCGCAACTGAAGCCGCCTTCATGGACATGCCCAATTTATAGGCAGCGCCACCCTGCTTGCGAAGCACACAAACATCATGAAACCGCTTTTCCCCCAACAGAACGGCGTTCCGCCGGAAGGCGGCTTTCTTCGCGGCCGGCCCCCGCCGCCGCATATGCCGGAAGGAGCAAGATCTGCGCCACGACCGAGGCTGCGATCACCGCCGGCTCCTTGCCTTCGATGCCGGGAATGCCGATCGGGCAGGTCAACCGGGCGATGCGCTCCTCGTCGAGGCCCGCCTGGCGCATCTGCGACAGGAAGCGGGCGCGCTTGGTCTGCGAGCCGATCACGCCGACATAGGCAAAGCGCCCCGCGGCGAGCGCCGCCAGGGCGATGGCAAGATCCAGCGCGTGGCTATGCGTCATGATCAGGATGCGGGCATCGTCCGGCGCCTGGCCCAGGCTCCGCTCCGGCTGGGGATCGCGCATGATCCTGACCTGCCGCGGCACATGGGCCGGAAAGGCGTCGGTCCGCGGATCGAACCAGAAGAGTTCGAAGGGCAGCGGCGCCAGCGCCATCACGAGCGCTCGGCCGACATGCCCGGCTCCGAACAGATAGACCGGCGGGTTGCGACTTCCGAACCGCTCGACCAGCCGCCCGTCGGCCAGCAGCACGGGCGCGGCGGACGGGGCAAGCGCCGCCTCGGTCTCACCCGCCGGCCGGCGCGAGAAGGAGCCGCCGGGCTGCGGCAGGCCGATCGTGATCATCTCCGCTCCGTCTTCCCGCGCCGACAGGGCCGCAAGCCAGGGCAGGTCCGTCCGATCGAACCGTTCGAGCATCAGCCGCACGCGGCCGCCGCAGCATTGGCCGAGATCCGGACCGAGCGCCCTATCCGTCATGCGCATGCGGCTCCCGGCGGCGCTGGCGAGCAGCGCCTGTGCCTCGGCCAGGGCCTGCCACTCCAGGGCGCCGCCGCCGATCGTGCCGGAAAACGCGCCGTCGGGCCGCACGGCCATGCGGGTTCCGGCTTCGCGCGGGCTCGAACCGCTGACGGCCATGACCGTGACGAGGACGGCGCCGCCGTCCCGTTCGACCATCCTCTCCAGCGTGGCGAAAATGCCCATGGTGCTTTCCGGCCGCCTGTCAGGATGCCCGCATGGCCGCTTTGATCGACTTCAGGATCTCCTCCGGCGTCGCGGGCGCATCGAGCGAGACCCGAGCCCCCGGCGCCAGGCTGTGGATGGCGTCGGCGATGGCGCAGAACACGGAAATCGCCAGCATCAGCGGCGGCTCGCCCACCGCCTTCGACCGGCCGACCGTCTCCTCGCGATTCTGCCGCTCGAACAGCGCCACGCGGAAATCCTCGGGAACGTCGCCGGCGGTCGGGATCTTGTAGGTCGAGGGGGCGTGGGTGCGCAGGCGCCCCTGGGCATCGAACACCAGTTCCTCGGTGGTCAGCCAGCCCATGCCCTGGACGAAGCCGCCTTCGATCTGGCCGATGTCGATCGCCGGATTGAGCGAGCGGCCGACATCGTGGAGGATGTCCACGCGGTCGACCTTCATCTCGCCCGTCAGCGTGTCGATCGTGACTTCGGAGCAGGACGCGCCATAGGCGAAATACAGGAAGGGACGGCCGAGGCCGGCTGCCCTGTCCCAATGGATCTTCGGGGTCTTGTAGAAGCCCGTCGCAGACAGCGAGACCCGGGCCTGCACCGCCATCTTGGCGAGTTCGCCGAAGGACAGGCTCCGACCGCCGGCGACGACGCGCCCGCCCTCGAATGCGATCGATTCGGCGGCGACGCCGAACTCGTTCGCGGCCACGGCCGCCATGCGGTCGCGGATCGCGAGGGCGGCGGCGCGCGCCGCCTGGCCGTTGAGATCGGTGCCGGAGGAAGCCGCGGTGGGCGAGGTGTTGGGCACCTTGGCGGTGGTGGTCGCGGTGATCTTCACCGCGGAGACGTCGATGCCGAAGACGTCGGCCGTGACCTGCGCCACCTTCATGTAGAGGCCCTGCCCCATCTCGGTCCCGCCATGGTTCAGATGGACCGAGCCATCCGAATAGACGTGCACGAGCGCGCCGGCCTGGTTGAGCTGGATCAGCGTGAAGGAAATCCCGAACTTCACCGGCGTCAGCGCGATGCCCTTCTTCAGGATGGCGCTGTTGTCGTTGAATGCGGCGATCCGCCTGCGGCGCTCGCGGTAATCGGCGCTCGCCTCCAGCGTCTCGACCAGTTCGAGGAGGATGTTGTCCTCCACCGTCTGGCCATAGGGCGTGCGGTCGCGCCCGCCGGCGTAGAAATTCGCCTTGCGTACGTCGAGCGGATCGAGACCGAGCGTCCAGGCAATCGCATCGATGGCCCGTTCCATGCCCATCATGCCCTGCGGGCCGCCAAAGCCGCGAAAGGCGGTGTTGGACACCGTGTTGGTCTTCATGCGCCTCGTCGCGATGCGCGCATCCCCGAGGAAATAGGCGTTGTCGGCGTGGAACATGGTCCGGTCGCAGATGCCGAGCGACAGGTCCGCCGAATAGCCGCAGCGGGCGGCATAGAGCACGTCATAGCCGGTGATGACGCCGTCCTCGTCGAAGCCGACGTCGTAATTGACGAGGAAATCATGGCGCTTGCCCGTCATCGCCATATCGTCGTCGCGGTCGAGGCGCAGCTTGCAGGGCCGGCCGGTGACGCGGGCGGCCAGCGCCGCCAGCGCAGCCCATTGGCTGGCCTGGCTCTCCTTGCCGCCGAAGCCGCCGCCCATGCGTCGGACCTCGCACTCCACCGCATGATCGGCGACGCCCAGCACGCGGGCGACGACATGCTGGACCTCGGTCGGATGCTGCGTCGAGGACAGCACATACATGTCGCTGTCCTCGCCGGGAACGGCGAGGACGACCTGCCCTTCGAGATAGAAATGCTCCTGGCCTCCGATGCGGATCGAGCCGTGCAGGCGGTTGGCGGCGCCGTCGAGCGCCTCGTCCGGCTCGCCCTGCGCGAAGGCATAATCGGGCATCACCACCACGTCCTGGTCGAGAGCCTCGTCGACGGTCACGACCGGGATCGTCTCGCTGTATTCGATCCTGGCGAGAGCGGCGGCGCGCCTCGCCTGCTCCCGGCTGCGCCCGACGACGGCGAACACGACCTGGGAATGGAACTCGATGCTCTCCTCCGCCAGGCACGGGTCGCAGTCGAAATCGACCGGCGAGACGTCGTTGCGGCCGGGCACGTCGGCCGCCGTCAGCACGGCGACCACGCCCGGCGCCGCGCGCACCGCCTCCAGGTCCATGACGAGGATCCGCCCGGCCGCGATCTTCGAGCCCACCGGAACGACATGCAGCGTGCCGGCGGGTTCGGGCACGTCGTCGACATAGAGGGCGGCGCCGGCGACGTGCTTCGTCGCCGAATCATGCGGTCGCGACCGGCCGGCCGCCGTCGTTTCGCTCGGCAGTGACGGTTTATGCAGCATCGGCACGCTCCCGGCGGCCCAGCAATCGCGTCTCGGTGGTTTCGGCGCCCGCGACCTCGACCAGCGCCTTCATCAGCAGCGCACGCGCCACCTCCTGGCGATATTCGGCGGAGGCGCGCATGTCGGCGATCGGCTGGAAATCCCGGCCGAGCGCATCGAGCGCCTTCGGCCAGGTCGAACTGTCGTCGAGATCGATGCCGGCGAGCGCCGCCTCGGTCTGCTTGCCGCGCCTCGGCGTCGCCGCCATGCCGCCGAACGCCACGCGGGCGCCGGCGATGCGGCCGTCCTCCAGCGTGAACTTGAACGCGCCCATCACCGCCGAGATGTCCTCGTCGAAGCGCTTGGAGATCTTGTAGCAGCGGAAGGCCTCGTCCGGCCGCAACCTCGCCAGGGCGAGCCCGACGACGAATTCGCCGGCAAGCCGATCCTGCTTGCCATAGGCGACGAAGAAGTCCTCCAGAGGCAGGGACCGGCCGTCGTCACCGCGGCGCAGATAGAGCTTGGCGCCGAGCGCGATCAAAGCGGGCGCGAGGTCGCCGATTGGGGAGCCGTTGGCGATGTTGCCGCCGACCGTCCCGGACGCCCGCACCTGCGTGGAGCCGAAGCGGCGCATCAGCTCGCCGAGATCGGGGTCGACGCCGGCAAGCACGTCCAGCGCCCGGGCATGCGTCACCGCGGCTCCCATCGAAATGCCCTCGGCATTGACGGACAGGCGATCGAGCTTTTCCACGCGGCCGAGCCAGATGATTTTCCGGAGGTCGCGCAATTGCTTGGTGATCCACAGGCCGACATCCGTGGCGCCGCCCACCAGCGTCGCGTCGGGATGGCGCAGATAGAGTCGGGCGAGCGAATCCACCGAGGCGGGTGCCGCAAAGAAGCGCTGCTCATCGCCGACGAAGACGTCGACGCCGTCATGGAGGACCGCGAGCGAGCGCACCGTCCCGGCCTTCTCCCGGGCGAACGCGTCCGTCGCCAGCCCGGCGCAGACGGACATCGCAGCATCGATGATCGGCCGGTAGCCGGTGCAGCGGCACAGATTGCCGGCGAGCTGGTCGGTCACGGTCTGCCGCGAGACCGGGCGCGTCCCCTCCTGGTAGAGCGAGAACAGCGACATCACGATGCCCGGCGTGCAGAAGCCGCATTGCGAGCCGTGGTGGTCGACCATGGCCTGCTGGACCGGATGCAGAGCGTCGCCCTCGGCCAGATCCTCGACGGCGACGAGTTCGCAGCCGTCGACCATGCCGGTCAGCGTGATGCAGGCGTTGACGGGCTCATAATGCAGCGCTCCGTCGCGCATCCGGCCGAGCACCACCGTGCAGGCGCCGCAATCGCCTTCGTTGCAGCCTTCCTTGGTCCCGACGGCGCGCTTGGTCAGGCGCAGGTGATCGAGCAGGGTCTCCTTGGGATCGAGCCCTTCGACGGTTTCGATGACGCCCTTGCGCAGATAGCGAATCGACTGGCGCATCAGCTGCCTCGATAGGTTGAGTAGCCATAGGGCGAGACCAGCAGAGGCACGTGATAATGCGTCGGCTCGGCCAGCCCGAAGCGGATCGGTATGGCGTCGAGAAAGGCGGGCTCCGGCAGCACGACGCCATTGGCCCGAAAATAGTCGCCCGCTTCGAAGACGATCTCGTAGCTGCCCGCGGCGAAATCATCGTCCGCGAGAAGCGGCCGGTCGACCCGACCGTCCGCATTGGTGACGCATTCGGCGAGCACCGCGCCGTCGGCGAGGCGGCGCAAGGTCAGCTTCAGGCCGGCGGCGGGCCTGCCGGCGCTGGTGTCCAGGACATGTGTCGTCAAACGGCCTGCCATCGAACGCCTCAAATCGGAGCAACGTCATATTTGCCTCTTTTGGCGGCGGCGAAAAGAGGAGGCGGCAGAATATTCGTCCGACGCTTGCAGATTTGGCCCGCCGGCCGGCCGTTACTCGAAGCAAAGATGCCGATCGGTGGGCCGCCCCGGCCGTCCGGAGGGGGGCCTCCCCCGATCCGCTGCTCCTCAAGCCTGATCGAGCGCCTGGAGGAAATCCTCGACGAGGTCGTCGGCATCCTCGATTCCGGCGGAGAAGCGCAGCATGCCCTGGCGAATGCCCATGCCGAGGCGCTGGTCCTCGTCGAAGCGCTGATGCGTCGTGGTCGAGGGATGGGTCACCAGGCTCTTGGCGTCGCCGAGATTGTTGGAGATCCGGGTCACCCTGAGCGCGTTCGCGACCCGGAACGCACCCTGCTTGCCGCCGGCCACCTCGAAGGTCACCAGCGTGCCGCCGGCCTTCATCTGGCGGCGGGCGAGCGCCGCCTGCGGATGGTCGTCCCGGAAGGGGTAGATCACGCGCTCGACCGCCTTGTGCGCCGCCAGGACATCGGCGACCCGCGCGGCATTGGCGACCTGCTTTTCCACCCGCAGCGGCAGGGTCTCGATGCCCTTCAGCATCACCCAAGCGTTGAACGGGGAGATGGAAGGCCCGGTCTGGCGCAGATAGGTCTGGATGTGGTCGGCGATGAACTTCTCGGAGGCGAGGATCACGCCGGCCAGGCACCTGCCCTGCCCGTCTATATGCTTGGTGGCGGAATAGACGACGCAGGTGGCGCCCAGTTCCAGCGGGCTCTGCAGCATCGGCGTGGCGAAGACGTTGTCGACGACGAGGGAGGCACCGGCATCCCTGGCAATGGCAGCGATCGCCGCGATATCGAGGATTTCGAGGGTCGGATTGGTCGGGCTCTCGAGAAAGAAGACCTTGGTCTCCGGCCGCACGGCCGCACGCCACTGGTCGAGATCCGTGCCGTCGACCAGCGTCGAAGCGACGCCGAAGCGCGGCAGCAGCTCTTCGATCACATAGCGACAGGACCCGAAGAGAGCCTTCGCCGCAACGATGTGATCCCCGGCCTTGACCTGCCCGACCAGCGCCGCGGTGACGGCGGCCATGCCGGAGGCGGTGGCTCGGGCGGCCTCGGCACCCTCCAGCTCGGCCATGCGCCGCTCGAACATGGCGACGGTGGGATTGGAGAAGCGGCTGTAGATGAAGCCCGCTTCGTCGCCCTTGAACCGGGCCTCGGCCGCCTCGGCCGTGTCGTAGACGAAGCCCTGCGTGAGGAACAGCGCCTCGGACGTCTCCCCGAACTGCGAGCGGGATGTGCCCGCATGGACCAGGCGCGTTGCAGGGCGCCAGTTGCGGGGGGATGCGGACTTCGATGAGGGATCGTTCATTTGCGGCATTCCTGTAGCCGCAGTCGAGCGCGAACGCTCTTCCCCACGGCCCCTTTAGCAAGTTGTTTTACGTGGCTGCAAGCCGGCCGGCCCAAATTCACCACGACGAAGCCTGTGATTAGCCCCAAGCATCCATGGCGTCAACGGAAGGTTTCGTCTAGAGCGTTGTGAGTCAAGGTTCGCAGGACCGGGCAGGACGATGCACCGCGTGTCGCCGTTCCCTCGACGGGAAGGGCCGATACGAGGCGTCGCGGCGGGAGGACTTTCCGGGAAAGCCCGCGGGGAGCCTCGATGCCGTTCGGGCGGCGCCTCTTCGTCCGCACGGCCCTGCATGCCGCCCGGGGCGGCCGTCGCAACGTGGATTTCGCCGGAGGCCGGTCACCGGGAAACGGTGAAGATCCGGAACCAACATCATCGCGCTCCCGCAGGGCGGAACGGACATATGATTTCTCGACAGGCAGCTTCCATGCACTCTTCCGGCATCCTGCCCTACCAGGCGATTTCCGCGCTCGTCGAGAAGGGGGCGATCCGCATGGACCGTCCGCTCGCCGACGACCAGATCCAGCCCGCGAGCCTCGACCTGCGGCTGGGCACCAAGGCCTATCGCATGCGCGCGAGCTTCCTGCCGGGCCCGCGCAACACCGTCGCCGAGCGCATCGCCGACCTCGCCTTGCATGAGATCGACCTGACCGAGGGGGCCGTCCTGGAGACGGGCTGCGTCTATATCGCGCCGCTCATCGAGAGCATCGCCATGCCGGACGGCCTGCTGGCGTCGACCAATCCGAAGAGCTCGACCGGGCGCCTGGACGTCTTCACCCGGGTGATCACCGACCATGCCCGCGCCTTCGACCAGGTCGAGGCGGGCTATGACGGCCCGCTCTATGCCGAGATCGGCCCGCGCACCTTCCCCGTGCTGGTGCGCACCGGCTCGCGCCTGTCGCAGATCCGCTTCCGCCGCGGCGACGCGCATATCGCCGACGCCGAGTTGCGCGAATTGCAGCGCCGCATGCACCTCGTGTCGACGCCCGACCCGGACATCGCCGGCGGAGTCGCCGTGTCCGTCGATCTCTCGGGCATCGAGGACGGCATCGTCGGCTATCGCGCCAAGCGCCATACCGCCGTGGTCGACATCGACAGGCGCGCCGCCTTCGACCTGCTCGATTTCTGGGAGCCCATCCGCCATCGCGGCAAGAACGAGATGATCCTCGATCCCGACGAATTCTATATCCTCGCATCGAAGGAAGCCGTGCATGTTCCGCCGGACTTCGCCGCCGAGATGGTGCCCTTCGACCCGCTGGTCGGCGAATTCCGCGTCCATTATGCCGGCTTCTTCGACCCCGGCTTCGGCTATTCGCCGGACGGGCTGGAGGCGGCGCGGGCGGTGCTGGAGGTGCGTTCGCGCGAAGTGCCCTTCATCATCGAGGACGGCCAGATCGTCGGGCGGCTGATCTATGAGCGGATGCAGGAGCGCCCCTCCGTCCTCTACGGCGCCGGCCTCAGCTCGAATTATCAGGGCCAGGCGCTGAAGCTCTCCAAGCATTTCAGGACGTGAGCCCAAGGGTCGGCGGACAGGACTCGCCGGACCTTCCCGTTCCCTGAGCGGGCCGTGCCGATCGGCGGCCGGCGCGCCATCCTTTCTAGAGCGGCTTCACCATGCGGACGCTTTCAGCGGCGAAGCCGCTCTTCTCGTAAAAGTGGAGCGCGCGGCCGTTGCTCGAGAACACGTCGAGCGAGAGCGACCGGTAGCCGTTCTCCCGCGCCCATTCCTCAGCGGACCGCAGCAAGGCCTGCGCCACCCCCCGGCCCTCGGCCGCGTCCACGACGGCGAGCAGGGCGACATAGCCATTGGCCTCGCCGGTGATGCCGTCATGGCCCGGCAAAGCGTGCAGGAAGCCGAGCTTCGCGCCCTCGCCGTCGACCGCGATGACCGTCAGAGCCTCGGGAGGCGGATCCCGGAGATTGGCGGCCGAATATTCGTCCTGGAACGCGCCGATCTCCGCGGCCGTATGGCCAGCCGTCCGGATCCCCGCGGCCAGACGGGCGCCGAGGCCCAGCATGAAGCCGAGATCCTCCGCCCCCTCCACCCTGCGGACAGCGATGCCCATTGTGCCCATTGTCTGCACGGCCTCAGCGATAGGCTGCGGCGATCCCGAGAAAATCCGTCGCCTTGAGCGAGGCGCCGCCCACCAACGCGCCGTCGACATTGTCGACCGCCATCAGTTCGGCCGCATTGGACGGCTTGACGGAACCGCCATAGAGAATGCGCAACTCATGGCCTTCGCCCTCAAGGGCCTCGACCAGGCGCGAGCGGATGAAGTCGTGCACCACCTTGACGTCGTCGACCGTCGGCGTCAGGCCCGTGCCGATCGCCCATACCGGCTCATAGGCGATCACGGTGTTGGCGCCGGTGGCACCGGCCGGCAGAGAGCCGGCAAGCTGGGTGCCGACGACATCGATCGTCCTGCCGGCCTCGCGTTCGGCCTGCGTCTCGCCGATGCAGATGATGGCGACCAGCCCGGCGCGGCGCGCCGCTTCCGCCTTGGACCGCACGAGCGCATCCGACTCCCCGTAGCAGACCCGCCGCTCGGAATGGCCGACGATGACGTAGCTCGCGCCGGCGTCCTTCACCATCTCCGCCGAGACGTCCCCGGTATGGGCGCCCGAGGATTTGGGATGACAGTCCTGCGCGCCGATCTTGATGTGCTGGCCGGCCGCCGCGGCCGCAAAGCGGGAGATGAGCGTGAAAGGCGGGCAGATCAGGACCTCGGCGCGACCGACCTCGCGGGCCGCGACACCGGTGGCGATGGCGTCGAACTCGTTCACCCCCAGCACGAGGCCGTTCATCTTCCAGTTTCCCGCAACCAGCGGGCGGGGCCGAATTGCCGTCATCGCGATCATCCTCTTGTTGTTTTCGCGTGATTAGCAACCTCGTCCGGCATCGGCAAGGATCAATGCCGTCGCGCTGCCCACCGCGATCGCCCCGAGCCCCCGATCCGCCCCGGCAGGAAACTCGTAGACTCGCCATTGCGGCGCTTCATCCCCATCCCTATGATGCGCCCCTTTTCGCCCCGGGGCCATCCGCGCCGGCCGGGCTCCACGGAACAGAACGAACCGCCTATGCTGAGCTCACTTCGCACGACAATGTCCAAAGGCCCCGCCAAGGTCGTCACCGGCGTGGTCATGGCCCTCCTGATCGGCAGTTTCGCCCTCTGGGGGATCGAGGACGTTTTCCGCGGCGGCGGTTCGTCCAACGTCGCTTCCGTCGGCAACACCGAGATCTCGTCGGAAGCCTATATGGAAGCCTATCGCCAGCGCACCGCCGCGATCACGCGGCAGACCGGCAAGGGCATCACCCCAGAGATCGCGCGCGCCTTCGGGCTCGACAAGCAGGTGCTGAACGCTCTCCTCGCCGATGCGACGCTCGACAACCGGACGGTGAAATACGGTCTCGGGCTCGACCAGCAGAAGACCGTGCAGGCCGTCGTCAACGATCCCAACTTCCAGGTCAGCCGGACGCCGGGACAACCGCCGGTGTTCGATCCCGTCGCCTTCCGGCAATTGCTGCAGGAGAACGGCCTGAGCGAGCAGGGATTCTTCAACCGCCAGCGCCAGGTCTATGTGCGCGGACAGCTCGACCAGGCCTTCGCCGAAGGCGGCCCCGTGCCCGTGGCGCTGCAGCAGGCCGTCGCGCGCTACAGCCAGGAGAAGCGCAACATCTCCTATTTCGTTCTGCCGCAGAGCTCGGTGGGCGATGTCGGCCAGCCCGACCAAAAGGCCCTGCAGAGCTATTACGACGAGAACAAGGGATCGTTCCGGACGCCGGAATTGCGGGGGCTGACCTATCTCCTCGTCACGCCGGCGGACCTGGCGAAGCAGGCGAATGTCACCGACGCCGACCTCAAGGCGGCCTATGACAGCCGGATTGCAAGCTACAGCAAGCCGGAAACCCGGGCGATCGAGCAGATCAGCTTCCCGACGCCGGCCGAGGCGAAAGCCGCATCGGACCGCATCGGCTCCGGCCAGACCACCTTCGATGCGCTGGTGACCGAACGCAAGCTCAAGCCCGAGGACGTCGACCTGGGAACCCTCGCGAAGACCCAGATCAGCGATCCGAAGATCGCCGATGCCGCCTTTTCGCTGAAGGAAGGCGCCACCTCCGCGCCGATCCAGGGCGCGCTGACCAATGTCATCCTCAAGGTGACCAAGGTCGAGCCGGCGAACGTTGCGGCGTTCGATTCGGTCAAGGAAGAGATCCGGCAGGCCCTGGTCGCCGAACGCTCCGGCGAGGTGCTGCGCAAGCTCCGTGATGAAATCGACGACGAGCGCATGGGGGGCACGTCGCTCAAGGATATCGGCGCCAAGCTCAAATTGCCGGTCGCTTCCGCAGCGGGGATCGACAGGCAGGGGCGCGACCAGGCCGGCAAGCCGGTCGACGTGCCGCTGCAGGCGCAGGTGCTGCCGGCGCTCTTCAGCACCGAACAGGGCTCCGACCCCGAGGCGATCGACGGCCGCGAAGGCGGCCTGATGTGGTTCTCCCTCGACAATGTCGTCCCCTCGCGCGACCGCAGCCTGGACGAGGCCAAGAGCGACGTGATCGCCGCCTGGGCCGCCGACCAGCGCGTGCAGCGGCTCAAGGACAAGGCCGACGACCTCGTCAAGCAGATGAACGGCGGCAAGGCGCTGGAGGACGTCGCCAAGGGCCTGAACCTGCAGGTGATGCCGGCATGGAACCTCGTGCGCAACGGGGAAAACCAGCCGGTGCCCCCGGCCACCGTCTCGGTGGTCTTCGCCACGCCGCTCAAGGGCTTTGCGAGTTCGCTCGCAGCCAACGGGACCGACCGCATCGTGCTGCATGTCGAGGACAACGTCATCCCCGATGTCGACCTCAAGGCGCCGGAGACCGTCGCGCAGGCCAAGCATATTTCGCAGGGCGTCGGCGAGGACCTGATGAGCGAGTATGTCAGGAAGGTGCAGGCCGACCTCGGCACGACCATCAACCAGACCGCTGTCGACCGCGTCGTCGGTGGTGGAAGCGGGCTCTGAGTTCCATGCAGATTGAACCGTCCTTCGACGCCTTTGCGGCAGCCTATGCCGAAGGCAAGGCCCAGATCGTCTCCATCGTGCTGGTCGGCGATCTCGAGACGCCGGTCTCCGCCTTCATGAAGCTGGCCGGCAACCGCCCCAACGCCTTCCTCCTCGAATCGGTGGAAGGGGGGGCCACGCGCGGTCGCTATTCGATGATCGGCCTGGAGCCCGACCTGATCTGGCGCTGCCAGGACGGAGCGGCCTCGATCAATCGCAAACCGGCGGGCGGCGCCTTCGAGCCGCTGCCGGGCCATCCCCTGCAGACCCTGCGCGACCTGATCGCCGAGAGCCGGATCGAACTGCCCGAAGGCGCTCCGCCGATGGCCTCGGGCCTGTTCGGCTATCTCGGCTACGACATGGTCCGGCTCGTCGAGCATCTGCCCGCCGACAAGCCCGACCCGATCGGCGTGCCCGACGCGATCCTCCTCCGCCCCACGGTGATGGTGGTATTCGACGCGGTGCGGGATGCCATCACGGCGGTGACGCCGGTGCGTCCGCAGGAGGGGGTCACCGCCCGGCAGGCCTATCTGCGCGCGGAGGAGCGGCTGATGGCGATCGTCGACGGGCTCGACCGCCCGACGCCGAAACTCGCCGAGACGATCGACCTCGATGCCCTTCACGCGGCGCAGGTCTCCAACACCAGCGAGGCCGACTATCTGGCGATGGTGGGGCGCGCCAAGGAATATATCCGGGCCGGGGACGTCTTCCAGGTGGTGCTGTCGCAGCGTTTCAGCGCGCCGTTCCAGTTGCCGCCCTTCTCGCTCTACCGGGCGCTGCGGCGGATCAACCCGGCGCCGTTCCTGGTCTATCTGCAATTTGCGGATTTCTCGGTGGTGTGTTCGAGCCCCGAGATCCTCGTGAGGCTTCGCGACGGCAAGGTCACGGTCCGCCCGATCGCAGGGACCCGCCCCCGCGGCAGGACCAAGGCCGAGGACGAATCTTTCGCCGCCTCCCTGCTCGCCGACCCCAAGGAATTGGCCGAGCACCTCATGCTGCTCGACCTCGGGCGCAACGATGTCGGCCATGTCTCGGCCATCGGCACCGTCAGCGTGACGGACCGCTTCTTCATCGAGCGCTACAGCCACGTCATGCATATCGTCTCCAACGTCGAGGGCGATATCAGGCCGGGCCAGGATGCGCTCGATGCGCTGGCCGCCGGCTTTCCGGCGGGCACCGTCTCGGGAGCGCCGAAAGTGCGGGCGATGCAGATCATCGACGAGCTGGAGAAGGACAAGCGCGGGCTCTATGCCGGTGCCATCGGCTATTTCGGTGCCGACGGGCAGATGGACACCTGCATCGTGCTGCGCACCGCCCTGGTCAAGGACGGCATGATGCATGTGCAGGCCGGCGCCGGCATCGTCTATGACAGCGTGCCGGCGAGCGAGCAGGCCGAATGCATCAACAAGGCCAGGGCGCTGTTCCGCGCGGCGGAGGAAGCGGTGCGCTTCGCCGGCCAGCCGGGACGCGGCCAGTGACGGGACGGCTGGCCGGATCGAAGACGGCCGGCCTCCTCACCCTCGTCGCCACCTATGTGCTGGTGGTCCTCGACATCCACCTCACCGGCGCGGACTATGCGCAGACGCTGACGCCGGCTCTCCTCGCCGCGCTGCTGGTGCCGGGCATCGGCGCCGCCTATGGCGTGTTCTTCTTCCACTGGATGTTCGAAAGCGGCCGCGCCGCGCCCTACCCGGACTATGGCGTCTTCATCTGGCTCGTCTCGGCCGTGGTCTCGCTGTTCTATTCGGCGATCCTCTTCGGCCTCGTCTACGCGATCACCGACAGCGTGGTGGACGTGCTGGCATCCTCGCTCGGACCGGAGCAGTCGCAGAACCGCCTGGTGCTGACGGCCCTGCATGTCCTCCTGCCGTTCTGGACCGGCCAGAAGGCGCTGGTCGAATTCTTCGAACCCATCACGGGCCTCAATATCGCGCTGTGGTTTCCCCTGTGCATGCTCTGCTGCTGGGCAGGCAAGCGCACGGGCCTGCGGGCGGCGGCCGCCCGGCCGGCGGCCGGCTGACGGGCGACGCCTCGTCCCGCGCCGGCGCTGTCCGACAAGGCCCGCGGCGCCCGACGACCGCTTGAATCGGGCGGCGGGGTGCCTGTCGGCGCGGCCGATGCATCATCCTGCTTGACCGGCAGGATCGGAACCCATACCCCTCTTCCCTTCCAAGGAGGCTCGAGCCGTGACGACCGACCGTTCCATGACCGTGACGCTGATCGACAATTATGACAGCTTCACCTGGAACCTCTGGCATTACTTCGGCCAGCTCGGATGCGAGGTCACGGTGCATCGCAACGACGTCGTGACGGCCGACGCCGTGATGGCGGAGGAGCCGGACGCCATCGTGCTGTCGCCGGGCCCCTGCACGCCGACGGAAGCAGGCATCTGCTGCGAGCTGATCGAAAAGGCGGCGGACAGGATTCCGCTGTTCGGCGTGTGCCTCGGCCATCAGGCGATCGGGCAGGTCTTCGGCGGCGACGTCGTGCGCCTCGCCGTGCCGATGCACGGCAAGCTCTCCTCGATCGACCATCAGGGACGCGGCGTGTTCCGCGGACTCAACGGGCCGTTCATGGGCACGCGATACCATTCGCTCGTCGTCGAGCCGAAGAGCCTGCCGACCGATCTCGAGGTCACTGCGCAGACCGATGACGGCGTCATCATGGGCCTGCAGCATCGGACGGCGCCGGTCTACGGTGTGCAGTTCCACCCTGAATCGATCATGTCCGATCACGGCCACCACATCCTGCGCAATTTCCTCGACCTTGCGGCCGACTGGAACCGCGGGCATCGGGGGCGCTCCTGATGGAAGGTTTCAAGCCCTTCGTCGGCAAGGCGGCCGCCGGTCCGCTCAGCCGGGCCGAGGCCGCCGAGGCCTTCGATCTCCTGCTCTCCGGCCAGGCGACGCCGTCGCAGATCGGCGGCTTCCTGATGGCCTTGCGCGTGCGCGGCGAGACGCCCGACGAGATCGCCGGCGCGGTCAGCGCCATGCGCGCCAAGATGCTGCCGGTCACCACCACGAGCGATGCCATCGACATCGTCGGCACCGGCGGCGACGCATCCGGGTCCTACAACGTCTCGACGGCCGCGGCCCTCATTGTCGGCGGAACCGGCGTCAAGGTCGCCAAGCACGGCAACCGGGCGCTGTCTTCGAAATCCGGCGCCGCCGACGTCCTGACGGCGCTCGGGGTCAATATCGAACTGTCGCCGGAAGCCATCGCCCGCTGCGTGGCCGAGGCAGGAGTCGGCTTCATGTTCGCGCCGTCCCATCACGGCGCGATGCGCCATGTCGGCCCCACACGGGTCGAACTGGGTACGCGCACCATCTTCAACCTGCTCGGCCCGCTGTCGAACCCCGCGGGGGTGCGGCGGCAATTGCTGGGCGTCTATGCGCGCGGCTGGCTCCGGCCCATGGTCGAGGTCCTGAAGACGCTCGGCTCGACGCGCGTGATCGCGGTGCACGGCAGCGACGGCCTCGACGAGATCACCACCACCGGCCCGACGGAGATCGTCTCGCTGGAGGATGGCGTCATCAGCCACGGGGTGATCACCCCCGAAGAGGTCGGGCTGCGCGTCGCAAGGCCCGAGGACCTCAAGGGCGGCGACAGCGGACACAATGCGGTGGCGCTGCGAGCCGTCGTCGAAGGCGAGAAGACCCCCTATCGCGACATCGCCATCCTCAATGCCGGTGCTGCGCTGCTGGTGGCGGGCAAGGCCGGCTCGCTGGCGGACGGCGTCGCGCTCGCAACCCAATCGGTCGACAGAGGATGGGCCCTCGCCACGCTCAACCGGCTGATCGCCGTCTCCAACGCCACCGGTAGATCCTGAAGCCATGTCAAATCCGTCCATTCTCCAAAAGATCGAAGCCTATAAGCGTCGCGAGATCGAGGCTGCCAAGGTCCGGCATCCGCTGCCGGAGATGATCAGACTGGCCGAACAGGCCAGTCCCCCCAGGGGATTCCGGCGGGCGCTGGAGGCCAGGCTCGCAGCGGGGCGGACCGGTCTCATCGCCGAGATCAAGAAAGCCAGCCCCTCGAAGGGACTGATTCGCGCCGATTTCGATCCGCCGGCGCTGGCCAGGGCCTATGAAGCGGGCGGCGCCGCCTGCCTCTCCGTCCTGACGGATACGCCTTCCTTCCAGGGTCGGCCGGAATTCCTGACCGCGGCGCGCGAAGCGGTGTCCCTGCCGGCCCTCCGCAAGGATTTCCTCTACGATCCCTACCAGGTCGTCGAGGCACGCGCCTGGGGCGCCGACTGCATCCTGATCATTATGGCCTCCGTCACCGATGCGGAGGCGCAGGCCCTCGTCGCGGCGGCGCGCGACTGGTCGCTCGACGTGCTCTGCGAGATCCACGATCACGACGAACTGACCCGCGCGCTGGTCCTCGACGTGAACATGATCGGCATCAACAACCGCAATCTCAACGACTTCGTCACCCGGCTCGAGACCACGGAGGAACTGGCGCCGCTGGTGCCGCAGGATCGCCTCATCGTCGGGGAGAGCGGCATCTTCGGCCCGGCCGATATCCGCCGGCTGCAAAAGGCCGGCGTCGATGCCTTCCTCGTCGGCGAAAGCCTGATGCGCCAGGCCGACGTGACCGCCGCGACCCGGGCGCTGCTCTCTCCGGATCCCGCCGCATGAGCGCGCCCGGACTGACCCATCTCGGCGCCTCCGGCGAAGCCAACATGGTCGATGTCTCCGAGAAGAAGGCGACCATGCGGACCGCCGTCGCCGAAGGCCGGGTCGTCATGCGGGCGGAGACCCTGCGGCTGGTGCTCGCGGGCGACGCCAAGAAGGGGGATGTCCGGGCGACCGCGCGCATCGCCGGCATCATGGCCGCCAAGAAGACGCATGAGCTCATTCCCCTGTGCCATCCCCTGATGCTCAGCAAGGTCGCCGTGGAGATCGAGCCCGATGAAGACCTGCCGGGCCTTCGCGTCCGCGCCCTGGCGAAGGTGACGGGCCAGACAGGTGTCGAGATGGAAGCGCTGACCGCCGTTTCGGTCGCCTGCCTGACGGTCTACGACATGGTCAAGGCCGCCGATCGCGGCATGCGCATCGAGGCCATCCGCCTGGTCGAGAAGTCCGGCGGCAAATCCGGCGATTGGCACGCGGAGCAAGAGTGATGGCCCTGTTACCCGTCGCGGATGCCCTTGCGCAGATCCTGTCCGGGGTCACGGTCTTGACCGAGGAACAGGTGCCGCTCGGCACCGCCCGGGGACGGGTCCTGGCCGCCTCCCTCCCGGCTCTGCGAACGCAGCCCGGCTTCGACGCCTCCGCCATGGACGGCTATGCGGTCCGGGCGCAGGATGCGGTGGCAGGCGCCTGCCTGACGCTGATCGGCGAATCCGCCGCCGGCCACGGCTTTGACGGCCGTCTCGGCCCGGGAGAGGCGATCCGCATCTTCACCGGCGCGCCCGTTCCCGACGGCGCGGACGCCGTGGTGATCCAGGAAAACACCCGCCGAGAGGGCGATCGCGTCACCATCGAGATGGGCGCCGTCGCCGGCCGGAACATCCGCCGGCGCGGCCTCGACTTCATTGAAGGGGCGGCCTCCCTCGCCGCCGGCTCCCTCCTCGGGCCGCGCGACATGGCGCTCGCGGCGGCGATGAACTACCCGGCCGTGCCGGTGCGCCGCCGGCCCAAGGTCGCCATCCTCGCCACCGGCGACGAACTGGTCCTCCCCGGCGAGGCCGTCGGCCGGGACCAGATCGTCACCTCGAATTCCTTCGCGCTGGCGGCCTTGGTGGAAGCCGAAGGCGGCGAGGTGCTCGATCTCGGCATCGCGCCGGACGATTTTCCCGCGCTGGAAGCGGCGATACGCCGGGCGCGCGACGAAAGGGTGGATGTCCTGATCACGATCGGCGGCGCATCGGTCGGCGACCACGACCTGATCCAGACCGCCCTCACCCGCGAAGGCATGACCCTCGGCTTCTGGAAGATCGCCATGCGGCCGGGCAAGCCCCTGCTGCACGGAAGGCTGCAGGGCATGCATATTCTCGGCCTGCCCGGCAATCCCGTCTCGGCGGTCGTCTGCGGCATCCTCTTCCTGGCGCCGCTGCTGCGCGCCCTGCTCGGCCGCATCGACGCCGCCGTGCCGCGCCGCAGGGCCGTCTTTGCCACCGCCTGGCCGGCCAACGACCTGCGCGAAGACTATTTGCGCGCCCGCTTCGTGGCCGACGGGGAATCCGGCCCGCCGAGGGTGGTGCCGTCCACGCCCCAGGATTCGTCGCTGGTCGGCGTCCTCCAGCAGGCCGATTGTCTCGTCATCCGCCCGCCTCACGCTCCCGCGGCGAAGGCGGGGGATGCGTGCGAGATCATCGACCTGCGCGCGGCCGGATATTGAGCTTTCTTCACGCGAAGTTCATCCTTGCGGAACACAGTATGAACATGTAGCACTGTTCATGATTTGTTTGCCGATTTGATCGTGATTCGCGCCTTCCAGGACGGGATTCCCCCAGATGCTCACCAAGAAACAACATGAGTTGCTTCGGTTCATTCATGAACGGCTGAAAGAGCAGGGCGTCCCCCCCTCCTTCGACGAGATGAAGGAGGCGCTCGACCTGCGGTCCAAGTCCGGGATCCACCGCCTGATCATGGCGCTTGAGGAGCGCGGCTTCATCCGCCGGCTCCCGAACCGTGCCCGTGCGCTCGAAGTGGTGCGGATGCCGGAATCCTCGATCCCGGGCCTGTCGCTCGCCTCCTCGCAGCGCGGCTTCCGGCCGAACGTGATCGAAGGCAATCTCGGCAAGGTGAGGCCCGTCCGCCCGGATGGCGACGACGATGCCGCTCGGCCGGTCCTGGTGCCCGTCATGGGCCGTATCGCGGCGGGTACGCCGGTTTCGGCGATCCAGACCAAGAGCCACACCATCAGCGTGTCGCCGGAAATGCTCACCTCGGGCGAGCATTTCGCCCTGGAGGTTCGCGGCGACTCGATGATCGAGGCGGGTATATTCGACAATGACACCGTGCTGATCCGCCGGCAGGATCACGCCGACACCGGCGACATCGTGGTGGCGCTGATCGACGACGAGGAAGCGACGCTGAAGCGCCTTCGGCGCCGTGGCGCCTCCATCGCGCTGGAAGCGGCAAACCCGGCCTATGAGACCCGTATTTTCGGACCGGACCGGGTCCGTATCCAGGGCAAGCTGGTCGGGCTTTTCCGGCGCTACTGATGGCGGCGGAAGCCGCTGCTGGAGCCCGTGTTTGCGGGTAGCGCTTCGACCGACCGCTATCCCGTGATCCCCGTCATGTCCGCAGACGATCCCTCTTCCATGGCAATTTCCGGGCGTGCTCTCACGCGCCGGGAAGTCGAGGAATTATCCCGCCGGCGAGCGGCGGTGCGGTTCGTCGATTGCGATTTCGGAGGTGTCGATCTCTCCGAACTCGACCTGGCCGGCTGTGTGTTCGACCAGTGCCTCGTCCGACAGACGAAGCTGAACGCCGCGAAGCTCGAGGCATCCCGATGGACGGGCTGTCGCGGGGCCTTCGCCGGTTTCGGCGGCGCCTCGCTCACGGATGCCGCCTTTCGCTCCTGCGATCTCAACAATGCGAGCTTTCACGGCGCCTTGATGTCGTCCGCGAGATTCAGCAGCTGCAAGCTGACGGGCTGCGACCTGTCGGAGGTGCGCACGCTCGGCACCATTTTCGAGGAGACGCTGCTCGTCGCTGCCAAGCTGCCTTCCTTCTCGTTCCGGAAAATGGTGCTCGACCGCGTCGACTTCAGCCAGGCCGACCTGCACAAGGCCGATTTCCGCCACGCCGTCTTCAAGGGCTGCAGCCTGCACGAAGCCGACACGGCCGATGCCCGTTTCGAAGGGGCCGATTTACGCGGCGCCGCACTCGGCGGCCTTCAGCTCCTCGACACCGCCCGCTTTCGCGGCGCGACGATCTCGCGCGGGCAGGCGGACGCGCTGCTTGCGGCATTCGGCCTGAAGATCGGCTGAGGCCGGCGGCGCAGGGCGCCCGACAGACGAGACGCAAATGCCATGCGCCGCGCAGAAAGCGTCGATCGGGCAGGAAGAGGAGGCGCCAGAGCGACCTCAGTCGACGGCAACCATCACATCCGACGCCTTGATCACGGCATAGGCCGCCTTGCCCGGCACGAGCTGCAATTCATCCACCGCCTCGTTGGTGATGGAGGCCGTGATGATCGCGCCGTTGACCTCGATCTGCACATGGGCCGTCGTCTGCCCCTTGGTTACGGATTTGATCGTCCCTTTGATCTGATTGCGCGCGCTGAGTTTCATCACGGGTTCCTTCCTGATCGAGCTGCGGCAGCTGGGTGGAGGGAGGGACCGCAGCATTTCCTCGTAGCAGCTTGTCCTCCGCTCGGCCACGCCGGGTTCAGTCCTCCGGCTGCGGCGGCGGTGTCTCCTCCGATACCGCTGTATCGCCGGCTTCGGGAGCGGCGGGCGGGACGGCGGCCGCCGGTCGCCTGGCGGGCCGATAGGCCGGCGCCCAGGGCCGTGACGAAGCCGGTTCGCGCGCCATCACCACGCGCCATTGCGGGACCCTCGTGCCGGGTGCCGGCGGGTCCTCGTAGAGCGCGATCGAGCCGGCCTGGTAGACCGCGTCCCGGCCGAGGACGACACCGTCGCCGGCGCAATGCGGCGGTATCGGCAGCGGGCCGGCCAGCACGGTCACGTTGCCGCAATCCTCCTCCACCGCGTTGTCGGTGTGATCGAGCATGAAGATGCCGCCGCCCTGCAGCGGCGCCGAGCATCCTTCCTTGTCGCAGAGGCGGCGTTCCGCAAGGCTGGCATCGTCCGGCTGGCGGCGATCGCCGATGGCGAGCAGCCATTCCTTCATGGCGAATTTGTCGGATCGGTTCGCCAGGGCGGTCAGCACGTCGCCGTCCCGGACCAGGGCCGCATGACCGTTGGCGCCGAACAGGGCCACCGGCCGCTGCGCGGCGGCGGCGAGGCACAGTCCGCACCCCAACGGCAGGACGGCGACCAGCGCGAGGCGGCTTCGCAGAATGGCGAGCAGCACCAGTGCCGCGGCAAAGCAGGCCAGCGCCGCTGCGGAGAATTGTGGCAGCACCAGGTCGGAGCCGGGCCATGTCGCGACGAAGCGTGCAATGTCCATGAACCAGCCGACCGTCACGCCCATCGCCCACCAGACCGGCGCGCCATAGCCGAAAGGTTCCGCGACGAGGGCCACGAGCGCCAGCGGCATCATCATGAACGACACGATCGGCGTCGCCACCAGGTTGGAAGCCAGGGACTGCAGGGTGAGGCGATGGAAATGGAAGGCGGAGAAAGGAGCGGTGGCGAGCGAGGCGACCGTCGTCGTCAGCATCATCGCCAGCACGATCGTGACGACGGCCCCCAGCGCCCTCTCCCACGCCGTGACAGGCTTCGCCTTGCGCCTCCTGCCCCACCATTCATGGCCGGCGACCAGCATGGCGACCGCGGCGAAGGACATCTGGAAGCTGGGACCGAGCACCTGCTCCGGCGTCGTCAACAGGATGAAACTGGCGGAGAGCGCCACGTTTCGCCGGGTGATCGCGCTGCGGCCGAAGGCCGTGGCCACCAGCACGATCGCCGTCATGATGAAGGAGCGCACCGTCGCCACTTCCGCCCCCGAGAACAGCGTGTAGGCCGCGGCCGGCAGAAGGGATGCGACCGCCGCCAGTTCCTTGGCCCCGCGATAGAGCACGATGCGCTGCGACAAGGCGAGGATCGCACGGATCAGCCAGAACAGTCCGCCGGCGAACAGCGCCATATGCAGGCCGGAAATCGAGACGACGTGATAGAGGCCGGAGGCGCGCAGCGCATCATTGGCCGAATCGGGAATCTGGCCGCGCTTGCCGGTCACCTGGGAAGCCGCAATCGCGCCGTCCTCGCCGGGGATGGCATCGACGATCCGCGCGGTGAGCGCATTGCGCTGCCTGTCGATGCGGATGCCGAGGTCTTCGAGAAAGCCGGGCTCGATCGGCCTGGCCGCTCGCGTCACCTTGCCCGCGACGAAACCGACGGCGCCGATGCCGTCGAAGAAGGCGTCCCGGGCGAAATCATAGCCGCCGGGCACGGCGGGTGACGGCGGCGGGCGCAGCAGCGCCTTCACCGTCACGGTGTCGCCGGCCGCGAGGTCGCCGGCGCTGCGGACGGTCAGGCGCACCTTGGACGGCACGGCGTCGCCGGCCAGGCCGTCGATGCGGCCCGGGCGCAGGACGATCCTGGCGCCGCCGCCGAGCTTTGCGTCGACCGACAGCACGAGGCCCGTGACGTCTGCCGCGAGGGGGCGGACCAGCTGCGGCGCAGCCACGCTGATCGTGCGGAGCCGCGCGGCACAGAACCCCACGCCGATCGCGGCCACGCAGACGAGCACGACGTGGAGACCCCACCGGCCCCGCATCGCGACGGCGGCTGCGGCGGCGAGGGAAGTGGCCAGGAGCGGGCCGGCGAGACCGGGCTCTTCCGGCGCCGCGAAATAGGCGATGACGCCGATGCCGAGGAAGACCGGGACGACCAGCGCGAGATCGAAGCCCGCGACCTCCTCGGACAAGGCACCGGCCAGCCATGCCCGCAGACGGGCGGCCATCCACCGGCCGGCACCCGCGCCGGGCCAGACGAGAACGGCCTGCCCCGGCGCGCGGCCCGGCACGCCTGCAAAAATGCGGCTGCGCTCATTCTCCGGCAAAGGCGCCCCCGCCCGCTCTACCGCCCGATGAAACCCTATGCTAAACGCCCAAGCTTATTTGGGTGAGTGCCGCTCGCCAAGAACTTCATTGGGATTTGTCACAACCGATGTCTTTGCCCGTCATCACCCGCTTCGCCCCCTCGCCGACCGGCTTTCTCCACATCGGCGGCGGTCGCACGGCCTTGTTCAATTGGCTCTATGCCAAGGCGAAAGGCGGCAAGATGCTTCTGCGCATCGAGGATACCGATCGCGAGCGCTCCACGGACAAGGCCATCGCCGCCATCATGGACGGGCTGTCCTGGCTCGGCCTCGATTGGGACGGGGATCCGATCTTCCAGTTCGCGCGCGCCGCGCGCCACCGCGAGGTCGCCGAATGGATGCTCACCCGGGGCAAGGCCTATCATTGCTACGCCACGCCCCAGGAACTGGAGGAGATGCGCGAACTCGCCCGCAAGGAAGGCCGTCCGCCGCGCTATGACGGCCGATGGCGCGATCGCGATCCGGCGACCGCCCCCAAGGATGTCAGGCCGGTCATCCGCCTGCGGGCCCAGACCGAGGGCGAGACGGTCATCGAGGACGACGTGCAGGGCACGGTGCGCTGGGCCAACAAGGATCTCGACGATCTCGTACTGCTGCGTTCGGACGGCACGCCGACCTATATGCTCGCCGTCGTCGTCGACGATCACGACATGGGCGTGACCCATATCATCCGGGGCGACGACCACCTGACCAACGCCGCGCGGCAGAAGCAGATCTACGAGGCGATGGGCTGGGACGTGCCCCATATGGCCCATATCCCGCTCATCCACGGCCCGGACGGGGCCAAGCTCTCCAAGCGGCACGGCGCGCTGGGCGTGGATGCCTACCGCGCCATGGGCTATCTGCCGGCGGCGATGCGCAACTATCTCGTCCGCCTCTCCTGGAGCCATGGCGACCAGGAGATCTTCTCCACCGAGGAGATGATCGCTAATTTCGACACCGGCGCCATCGGCAAGTCGGCCGCGCGATTCGACTTCAAGAAACTCGAGAACATCAACGGCTTCTATATCCGCTCCTCGACGGACGAGGATCTGATGGCGGCCATCGACCAGCTCCTGCCGCATATTCCCGAAGGCCCGGCCCTCGCGGCGCGGCTCGACGCCGGCATGCGCTCGAAGCTGATCGCCGCCATGCCTGGATTGAAGGAGAGGGCCAAGACATTGCTCGAACTGCTCGACGGCGCCAATTTCCTGTTCGCATCGCGCCCCCTGCCGCTCGACGACAAGGCCAAGGCGATATTGACCGCCGAAGCCCGCACGACGATCGCCAGCCTCCTGCCGCGCCTGGAGGAACTGCCTGAATGGAGTGCCTCCTCGACCGAGGCGATCGTGCGCGCCGCCGCGGAGGAGACCGGCGTCAAGCTCGGAAATCTCGCCCAGCCGCTCCGAGCCGCCCTGACCGGTCGCACGACCTCCCCGCCGGTCTTCGACGTGCTGGCCGTGCTCGGCCGGCAGGAGAGCCTCGCGCGGCTGAGGGATCAGGCCGACTGACCGGAGGGCGGCGGCGCCCTTTGGAAGCGCAGGCCGAACCCCACCATCATACCGGTCAACAGGGCCGCGGCCCGCGACGGCTGCGGGTTTCCCGTCGATGGCCGAGCCGCGGCGGCTTCAATTTATCGTGTAGAGTCGCAGCGGTGAGGAAACAACCGAACCGGCGTTTCCCTTCTTTGTCATTCTTGCGGCATTGCAGCAAATGGTCTACCCAACATCATCGGATGGACGGATGCGCAGGCCCCAAAAAGAGGTCACGGCCCAACATCGGGCGCAAGCGCAGCCGCGCGTTTTCCGCAAAGGAGACAGGCATGAGCGGTGATACGGCAACTCTGACAATAGGCGAAAAAACGATCGAGTTGCCGACCCGAAGCGGCTCCGTCGGCCCTTCCGTCGTCGATATAGCGCCGCTCTACAAGCATTCGGGAATGTTCACCTACGATCCCGGCTTCACCTCGACCGCGAGTTGTGAATCCCAGATCACCTATATCGACGGCGACGAAGGCGTGCTGCTCTATCGCGGCTATCCGATCGAACAGCTGGCCGAGCACGGAGACTTCCTCGAAACCTGCTATCTGCTCCTCTATGGAGAGCTGCCGACGCCAGCCCAGAAGGCGGATTTCGATTATCGCGTCGGGCGCCACACCATGGTGCACGAGCAGATGGCCCGCTTCTTCCAGGGCTTTCGCCGCGATGCCCATCCGATGTCGGTGATGGTGGCTTCCGTCGGCGCGCTGTCGGCCTTCTACCACGACTCCACCGACATTTCCGATCCGCACCAGCGCATGATCTCCTCCATGCGCCTGATCGCAAAGATGCCGACCCTGGCGGCGATGGCTTATAAATACACGATCGGCCAGCCCTTCGTTTATCCGCAGAACAACCTGGACTATCCCTCGAACTTCCTCCGCATGTGCTTCTCGGTGCCGTGCGAGGAATACAAGCCCAATCCGATCCTGGCCCGCGCCCTGGACCGTATCTTCATCCTGCATGCCGATCACGAGCAGAACGCCTCGACATCGACCGTGCGCCTCGCCGGTTCCTCCGGCGCCAATCCCTTCGCCTGCATCGCCGCCGGCATCGCCTGCCTGTGGGGCCCCGCCCATGGCGGCGCCAACGAGGCGGCGCTGAAGATGCTGCAGGAAATCGGTACCGTGGACCGGATCCCCGCCTATATCGCCAAGGCCAAGGACAAGAACGATCCGTTCCGCCTCATGGGCTTCGGCCATCGTGTCTACAAGAACTACGATCCCCGCGCCAAGATCATGCAGCGGACGACCCACGAGGTCCTCAACGAACTCGGCCACAAGGACGATCCGCTGCTCGAGGTCGCGCTCGAACTCGAGCGCATCGCCCTGCACGACGAGTATTTCATCGAGAAGAAGCTCTATCCGAACATCGACTTCTATTCCGGGATCACCCTGAAGGCGATGGGTTTCCCCACCTCCATGTTCACCGTGCTGTTCGCCCTCGCCCGTACCGTGGGCTGGATCGCGCAGTGGAAGGAAATGATCGAGGATCCGTCCCAGAAGATCGGCCGGCCGCGTCAGCTCTATACGGGCGCCACCCGCCGCGACTACGTCTCGCCCGCCCAGCGTCGCTGACGCCTCGCGCGGCCCTCTCGGACCTTCTTGCGATTGCCGGGCTCGTCCCGGCAATTTCATTTCCGGAAGGCCGCCCCTTTCAGCGCCGATGCGCCTGCTGCTACGATCCGGTTCATGGATCCGTCTGCCGTCGATTCTCTCTCGCCGCTCCGGGCCGGCAAGCGTGCCGCCATCCTTGAGGGAGCGCGCGCGGTATTCCTGCGCGAGGGCTTCGGCGGCAGCAATATGGACGAGGTCGCGCAGGCCGCCGGTGTCGGCAAACAGACGGTCTATCGCCATTTCGGTACCAAGGAAGCGTTGTTCGAAAGCCTCCTCGGCGAGATGTGCGCCGGCCTCTTCCAGCCGCTGGCCCCGGAGGGCCGCAGCCTGCGTGATGCGCTCCGCGCGATCGGGGAGAGCCATGTGCGGACGATGACCGCGCCGGCCAATCTCGCGCTGCTGCGCATCGTCGTCGCCGAGGCCGAGCGCTTTCCGGGCTTGGCACGGCGCTTCCATGCCGCCGGTGCGACGGCCCCGACGACCTATGTCGCGGCGATCCTTCTGCGCGAGACCGGCATCAGCGACAGCCGCGCCGAGGAACTCGCCGCCACTTTCCTCGAAATGGTCAAAGGCCCGGCCTTTCTGCGGCTCCTGCTGGGAGCCGCGCCCTCCAGCTGGAACGAATCGTTCGAACGGCAGATCGGGGAGGCGGTAGCCTATGTGAGCGGGCAGCTTCCCGCCCGGAGCCCGGCCGCCCGCTGACGGGCGGTCATCCCCGTGCTTTCCGCTTCGCCGCGATCGTCTCCAGCACGATCCCTGCCGCGCGTTGCGAGGGCGTCTCGCCGGGCACCCGCATCAGCCGATCGATCTCGGCGAAGGCGGCGAGCTGGGCGGCGCGGGCCGGCGTATCCCCGAGCAACGGGGCAAGGGAGGCCGCCAGATTGTCCGGCGTCACCTCTTCCTGGAACAGTTCCGGGACGGCCTCGCGTCCGAGGATGAGATTCGGCAGCAAAAAGAACGGTGCCTTCACCAGGCGCTTGGCCAGGAAGGCTTCCCAGCCGGGAAAGCGGTAGGCGCCGATCATCGGCACCTGCGCCAGCGCAAGCTCCAGCGTCACCGTGCCCGAGGCCGCCAGCGCGCCGCGGGCGCGCCGGAAGGCCGCGAACTTGTCGGCCTCGTCGGTGACGATCTGCGGCCTTTGCTCCCAGCCGGCCGTGGCCTGCCGCAGCCTCTCGGCATGGCGCGGCACCGTCGGCAGCACCGCATCGAACGGGCCGATCAGGGATGCGAGGCGCATCAGGGTCTTGCCGAAGATATCGGTGAGCCGCGTCACTTCGCTGGTGCGGCTGCCCGGCAGGACCAGAAGCTGAGGCCTTGCGCCGTCGCGCAGGGCGGCCTCCCGCGCATCCGGCCGCAGTTCGTCGAGCCGCTCCATGAGGGGATGGCCGACATAGCTGCAGGGCGGCCCCTGCAGGCGCTCATAGGCAGCCGGCTCGAACGGCAGCAAGGCGAGGACATGATCGACATAGGCGCGCATCGCCCTGGCGCGTCCCGGCCGCCACGCCCATACGCTCGGCGAGACATAGTCGATGATCGGCAGATCCGGCAGCCGCCTGCGCACCCTGCGGGCGACGGCGTGGGTGAAATCGGGGCTGTCGATGATCACCAGCGCATCGGGAGGATCGGCGACCACCGCATCGATCACCTGCCAGCCCCGGGCATAGAGGGTGCGGAAGCGGGCGAGAACCGCGGCAATGCCCATCACCGCGATGTCGTCGAGCGGAAACAGGCTGGTCATGCCCTCGCGCGTCATCGCCGGCCCGGCGGTTCCCCGAAAGACGATCGGCTGGTCCGACAGGGCCCGCAGGGCCTGCATCAGCTTGAAGCCGAGCTGGTCGCCCGAATGTTCACCGACCACCAGCGCGATCTGGAGCGGACGAGAGGTCATGCCGGCATCCCCACGATGAACAGCCCGGCATCATCAGCCGCTTTCAGGGTTGCCTTGCGGTCGACGACCAGCACGGCACCGGCTTCGACTGCGATGCCCGACAGGCCGGCCCGTCGGGCGAGCCTCACGGTGCGCGGGCCGACAGCCGGAAGATCGACGCGAAAATCCTGCCCCGGCTTGGCGGCCTTGACGAGAACGCCCCCTGCCCGCTCCGACACCACCGGCCGGCCGCAGCGCTGCAGGCGCCCGACGAGACCGGCGCGGCGAAGCGTGGCGACCCGCCGGATCATGTTGTCGGTGCCTTCGGCGGCCTCGACCGCGAGGATACGGCGCTGGGCCACCACGACGCCCTGGCCGATATCGCTCGGCCCCATCGCCAGCAGGGCTCTATGGCCGCAGGCGATGTCGGCGAGATCGTCCGGCCCAGGCGTGTGGCGGCCGAGCGGCCCGGCTCCAGCCATCAGCCGCGGCGCCACATCGCGTACCCCGAGGACGGGAAAGCCGTGCTCCTCCAGAAACGCGACGACCCCGCGCAGGAGATTGTCGTCGCCGCCCTGCACGACCCGGCGAATCTCCTCGCGATGCCGCACCGCCTGCCAGCCCGCCATGACCATGCCGATGCCCGGGCGATGCACGGCCCCCGCCAGTATCACGGCCCGGGCCTGGAGGCGGCCGAGCTGCTCCAGCACGCCGTTCGGATCCAGCATGCCGACGGGGTAGCACGCAAAGGCCGAGAAATCGGCATCGGCAACGCCCTTGAGGGGGAGAACCGCGAACGGCACGCCCCGGAGCGACAACTCGGCGGCGATCTCCGCCGGCAGCCTGCCGGCCCCGGCGATGATCGCCAGCGGTCCCGTGCCGGCGGCCGCCATGCCGTTCACGCGTCGCCGCCCGCCACGTCGCGGGGCGTGCAGATGGCTCGCTCGCCACCCGCGCGCACGAAATCGATGATCTCCATGACGGCCGGCTGATCGGCGAATTCCTGCGCGATCGCCTCGGCACGCTCCTTGAGCGTTCCCTCGGACGCAAACAGCATGCGATACGCGCGGCGAAGCGCGTGGATCTGCTCGCGGTCGAAACCCCGCCGCTTCAGGCCGACGATGTTGAGCCCGGCGAGATGGGCGCGGTTGCCAAGCGCCATGCCATAGGGAATCACATCGTTCTCGACGCCGCTGAGGCCGCCGACGAAGGCATGCGCGCCGATGCGGACGAATTGGTGGACGCCCGCCCCACCGCTGATGATGGCATAGTCGCCCACCTGGCAATGCCCTGCCATCATGACGTTGTTGGAAAAGATGACGTGGCTGCCGATGGTGCAGTCATGCGCGACGTGGCTCTGCGTCAGGAACCAGCAATGATCGCCGGTCCGCGTGACGAGGCCGCCCCCGGCCGTACCCGGATTCATCGTCACGCCTTCCCGGATCACGCAATCGGCGCCGACGATGAGCTGAGAGACCTCGCCGCGGAATTTCATGTCCTGCGGCGGATGGCCGAGCACCGCGAAGGGATAGGCCTGGGTACGCGCGCCGATTCTGGTATGGCCGGCCACCACCACATGGGAGTGGAGGGTGACGCCCTCTTCCAGAACGGCGTGCTCGCTCACGACGCAATAGGGGCCGATCGAGACCCCCGCCGCAAGGCTGGCGCCCGGCGCGATGATCGCCGTCGGGTGGACGGAAGCTGCCGCTAAAGCCGTCATTCCATGACCACCATGGCGGAAACAGTGGCTTCGGCGACAACGATGCCGTCGACCTTGGCCTCCCCCTTGTACCACCACATGTTGCGGCGGTTGCGCAATTTGGTCATGTGCAGGCGGATCTGATCGCCGGGTATGACCGGCTTGCGAAAGCGGCATTCGTCGATCGTCATGAAATACACGACCTTCGGCTTGGCATCTCCCATCGCATTGAGCACGCAGATCGCGCCGGCCGTCTGGGCCATCGCCTCGATCACCAGGACGCCGGGCATGACCGGCTGTTCCGGGAAGTGCCCCGTGAAATGCGGTTCATTGGCCGTAACGTTCTTGATGCCGACCGCAGAATCATCCCCGTTGATCTCGACGATACGGTCCACCAGCAAGAACGGATAACGATGCGGCAGCAAGGTCAGCAGCTTGCCGATATCGACGGATTCCAATGTTGCGGGTTTGCTGTCACTCATCACAACCTCATTTCCTGACCTGATCGAGCTCCCAGGGGAGGCGTCAAATCGCATGGCCGATGCTGTACTTCCTTATCGGGGAAAGGAAAGAGCTAATTTTTCCCCGTCCCCGGCCTGGAACGGGACTCCCTCACCAGCCGCTTGAGCAGAGCCAATTCGCGTGCATAGTCGCTGAAAGGTTGCGCCGGAGAACCGCCCATGCGCGCACCTGGCGGGACGTCGTCCTTCACATTGGCGGCGCCGGCGATCTGGGCACCCATGCCGATCCGGATATGACCGACCGTCGCAGACGCGCCGCCCATGACGACGAAGTCCTCGAGGATGGTCGAGCCGGATATGCCGACCTTGGCGACGATCACGCAATGGCGCCCGACGACGACGTTGTGGGCGATCTGCACCTGGTTGTCGATCTTGGTGCCCTCGCCGATGATGGTATCGCGATTGGCGCCACGATCCACCGTCGTGCCGGCACCGATCTCGACATCGTCCTGAACGACGACCCGTCCGACCTGCGGCACCTTGAGGTGCCCGCGCGGGCCCATCGAAAAGCCGAAGCCGTCCTGCCCGAGATTGGCTCCGGGATGGATGATGACGCGATTTCCGATCAAGGAATGCTGGATGACGGCATTGGCCGCGATCGAGCAGTCGCGGCCGATGCGGACATCGGGGCCGATCACGGCATTGGCCCCGATGATGGTGCCGGCACCGATCTCAGCGCGCGGGCCGATGACCGCTCCGGGGTCCACAGTCACTCCGAACTCGAGGCGCGCTTCGGGGTGAACGACCGCTCCGGGGGAAATTCCCTTCGCACCGAAGAAGGATTGCGGGCGCGCCGCCTCGGGAAACAGCGCGATGCCGACCTGGGCAAAGGCGCGGTAGGGCTCGCGGACCACCAGCAGGGGCGCATCGGCCGGCGCCTTGTCCAGAAATTTCGGCGAGATGAGGATGAGATCCGCCTGCGTCGAGGCGAGCAGCGGCAGATAATGCGGATTTTCGAGGAAGGTCAGGTCGCCCTCACCCGCCTGGTCGAGCGGCGCCACCCGTCCGATGGTGATGGTGGACGCGACGGCCCCGGTCGGTTCTGCTCCCGTGAGGCGGACGATTTCGGCGACCGTAAGCCGGCCATGGTGCGTAAAAAAAACAGGCTCTGTCATTGTCTCACGCCGCTATCCGGATGTTTCCAGCCATAGGGCGACCGGGCGAATTCGCCGTTCCTCGCTCCCAAGGGCTTCGTCTTGCCGACCTCAGTTACACGATTTGCGCGGGCTCAGGCAAAACACCGAACATTGCAAAGCATTTCCGCAATTCCGTTCCGTCGAGGATCGATGTGAACATATGAAAACGGCCGGTCCCTCGGGACCGGCCGGCTCAAGCCCAACAGGGCGCAGCATCAATAATTGACGATCGTACCGAAGTGGAAGGCCTGCTTGTCGTCATACTTGTCCTTGGTCAGGACGAAAGCATAGTCGAAGCGCAGGGGCCCGAGCGGAGAAGCCCACAGCAGGCTGGCACCGACGGACGAGCGGATCTTCGAGGAATCGTGCAACTGGAAGGTGGCGGCCGATCCATCGGAATTGAAGAAATGCTTGTCGCCCCCGTAATTGTAGACGGTACCGGCATCCGCGAACAGGGCGCCGCGCAATCCAACCTCACGCGGGAGGCCAAAGATCGGGAACTGAACTTCGACCGTACCACCGAAATAGGTGGTGCCGCCGAGACCGTTGCCCTTGCCGCCGCCGGCGAGGTCACGCGGTCCGATGCCGCCCGGCGCGAAGCCGCGCACCAGATCCGGGCCGGGACTGAACTGGTCGACGATCGCCAGTTTGTCGCCACCGAGGGCGGTCATGTAACCACCCTGCGCACGTGCCATCAGGGTGAAATCGTCGGTCAGCGGATAATAGTACCTGGAGTCGACCGTCTCACGCACGAAATGCGCGTCACCGCCAAGGCCGGCGACATCCTGCTTGAACTTGGCATAGATGCCTTCGCTCGGCTGCTTGAGGTCGTCGAGCGTGTTGTAGGTCAGCGAATAGCCGACCATCGACACGATACGAGACTTGCCGTTGAGTTCCTTGATCGCCTCGGACGCTTCGCCGTTCGCAAAATTGCCGTCGGTAAACTGCGCGTCCGGGATCGTGACCTTCTCCTGGTAGAGCGTGTAGTTCACACCCACCGCGAACTCGTCGGTGACGGGGAAGGACAGGCGGATGGTGCCGCCGGTGTTCTGATCCTTATAATAGCTGTAGCTGTCGGCATCGGTGGTCTTGGAGAACAGATCGAAGCCGGCTGCGATGCGCTGCCCGAGGAAATAGGGCTCCGTGAAGGAGAATTCATAGCCCTGGGTGCGCTGGCCATATTCGGCCGAGACCTTCACATACTGGCCGCGGCCGAGGAAGTTGCGTTCCGACAGCGTCACCGATCCGAGAATACCGTCGGAGGTCGAATAGCCGCCGCCGACCGAGAACTCACCGGTCGACTGGTCGACGACGTCGACGTCCACGATCACCCGGTCGGGCTGCGAGCCCGGCTCGTTGGTGATCTTGACGCTCTGGAAATAGCCGAGATTGCGCAGGCGCCGCGCCGCCCGGTCGATCATCGCCTTGTTGTAGGGGTCGCCTTCGCCGATGTCGAACTCGCGGCGGATCACATAGTCACGTGTACGGGTGTTGCCCCGGATGTTGATCCGCTCGATATAGACCTTGGCGCCTTCCTCCACGACATAGGACACCCCGACCGTGCCGTTCGCCTCGTCGCGCTCGGCACGCGGACGGACCACGGCGAAGGGATGGCCGGAGCCGGCCAGCTGCACCGTCATCTGCTCGACGGTCTTGTCGACATCCTCGCCGCGATACGACCAGTTCTGCCAGGACTCGATATTGTGATCGAGGTCGGCCGAATTGACGTCGGCAATCGTCGACTGGACGCTGGAAGGGCCGAACTTGTAATAGCGCCCCTCGTCCACCGTGATGGTGATGATGTAGGCGGTCTTCTCGTCATTGAGCGACGGCACCACCGAGACGACCCGGAAGTCCGGATAGCCGTGGTTCACATAGAACTGGCGAAGGCGCTCCTCGTCATTGGCAAGCCGGTCAGGATCGAACGTATCCGTGGTGCGCAGCCAGGAGAGCCAGCCCGATTCGGTCGTCGCCATCTGCCGCTTCAGGCGCCAGTCCGAGTAATTCTCGTTGCCGACGAAACGGATCTCGTCGATGCCGATCTTCACACCTTCGGCGACGGTGAAGACGAGGTCGACGCGGTTATTCGGTAGCGCCACCGTCCGGTAGGAGATCTCGACCGTCGAGCGGCCGACACGCGAATAGGCTTCCTTCATGCGGTCGATGTCGGAATTCACGGTCGCCTGATTATAGGCGTAACCGGCCTTCGACTCGATGACCGCCGTAAGCTGGTCCGAATTGACCTTCTTGTTCTTCTCGAAAACGATTCGGTTGATGATCGGTGCCGAACGTGCCGCCACCTGCCGCTTCGGAGCTGCATAAGCCTGCTCGATCAGCGGGGATGCCACGAGGGCGCAGAACAGCGACGGAACCGCGACGGCGGCAAGGGCGACGCCCAGCTTCAACTTGTACACGGCTGATGCCATCGGGTCTTCCCACTCTTTATACCGAACCACCATAGCGACAGTGCCAACCATATGGGCCCGCATTGCGCTCATTGAAAAAGCTTCTACAGGGATTCAGGACACATGCAACTGAGCCACGCTGTGCCCCTGTCCTTTTTTGGGAGAGCGTTGCGAATCCGCCACGCTCCACTTCCTACTTGCCGCCGAATAAATGCGACAGATCATTCCCCAACACGAGAACGGTCATCGTCACGATCAGCATCAGGCCGATGCCGAAGGAAAGTTCCTGCGCGCGAGCACCCACCGGGCGTCCGCGCACGGCCTCGATCAGATAAAATACCAGATGTCCGCCGTCGAGAACCGGGATCGGCAGGAGATTGATGAAGCCGATCGAGACCGAGAGAGCGGCGGTCAGCACGATCAGTCCGCCGAGCCCGACATCCTGCGCGATGTTCCTGGAGGCGACGGCAATGCCGACAATGCCGCTGACCTGCCTGGCATCCCCTTGGCCCACGACGAGCTTGGCGAAGAAAACCGTCGATGTTTCAATCGATTGGGCGGTTTCCTTCGCACCGGTCCACAACGCGGTTGCCGGATCGAGGCGGACCAGCCCCCCCGGCGCAACGCCGATCGTACCCCTGGTGACGGGCTTGCCGTTCTCGTCCATGACCTGCTGCATCTGCGGCACGATGGCGACATCGAACGTCGTCGAGCCCCGCTCGATCGCCATCTTCACCGCACGGCCGGACGCCGGACCGATCAGAGGCGGCAATTGCCGGAACAGCGTGACCCTGGTGCCGTCGACCTCGACGATTCGGTCCCCCTTCTGGAGGCCGGCCTTCTCGGCGGGGGAACCGGGCTGGACCGCTCCGACGACCGCGTCAGAGGTTGGGTAACCATAAATGGAGAAAGCTGCCGCGAAGACGAAGACGGCGAGGATGAAATTGGCGATCGGACCGGCCGCCACCACGGCGATGCGCTGCCATACCGGCTTGTGGAACAGGCTGAAGCCGCGCTCCTCGGCCGTCATCAGCTTGTTCTTCTCCTCATCGGGCATCGACGCCGCGTTGGCGTCTCCGAAGAACCGGACATACCCGCCGAGGGGAATCGCCGCCACGCGCCAATGCGTTCCCTTGCGGTCGTCGAAGCCGAGCAGTTCCGGTCCGAATCCGATCGAGAACGTCATCACCTTCACGCCGAACCAGCGTCCGACGAGGAAATGCCCGAGTTCGTGGAAGAAGATCAGAACGGAGATGATCACGACAAAGGGAACGAATCCCAAGAAGCCGAGACCGAAGCTGTCCAGAAGATGCATCGCCATTCCTCTCAGAGGGCTGCACGCCGAAGGCCCTCGCCTGCCGCGCACCAGTCCTGCCTACCACATCAGGAAGCCGCGGGCCGGATGCAGGCCGGCATGAAGCCAGCCGATCACCAGCGCCGCCAACGCCGCCGCCACGAAGCCATCGAGCCTGTCCATCACGCCGCCATGGCCCGGAATAAGATGGCTCGCGTCTTTGGCATCAAAACGACGCTTGAGCATCGATTCGAGAAGATCGCCGCCCTGCGAGATCGCAGCCAGCGCCGCGCCGAGCAGACCCAGCGCGAAAGACTGCGCCACCAGCCCGGCCGCGATGCCGCCGAAGCCCACGCCGCCGACGAATCCGGACCATGTCTTCTTGGGGCTTATGCGCGGGCAGAGTTTCGGACCGCCCAGCGTTCTGCCGGTGAAATAGGCCATCACGTCCGATCCCCACACGATGGCGAACAGGACGAGAATCGCGCGCATTCCGAATTCGCCGTCGTGGCGCAGGAGCACCGCCGGCAGCACGACCGCACCGGCATAGGGCAAGGCGGCGGCGATCAGCCCGGGATGCCGACGCCGGCAAGCGGCGGCACGAGCCCAGAGGGCGGCAGCACCGGCGAGCAGGGACAAGATCGCGGCGACGCCCCCGCCGGCATAGGCAAGCCACGCCGACCCGGCGAGCACTGCCGCCCCCACGCCGATGGCGAGCCGATCCGTCTCTCCCGGCGTCACCAGGGCCAGCCATTCGGCTAGCACCGCCAGGCTGGCCAGGAGCCAGAACAGGGCGAAGGCAAGCCCGCCCAGCCAGTTGGTCAGCAAGGCCAAGCCCGCCATCACGATTGCAGAGGCAAGGCGGACAGCCAGATCGGACCAGTTGGCCTTGCTCGCGCTCGCCATACTAGCCCGAGGTCGCTTGTCTCGGCGGAGCCGACGCGGTGACGCCGCCGAACCGCCTCTCGCGGGCGGCGTATTCCGCCAGGGCGGCCTCCAGCGCGGTCCGGTCGAAATCGGGCCAAAGCAGCGGCATGAAGATGAATTCGGCGTAGGCCGCCTGCCACATCATGAAATTGGAGAGCCGTTGCTCGCCAGATGTGCGGATCACCAGATCGGGGTCGGGAATGCCGCTCGTATGGAGATGGCAGGAGATCCGCTCCGGGGTGATGTCGGATGGCTGGAGGCGTCCGGCGGCGACCAGTTCGGCGAGTTGCCGCGCCGCGTTGGCGACCTCCTGGCGGGAACCATAGTTGAAAGCCACCACCAGCGTCAGGCCGCTATTGCCTTCCGTGAGGTTTTCCGCCTCGCGCAGAAGTCCTGCCAGTTCGCCGTCCAGTCCGTCCTTTTCGCCGATGATGCGGACGCGGACATTGCTGGCGTGAAGCTCGGCAAGGTCGTTGCGGACGAACCGCTTGACCAGGCCCATCAGATAGTCGACCTCCGTCCGCGGACGCGACCAGTTTTCCGAGGAGAAGGAATAGACCGTCAGATAGCGGATGCCGATATCGGAGGCCGCGCGCACCGTGCGTCGAAGGGCCTCGACACCACGCCGATGGCCCTCGAACCGCGGCAGGAGCCGCTTCGAGGCCCAGCGACCATTGCCATCCATGATGATCGCAACATGCGTCGGCGGCGCTGTCGTCGCTCCATCACCAGTCACATCCTTGCCAAACATAGGTGCCTCGAAACGTCGTCCGCCGAAAACCGGCCGGCACGGACTTTATCGAACGATGATCAGATGGACAGTGGAAAAACCGTGTCGAAACAGGACGATGAACTTTCCCTTGCATAGGTCCTGCGAAGGGGCTCCATCAAACCTGCAAGATCTCCTTTTCCTTGGCCGCCAGCGTCTTGTCGACTTCGGAGATCATGGAATCCGTCGCCTTCTGGACCTGATCCGCCAGGCGCTTTTCCTCGTCCTCGCTGATCGTGCCGTCCTTCTCGCTCTTCTTGAGGAGATCGAGGCCGTCGCGGCGGACGTGCCGGACCGCGACGCGTGCCGCCTCGGCATATTTATGGGCGACCTTGACGAGCTCCTTGCGCCGATCCTGCGTCATCTCCGGAATACGCAGGCGTATCACCTGCCCTTCGGTCTGGGGGTTCAGGCCGAGATTGGATTCGCGGATACCCTTCTCCACCGCTCCGACCATGCCGCGATCCCAGACCTGCACGCTGATCAGCCTGGGCTCCGGCACCGAGACGGTCGCCACCTGGGACAATTGCATGCTGGCACCATAGGCCTCCACATGCACGGGCTCGAGCATGGAGGCCGAAGCCCGGCCGGTCCGCAGGCCGCCCAGCTCATGTTTGAGAGAACCCAACGCGCCTTCCATGCGGCGCTTGACCTCGGCGATATCGAATGACGCAGACATATTCTTCCCCTCGCGGGATTTCAGGCTGGTGGGACGAACCCCACCGACAGACAGGTGTGACCCGCCAGCAAGATTTATACCACAGGATCAAAACTTCGCGCTTCTACCTTTTCGACAGAAGCAGGACGAGACCGACCAGCGGCCGTGCTCAGGCTGCCACCAGCGTGCACCGGGCTTCCCCGCGCAGCACGGCCGCCATCGATCCCGCTTCGTGAATCGAAAAAACGATTATGGGCAAGCGGGCTTCGCGGGCAAGCGCAAAGGCCGCAGTATCCATCACCCGCAGGTCTTTGCGGATCACCTCGTCATGGCTAATCCGCTCGTAGCGGGTTGCCGACGGGTCCTTCTTCGGGTCGGCGGAATAGATGCCGTCGACCTGCGTGCCCTTCATCAGCACATTGCATTCCAGCTCCGCCGCGCGCAGCGCCGCACCGGTGTCGGTGGTGAAGAAGGGATTGCCCGTGCCGCCGGCGAGGAGCACGACGCGGTCCTTGGCGAGGTGCTCCATCGCCTGCTGGCGCGTATAGGTTTCGACCACCGAGGGCATGGCGACGCCCGACATCGCGCGGGCCGACTGCCCGAGCGACGCGAGCTGGGCCTCGAGGGCGATCACATTCATCACCGTCGCCAGCATGCCCATCGAATCGGCCGCGGGGCGCGACAGGCCCATGCCCGCAATCTGCGAGCCGCGGAAGATGTTGCCGCCGCCGACGACCACCGCAACCTCGACGCCGAGCCTCACCGCCTCGATCAGGTCTTCGGCAAGGCGCCGGACGGTCGCCCGGTCGATGCCGAATGGCTCGTTCCCCATGAGCGCCTCGCCGGACAGTTTCACCAGCACGCGTTTATAGGGCAGCGCCACCATGGTCCCACTCCGATTCGGTTGCTTCTCACAGAACAGGCGGCTCCACGCCGCCTGTTCTCCGTCTCCATCATCCGCGCGGCCAAAACATGGCCGGCGGGATGATTGTCCTGAGCAGGCCTCAGGCGGCCGCGTGGCCCGCCTGGGCGGCCACCTCGGCGGCGAAATCGCTCTCCTGCTTCTCGATGCCCTCACCGAGGGCGTAGCGGATGAAGCCGGCGACCTTGATCGGCCCGCCTGCGGCGCCTTCGCTCTCCTTGATCGCCTGCCCGACGGACTTCGAAGGCTCGAAGATGAAGGGCTGGTCGAGAAGGGTCACTTCCTTGAAGTAGGTCTTGATGCCGCTCTCGACGATCTTGGCGATCGCCGCCTCAGGCTTGCCCTGCTCGCGGTATTTCTCGGCGAGAATGGTCTTCTCGCGCTCGACCGTCGCGGCATCGACCCCGGAGGCGTCGACGGCCAGCGGATTGGCCGAAGCCACATGCATGGCGATCTGCCGGCCGAGTTCCGCCAGCTTCTCGGTATTGCCGGCCGATTCGAGGGCGACCACCACGCCGATGCGGCCCTTGTTCGGCGCAACCGGGTTATGGACATAGGTCGCCAGGGCGCCCTGCTCCACCGACAGCAGCGCGGCGCGGCGCAGCGACATGTGCTCGCCGATCTTGGCGACGGTGCTGGCGATCTTGTCGGCAACCGAGCCGCCATCGCTCCATGCAGCGGCCTTGATGGCTTCCACATCGCTGCCGACCTTCAGGGCGACGCCGGCGATACCGGACACGAGATCCTGGAATTCGGGGTTGCGCGCGACGAAATCGGTCTCCGAATTGACTTCCACGGCCACGCCGCGGGCACCGTCGACGACGACGGCAACCAGGCCCTCGGCAGCCACGCGGCCGGCCTTCTTGGCAGCCTTCGAAAGCCCCTTCTTACGCAGCCAGTCCACGGCAGCTTCGAGATCGCCAGCCGTTTCGGTCAACGCAGCTTTGCAATCCATCATGCCCGCGCCGGTCTGTTCGCGCAGGTCCTTCACCATGGCGGCGGTAATGTTCGACATAGGACGATACCTCGTTCGGAATTCCGGACGGAGTCCGGTGATGGGAAGCGGCCCGGCGCTTACCATTCCAATGTAACAATCGGAAGGCGAGCGGCCGGGCCGTGTTTGTATCATATAGGAAGGCCCGCGCCGAAGCGCAGGCCCCCAGGCCTGCAGCGCAGGCTTGCAGGGATCAGGCGCCTGCGACGAGATTGCGGGCGAGCTCCACCCAGCCATCGCGCTCGATGCGGCCGTTGAGCTTGAGATCCGCATCGACCTTGGCCACGTCCTCGGGCGTCATGGCGGCGAACTGCCAGTAATGCCACAACCCGCCTTCGTTCAGCTTCTTCTCGAGCTGGGGGCCGACGCCCGTCAGCTTGGAGAGATCGTCCGGCGCGCCGCGGGGAGCGGTGAGCAGTTCGAACGCCTCGCCGGAGACCGTATCGTCGACGGCCGGCAATTCCTCGACGACCGGCTCGGCCGCCTCGCCGATATCGATGCCGAGGTCGCCATGGGCGCGCGAAATGCCATCGAGGGCGGCGCGGGCGACGAGGTCGCAATAGAGCGACAGGGCGCGGCCGGCATCGTCATTGGCCGGAATCGGGAAGGTGATGCCGTCGGGATTCGAGTTGGAATCGAGGATGGCGGCCACCGGAATGTTCAGGCGGCGCGCTTCCTTGATCGCAATGTCTTCCTTGTTGGTATCGATGATGAAGATGAGGTCGGGCGTGCCGCCCATGTCCTTGATGCCGCCCAGCGCCCGCTCGAGCTTGTCCTTCTCGCGGGTCAGGTCGAGGCGTTCCTTCTTGGTGTAGCCCTGCTGCGCACCGCCGGACAGAAGCTCGTCGAGCTTGCGAAGCCGCTGGATCGAATTGGAGATCGTCTTCCAATTGGTCAGCGTGCCGCCGAGCCAGCGCGAATTGACGTAATACTGCGCCGAACGGCGGGCCGCATCGGCGACGGCGTCCTGCGCCTGGCGCTTGGTGCCGACGAAGAGCACGCGGCCGCCACGCGCGACCGTGTCCGAGACCGCCTGCAGCGCGCGGTGCAGCGCGGGGACCGTCTGGGCGAGATCGATGATGTGAATGCCGTTGCGGACGCCGAAGAGATACGGACTCATCTTCGGATTCCAGCGATGCGACTGGTGGCCGAAATGGGCGCCGGCTTCGAGCAGCTGGCGCATAGAGAAATCTGGCAATGCCATGTTGGTTTGACCCCGGTTGAAGAACCTCCGCGGACATCCACCGTGCCTGCCTCCCGGACGGTTCCGGGCAAAGCAAGACACGGCACCGGAGCGGCTAGCCGCTTCGTCCGCGTGTGGAATGGCGCGCTCTATACGGGCAGCGGAGCAAATGCGCAAGCCCGGAACATGAAACGCACCGATTTCGGGGGCTTCCGCCTCCTGGCGCACGGCCTTCGGCGCGGGACGGAGAGAAAGAGGCGGCGAGACGCCCATGCGGTAAGACAACGCGATTCTGGGCCCGTACCGGTTCGGGGTTTGTCATTGCCGGGCTTGTCCGGCAATCCACTCGGGCCGCCTGTCCCCATTCTGCACCAAGTCTGGATACCCGGGACCAAGCCCCGGATATGACAAAACTGGGCCTCTTCCTCTTAATCGCAGCGCCTATGGGCTGACGCCCGCGATGCGAGTAAAACGCGTTCCCTCCCCGAAGGCTACAGCTGCTGCACGGTCGCGACGCCCGGAATGGCCTTGATGGCGCCGGCGATCTGGGGCGTGACGAGAAAGCGGCCGGGCAATCTCAGCTCGACCTCCCGTTGGCCGGCCTCGATCTGCAGGATCAGGAACACCTCTCCTTCCCCGCGCTGGCCGAGGCGCTTGGCGACCGATTCCAGGGCCTGCTCCCCCTGTACGAAGACCTTGATGCCGCGCTGGGTCTTGGCGGCGGCGGCGTCGAGCCTCTCGGCCGTTACGATGCGGATGCGCACATCGTCCCCTTCATAGGCGGCCTGCACGGTGATCAGCACCGCCGTGCCGGGCTCCAGGAGATCGCGATATTGCGCCAGCCCCTCCGAGAAGATCACCGCCTCGAACTGCCCGGACGCATCCGACAGGAGGATCACTCCCATCTTCGACCCGGTGCGGGTCTTGCGTTCGGACTTCGAGAGCACCGTCGCCGCAAGACGCCCTGCCGTCGCGCCCTGCTTCACCTTCTGGACGAACTGGGCCCAGGACGGCACCTGCAGCCGCTCCAGCGCCGTCGTATAGGAATCGAGGGGGTGGCCCGACAGGAAGAACCCGATGGCATCGAATTCGCGCTGGAGGCGCTCGGAGGGCTCCCACGGCTCGACGACGGTTCCCTTCAGCGGTTCCGGCGCCGCGGAAGCCCCGAACATGTCGGACTGGCCGTCATGCTTCTCGGCATGGGCGCGCTGCGCCTGCGCCATGATGGCGTCGATCGAGGCGGTGACGCGGGCACGGTCCCGGTCGAACTCGTCGAAGGCGCCCGCCGCCGCCAGGCTTTCGAGGATGCGCTTGTTGATGGCCTTGGGATCGATGCGCCTGGCAAAGTCCCCGAGATCGAAGAAGGGACGGTCGCCGCGGATCTCGACGAGACGCTGCATGGCCGCCATGCCGACGCCCTTCACGGCCCCCAGCGCGTAACGGATGGCTCCGTCATGCACTTCGAAATCGGGGCCCGAACGGTTGACGGAGGGCGGCTCGACCTTGATGCCGAGCCGCCGGGCCTCGAGGCGGAACTCCGCGAGCTTGTCGGTGTTCGACATGTCGAGCGACATCGAGGCGGCCATGAACTCGACCGGGTAGTTCGCCTTAAGATAGGCGGTATGGTAGGAAACCAGCGCATAAGCCGCGGCGTGGCTCTTGTTGAAGCCGTAATCGGCGAATTTGGCGAGATAGTCGAAGATTTCGTCCGCCTTCGCCTTGGAGGTGCCCCGTTCGACCGCGCCGGTGACGAAACGGGCGCGCTGCGCATCCATTTCGGCCTTGATCTTCTTGCCCATGGCGCGGCGCAGCATGTCTGCCTCGCCGAGCGTATAGCCCGACAGGATCTGCGCGATCTGCATCACCTGTTCCTGATAGATGATGACGCCATAGGTCTCCTCCAGCGCGGGCTTGAGCTGGTCGAGCATATAGTCGGGTTCTTCGAGACCTTTCTTGCGGGCATTATAGACGGGGATGTTGGCCATCGGGCCCGGGCGGTAGAGCGCCACGAGGGCGATGATGTCCTCGAACCGGTCCGCATTCATGTCGAGCAGGGCCTTGCGCATGCCCGCGCTTTCAACCTGGAACACGCCGACCGTCTCGCCCCGCCCGAGCATCTGGTAGCTGCGCACGTCGTCGAGCGGTACGCTGGCGAGATCGAGCGTGATGCCGCGCTGGGCCAGGAACATCACGGCGCGCTGCAGCACCGTCAGCGTCTTCAGGCCGAGAAAGTCGAACTTGACCAGGCCGGCCTGCTCGATCCATTTCATGTTGAACTGGGTGGCCGGCATCGGCATCGCGGTCTTCGGATCGTGATAGAGCGGCACCAGCTCGATCAGGGGCCGGTCGCCGATCACCACGCCGGCGGCGTGGGTGGATGCGTGGCGATAGAGCCCCTCCAGCTTCTGGGCGATGCCGAGCATGCGCTCGACGGTGGGGTCGTCCTTGGCCGATTCGCGCAGCTTCGGCTCGTCCTCGATCGCCTTCGAAAGGGTCACCGGATTGGCCGGGTTCTGCGGCACGAGCTTGCAGAGCTTGTCGACCTGGCCATAGCCCATCTCGAGCGTCCGGCCGACGTCGCGCATCACGCCGCGGGCCTGCAGCGAACCGAAGGTGATGATCTGCGCCACCCGGTCCTCGCCGTACTTCTCCTGCACGTAGCGGATGACCTCGTCGCGCCGATCCTGACAGAAATCGATGTCGAAGTCCGGCATCGAAATACGCTCGGGGTTGAGGAAACGCTCGAACAACAGCCCGAAGCGCAGGGGATCGAGGTCCGTGATGGTGAGGGAGTAGGCGACGAGCGAACCGGCGCCCGAGCCGCGTCCGGGACCGACCGGGATGCCCTTGGACTTGGCGTGCTTGATGAAGTCGGACACGATGAGGAAGTAGCCCGGAAACTTCATGCGCTCGATGATCGACAGTTCGAAGTCGAGGCGCTTCGAGTAGTCATCCACGGCGAGCCCCGCGGCCGGCCCGTGCGCCGCAAGGCGGGCCTGCAGCCCCTCCACGGCCTGGCGGCGCAATTCGACGGCTTCGTCGACCGGCTGCCCGTTCTCGTCCACACTGGTCGAGAATCGCGGCAGGATAGGCTTGCGCGTGCGCACCCGGAAGGCGCAGCGCTTGGCGATTTCTATCGTGTTGTCGATAGCTTCCGGCAAATCCCTGAACAGGGACATCATCTCGGAACGGGTCTTGAAATAATGCTGCGCGGTCACCCGGCGCCGGTCCGTCTCGGCGAGGATGCGGCCCTCGGCGATGGCCAGGAGCGCATCATGGGATTCATGATCCGAGCGCGCCGCGAAATAGACCTCGTTGGTCGCCACGATCGGAAAGCCGCGCGCATAGGCCAGATCGACGAGGCTGCCCTCGACCTGCTGTTCCTCCGCGGTGTCGTGCCGCTGCAGCTCGACATAGAGCCGGTCGCCGAAAAGGCCGGCCAGACGTTCGAGCCTCAGCCCGGCGAGCGCATCCTGCCCGTCGCGCAGGGCGCCGTCCACCGGCCCCCCCGGACCGCCGGTCAAGGCGATCAGGCCGCCGCCCAGGCCGCTCAGGCGGTCGAACGAGACATGGGCCTCTGCCCCACTCCCCGCGTCCATGTAGCTGTGGGAGGACAGGGCCATCAGATGGCCGTAGCCCTCCTCGCTCTGCGCGAGCAGCACGAGGCGCGGCAGGCGGCGCTGATGCATCGGGCGGCGGTCCGCCGCGTCCTCGCGATCGGCGAAATCCACCGCCAGCGACAGGCCCATGATCGGCTGGATGCCGCTGCCGGCGAGCTTTTCGGAGAATTCGAGCGCGCCGAACAGGTTGCTGGAATCGGTCAGCGCCACCGCCGGCATGCCGTCCGCCTTGGCGAGATCGGAAATCTTCCCGACCTTCATCGCCCCTTCGAGCAAAGAGTAGGAGGAACGGACATGCAGATGCACGAAGCCCGGTCCGCGCCTAGCCTTGTCGTCCGCCATCATGCCTCCGTTCGCCCGCTGCCGCATTCCCCGCGCCCGGCCGGCATCTCCCGCCGGCGGACGCTCATGCGTGACATCGAGGGGCACGCCGCGGCGGACCGTCATCCGATTCGCCGCGCCCCGTCGACGGCAGGACGCAACCATGCCTCCGACGGGACCGCAAGGCCAGCCATCGTCCCGGCGCGGCGATCCCCAGCTCATCCGCGATACGCCCGTGGCGCGGCCCCGAGCCTGCGGACGACCTGTGGACAAATGTGGATAAATACCCTCAAACGCCGCTGAAGAAGCCCGACCACATGGCGAACATGATCAGAAACAGGCTGACGGAAGCCAGGGCAGCGATATCTTCGACGAAACGGGCGAGCATGGGTTCCCTCCTCTTGCGTGCCCCTCGATAATGTTCATGTTTTGTTCCAGGTCAAGCCCGCCTATCATCAAATTGCCACGTTACGTCTCGCTTCTGTTCCTCCCGCAGCCCCACGCCGGCTACATCGCCATCGCATGCTCCGTAGGGAATCGTCGAATATTTCAGTGATTCCAGGGCGTTGGAAGAAAGCTGCCGCGCAGCCGGGCAAGGCGCGGCGCTTCGTTTACCATATCAGGATGCCGCCGCGCCGACTCGCTCGGTCCGGCTCAGTCGAGTTCGACGACCCGCCCTTCCCGCAGCGTGACGCGCCGATCCATGCGCGAGGCGAGATCGAGATTATGGGTCGCGACCAGTGCGGCGAGGCCGGAAGCCCGCACCAGCGCCGTCAGCGTGCCGAAGACATGCTCCGAGGTTCCCGGGTCGAGATTGCCCGTGGGCTCGTCGGCGAGAATGAGGTGAGGCGCGTTGGCGACCGCGCGGGCGATCGCCACCCTCTGCTGCTCGCCGCCGGAGAGTTCGCTCGGGCGATGGGTCAGGCGCCGGCCGAGCCCGAGGAAGGTCAGCAGCTCCTCCCCCCTCCGGCGTGCCTCGCTGCGCCCCAGCCCGCGGATCATCTGGGGCAGGATCACGTTTTCCAGCGCCGTGAATTCCGGCTGGAGATGATGGAACTGATAGACGAAGCCGATCGAAACCCGGCGCACCCTGGTGCGGCCCGTATCGTTCAGCGCGGCCGTCGGCTCGCCCGAGATCAGCACGTCGCCGCCATTGGGTTTTTCGAGAAGGCCTGCGATATGCAGCAAGGTCGATTTGCCGACGCCGGAAGGTGCGATCAGCGCCACCGACTGGCCCGGCATCACCTTCAGGTCCGCACCGCGCAGGATCTCGAGCACGGTGTTGCCCTGCCGGTAGCGGCGCCTGATGCCACGCAGTTCCAATGCGGGAGCGGCCATCCTCTTATCCTCCCCGCAACGCTTCGACCGGATCCAGCCGGGCCGCCCGCCATGCCGGATAGAGCGTGGCCAGGAAGCACAGCGCCAGCGTCGTGACGATGACCACCGTGACCTCGGTCGGATCGACCTTGGCCGGCAGGCGCGACAGGAAATAGATTTCCGAGGAGAACAACTGCGTATTCAGCGCCCAGGAAATGAACTCCTGGATATTCTCGATGTAGCGGCAGAACACCAGCCCGATGATCAGGCCGTCCACGGTGCCGATGATGCCGATCGACATGCCGGTGATGAGAAAGACCCGCATCATGGCGCCCCGGGTCGCTCCCATGGTGCGCATGATGGCGATGTCGGTCTGCTTCGACTGCACCAGCATCGCCATGCTCGACACCACGCCGAGCGCCGCCATGACGATGAGCAGCAGCAGGATCATGAACATCACGTTGCGCTCCACCTGCAGCGCGGTGAAGAAGGAGGCGTTGCGCTGGCGCCAATCGACCATGGCGACCGGGCGGCCCGCAGCCTTCTGGATGGCCTGGCGCGCGGTATCGACGGAATCGGGGTCGTCGAGATAGACCTCGATGCCCGTCACGTCATTGTCCCGCGAGAAATAGGCCTGCGCCTCCTGGAGCGGCATGATCACGAAACTGGAATCGATATCCGACAGGCCGACCTCGAAGGTCGCTGCGATCGGATAGGCCTTGATCCGAGGCGTGGTGCCGAATGCCGTCTGGTCTCCCTTCGGCGAGATCATGGTGATCTTGTCGCCGATCTGCAGGCCCAGCGAGGTCGCCAGCCGCGTGCCGACGACGACGCCCTGCCCCTGGTCGAAGCCGTCCAGCGTGCCGTCCTTGATGTTCTTGGCGAGCCCCGGCAGCTTCTGCAGGTCTTCCAGGCGCATGCCGCGCACCAGCACGCCGCTGGCCGAGAAGGGCGAGGAAACCAGGACCTGCCCCTCGACGAAGGGAATGGCGAGCTTGACGCCCTCGACGCCGCTGATCCGCTTGGCGACGGCATCGAAGTCGCTCAGCGGCGTTTCGCTCGGCGTCACGATGATGTGGCCGTTGAACCCGAGGATCTTGGACTGCAATTCGACGCGAAATCCGTTCATGACGGACATGACGACGATCAGGGCCCAGACGCCGATGACGAAGCTCAGGAAGGAGATGATGGCGATCAGCGAGGAGAAACCGCCCTTGCGGCGCGGCAGCAGATACCGCATCGCCACCAGCCACTCGAAGCTGGCAAAGGGCATGGTTCCCGTAGGTTCCGGCGATGTCTTGGCTGAAGAAGAGACGGTCATGCTGTTCCAGGCGGGAAACGTCGCACCTTACTCCGCGAGAATCGCGGCGTTTGCACGGCAAAAATTCCATGGCGGGTGTATTGAGCACGCCTTTTTGCGGGCACGAACGACGAAGCCCCGGCGATCGATACGATCACCGGAGCTGCTCAATGACTCTCGTTTCCGTGGTATATCAAGGTGATGGCATCAATATTTCATCCACCACCTCAGACCATCACCCGATGTGACGCCGCAGGAAGGCGAGCGCCCGCTCGCGCGCCAGTGCCGCGCTGGCCGGCTCATAGGACGAGCGCTCGTCGCAATTGAAGCCATGATCGGCCTGGTAGGTGAAGATCTCGACATTCGGATAGATGCGGACCTTGTCGACGTCCGACTGCGGAATATGCGTATCGAGCAGGCCGAAATGCCCCTGGACCGGACTATTCGGCTTATGGTCCCACGTCTTGCCGATCTGCCCGCCATAGTAGACGATCGAAGCGTCGATCGGCAGTTCGGATGCGGCGAGCCAAGCATAGCTCCCGCCCAGGCAATAGCCGATCACGCCGATCTTGCCGACGCCCTGCAGCGCCTCGACCGCGGCGGCGATGTCGAGCATCGACTTGGCGCCCGGTATCTTCTGCATCAGCGCGACGCCCCTGTCCCGTCCCTGGGCATCGTAGCCGACCTCGAAGCCGGGCTCGGCCCGGTCGAAGATCGCCGGCGCGATCACCCGGTAACCGTCGGCCGCATAGCTGTCGGCAACCCGGCGGACATGGCCGTTGACGCCGAAGATCTCCTGCACGACCACGAGCCCGCCGCGCGGCGCTCCGTCGGGAAGGGCCTCGTAAGCGCTGATCTCGACGCCGTCCGAGGCCTTGAGCTTGATCCATTGCGATTTCGTCATGAAATTCTCCCTCGATAAAATTCGCCTGTCCGGATGACGCTCGGACACGGCGGTCTGGATAGAGACCGAGACGCGGCCCCTGCGGCGCGATGCCGCCGGTTCGGGCCCCGATCCACGCGCCGAAGCGGAACGCTTCAGCCGAGCAAGGCCAGGGCGTCGTCCGGGCTCATGAGCTGGCGGTCGCCGCTGCGCCTGTTCTTCACCTCGACCTTGCCGTCCGCCAGACCCTTTGGCCCGACGATGATCTGCCAGGGCAGGCCGATCAGGTCCATCTTGGCGAATTTGCCGCCGGGGCGTTCGTCGGTGTCGTCGAGGAGCACGTCGACGCCCCGGCCCTGGAAGCGGGCATAGAGGCTGTTGCAGGCCGCATCGACGGCGCTGTCGCCGGGCTTGAGGTTGATCAGCCCGATCTTGAACGGCGCAATCGCCTCCGGCCAGATGATGCCGGCCTCGTCATGCCCGGCCTCGATGGCCGCCGCCGCCACGCGCGTCGGGCCGATGCCGTAGGAGCCGCCATGCACCGGTTTGAGCGTCCCGTCCGGTCCCGCCACCACCGCGTTCATGGGCAGGGAGTATTTCGTACCGAAATAGAAGATATGGCCGACTTCGATACCGCGCGCGGACACCCGCATGTCGTCGGGCAGCGCCCCGAAGGCCGCCGCATCGTGCTTTTCCGATGTCGCGGCATACAGCGACGTCCACTTGTCGACGATGTCCTGCAGGCCCGCGGCGTCATCGAAATTGGTGTCCGCCTCAGGCGGCGCCATGCCGAGATAGTCGCGATGGCAGAACACCTCGCTCTCGCCGGTCGAGGCGAGAATGATGAATTCATGGCTGAGGTCACCCCCGATCGGCCCCGTATCGGCCACCATCGGAATCGCCGTCAGGCCGAGCCGGGCGAACGTCCTGAGATAGGCCACGAACATCTTGTTGTAGGAATGGCGGGCACCGGCCTGGTCGACATCGAAGGAATAGGCATCCTTCATCAGGAATTCGCGCCCGCGCATCAGCCCGAAGCGCGGGCGGATCTCGTCGCGGAACTTCCATTGGATATGGTAGAGGTTGAGCGGCAGATCCTTATAGCTCCGCACATAGGAGCGGAAGATTTCCGTCACCATCTCCTCGTTTGTCGGCCCATACAGCATCTCCCGCTCCTGCCGATCCTTGATGCGGAGCATTTCCTTGCCGTAGTCGTCATAGCGGCCGCTCTCGCGCCACAGGTCCGCGGACTGGATCGTCGGCATCAGCAGCTCGATCGCACCGGAACGATTCTGCTCCTCGCGAATGATGGCGGTGATCTTGTTCACCACCCGCAGCCCCAGCGGAAGGAACGCATAAATGCCGGCCGCTTCCTGGCGGATCATGCCCGCGCGCAGCATGAGGCGGTGGGAAACGATTTCCGCTTCCTTCGGCGTCTCGCGAAGGATAGGCAGGAAATAACGACTCAGACGCATAGGACAGACCTTCTCAAGGGCGGAATCGGAAGTGTTGCCGACTCGGGGATAGTTGCGGCCAGACAGATGAGTGCGGCGTCGAGATCCGACGAGCGCAACGGTCACTCGGACAGGCATTCCGCAAGTTGGCGGCAGATTGACCCGATTGTCGGCGAAAAGACAAGCGACCTGGCGCAAATAGCGCATTTTCAATGGTGCCCGGAGTCCGCTCCGCAAGAAGGGGCTGGAATCGAGGCATCCACCTCTTCGCCTGGCGCGCGCCAGCGCCCACGGAAGCGACGCGCTCAAATTTTGAGCAAAGATATTAATTTTGCGCCGTTTGCTGCACAAAGGCGTGACAAGCAAAAAAACTTAGTCTAGCGTCCGTTTTGTCAACGACAGGACTTCCGGAGCTCGGCACTGAGCAGCAAGGAAGTCAGGGTCCAAGTCTTGGGAGGAAGCCCGCGGGCGCCGCCGGTAGGTACCGTGCAGAGCAGCCGGCCCGACACTTCAAACGACACGCAGATGTATGAAGGAAGTCTCGGGAAGATGGGTTGGGACGAGGTCTAGAATGAAGCGAGGCTCGAAAGAGCCTCGCTTTTTTACTTGCCGTTGTACCCGACGCAATCTCCCGGCGGATATGCAATTTCACGCAGATGATTGAGAAGTCCCGGGAATTGCGGTAGCGTTTTTGCGCTGTGTGACGTGCGGCAACAAGCTGAGGTCGGTCGGCCGCCAGTTTTTCGGCGCTTCCTCAGGAAAATCAGGCCCGAGCGCGTTGAGCCTTTGATCCATGACCCCATCTCTCCACGAGCCCGAGCGGATCGCTCCGCTCGCCGTACTGCCCGTTTTCTATCGCCTCGGCGGCAAGGATGCGCTGGTCATCGGCGCGACGCAGGCCGCAGCGTGGAAGGCGGAACTCCTGGCTGCGGCAGGGGCGCGGGTGACGGTGATCGCCCCCCCCGCCTCGGATCCCCCGCCCTCCGCAGCGGTCGCGCCGGAACCCGCCGTCCGCACCCTTGCCCGCCGATGGGAAAAGCAGGATCTTCTCGGCATGGCGCTGGTGGTCGCCGACGTCGACGACGACGCGGAAGCTGCGAGACTGGCGGCAGCGGCCCGCGAGGCCGGCGTTCCCGCCAACATCATCGACCGCCCCGCCTTTTGTGATTTCCAGTTCGGTTCCATCGTCAACCGTTCGCCCCTGGTGGTCGGCATTTCGACGGATGGTGCCGCGCCGGTATTCGGTCAGGCGATTCGCGCCCGCATCGAGATGCTGCTCCCCGACGGTTTCCGGCGATGGGCGGAAGCGGCCCGTGAATGGCGACCTCTGGTGCAATCCCTCGGGCTTCCGCTGCAGGGCCGACGCCGCATCTGGGAGCGCTTCGTCGACGCGGCGTTCCGCAGCCCGGACCACGCCCCCTCCGAAGCCCAGAGGCAGGCCTTGCTCGCCTCGGCCGCCAACGCCGGGAGCGCGTCCGGCCGCGGGCGCGTCAGCCTGGTCGGAGCCGGACCGGGCGACCCCGAATTGCTGACGCTGAAGGCGGTGCGGACGCTGCAGTCGGCCGACGTCATCCTCTATGACAGCCTCGTCTCGGCCGAAGTGCTCGACTTCGCGCGGCGGGAAGCCGAACGCATCATCGTCGGCAAACGTGGCCACCGTCCCTCCTGCAAACAGGGCGATATCAACGCCCTGATGGTCTCGCTCGCCGCCGCCGGCAAGCACGTCGTCCGGCTCAAGGGCGGCGACCCGCTTGTTTTCGGCCGCGCCGGCGAGGAGATCGCCGCCTGCCGCGAGGCGGGCGTCGACGTCGAGGTGATTCCGGGCATCACCGCCGCTTCCGGTGCCGCCGCGAGCCTCGAAGTCTCCCTCACCCATCGAGACCATGCCCGGCGGCTGCAATATATCACGGCCCATGCCAAGAACGGCAAATTGCCCGACGACCTCGATTGGACGGCCCTGGCCGATCCCGCCGCAACCACGGCGATCTATATGGGCAAGCTCGTGGTCGCGGAGGTTTCTTCCCGCCTGGTCGCGGCGGGCATGAACCCCGCCACGCCGGCCGTCGTGGTCGAGAATGCGACCTTGAAGCGGGAGCGCCGTTTTCACAGCACCGTCGGCGCCATGGCATCCGTCTTCGCCGAGCACGCGCTGGACGGGCCGTGCATCATCCTGCTGGGCTGGGCCATGTCCGAAGCGAGGCGTGGCGACGTCGGTGCCCCTGCGGACCCGGCCGGCACGCATGGTGGGGACTGAGCCGGACAAGGCGAGATTCGGGCCCCTGCCCCGCATCTTCGCCCCTCCATCCCGTCGTGCCGATCGGTATCGGCGGCGCCGCCTGCGGGGACCTCCCGGCCATGAGTTGCCCTACGGCAACAGCAGGCGAAAATCGCATCGGGCACCCAACAGGGCGGTCATCCCGCGCTTATCAAAACGGACGATTCCACTATGATCCCAAGACAACAGGTGTCCTGGATCGAGCGGCAATGCCGATGGTCGGTTGCCCCGTCGCCATTCGGTACATCCTTTGCCGAGGGAGCGTGTCTTTCGGCACAGACCCTCTACAGCCAGTCCAGTACCACTGAAGGAGCACCATTGACGGGGGTATCGCGATGAAAAGCAACATCGTCAAGCGTTCCATCGTGATAGATGGGCGCAGCACGAGCATTTCCCTTGAAGATGCTTTCTGGGAAGAACTCAAGAGAATCGCGCGCGACTGGAATCTGACGGCCTATCAATTGGTCACGGACATCGAGGCTAAATATCCTCATTTCAACCTGTCTTCGACCTTGAGGCTCTTCGTCCTCGAAAATGTGCGCCGCGGCCAAGGCCCACACATGTCCGGCAACAGCTCCGCGAGCTGATCCCGGGCGGCCGTCCATCGCGAGCGTTCGCGAGGGCAATCCGGCGACAATGAGATCCGACGCTGATTCTTCGACGCGACAGGATAGACCGTGCCTCGTATGCAGGCGCAACGCGGCGCCTGCACGAATGTCGGGGCCTTCCGGCCTGGCTTCAACCGAGCCCGATCAATAATTCGGAACGCAACGGCCCGAATTGCCCGGGTGCATTCCGCGAGGGCATCCGCGGCGAGGCACGTAGCCAGGCTCAGGCCGATAATAGGGCGCGGGGGCATAACGCGGGGCCGGCCGATACACGCCCCTGTTCGGTACGCAGCGGCCCCACGGATTGGGATGCCATCCAGGGCCGCAGCCACCGGCGACGTCCTGCACCAGCGCGTTTCCGCTCGCCACGTTCGGCGCCATCGTCATGGCCGATGACGCTCCGACCGTCATGGCAAGACCGGCCGCGGCAAGCGCGGTGGCAAGAATCAATTTCATCGGCAGTTCCTCCAGTTTGGTTGGGCAGAAGACGCGGCACTCGCGAAAAAGTTCCTTCGGAAGCAAACATAAAATCTTTAATGCCGTCCTTCCGTTGAATATCGCGCCCGTCGCTGTGCTGTCCAATTCGCTTACGCACAGTATCATGTATCTCTGCGGCTGTCGCGAGACTTGATCGTAACGACGCAGCCGTCAGCCCCCCCTCCGTCATCGAGCACCGCTCCCGGCCGCAGAACCCGTCAGATTTGGCGTATTTGCTGCGAGGCCGCGATGGCCTAGCTTGTGGTTGTCGCGGCTCACGAAGCGCGCCGGCTCCACGGTCCCACCGTCCTCCCCTGCGGCGTACCGTGGAGCCGCTTTCTTTCCGGCTCGCCGAACGTCCGTCGGCGACGGGGCGGAGCCGGCAAATGAACGGGCGGGAGCGACGAGCGCCATGCGCCGGGATCGGTGCTCCGTCGACCCCGTGCCAGACTGGCAAACCGTAGGTATGGCCGCCAATGTGAAAACCGGACTGCAGCCCCTGAATGGCTTGCGTCACCGACCCGAGGGCTTCGGCACGGGCCGGCTTGTCCGGGCCGGCGGAAATCCGCCGGATGCCGATGGCTTCGACGAAGCGCTGCTCCACATCTGTGATGACGGAGCCCAGCTTCCGTGACTCGCCGCACCAGCCTGTGCATTTCGTGTCCGCTATGGTCATCGGAGCCAAATCAGGGCTTGCGCCGCACGGCGATTTTTCCTAATGGATCAGCGCCCAATGGGTGTCGGAGCGTAGCGCAGCCCGGTTAGCGCACTAGTCTGGGGGACTAGGGGTCGGAGGTTCAAATCCTCTCGCTCCGACCATTTTTCCAAAGCACGATCACAGCTTTGATCTCTTGCTCGCGGTCGCGACTCGTCGGCGTGCCGGCTCGAGCCGCCGCGAGCGGCAAGCCCCGCCGCATCCGGTGCCGCACTTTCCTGCCCCTCCCCCGGCCGAAACCACCAATCGAGGTTGATCCGGCATGTGCGGACGCATTCGCCAATCCGGTCCCGGGCTGCCGGGCCTGATCTCCGAACCCGGCACGGCGGAAGAGGATCTGGCTCGTGCCTGGCGCGCGCACCACAACGGGGCGCCCGCGCAATGGCTGTGGGTGATCCGTCGGGAACCCGGTACGGGCCGGAATGTCCATGATCTGCTGCAATGGGGCCTGCTGCCTCATTGGGTCAAGGACCCGCACGGCATCCAGCGAAGCATCAACGCCCGATGCGAGGGCATCCAGTCCAAGGTGACGTTCAAGGCCGCCTACCGAAGCCGACGCTGCCTCGTGCCCGTCGACATGTTCTTCGAATGGATGAAGACGGCCGGCGGCGGCAAGCCGTCGAAAGGCCCCAGGCAGCCTTATGCGATCGCCATGGCCGACCGGTCGAAATTCGCGCTCGCGGGGCTGTGGGAAAGCTGGACGGACAAGGCCACGAGCCAGGTGACGCGCAGCTTTGCGATCGTGACCTGCCCGGCCAATTCCCTCGTCGGCCAGATCCACGACCGCATGCCCGTCATCGTCGCGCCCGGAGACCATGAGCGCTGGCTCGCCAATATCGAGCCTGACCCCGCCGACCTGATGGCGCCCTATCCGCCCGGGCTCATGGAGATGTGGCCGATATCCAGCAAGGTCGGAAATCCCCGATACAACGAGGCGGATATCGCCGATCCGATCTGAGACATCGCGGCGGGAAGGCGCGCCAGCGAAAAGGCCGGCGCTTGGTTGCACCGGCCTTCTTCGAGCCCGCCGGCGGAGCGCCGCAGGCGGGCCGATCTCGCTTAGGCGGCGGCTTTCAGCTGGTCGGCAGCGAGCTTGCCCGAACGGCGGTCCTGCACCAGCTCATAGCTGACCTTTTGACCTTCGCGCAGGTCATACAGACCGGCACGCTCGACAGCGCTGATGTGAACGAATACATCCTTCGAACCGTCGTCAGGCTGAATGAAACCATAACCCTTCTGGGTGTTGAACCACTTTACGGTACCAGTGCTCATCGTGAGCCTTTTCCTTAAACGTAGAGTAAGCAGATTGCCGCGCACCAACACACGGAACCGGCGATTGTCGAATTCGGGGGAGAGCTGGTCAGCCTCCGCCAACGGCGGAGCCATCGCGCGGGGCCAAGTCGTTCGGCCTAAAATCGATGCCTCAGCCTGCCTCACAAAATTCGAACGGTCAAGACGAGGCTGTCATTCAGGCTGCAACAAACGAAAATAAATCTTTTTTTCACAACATAGGGAACAATAGTTCGGTCCCTTCGACCACTTTTTCCCCTACGAACCCGCTGCGCGAGCACCTATACCATGCGACGCCAACAACGTTCCCGCAAAAGCCGGCCGCGACGATCCCCGGGGAGAGGCGGACCGCTCCGGCAGGAAGACGCGGACGATCAAAACTGTAGAGGAGGCCTGCTCCCCCAGGCTGCGCCAGTCCGCACCGGCTTGACGCCGACCTGACGACGCGGCTTGCCTCGGCCTCGATTGTGGCATGCGCGTCGCCGCGGATGTCGCCAGGCCGGCCGCCGCCCCCTATCCTCCCCGGCGACCCCGGCGCCCGCTGATGCCGGACAGGCTAAGGACACATACGCCGATGGCATCGACAAGACCGGAACCGACGATCGCGATATTGATCCCGTGCTGCAACGAGGCGGTCACGGTCGAGCGGGTCGTGGCCGATTTTCGGAAACATCTGCCGCTGGCCGCCATCCATGTCTACGACAACAACTCCACGGACGGCACGGCCACGCTGGCGGCGGCGGCGGGCGCCCTGGTGCGGCATGAGAGGCGTCAAGGCAAGGGCCATGTGGTGCGGCGCATGTTCGCCGACATCGAGGCCGACATCTATCTGATCGTCGACGGCGACGCCACCTACGATGCCGCCAGCGCGCCGGCTCTGGTCGCGACGCTGCGGCAAGGGCCGTTCGACCTCGTCAACGGCGCCCGCATCGGCAGCCACATCGCGGCCTATCGGCCGGGGCACCGTTTCGGCAACTGGCTGCTCACCGCGCTGGTGACGAAGATCTTCGGCGCGGCGTCACGCGACATGCTGTCGGGCTACAAGGCGATGTCCCGCCGCTTCGTCAAATCCTTCCCCGCCCTCTCGACGGGGTTCGAGATCGAAACCGAATTGCTCGTCCACGCGCTCGACCTCTCGCTGCCGATCGCGGAGATCGATACGCCCTACAAGGAAAGGCCCGCCGGCTCGCGGAGTAAACTCAGGACGGTGCGGGACGGCATGCGCATCCTGCGTCTCGTCACGAGGCTGGTGAAGGAGGAACGTCCCTTCCTCTTCTTCAGCCTGCTGGCGGCGATCCTCGTCGTGCTGTCGCTCGCCATCGCCACGCCGGTCGTCGTCGACTTCATCCATACCGGCCTGGTGCCGCGCCTGCCGTCGGCCGTCCTGGCCACGGGCCTGATGCTTTCGGCGATCATCGCCTTCTTCTCGGGGATGATCCTCGATACGGTGACGCGCGGCCGGCAGGAGCTCAAGCGCCTCCATTATCTCAGCCATGCCCCGGTCTGGTAGGGCGATGCGCCTTCGCGACCGCATTCTGTGGTTCGCGGTCGCCGGCGTCGCGGGCTTTGCAGCCGATGCCGGCATCCTCACCCTTCTCGTCCGGTCCGGCCTCGACGCGCGCCCCGCGCGCCTCGCTTCGTTCCTCGCGGCGCTGACCGTCACCTGGCTGATCAATCGCTCGCAGACCTTCGGCGACCGGGCGGGTGCTCCGGCGCTCGGCGAATTCCTGCGTTATGCGCTCGCCAGCAGCATCGCCGGGCTGATCAACCTCGGCGCGTTCATGCTTCTGGTTTCCGCCAGCCGCTTCTTTGCGGCGTGGCCCGTGCTGGCGGTGGCGATCGCCACCGGCCTCTCGATGGCGATCAATTTCTGGGCCTATCTGAAGGTCGTCTTCCTCCGCCGGCGTCGATAGGGGCCGGCGGCGCAGCGAGGCTCGCGAAAGGCCGGGCAAGGACGCGATCCCGCGCCATTGCCGGTCCGCACCGGACCTTCGTTTCCACGCCTCATGCGGCCGCCGGCCACTCCGCCGGCGACATGAGGTCTCTAGTGGCTGAAGCCGGGAACGCCGGCAGTCATGCCGCGGGCCAGCTGAGTGATGAAGCTGAGGTCGCCGCCGGCGGTCGGCGTTGTGCGGGTGATGGAATCGAAGACCTTACCGTCCTGCAGGCTGTAATTGGCGACGCGAATCACCTTGCCCTTGTCGAAATAGACCGCCAGCACGTTGCGGTCGACGATGTGCGGCGACATGAAGGCGACGGGGCGCGAGGTCGTCTGCGACACGTAATAATAGGCTTCGCCGCCGATCGCCGATTCGGTCGAGGGCGTACCGAGCTCGGCGATGACTTGAGACTGCGGCGTGCCGGGCTTGATGGCGGAGAGCGTGCTCTCGGTCACCACGATGCCATGCACATTGGTCTCGCCCATCGATCCGCACCCCTGCAGCAGACCGGCGGCAGAAATCACGAGCGCGACTGCCAGCGCATGGGAACGCAAACGGGGGGTCGACACAACAGCACTCACTTTGGCCTCCATAGGGCGCACGGGCTCGTTCGCCTTGCCGTCGCGCAGGTTCTGGCGTAACCCGCTCTCGCGTGAAATTCAACCTTGGCGCTCGCCTGCGCCTCATGGTCGGTGAACGAAAGCATGTTGGGCCTGTTTCGCAGCAAGGCGCGGGAAGCGCAGATATCGCGCCTTTACGATCAAATTCTGGCGCAGGCGCGCGATCCCAGCCTTTATGTTGCCGGTCGGGTCCCGGATACGGTCGAAGGCCGCACCGACATGATGCTCCTTCATCTTTTTTTGTTGATGCACCGGCTCAACGACGAGACGGGCGACATCAACGCCGTGGCGCGCGATCTGTGCGACCGCTTCTTCGCCGAACTCGACCGCGCCATGCGGGAGATGGGGGTGAGCGACCTCGCCGTGCCCAAGCGCATGCGCAAGATCGCCGATATCTACGCCGGCTGCGCCTCCTCCTATGGCAAAGCGCTGGGGAGCCCCGACGATAAGGAGCTGGCGGAGGCCCTGATGCGCAACGTCCATGCCCGGCGCGAGGACAGGCGGAAGCAGGCCGGCCTCCTCGCCGATTATGTGCGCCGCGCCTCGGCCGCCCTGGCGAAAAGACCGGCGGAAGAGCTCGTAAACGGCGCAATTCCCTTTCCTTCTCCTTCCCTCATGCCTACATCGGACCCATGAGCAACGACACGCCCCTCTTCTCGCGGCCCGTTCGCGTCGGCGACATTCCCAATGCCGGCCGCCGGTTCTCCATCACGACCACGCCCGAGGAGCGCGACGCCGTCGCCAGGCTGCTCGGCCTTCCCGCTGTCGCCGATCTCACGGCGAAGCTGGAAGTCACGCCGTTCGGCCGGGACGGCCTCGCCGTCGGCGGATCCATCCATGCTCGCGTCACGCAGACATGCGTGGTCTCGCTCGACGAATTCGAAAGCACGCTGGATGCGCCGGTCGACATCCGTTTTTCCACCGACGGCGTCGACCCCAACGCCGAGCTGGACCTGGCCGAACTGACCGATCCCTATGCCGAGGATCCGCCGGACCTGCTCGTCGGAGGCCAGATCGATCTCGGCAGCGTCATCACCGAATTTCTTGCTTTGGCCCTCGATCCCTATCCGCGCAAGCCGGGCGTTGAATTCAGCCGAGGCGAGGAAGATCCCGCCTCTTCGCCTTTCGCGGCCCTCAAGGCACTGAAAAGCAACGATGAATAATCGGGCTTCGCCTCACCTTGAACACGATGCCGTGAGAAGGCAGGAGCAGGACGGACCGATTGATTGACCGTCTTGCCGGCGCATTCTATCCACCCCGCTGAGCGGCAGGGCGCTCGCCATCTTTTGGAGACAGGCATGTTCTTGAAGCGACTTCTGACCGGTCTGGCGCTCGTCCTATGCGTCGCCGCGGTGACGCCGGCCGCCCATGCCGACGAGCAGATGACCCGTCCGGCCGTGGAAGCGATCGTCAAGGACTATCTGATGAAGCATCCCGAGGTCATCACCGATGCCCTCAACGCGATGCAGGCCAGGCAGGAAGCCGACGCCGCCGACCGCCAGAAGAAGTCCGTCGCCGACAACCAGAATGCCATTCTCAACGCACCGCAGAATGCCGTCGTCGGCAATCCGCAGGGCGACGTCACCGTGGTCGAGTTCTTCGATTACAATTGCGGCTACTGCAAGCGCGGCCTCGCCGACATGGTGAAGCTCCTGCAGACCGACAAGAAGCTCAAGGTCGTCCTGCGCGACTATCCGATCCTGACACCCGGCTCGATCGAAGCCGCCGACGTGGCGCTGGCCGTCAAGAACCAGCTCCAGGGCGACAAGTTCTTCGCCTTCCACCAGGCGCTCCTGGGTTCGCGCGGCGCAGTCGGCAAGGACCGCGCGCTCGAGGTCGCCCAGAGCGTCGGCGTCGACATGAAGAAGCTGCAGGCCGACATGCAGGACCCCGCCTTGCGCAAGGACCTCGCCGGCAACCTGCAGCTCGGCGAGACGCTGGGCATCAACGGCACCCCCTCCTATGTCATCGGCAACGAGATCGTTCCGGGTGCGATCGGCTATGATGCGCTGAAGGACAAGATCGATGCCGTGCGCAAATGCGGGCAGACGGTCTGCGGCTGACGGGAGGGGCGGCTGTCGGTTCGCCTCGCCCACGCGGGCCGTGGATGATTTGCCGCCGGCTTTGCCTTCCGCATGACACCGCCCTATAAGGGGCAACCGAGAAGGCCCGGCGCTTCGCTGCATCGGGCTTTTGGCTTGTTATATCGTTCGATTGGAAAGCATGGCGCTCGTCTACGTTCTGAATGGCCCCAATCTCAATATGCTTGGCGTCCGGGAAACATCGGTCTACGGCACGATTGATCTGGCCGGCATCGAGAAGCTCGTGCATGCGCGCGCCGAGCGCCTCGGGATGACGGCTGAGTTCCGCCAGACCAACCACGAAGGCGTGCTGCTCGACTGGGTGCACGAATCCCACGCGCGGGGTGCGGTCGGCATGGTCATCAATCCGGGCGCGCTGACCCATACGTCGATCGCGCTTCACGACGCGATCAAGGCCATTAGCCTGCCGGTAATCGAATTGCATCTATCCAATGTCTTCGCGCGTGAAAGCTTCCGGCACCATTCCTGGGTTTCGCCTGCAGCCAAGGGCGTGATCTGTGGATTTGGCCCCAAGGGCTATGAACTTGCACTCGAAGCACTGGCTTCGAGCGTATCGGCTCAATAATGACGGGGCCTCTGCCCCTCGGAAACGCAAGGCATGACGATGTCGCGAACCAAGTCGGGGATTGATCCCGAGATTATCCGGGAACTCGCCAATCTCCTCACCGAGACGGATCTGACGGAAATCGAGGTGCAGCAGGCGGATTTGCGCATCCGCGTGGCCCGCCAGATCAATGTCACCGCGACGGTGCCGCTCGCGCCCGCCAGCGTGGCCGCTCCCGTCGCCGTGGCGCCGGCCGTGCCGGTCGCCGTCGATCCCGCCAACCATCCGGGCGTCCTGAAGTCCCCGATGGTGGGCACCGCCTATCTCGGCGCGGCACCGGGCGCCAAGCCGTTCATCGAGATCGGCTCCAAGGTCAACCAGGGTGACCGCGTGCTGATCGTCGAGGCCATGAAGACGTTCAACGACATCGTCGCCGCCCGATCGGGAACCGTTACCGCCTTGTTCATCGAGGACAAGCAGCCGGTCGAATACGGCCAGCCTCTGATGATCATCGAGTGACGCGGATGTTTGACAAGATCCTGATCGCGAATCGCGGCGAGATCGCCCTGCGCGTGCTGCGCGCCTGCAAGGAATTGGGAATCGCGACCGTCGCCGTCCATTCGACGGCCGATGCCGACGCCATGCACGTCAAGCTCGCCGACGAAAGCGTGTGCATCGGCCCGCCGCCGGCCCGCGAGAGCTATCTCAACATCCCCGCCCTGATCGCGGCCTGCGAGATCACCGGTGCGGAGGCTGTGCATCCCGGCTACGGCTTCCTGTCGGAGAACGCCCGCTTCGCCGATATTCTCGATCAGCACGGCATCACCTTCATCGGCCCCAAGGCCGAGCACATCCGCATGATGGGCGACAAGATCGAGGCCAAGCGCACCGCCAAGCGCCTGGGCATTCCCTGCGTGCCGGGCTCGGAAGGCGGGATCTCCAACGATATCGACGCGGCGCGCGTCGCCGCCGAAATCGGCTATCCCGTCCTGGTCAAGGCGGCGGCGGGCGGCGGTGGACGCGGCATGAAGGTGGCGCTCACCCCGGCCGATCTGTCCGACGCGCTGGCGACGGCGCGCGCCGAGGCCCTCGCCGCCTTCGGCGACGACGCCGTCTATCTGGAGAAATATCTGCAGAAGCCGCGCCACATCGAGATCCAGGTGCTCGGCGACGGCAAGGGCAACGCCATCCATCTCGGCGAGCGCGACTGCTCGCTGCAGCGCCGGCACCAGAAGGTGTGGGAGGAAGGGCCTTCGCCCGCTCTCAACGCGGCCCAGCGCACCCGAATCGGCGAGACCGTCGCCAAGGCCATGCGGGACCTCGGCTATGTCGGCGCCGGAACCATCGAGTTTCTCTATGAGAACGGCGAATTCTACTTCATCGAGATGAACACGCGCATCCAGGTGGAGCATCCGGTGACGGAGATGATCACCGGCATCGATCTCGTCAACGAGCAGATCAAGATCGCGGCGGGCTCACCGCTTTCCATCGCCCAGTCCGACGTGCAGATCGAAGGCCATGCCATCGAATGCCGCATCAACGCGGAGAACGCAGCGACCTTCCGCCCCTCTCCGGGGACCATCACCTATTATCATCCGCCCGGCGGTCTCGGCGTGCGGGTCGATTCGGCCGTCTACCAGGGCTACAGGATTCCGCCCTATTATGATTCGCTGATCGGCAAGCTCGTCGTGCATGGACGCACACGCACCGAATGCCTCATGCGGCTTCGCCGCGCCATCGACGAATTCGTGGTGGACGGCGTCGACACCACCCTGCCGCTGTTCCGCACGCTGGTGCGCAACCCCGACATGCAGAACGGCCTCTACGACATTCATTGGCTTGAGAACTTCCTCGAAGCTGGAGGCATGCGCGAAGGCGCGTGATGTCGCGTGTCGCGCGTGGCGGTGCCCCCCTTGGAGATCACGCCGCAGATCCTTCTCAGGGCCTATGCCTGCGGGCTCTTCCCGATGGCCGAAAGCGCCGACGATCCAGGTCTCTACTGGATCGAGCCCGAGGTCCGCGGCATCGTTCCCCTCGACGGCCTGATCGTCTCGCATCGTCTCGCCCGCACCATCCGGTCCGACCGATTCGAGATCGCGGTCGACCGGAACTTCGAGGCCGTGATCGACGCCTGCGCCGCGCCGGCCCCGGGGCGGCGCAGAACCTGGATCAACCGGCCCATTCGCCGCCTCTATGGCGAGCTCTTCGCCCTCGGCCACTGCCATACGGTCGAAGCCTATCGCGAGGGGCGACTGGTCGGCGGCCTGTACGGCGTCGATCTCGGCGGCGCCTTCTTCGGCGAAAGCATGTTTCACCGTGAGCGCGATGCCTCGAAGGTCGCGCTGGCTCATCTCGTGGCGCGGCTGCGCCATGGCGGCTATCGCCTGCTCGACACCCAGTTCGTGACCGATCACCTGATCAGCCTCGGCGCCGTCGAGATGCCGCGTGCGCGCTATCACGGGCTCCTGGACAAGGCGCTGGCGATCGACGGGAACTATCTGGCATGGCCGAAGGAGCGCGTCGTCAGCGGCGCCGAGGTCCTGGCCGAGCTTGCCTCGGTGACGCCTTAGCGGCTGCGGGCCGGACAGCGAAACACCCACGCCGGCAGAATACAGGCGGCCCGCCCGGTCAATCCTGCGGCGCGGTCGGGTCGATGGGCTGGTCGAACAGATCACCGTCGTTGCCTGCGTCGGGCGGCATCTGGTCGGGCATCGTCGTCTTGCTGCGCCCCTTGCCATGCTTCGGCGGCGGCGCGATCGTGGTGGCGACCGGCGGCGGCACGGGTTCGGTGCTCTTGCCGCCTTTGCAGTCGTTCAGCCAGACGTCGTAGACGGGATGCTCGATGCCGTTGAGGCCGGGGCTGGCGGCGAACATCCAGCCGCTGAAGATGCGCTGCGTCTGCTTGCTCAGGTTGAGTTCGTCGACCTGCACGAAGCTGGTGGTCAGCGGGTCTTCGCTCGCCGTGCGCGAATAGCACACGCGCGGCGTGATGCTGAGCGCCCCGAACTTCACGGTCTGGTCGATCGGGACGTCGAAGGTGCTGATCTTGCCGGAGATCTTGTCGAGGCCGCTGAACACCGCCACCGGGTTGGTGATGCGCTCGGCCCATGCCGGGCCGCCGGCCAGACCGGCGCAGGCGAGCGCCGCCGCCCATGCAAGGCGGGCGCAGCGGCGGGCCGAAGGCTGCAGGACACGGATTTTCAAGATCGGACGGTCTCCGTAGGAAGCAGGCACAGGCAGCGTCGCCGCTGCGCATATCGCTCCATCACGGCCAAAACACGGCCAGCGCCGCTGCGGCCCGCGGACGGCGCCGGCCCGCTGGCGGGCGAGCGTTCGGTGCTATTCAGGCGACCAGGCCTTGTAGTCCCCCGTCGCTGCCTGGCGAGGTCCCGGCGACACCATCGAGCCCTTCGGATGATAGGCGCCGACCGTGCCGGTCATATTGGGGCGATGCGGCTTCTGCCATGGCCGGGGCGTATAGCCCATCTCGCTCGGAGGGGTGTCGACCTGATGGTGCATCCAGCCCCACCAGCCCGGAGGAATCGCGCTGGCTTCGGCATAGCCATTATACTGCACCCAGCGGCGCTGCACGCCGATGGTCGGATCCACCGCGCCGCCGCGGGTGCGGTAATAGACGTTGCCGAACTCGTCCTCGCCCACGCGCTCGCCCTTGCGCCAGGTGAAGAAACGTGTCCCGATCGTGGAACCGTTCCACCAGGTGAACATCTGAAGCAAAGTTTTCATCGCGGCAGCCGTCCCGTCTCTCGCATCTGACGTCTTATGGCCAAGGGGCGCCGCGATGTCCACTCTCACACCCCGATTCGCCCGCGTTTTATAGTCGCGCGACGGCCCTGCGGATCCGCGCGTAGAGGCCCTCGGCGTCGACCTGGTTCAGGACGAACGCATTCTTGGGCCGCGCCGTCACGCCCCACCAGTCGACGACCGTCATCCCCATGGTGAGTTCGGAGCCGGTCTCGATCTCCACATTGCAGGCGCGTCCGGCGAACAGATGCGGCTCCAGCAGCCAGGCGATGACGCAGGGGTCGTGCAGGGGGCCGCCCTCCGAACCGTATTTCTCCACATCGAAGCGCTCGAAGAAGTCGAGCCAACCGGCTGCCGCCTCTGCGACTTTGGTGCCGAGGGCGCGAATGGCGCCGATGCGCGCCCTCGAGGTCAGCGCCTTGTGGGTGACGTCGAGCGGCACCATGGTGATCGGCACGCCCGACGAGAAAACCCTCGCGGCGGCATGGGGATCGACGAAGATGTTGAACTCGGCCGCCGGCGTGATGTTGCCGCCTTCGAAGAACCCCCCGCCCATCAGCACGATCTCGCGGATGCGCGGGACGATGCGCGGCTCGCGCGCGAGCGCGAGCGCGATATTGGTGAGCGGCCCGAGTGGACAGAGGGTGACGCTGCCGGCCGGCCGTTCCATCAGCGTCTCGACGATGAAATCGACGGCGTGGCGCGGATCGAGCGCCATGCTGGGCTCCGGCAGGTCCGCGCCGTCGAGGCCGGTCTTGCCGTGGACATGCTCGGCCGTCACCGGCGGGCGGATCAGCGGCCGGTCCGCCCCGGCGCAGACCGTCACGTCGGTTCGGCCGGCAAGTTCACAGATCACGCGAACATTCCGGCTGGTCAGCGCCAGCGGGACATTGCCGGCCACCGCGGTGATGCCGACGACGTCGAGTTCCGGACTGCCGAGGGCCAGCAGAATCGCGATGGCGTCGTCCTGGCCGGGATCTGTATCGATGATGATGGAACGGGGCATGGTCATCCGCTTGATGGGTTGCGCGCGGACCATGGACCGGCGCTAGCCAGGCAGGCAAGCCACTGCGGGGCAGTCCCATATCGGCTCCGCGGGGAAGCCGCTCGCCGATGCCGTCCGCCGAAGAATCGGGCATGGCCGATTCTCGCTCCAATTCAACCTCTGGTAGGTATCTCGGTGCAGTGCCGCCCTGCGGCATGGCGGGCGGCGGGAACGGCGTCCGGACGAGCGCCAATTATGGTAAACGAGACATGACGGGAACATTGCACTTTGACGACAACCACCCCCGTTTAAAATCGCAAACGATTCCGGGGATTTGCCGAGCGTCCCTCACACTACGCCCGTTATCCACAGCGCCCTACCACATCTAGCTAGACAATATTTTAGCGACACCAAATCTTGACGCGTTTACCGCTCAGGCATACTTTTGCCCTATGGTCGAAGCGTCGGCGGCGGGAGAAATTCCGGGTGCCGTAAGCCGGGTTGCAGACCCGGCACCTGAACTACGGACAGGGTACGACGCCCTCGACGTCACAATTAGGTCTCGGACTGCATCTGAATCGTGCCGCGCTCGCGCGGCACGGGGCTTTTGCGTCTTCAATTTTGAGGCAGAGCGCATGCGGATTGAACGGCACTATACGACGAGCGGGCAATCGCCCTACGCGTCCATCGCCTTCCGGAACACCACGAGCGAAATCCGCAATCCGGACGGATCGGTCGTGTTCCGGCTTGAGAACATCGCCGTGCCCGAGGCCTGGAGCCAGGTCGCCGCCGACATCCTGGCCCAGAAATATTTCCGCAAGGCCGGCGTGCCCGCCCGCATGAAGAAGGTGGAGGAGAACGCCGTTCCCTCATGGCTGTGGCGTTCGGTTGCGGACGAGGAAACGCTCGCCGCCCTCCCCGAGGGCGAGCGCGTCATCGGCGAGACCGATTCGCGCGAGGTCTTCGACCGCCTCGCCGGCACCTGGACCTATTGGGGCTGGAAGGGCGGCTATTTCGACAGCGAGGAGGATGCGCGCGCCTTCTTCGACGAGCACCGCTACATGCTCGCCATGCAGATGGTCGCGCCGAATTCCCCGCAATGGTTCAACACCGGCCTGCACTGGGCCTACGGCATCGACGGCCCCGGCCAGGGCCATTTCTATGTCGACTTCAAGACCGGCCAGCTGACGTCGTCGACCTCGGCCTATGAACATCCCCAGCCGCATGCCTGCTTCATCCAGTCGGTCGCCGACGATCTCGTCAATGACGGCGGCATCATGGACCTGTGGGTGCGCGAGGCGCGCCTGTTCAAATATGGCTCGGGCACCGGCTCGAACTTCTCCGCCCTGCGCGGCGAGGGCGAGCGCCTGTCGGGCGGCGGACGCTCCTCCGGCCTGATGTCCTTCCTCAAGATCGGCGATCGCGCCGCCGGCGCCATCAAGTCGGGCGGCACCACGCGCCGGGCCGCCAAGATGGTGGTGGTCGATGCCGACCATCCGGACATCGAGACCTATATCGACTGGAAGGTGAAGGAGGAGCAGAAGGTCGCCGCGCTCGTCACCGGCTCGAAGATCGTCCACAAGCACCTCAAGGCGGTGATGCGCGCCTGCGTGAACTGCGAGGGCCCGGGCGAGGATTGCTTCGATCCGGAACGCAACCCCGCCCTCAAGCGCGAGATCAAGGCGGCACGCCGCGACATGGTCCCGGACAACCTGGTCAAGCGCGTCATCCAGTTCGCCCGCCAGGGCTACAAGGACATTTCCTTCGACATCTACGACACCGACTGGGATTCGGAAGCCTACCTCACGGTCGCCGGCCAGAACTCCAACAATTCGGTGCGTGTCGACGACGCCTTCCTCAATGCCGTCGAGGCCGATGGCGACTGGGCGCTGAAGGCGCGCATCACCGGCAAGACCACCAAGACGCTCAAGGCGCGCGAGCTGTGGGAGAAGATCGGCCATGCCGCCTGGGCGTCGGCCGATCCGGGCATCCAGTTCCACACCACCATCAACGACTGGCATACCTGCCCGGCGTCGGGGCCGATCCGCGCCTCCAATCCGTGCTCGGAATACATGTTCCTCGACGACACCGCCTGCAACCTGGCGTCGCTGAACCTGCTGCAGTTCCGCCGGCCGGACGGGACGTTCGACCTCGCCTCCTACGAACACGCCGTCCGCCTGTGGACGATCGTGCTCGAGATCTCCGTGACGATGGCGCAGTTCCCGTCCAAGGCGATCGCCGAACTGTCCTATCGCTACCGCACGCTCGGCCTCGGCTACGCCAATATCGGCGGCCTGCTGATGACCTCCGGCATTCCCTATGATTCCGATGCCGGTCGCGCCCTCGGCGGCGCCTTCAGCGCCATCATGACCGGCGTCGCCTATGCGACCTCGGCCGAGATGGCCCGCGAACTCGGCCCCTTCCCCGGCTTCGAGCCCAACCGCGAGGCCATGCTCCGGGTGATGCGCAACCATCGCCGGGCCGCCCATGGCGAGACCTCTGGCTATGAGGCGCTGGCGACGGTGCCGGTGGCGCTCGACCACGCCACGCTCGCCGGCCTGGGCGAGAACGGCGCGGCCATCGCGGCCCATGCCCGGGCGGCGTGGGACAAGGCGCTCGCCCTCGGCGAGGCCAATGGCTACCGCAATGCGCAGGCGACGGTGATCGCCCCGACGGGCACGATCGGCCTCGTCATGGATTGCGACACCACCGGCATCGAACCCGATTTCGCGCTGGTGAAGTTCAAGAAGCTCGCCGGCGGCGGCTATTTCAAGATCATCAACCGCGCCGTGCCGGAGGCGCTGCGCACGCTCGGCTATTCGGAAGCCGACATCGCGGAGATGGAAGCCTATGCGGTCGGCCATGCCTCGCTGCGCCAGGCGCCGGTGATCAACCACACCTCGCTGCTCTCGCGCGGCTTCACCGAGGCGAAACTGGCGCAGGTGGAAAAGGCGCTCGCCTCCGCCTTCGACATCAAATTCGTGTTCAACAAGTGGACGCTGGGCGAGGACTTCCTCACCGGGGCTCTCGGCGTGCCCCCGGCGAAGCTCAACGATGTTTCGTTCGACCTCCTCACCTTCCTCGGCTTCGCCAAGGCCGACATCGAGAAGGCCAATGTGCATGTCTGCGGTGCGATGACGCTGGAAGGCGCGCCGCATCTCAAGCCCGAGCACCTGCCGGTGTTCGACTGCGCCAATCCCTGCGGACGGATCGGCAAGCGCTACCTCTCGGTCGAGAGCCACATCCGCATGATGGCGGCGGCGCAGCCCTTCATCTCCGGGGCGATCTCCAAGACCATCAACATGCCCAACGACGCGACGGTGGAGGACTGCAAGGCCGCCTACACCCTGTCGTGGCGGCTGGCGCTCAAGGCCAATGCGCTCTATCGCGACGGCTCGAAGCTGTCGCAGCCCCTCAATTCGCAGCTCCTCGCCGACGAGGACGAGCAGGATGCGGTGGAGGAACTGATGGAGCGGCCCGCGCCCGCGCGTGCGGCGCAGGTGGCCGAACGCATCGTCGAGCGCATCATCGAGCGCGTGGAAGTGGCACGCGAGCGCGAGAAGATGCCCGACCGCCGCAAGGGCTATACCCAGAAGGCGACGGTGGGCGGCCACAAGATCTATCTGCGTACCGGCGAGTATGACGACGGACGCCTCGGCGAGATCTTCATCGACATGCACAAGGAGGGCGCCGCCTTCCGCGCCATGATGAACAATTTCGCCATCGCGATCTCGCTCGGCCTGCAATATGGCGTGCCGCTGGAAGAATATGTGGAGGCCTTCACCTTCACCCGCTTCGAGCCGGCCGGCTTCGTGCAGGGCAATGATTCCATCAAGAACGCCACGTCCATCCTCGACTATGTGTTCCGCGAGCTCGCGATCTCCTATATCGGCCGCTACGACCTCGCCCATGTCACGCCGGAGGATCTCAGCCACGACGCGCTCGGCACCGGCCAGGGCGAAGGCAAGAGCCGCTCGGGACCGATGATCGCCCCCGTCTCCCGCGGCCTCGTGCGCTCCAAGACCGAGCGTTTCGTGGTGATGCCGGGCGGTGTTTCGGCAAGCAGCGCCTCGCTCGCCCCGGTCTCGACCGAAGCCCGCGGCGCCATCACCGCGCTCTCGACGGCGGTGACCACTGCGGGCCTGACCCGCGGCGTCGTGGCCGGCCCCGGCGCAACCCTCGGCGCCACGGCGCTGAAGGAGGAGGAAGATCCAACCACTAACCTTGCTTTTTCTGCTCCAGGCGCGTGGGGAGATAATAAACCCACATCCGCTAGGCGCGCGGAAGCAAGATTGCGAGGCTATGAAGGAGAGGCTTGTCCCGAATGCGCGAACTTCACGCTAGTCCGTAACGGAACTTGTCTGAAGTGTGACACTTGCGGTGGAACAACGGGATGCTCCTGACCGGGATTTATTCATATGGGCATCGACTATGTAGTCTCATTCAGAAGTGAGGCTTTCATTGAGCAGGATGCTCTGCTGATGCGGCGACTTGGCCGCATCAGCAACTCTGAGACCTTTGACATAACGCGCTTTGTTGAAGAAACGTTAATCCACAGTACAAGGCCAAGGGGGAGATTTCCCTGGATATATTCCTTGCACCGCTTTATGGCGCAGACGGGAAAGAAATCTATGCCTGGGTCGAATTCAAGAAACATACCGATCAAAAAACGCAGAACGTAATTTTACATATCAATCAAGAAATATGGCTGGACGCCAAAAAGGGAGAGGGGCGAGCGCGATATATTATTGCTCACGAGATAGGTCATATATATCTCCATGATTATATGCCGAGTTCCTTCTCAAGTACGAATTTCCGACACTTCAAATCACTGCCTGAGGAGCAAACGGCCGAGTGGCAGGCGCACACATTCGCGAAATATTTTATCCTCCCTGATTCTATAGTGTTGAATTTTATAGATGCGCCATCTATCATGTTTCGATGCAATATAGACGACGAAATTGCGATAGAACGGTTACAGAAAGTAAATAGAAAATATAAACGACCGCCTCTGTATGCACCCACTCCTCAGCCGCATGAGGGAGATTCTTGCCCGAACTGTTCAAATTTTACTTTAATTCGTACTGGGCTTTTGGTCCGATGTGACGTCTGTGGTGCCAAAGCCACACTTTAAATCTGGTGCGTTGCTGCCCTTGTAGGAGCTCTGCGTGAGGTCCCCCGTTCGCCCACAAAGTAGATCGCTCGATCTGCCCAGCGTGAAGGGCGGAGGAAAGATCGAAATTGCGCATGGGTGGGCTTGAACTTCAGGAAGCCCCTCACTAGGTCTCTATAGGAAATAGACGAGGGCGCTCGTCGCTCCATCTTTTCCGGTCGGTTCGAGTTCCGGGCTCCCTTTTCCGGGATCGGGCCGCCTTCCCAGGATCCCGAAACATCCTTTCCAGTCGTTTTTGACCGATCGTGTCGAAATGCCGAAATCGTTCCATTGTAGAATCGAACCCGGAGTCTTGCGTTTAGCGGACATGGCCAGTACGCGCTCCGATGATATTTATTGTGCGGACAGGCGTTAAATCGTCTGTTGCGATATTGCGCGGATATGTTTTGATGCGCGCCTGATTCCAGCAGTTTCGTCGGCAGCCAAGTCAACAACAATTCTGAAGAACAAATTAATGAAACGTCAGCCGAAGCCTTTCGTCGTCGAGATCAAGCGCAGTTCCAAGAAGGCGTCCGGTGTCGCGACGCCCCCCATCTGGGACGTGGCGGCACTCCTGTCCTCCGCGGAAGCCGATGCTCATTCCAAGCCGTCGCAAATCGCGGCGTCCGCCCTTTTCCGCACCAACAGCAGCGACGGGACGCCCGCCGCGCCCCAGCCTGAGCGCCGCATCCTGCCCGTCGTGGCCACCGAAGCCGAGCCCTTCGGGGGCGAAACCCTCGAGATGGAACCGCCGCGGATCGAACGCCCGCGTCCTCGCCGCGAAGTGAGGGCACCGGCCGTCGAGGATCCGATGCCCGGCTTCGCGGAACCGGCGGCCGGCTTTGCAGAGCCGGAAATCGAATTCCTGGCATTCGACACCTCGGAGCCGGCGGATGCGGACGAGGATCGGGCGTTCGCCGTCGCCGAGGCGGAAAATGTCTTTTCGTTTTCGGCGGAGCCGGCCTCCGACCCGGCCAAGCCGCGCAGCCGCCCGCTGCGGGAACGGGACCTCCCGCGCGGTGAACGCTGGAAGCGCCGCCTGCCGAAATTCATGCGCTGACGCGCCGACAGCGCTTTCGTGCGACGGCGTCGCTCTAGAGATTGGCGGTCAGGCCGCCGTCGACCGGCATGAGGATGCCGGTGACGAATCTGGCGTGGTCGGAGGCCAGGAACAGCGCGGGGCCGACGAGATCGCCCGGCTCTCCCCAGCGTGCCATCGGCGTACGGTCCAGCACGCGGTTGTAATGAACGGCATCGGCGCGGGCGCGGGTGGTCTGTTCGGTGACGATGAATCCCGGCGCAATCGCATTGACCCTGATGCCGTCCGCCGCCCAGGCGATCGCCAGCGTCTGCACGAGTTGTGCCAGGGCCGCCTTGCTGGCGCCATAGGCGGGAACGAAGGGGCTTCCCATCAGCGAATACATCGAGGCGATCGCAACGACGGCGCCCCTGCTGCGGGCCAGATGCGGCCTGAAGGCATTGGCGAGATTGAACATGCCGACGAGATTCACGTCGATCACGCGCTTGAACCCCGCATGGGTCCATTCGGTATCGCGGTCGGCCATGCCGGCGCAATTGACGAGGATGTCGAGCCCGGCGGTTTCGGCCGCGAGCGTCCGAACCGCCTCTTCGTCGGCGACGTCGAGCTGGCGATAGGCATAGCGGCCGAGATAGGATTGGATCGGCTGCTCTTCCTTGCCGGTGATGGTCACGGTCGCGCCGGCATCCGCAAAGCCGTCGGCGATCGCCGCCCCGATGCCGGCGCGGCTCGCGCCCACGACCAGCACCCGCTGTTCCGAAAAATCATAGAGCCCGGTCGCCACGTCTCGCCCCTCCCTTTCCATGCCGGAGCGTCGAGGCTCAATCCGCCCTCGCGCCCCCGGTCGGCCGGCAAAGCCGCCTTGAAGCGATTGATAGACGGCAACGTCTTTCGAAGCGGTTGACGCAGACCGGGCCCGCGGCCGCGCCTCAGCGCCGGTTCAGCGACACGGCGATGATGATGATCGCGCCCTTGATGACCTCCTGGATGCTGGTCGACAGGCCGAGCACCAGGAGGCCGAAGCCGAGGATGCCGATGAAGATCGCGCCGATCACCGAACCGACGATCGAGCCGTAACCGCCGAACAGGCTCGTCCCGCCGATGATCACCGCCGCGATGACGTCCAGTTCGAGCCCCGCGCCGAGGCTGGGATTGCCGGCGGTCGAGCGGGCGGCCAGCATCAGGCCGGCGAGCGAGGCGGTCATGCCCGACAGCATGAACGCAACGATCTTGACGCCGTCCGTCCTCACGCCCGAAAAACGCGCGGCCACGGGATTGCCGCCGGTGGCGAACACCCGACGGCCATAGGCCATCTGGTGCAGGAGATAATAGCCGATCAGCGTGAGGACGATCGTCCACCAGATCGGCGCCTGGATGCCGGCGAAGCCGCCATTCCAGAACAGGTTGGAGAAATCATCGTCGACGATCGGCACCGGGCGCGTGCCGGTGATCGTCAAAGCGAGGCCGGAAAAGATCGAGAGCATGCCCAGCGTCACGAGGAAGGAGGGAATGCGCAGCTTGGTGACCAGGAGCCCGGAGGCGGCGCCGATGCCGGCACCGGCCGCGAGCACGATGAGGGAGGCCACATAGCCCGGCACGTCCCGGTCGAGGAGCAGCGCGCCGATCATGCCGGCGAAGCTCGCCACCGAGCCGACAGACAGATCGATCTCGCCGCAGATGATCACGAAGGTCATGCCGATCGCCATCACCGAGACGATGGCCGTGATGCGCAACACGGCGCTCGCCGTCGAGAGCGAGGCGAAATGCGGTGCGAACAGCACGAAATAGAGGGTGATGGCGAGGAAGATCACATAGGTGATGTGGTCGCGCAGGAAGCCGGCGAGGCGCCCGCCCGTCGACGTCGAGGAAGGCGCGCTCATTGCAGCGCTCCCCCGGCCCGTGTGGCGGCCTGCCTGGCTGCCTCGGCCTGCAGCAGCGCGCGAAGCTCCGTCTCATCGTCGATGCGCTGGACGCTGCGTGTGATTCGGCCTTCCGCCATGACGAGAATGCGATCCGAAAGATCCATGAGTTCCTCGAGTTCCGAAGAGATGAGAAGCACGCCGACGCCCTCGGCCGCGGTTCGCCGCACGAGGTCGCGCATGTCGCGCTTGGCATTGATGTCGACGCCCGAGGTCGGCTCGTCGAGGATGAGAACCTTGGGCTTGGTCGCCAGCCATTTGCCGAAGACGATCTTCTGCTGGTTGCCGCCCGAGAGTTCCTGCGCCGTCTGGCCGGGGCCGCGGCACAGGATGCTGAGATCCTCGCGGTAGCGCTTGAAGAGCGCGCCGATGCGCCCGGAGGCCATCGGGCCGAACCGGCCTGCCAGGGAAAGCTCCGAAAGGCTGGGCAGCGCCAGGTTCTCCTGCAGCGAGCGGCCGCCGACGAGGCCTTCGAGCCTGCGATCCTCGGGCACGAGCCCGATGCCGGCGGCGATGGCGCGGCTGACGCTACCGGTCTGCATCGGCCTGCCGGCGACCCCGACGGAGCCCTTGGTGTCGGGAAGGATGCCGAACAGCGCCTTGGCGAGCGTCGACCGGCCGCTGCCGACGAGGCCCGCGAGGCCGACGATCTCTCCCGGCGCGATGGAGAAGGAGATCTGCGACAGCTTGCGCGCCGTGCCGAGGTCCCGCACGTCGAGAACCGGCGCGGCGGCGGCCACCGGCGCGGGCCGCGGCGGCGCCTTGGCTGCCGGCACCGCCCCCTCCGCCTTCGGCCGAGACATCAGGGCGGCAATGGCCTCGATCGAGGTCTCCTTCGGATCGAGCGGCCCCACCAGCCTGCCGTCCTTGATGATGGAAATGCGGTCGGACAGGCGCAGCACATCCGCCATGCGATGGCTGATATAGACGATGCCGATGCCGGCGGCCTTGAGCTGGCCGATGGTGCGGAACAGCGTCTCTTCCTCATGGATCGTGAGGGACGACGTCGGCTCGTCCATGACGAGAAGCCGGGCACCGCGGGAGATCGACTTGAGGATCTCGACCATCTGGCGCTGGGCGAAGGCGAGGTCTCCCACCCGGGCGGTCGCGTCCAGCGCGAAGCCGAAGCGTTCGATCAGCGCTCTGGCCTCGCGCACCATGCGGGCACCGTCGACGCGCAGGCCGAAGGCCCTGGGTTCGCGCAGGACGAAGAGATTTTCCGCCACCGACCGGTTCGGCAGCACGCTCAGTTCCTGGAAGATCATGGCGATGCCGCGGTCGAGCCGCTCGCGCAGCGACAGCATCGTGACGTCCTCGCCGTCGAAGACGACCTTGCCTTCGCTGGCCCGGTAGACGCCCATGAGCACCTTCATGAGCGTCGACTTGCCCGCGCCGTTCTCGCCGAGGAGCGCATGGGTCTCGCCGGCCATCACGTCGAAGGAGATATCGTCGAGGACGCGATTGGCCCCGAACGACTGGCCGATGTTCTGCATCGACACGATGGCGCGCCGCGTCGGCGCGCTCGCAGGTTCGGACATGTCCAACACTCGATTGACCGTCAGCGAAAATCCCGGCGGAGCGAAAGCCGTCCGCCGGGAGGCGTCGTCAGAAGCACTCGCCCTTGCAGATCTTGATGACTGAGCTCGGCGGATCCTCCTTGGTCACGTCCTTGAGGGCGCTGAGGAGATCGATCTTCTTCACCCGCAGCGTCGGGACGGAAACATAGGGCGGCACGTCCTTTCCGAGCAGAGCGAGAGCGGCGGCCTTGGCCTCCGCCACGCCCTGATCGTAGGGGCGCTGGGCGCCGACGGCGAGGAATTCGCCGCGGGCGACGTTCAGAGCGCTGTCGGCGGCGATGTCGTTGGTGGTGATCACGATGTCGCGGCCGAGCGTCTTCGCGGCGGCGAGCACCTGCTGGGCCGGCGTGTCCCAGGCCACGAAGATGCCCTTCAGGTCGGGATGGGCGGTCAGCATGGCGGTCGCCACCTCATAGGCCTTTTCGGGCGCGGTGAAGGTGCCGACATCGTCGACCTTGATGTCCGGATGTTCGGCGAAGGCCTTGAGAGCGCCGACCTTGCGGGCCGCGACGGAGTAGTAATAGTCGTAGACCAGCGTGATGACGCCGACTTCGCCTTTGCCGCCGATGGCTGAAACCAGCTCCTGCGCGGCGAAATAGGCGTTCTTCTCGTTGTCGGATGCGACCACCGTCACGTAGTCCTTGCCCGGGGCCATGTCGACCGGGACATTGTCCATGAAGACCAGCTTGATGCCGGCTGCCGCCGCCTTCTTATAGGCCGCCGCCTCCGACTTGGGATCGATCGGGATCGAGAAGATCACGTCCGGCTTGCGGGCGATCATCTGCTCGAGGTCGCTGATCTGCTGCCCGGGCTGGAACTTGGCGTCGGTGGTGCCGACCACGTCGATGCCGAATTCCTTCAGCGTGTTGGTGATGCCGGCCACCTGGAGCTGCGGCCACCCCGCATCCATGGTGTGCATGACGAGGCCGGCCGTGAACTTGCCCGCCTTGAGCTTGGCGACGTCGGCCTCGGAGAATTTGAGGACGTCGGGCGACACCGCCGGCGGTCCCTTCGGATACCCCGGGACCGGCTGGCCGGTCGGCGAGAGCGGCAGCGGCTCCAGCAGCGCCTTGGCTTCCGGCGGAATGTTGTTCGGCCAGCTGTAGTCGGCGGCGCCGGCCGAAGCGAGCGCCGTACCGGCCATCGAGAGGGTGAGCGCGGCCGCCCATAATGCCTTGTGCTTCATGATCTTCCTCCAAACAGAATGAAAGGACGCCTTTGCAGCGTCTCGTCTTCCCGCCCGGCAACCGGCCGGCGCGGGTGCCCCTCAGCGCCCGTAGGGCATCAGGGCGGCCGTGGCTGCGCCCGAATAGTTCACGTATACGGTCTTCTTGCGCAGGTAGCTTTCGAGCCCGTGGATGCCGTCGTCGCCGCCGAGCCCGCTTTCGCGGAAGCCGACATGGAAGCCCTGCAGCATCTCGGGGCCGATGCGGTTGACGTAGATCTCACCGAAGGAGACTTCGTTCACCGCGTTCATCACGCGGCTGAGGTCGTTGGTGAAGAGATAGGCGGAAAGGCCGTAATGGCTGGAATTGGCGATGGAAACCGCCTCCTCGAAGTCGTCGAACGGCATGATCGGCACCACCGGTCCGAAGATCTCCCGGGTCATGATCGGCATGTCCCGCGTGACGCCGGTCAGAACCGTGGGGTTCAGCCAATAGCCGCCTTCGATCGGAGCCCGCTCGGGGCGCCCGCCGGCAAGGGCGAGCTGCGCGCCGCCGGCAACCGCCTCGGCTAGGATCTTCTCGACCTTTTCGAGCTCCTCGCGGCTGACCTTGGGCCCGATGTCGGTCGTCGCCAGCATGGGATCGCCGACCACGAGCGATTTCGAGAAGGCGACGAAGCGCTCGACGAACTGGTCGTAGATCGAACGGTGCACCAGCGTGCGCTCGTTGCAGATGCAGACCTGTCCGCAATTCATGTAGCGCGAGGTTGCGGCCGAGCGCACGGCGAGGTCGATATCCGCATCGCCCATCACGATGAAGGGCGCCTTGCCGCCGAGTTCGAGCGAGACGGCCGTGAGGTTGCGCGACGCGTTGGCCATGATGCGCTTGCCGGTCGGCACGCTGCCGGTCATGGTGATCAGGTCGATGCCCGGCTCGGTGCACAGGACCTCGCCGATCGTCTCGCCGCGGCCGGTGACGACGTTGACGACGCCGGCCGGCACGCCCGCCTCGTCGAAGATCCGCGCCATTTCGAGGGCGGAGAGCGGCGTATCCTCATGCGGCTTCAGGATGATGGTGTCGCCCGCGATCATCGCCGGCGCCACCTTGCGGCTGACGAGCGCGCTCGGATAGTTCCAGGGGATGATGGCGGCGACGACGCCGACCGGCACGCGCTGGATCCACACCTGCTCGCCGGCAAAATCCGACGGCAGGATCTCGCCCTGGATGCGGCGGGCGAATTCGGCGTAATAATCGAAGAATTCGGCGGTGCCGCCGACTTCGCCAACCGCCTCGTTGATCGGCTTGCCCTGCTCGCGGACGATGATCTCGGCGAGGCGGCGGGCATCGCGGCGCACCAGGCCGGCGATCCGCTTCATGATGCCGGCACGTTCCAGCGGCGCCTTCAGGCCCCACGCCTTCTGCGCCTTGCGCGCGGCTGCGATGGCCTCACGCGCCTGGTCGGCGCTCGCCTCGGGAACATCGACGAAAGGCTTGCCGTCGGAAGGATTGACGACGGCGCGCGTGCCGGCGTCGCCGGCCACGAATTTCCCGTCGATCAGCATGCGATAATGGCCTTCTGCTGACGCTGCCATGGCGTTCCACCTTTTGCTTTGTTGTCGGACGGGCGAGGCCACGCGGCCTCGCCGCGAAAATCATGCCGTCCTGGCGGCCGCCAGCTGCAGGGCGAAGTCGATCGCCTCGATGAGGCTGTCCTCGTTGGCGATGCCCTTGCCGGCGATGTCGAAGGCGGTGCCGTGGTCGACGGAGGTGCGAATGATCGGCAGGCCGAGCGTGACGTTGACGCCCGACAGCGCCTTCCACTCGCCGGTGACCGGATCGACGTTGAAGCCGAGCAGCTTGACCGGGACATGGCCCTGGTCGTGGTACATCGCCACCACCGCGTCATATTGGCGGGCGCGCAGCTTCACGAAGACGGTATCCCCCGGCACGGGCCCGTAGACGTCGAAATCGGCGGAAGCATAGGAGGCGACCACGGGCGTGGTGACGTCGATATCCTCGCGCCCGAAAATGCCGCCTTCGCCCGCATGCGGGTTGAGCGCGGCGATCGCAAGGCGCGGCCGCGCGATGCCGAGGCTGCGCAGCGCCTCGACCGTGAGCTGGATGACGCGGCGCAGCCGCGGCTCCGTCAGCTTCGAGGGAACCTGGGCGAGCGCGACATGGGTCGAGACATGGCTGACGCGAAAATCGCCATGGGCGAGCATCATCACCGAATCGCGCGCACCCGTCAGGTCCGCCAGCATGTCGGTGTGACCCGAATAGGCGTAGCCGGCGAGATTGAGGGCCTCCTTGTTGAGCGGCGCGGTGACGATGCCGGCGACGGCACCCGTCTTGGCGAGGCCGACGGCCTTCTCGATGGCGAGATAAGCGAGGCGCCCGCCTTCGGCCGACATCACGCCGGTGCGGATCGGCTCGCGTTCCGGCCCGGCTTCGAGGATGGCGAGGGGCGGATAGGAGAAATTGGCGGCGCCGGAGGCGATCTCCTCCGGAATCGGTCCGCTAATTCCCTCGACCGCGCGCATCGCGGCGACGCTGCCCACGATCAGCAGCGAGAGCGAGCCGGATTCGAGCCGCGGGCGCAGCCTGGCGCACGCCTTCGCGATAATCTCGGGACCGATTCCCGCCGGATCTCCCATGGTAACCGCAAGCCGCGTACCATTCATTGACTGCCATCCTCGCTGATCAATTCGAACCAATATCTATCTGTTTGCGTCATGCGCGCGCAAGAGAATTCTTGGACGACGCGCAGGATTGCTCATTTGCCGGCCGAAGGCCGTCTCCGCGCAGCCGCGATGGCGCTCAAACCGCGCCGGCCAGCCCTTCGGAATCGCCGCCGCAGAGCCTGACGAAGAGGCCGGCATCGCCGAAGGCGCCGGATTTCGAGATCGTGGCGACACCGTCGAAGCGGCCGCCGCCGATGCGCGAAAGCGGCAGGCCCGGCTCGATGGCGGATTCGACCACGAGCCGTTCGGCCCGGAGGCTGTCGCATACCGCCCTCAGCGTCTCGCCACCCGTGACCAGGAGCATCCCGGGCGCGGGCAATCCGTCGAGAAGCGCGGCGAAGACCCGGTCGATATGGCGCGCGACGGCATGCCGTTCCCCCGCCGCCGCGACGCTGACGACGGACGGCGCTCCCTGACCCGTCCGCTGCAGCAGCCGCGCGGCTGCCGCGCCGACATCCTCGCCGACGACGATATGGCCGTCGGGATGCCGCGCCGCGAAGGCGCTGACCTGCGCTGCCGTCACCGCGTTGTCGGTCCCGACGAGGCCGAGGAACGGGCCTCCCGCCGCCACGGCGGCGGAAGGCTGCAGGCCGAGCGATGCGGCGAGCGCAGATGCGAGGCCGCCGGTGCCGATCCACAGCGTCCGGCCGCCGGCCACGCCGACATCCTCGACGATGCGGCCGAGATCCGCGTCGGTCTCGGCGTCGTAGACGGTGATGCCGCCGGCAGGCGCCTCGCCGGGCCGGGCGAGAGCGAGGCGATGGCGGGCGCCGAGCGCGGCGGCGAGATCCGGGCCGACGATGGCATCGGGGCCGAGCCGCCATTGCCGGCCGGCGCGCGTCACGCGGCCGTGGAACGGAAAGGCCGGCGCGATGACGACGCGGTCATAGGCCTGGCCGGCCATGCAGGCCTCGATCTCGGCGGCGACATGGCCGCGCAGGAGGCTGTCGATCTTCTTGAAATGCATCTCGCCGGCGGCGAGCCAGGGCGCGAACGCGGCATGGCGGGAAACCGCCTCGGCCTCGGAGATTTCCCGCGTCGCGACATCGACGGCGCCCGCCTGAGCGGGGCGTGCGTCGAGGCGCCAGGTCACGTCGATGCCCTGCCCCGGCGATGCGAAGGCGACGGCACTGTCGAGGGCGCCGGTCAGGTCGTCGGCGAGAATACGGATATTCATGGCGTCATGAACGGCTGGAGGCGGCATTCCGGACGACCTTCACCACCCGCACCGCCACGTCCGACGATTGCAGGCTGGTGAGCTGGGCCGGATCGATGCCGTCATCGGTGATGATCTCGTCGATCTCCGAGAGGTCGCAGATCGTGCAGAAATTCGGCGTGGTGAATTTCGAATTGTCGGCGAGCACGACGACGCGGCGGGCGGCCTTGATCATCGCCTGCTTCATCGCCGCGACCTCGAGCGAGGTTTCCGTCAGGCGCCCGCCAGTGATGGCATGCGTGCCGATGATGGCGACGTCGGCATAGATGGTGCGCAGGAAATTCTCGCCCGGGTGGCCCGCGAGGGTCAGCGATCCCGGCTTGCAGGTGCCGCCCATGACGACAAGCCGGACTTCCGGCACGCCGGCGAGCACCTGCGCCACCGCCAGGCTGTTGGTGACGGCGGTGAGACGGATCGGCGCGGCCGCGATGGCGCGGGCCACCTCCAGCACCGTCGTGCTGGCGTCGAAGATCACACTCTGCCCCGCCCGCAATTCGGAGGCCATGGCGGCCCCGATCGCTTCCTTCTCCGCCCGGGAGAAATGGGCCGCGGTGGCCAGATCCGGCTCGAAAGTGGCGAGCTCGGTGCGCTGGAGCATCGCGCCGCCATGCGTGCGCCCGAGGGCGCCCTGCTGCTCGAGATATTCGAGGTCGCGGCGGATGGTGGAGGGCGAGGCGCCGATGACGTCGATCAGTTCCTGCACGCCGACGGCCCCTTCCCGCTTCAGGCATTCGAGAATGAGGGCCCGCCGCTTGGCCGGGATCAGTTCGACACGCCCCCGCCCGCCCTCTTCGTCCCTCGTTGCCGGGACGGCGTCCCCCCTGTCTTCGGAAGACGATTTCCTGGGAAGCCTGGCCAAATCGCTACCTCCTCAAAAGCCGGCAGCACGCCTGCATCCGGCCGCGCGATCATGAACTCGCTCAGGCGATACCATAATCGCCCGTGCGACCCCACAGCTTTTCACCCATTTTCGAAACGCACCAAAACCCCGTGACATGACAAGAATTATTTTGACGTATTTTGAACGAGCATGATATTCAAATATGGTCAACGCCCGTCAAAGAGAAGCGGGAGGCGCGCGTTCTCGTCAAAGATAAGCGAAGGTGAGACGAATCTGCCGCACAGGTCGCCCTTTGCGAAGCGATCGGAGGAACAATGTCTTTCTTGTCGAAGCTGAAGACGGTGGCTGCCGGCATCGCCGTGGCGGCCATGGTCTCCACGGCGGCCGCGGCCGCCGACCAGCCCACCGTCGGCGTCGTGGTGCCGACCCTGGATGCCCAGTTCTGGAACAGCTATGTCGATTTCATGAAGAAGGGCGCCGGTGAACTCGGCGTCAATCTCGTCGTGCTCAATGCCGACAACAAGCCGGACCAGATGGTGAAGTCGCTCGAGGATCTCGTCGCCCAGAAGGTCGACGGCATCATCTTCACGCCCTATTGGGCGACGGCCGCGCGCGGGCTCACCCTCGCCAAGGAAGCCGACATCCCGGTGATCCTCACCGACAGCTATCCGGACTTCTCGCCGCAGAGCTCGCGCTTTCCGAACTATCTCGCCTTCATCGGCCCGAGCGACGAGGATGCCGGCTACCAGATGGCAGAGGCCCTCTTCGCCAAGATCAAGCCGGGAGCGGACGGCAAGAAGGTGATCGGCGTCGTCAACGGCACGGCGGGGACCTCGGTGGCGATCGATCGCCGCAAGGGCCTCGAAAAGGCGCTGAAGGAATCGCCCGACGTGCGCGTCGCCGGCGAGGTCGACGGCAATTTCGTGCGCGACACTTCGCAGACCGCATTCGAATCGCTCTACCAGGGCAATCCCGACATCACCGGCGTGTGGGCGGCCAATGGCGGCACTGCCACCGGCGTCCTGGCTGCGATCAAGAATCGCGGCAAGGTCCCCGGCAAGGACGTCGTCGTCGTCGGCATGGATCTCAACCCCGAGAATGTCGAGGCCGTGAAGTCGGGCGACCTCCTGTTCGACATCGGCGGCCACTGGCTGCAGGGCGGCTTCGCGCTGGTGATGATGTACGATGCCATCAAGGGCATCCCGGTTCCGGCCGATGCCGACAACGTCAAGCTGAAGCTGCTGCCGCTCACGCAGGACCGGGTCGCCGAGTTCCAGAAGGACTTCCCCGGCGGGGTGCCGCCCTATGACTTCAAGCAGCATTCGCGCTTCTACAACAAGGAGGCCAAGCCCGCCTTCTTCGAGATGCATTACGCGAACTGACACGCCCCCGCAGCGCATCCTTCGGCCGCCGGCCGGGATGCGCTGCCTTCCCCTCTTCGATCGCGGAGGCTGTTCCATGACCCTGGTCGCCAGCCATATGAGCAAGAGCTTCGGCCGGACACGGGCCGTCGACGGGGTTTCCGTGACGCTCAGTCCCGGTGCCGTCCACGCCGTGGTCGGCGAGAACGGGGCAGGAAAATCGACCCTGCTGCGCATGCTCGGCGGCGCAGCGCGGGCCGACGGCGGCACCATGAGCCTCGACGGCGTCGCCTATGCTCCGGCCGGCACGGCCGAGGCCTCGGCCCGCGGCGTCGCCCTCGTCTTTCAGGAAATCACCGTCAACCGCTCGCTGACCATCGCCGAGAACATCTTCATCGACCGCCTGCGCAGCTTTGCCGGCCCGCTCGGCTTCATCGCCCGGCGGCGCATGCGGGACGCGGCTCAGGCGATCCTCGACCGGCTCGGGGTGAGGATCTCGGTTTCCGCCGACATCGAGCGCCTCAATCTGGGCGAATGGAAATGCATCGAGATCGCCCGGGCCCTGTCCACCAGCCCCAAGGTCCTCCTCCTCGACGAATCCACGGCCTATCTCGACCATATCGAGGTCGAGTCCGTCCTCGCCGCCATGCGGCAGCTGAAGACGGAGGGCATGACCATCGCCTTCGTCTCGCACCATCTCGATGAGGTCCGCGCCGTCGCCGACGAGCTCACCATCCTCAAGGACGGCCACGGTGCCGGGACCTTCCGCGCCGACGAGATCGAACCCGACGAGATCCACCGCCGCATGGTCGGACGCGACCTCTCGCAGGGCATCTATCCGGAACGGCCGGCCAGGGCCACCGGCGACGCGCCGCCGCTCGTCTTCGAGGCGACCGACGTCGCCGCCGGACGCGACCTCGGCGGCGTGAGCCTCGATGTCCGGGCCGGCGAGATCGTCGGCCTCGCCGGGCTGAAGGGGGCCGGGGCCGACGGCCTCTTCGCGGCGATCGCCGGCGACCAGCAGGTCCGCCGCGGGACCATGCGCCTCGGCGGCAACGCCTATGCGCCGGCCGATCCCGGCGCGGCGTGGAGCCTCGGCGTCGCTCATCTGCCGGGCGATCGCGGCAATGAAGGCCTGATCGCCGATTTCAGCGTGCTCGACAATCTCGTGATGGCGCGCCCGCCCCGCCGCGGCCCGTTGTTCAACCGCCGGGCTGCCGCATCGATCGCACGGGATCTCGTGGCGAGGATCGGCATCAAGACGGCGAGCATCGATGCGCCCTGCACCTCGCTCTCCGGGGGCAACCTGCAGAAAGTGGTGATCGGCAAATGCCTCGCCACCGGCCCCCGTCTGCTGCTGCTCAACAATCCGACGCGCGGCGTCGACGTCGGCGCGCGCATGGAGATCTATCGTGTCATCCGGCAGAAGGCGGCGGAAGGCCTCGCCATCATCCTCTCCTCGGAGGACATGCCGGAACTGATCGGCCTTGCCGACCGCCTGCTGGTGCTGCGCCAGGGCCGAATCGCCCATTCCTTCAACGCGACCGCCGATCTCGCCGAGCACGAAATCGTCCGGCACATGACCTGAGACGGGGACAATGAACCAGACACCCAAGCCCATGACGGCCCCGGAAAACAAGGCGGACAGCCAGATCCAGGCATCGAGCAGGACGGCCCTCCTGCGGCGCGCCTTCCCGCTGGCGGTGCTGGTGCTTCTGTGCGTCGTCTTCTCGCTCGCCTCGCCGCGCTTCCTCACGGTCTCCAACCTGCTGATCGTCCTGCAGCAGGGAACCGTGCTCCTCGTCGCCTCGCTCGGCATGACCTTCGTCATCATGGCCGGATCGATCGACCTTTCGGTCGGTTCGATCGTGGCGCTCGCGGCCCTCGTGACGGCCCTGACCGCCAACACGCTCGGCGCGGCGGCGATCATTCCGGCGATCGCGGTCGGCGCTGCCGCCGGCCTCGTCAACGGCGTCCTCCTCGCCAAGGGCAAGGTGCCCTCCTTCATCGCGACGATGGGCGCGATGGTCGTCTATCGCGGCATCGTGCTGCTGTTCACGCGCGGGGCCCCCGTCTCGATCGAGGACGAGCATTTCCTCGATGCCTATGCGGCGCGGACCTGGGGCATTCCCCATTCGGTGGCGATCGGCCTTCTTCTCGCGCTCCTCGCCTATGCGGTCGTGAACGGCACGGTGTTCGGCCGGGAAGTCAGGGCGATCGGCGGCGGCGAGCGGGTGGCGATCCTCACCGGCATCCGCGTCGCCCGCGTGAAGATCTGCATGTATGTGCTGCTCGGCGCCCTCTGCGGCATCGCCGGCCTCCTGCAGGGGGCACGCGCCATGGCGGCGACGGCGCAGCTCGGCGAGGGGCTGGAGCTGGACGTGATCGCGGCCGTCGTGGTGGGCGGCACGCCGCTGACCGGCGGCGTCGGCAGCATCTTCGGGACCATCCTCGGCGTCCTCATCATCACGCTGCTGTCGAACGGCATGAACATGACCGGCGTCGATCCCTATCTGCAGAATATCGTCAAGGGCACCGTGCTGATCTGCGCCGTCTTCGCCACCATCGACCGCAAGAAGATCGGCATCATCAAATAGGCAGGCGGGAGCGCGGATATCCGCGCTCCCGGGTCTACGCCAGGGGCCGTCCGCCGTCGACGGGGATGATGCTGCCGGTGGTGAAGGGCAGATGCAGGGCGACCGCCATCACCGCGTCCGCGACCTCCGCCGGAAGAGCCAGGCGCTTCAGGGGCGTGCGCTCCGCCTGCTGGTTGCGCCAGCTCTCGTCGAGGCCGCGCACGAATTCGGTATCCACCAGGCCCGGCGAGACCGAGACGACACGGATCTGCGGCGCGAGCGCCCTGGCGAGCGAGCGGGTGAGGTTGTCCACCGCCGCCTTGGAGGCGCAATAGGCGATGTTGCTGCCCATGGCGGTGACCGCGGCGATCGAGGAGATGTTGACCACGAGACCCTCGCCGCTTTGCGCCAGCAGCGGCCGGAAAGCCCTGGTGGCGGCGATGACGCCGCGGACATTGACCGCGAGGATGCGGTCGATCAGGTCGTCGTCGAGGGCGTCGAGATCGGCGTGGGCGACGAAGCGGGTCATGCCGGCCGCGTTGACGAGGACGTCGGCGCGGCCGAACGCCTTGTCGACCTGCCGGGCCAGGCGGTTCATCGCCTCGCTGTCGGCCACCGGCGCCGGGGCGGCGATGTGCCCCGTGCCTTCGAGCGTGCCGGCCAGCGCCAGCGCCGCGGCGGCGGAGGTGTGATAGCCGACGACGACCTGCGCGCCGGCCCCGGCCAGCGCCCGGCAGATCTCGCTGCCGATGCCGCCGGCGCCCCCGGTGACGATCGCGACCTTTCCGTTCATGTCCTTCATGGCAGGCTCACTTTTCCGGCTGGCCGCGGCGATGGGAGACCAGCGCCATCAGCCGGCGGTTGCGCCATTCCGAGCGGGCCGGGAGTTCGGACGCCGGCAGGGCGGCACGCCGCTCCCCGGCGACCCGCGCGATCAGGTCCTCCGACCACGGCTTCGGGTTGTGCCGATCCTGCGCGATGGAATGATAGAGTGGGCCGAGGCGCCGGGCATAATCGTCGACGCCGCCCGGCGCATTGAGGTCGATGGTCTCGAACGGTCCCATGAAGGACCAGCGCAGGCCGAGGCCGTGAGCCACGGTCCGGTCGATATCGGCGGCACTGGCCAGCCCCGCCTCGAAGAGCGCCCATGCCTCGTTGAGCAGCGCGCCCTGCAGCCGGTTGAGGATGAACCCCTCGATCTCCCGGTTGACGACGATCGGCACCTGGCCGAGCCCCTCCATCGCCTCGCGAAGCCAGGGCAGGATGGCGGGGTCGGTCCAGGCCGACGGCACGAGCTCGACCAGCGGCACGAGATGCGGCGGGTTGACGGGATGCACGACGAGGAAGCGCGAGCGGCGCGGCGCCTTTTCGGTGAAGGCCGAGGACGGGATGCCCGAACTGGAGCTTCCCACCACCGCGTCGTCCCGGATGGCGGCGCCGATCTCGAGGCTGATCGCCTGCTTGACGTCGACGCGCTCGAACACAGACTCCTGCACATAGTCGGCATCGCGGACGGCTTCGACCAGGCTGTCGACCACCTCGATCCGGCCGGCGATCGCCTCGACATCCTCGACGAGGCCATGGTCGGCCATGTCGGCCAGGCTTCGCCGGATGCCGGCGAGCGCGCCGGCGCGGATATCCCCGCTGGCGTCGAACAGCTTCACCGAGAGGCCGGCGCGGGCGAAGACGATCGCCCAGCCCGAGCCGACCAACCCCGCGCCGACGACGGCGGCATTCACGAACTTCATGATGCTCACCGGACCTTCGACGTCTCGCCATCGGCGAGACAGATCTCCGAAATGCGCAGCCCGTCCGGCCTGATGCGGGAGGGGAATGCGTCCTTCAGGCGCTCCTCATGGATCGGAATGACACGGCGGGCCTCGTAATTGACCTGCTTCATCATCGCTTCCGTCGCCATGACGAGATTCTGCTGGCTTCCCAGCGCCAGGCCGACCGGCACGTAGATCTTGTCGAGGTCGACCACCCCGCCCGGTCCTTCGATGTTGTCGAAGACATAGACGAGGTCGCCGGCGAGCACCCAGGCATCCTCCGAGGCCGTCTTGCCGTCGTTGCGCACTTCGACCCACATCGACGCGAAGGTGTGGCTGTCATAGGCGACGTGCAGGTCGATGTTCGGCAGCACGTTGGACAGCGGGCCGTCGATGCAGACGAGCCGCTTCTGCCGCGCCAGCTCGACGCCGCGCACGATGTCGCCGGGATCGACGGCGACCAGCATCCAGCGCAGGCGGTCCGGCAGCGACATCGCCCAGGTCCATTTCGCGATCTCGCGTTCCTGGATGTAGAACTTCGCGTTCGGGAAATCTTCGACATTGCCGAAATGGTCGAAATGGGCGTGGGTGATGAAGACGGTGTCGACATCCTCCGGCTTCAGCCCGATGCCGGCGAGCACCTCCTTGGGCGAGCGCCAATTCTCGACGCCGAACTTGTCGCCGAGATGCTTGCCATAGTCCTTGTCGTTGTAGCCGACATCGACCATGGCCACATGGCCGTTCCCCTTGATGACGGCATAGCAGTAGGGAAGCTTCACATAGCCCTGATTGTGGGCACCGTAGAGCACGCCGCTCTTGTGGTATTTGGCGACGTATGAATATTCGAGAACCCAGATCGAATAATCGGACATTTCCTTCTCCCTTTGGCTATTTTTGAAGTTCGATGCCGCAATTGCAGCAGGAATACCGGAAATCGACCATCGTCATGCCGAAGCGGTGCTCGGACGCGGCCTGAAGCTGCCGGTAGGCCGCCGACAGATTGTCGAGCGACACGGTGAGGTCCGGATCCCCCTCCGCCATGCGCGGGGACTGAAGCGCGGCCAGGCAGGCGCCGACGAGGCGGTGGGCGGCTGCCATGCGGCGCAGATTGGCGTCGAGGCGCGAGGGGGCCGAAAGCGATCCGAGCCGGTCGCGGCATTCGAGCCACGTCTCGCGGGCCCCGGCGAGCGAAGGCAGGTCGAAGGCCTCGCGGCGGCCGCTCGCCTGAGCGAGGATGAGCAGCCCCGCGGTCTGGCCGATGACGCGCTTCAGGTCGGCGTAGATCCGCCGCGCCTCCAGCCCGTAGGCGATGACCTCGTCGCTCACCTTTTCCGGCAGACCGTCGGCCATCGGCGGCTCGGCCGCCAGGCTGGCGCAGTCCGGGCGGTGAACGGGCGCGGCGGCATCGAGAAGCGACAGGGATCCGGACCTATTGGCCATCGATGAACCTCGTGGTGTTGCGATCGATCAGTTCGCCGGGCAGGCGCTCCACGGCGGGCTGGACGGCGTTGCCCCGGGCGAGTGCCAGCGCCAGGGCGGTGGTGCGGTCGATCATGCGGGCGATCGGCTGGCGGACGGTCGTCAGCGCATGCGAGGACCAGGAGGCCATGCCGATGTCGTCGAAACCGATCACCGAGAGGTCCGCCGGAATCGACAGCCCGAGGCCGCGCCGCGCCGCATCCATGGCGCCGATGGCCAGGATGTCGTTGGCGCAGAACAGGGCCGTCGGCTTCTCCTCCCGGTTCAGAAGGTCCAGCGCCCCCGCGAAACCCGCTTCGTAGCTGAAGGCCACGCCGCCGGTGCTGGCCGGCGGGGCGACGCCGCGTTCGGCGCAGCGGGCCTGAAAGCCGTGCCAGCGATCGACATTGGTCGAGGCGTCCGGACGTCCCGCCACGAAGCCGAGCCGCCGGTGCCCCCGGTCGATCAGGTGGTCGGCGATCAGCCGGCCCCCCAGGACGTTGTCGCAGGTCACGGCATAGGAATTCTCGTCCGAGCCGACGCGATTGAAGAAGACGACGGGCGTGCCGACCTTGCGGCACGACGCCGAGGCAGCCGAGGAAAGCGTCGTCGCCAGCATCACCACCAGGTCCGGATGGTAGGACAGCAGCACCCTGACGGCCTCCTCCTCGTTCCGCGTCGGGCTGGCGACCACCAGCATGACGTTGAAGTCCTCGGCCTGGAACTGCTCGGTCAGCCGGACCATGACCTCGGGATAGAAGGGGTTGGTGATGTCGGAGACCACCAGCCCGACGATCCGGCTGCTCTTGGTGATCAGCCCGCGCGCAAGGGGGTTGGGCTGGTAGCCGATCTCCACCGCCCGCCGCAGCACCTTCTCCCGCGTCTCGGGAGCGATCACGGCGTCGTCGTAGAAGGCGCGCGAGACCGTCGAAACCGACATGCCGAGCTGCCTCGCCAGGTCCTTCACGGTGATCCGGGGGATTCGCCCCCTGTCGACGGTCGCGTCCGACATTGCCTGTCCGTACTCCCTATCCGCCGGCTCCCGCGCCCGGCAGGCCGCGACTCGCCGTCATGCAGCGTTGCGCCCGCCGAATCGGCGGACCCGGATATTCGCCTGCTCGGCGTGCGCCGCGAAGCCCTCGAGCATGCAGAGCCTGGAGCAATATTCGCCGACCAGGGCGCTGGCCTCGTCGGTCAGGATCCGCTGATAGGTGCATGTCTTCAGGAACTTGCCGACCCACAGCCCGCCGGTGTAGCGGGCGGCCTTCTTGGTGGGAAGCGTATGGTTGGTGCCGATGACCTTGTCGCCATAGGCGACATTGGTCCGCACCCCGAGGAAGAGCGCGCCGTAATTGGTCATGTTCTTCAGGAAATAATCGGGGTCGCGCGTCATCACCTGCACATGCTCGGAGGCGATGCGATCGGCCTCCCTCACCATCTCCGCATCGTCGTCGCAGACGATGACCTCGCCATAATCCGCCCATGCCTTGCCTGCGAGCTCGGCCGTGGGCAGGGTCTTCAATTGCCGTTCCACCTCCGCGATGGTGGCATGGGCGAGCTTCTCGGAGGTCGTCAGCAGGACGGCGGGGGATGTCGGGCCGTGTTCGGCCTGGCCGAGCAGGTCGGTGGCGCAGATCTCGGCGTCGACGCTGTCGTCGGCGATCACCAGCGTCTCCGTCGGCCCGGCGAAGAGATCGATGCCGACGCGGCCGAAGAGCTGGCGCTTGGCTTCGGCCACGAAGGCATTGCCGGGGCCGACGAGCATGTCGACAGGCGCGATGGTGGCGGTGCCCAGCGCCATCGCGGCCACGGCCTGCACGCCGCCGAGCACATAGATCTCGTCGGCGCCGCCGAGATGCATCGCGGCGACGATGGCCGGATGCGGGCCGCCATGGAAGGGCGGCGCGCAGGCGATCACCCGCTTGACGCCGGCGACGCGGGCCGTCACCACGCTCATATGGGCAGAGGCGACCATCGGGTACTTGCCGCCCGGCACATAGCAGCCCACGGCGTTGACCGGTATGTTGCGATGGCCGAGCACGACGCCCGGGATCGTCTCGACTTCGATGTCCTTGAGGGCGTCACGCTGATGCTGGGCGAAATTGCGCACCTGCGTCTGTGCGAAGCGGATGTCGTCGAGGTCACGCCGGGAGACGGCCGACAGAGCCTTCTCGATGTCCTGCTCGGACAGGCGGAAGCTCTCGGGCGACCATTTGTCGAACTTCTCGGACAGTTCGCGTACCGCCTCGTCGCCGCGCGCCTCGACGTCGGCGAGGATCGCCTCGACGGTCGCACGTGTCCTTGCATCGACGGCAGCGACCGTGCTCGCGTCCTGTCCGCGCTTGAGATATCTGGCCATAATCGTCCTCGCCTTTTCGGGGGAGCGGACGGCGATCCCATCGGATCCGGGCCGCCGTCCGCAGCATTGTTACGGATTGACCGTCGGCTCGACCTTGGTCAGCTTGTAGAGGTCCGGGCCGGGCTCGCATTTCTGGCAGTTGATGCCGGGAGCGTTGCCGGCCTTCGGCACGTCGGCCGGCAGAGGCTGGATGGTGGCGCCCGGCGTCGGCTTGCCTTCCAGCGCCGACTGCAGCGAGAGTTCAGGCAGCAGGGTCGGGCTGAAGACCTCGGTGACGAAGGAACTCGGCACGACACCGTCGGGGAAGGTGTTGCAGCCGTCCTCGAAGGTCTGGCCCTTGCACAGCTTCACCTTGTCGGCGGGAACCCAGGGCAGCGGATATTCGATGTTCTCGGGCTCGAGCTTGCGCTTGCCGGTGAGCACTTCCATCATCAGCTTGAAGGCATAGCCGGCCGTTGCCGGCGGCGAGCCGGCCGAGACGCCCTTGAGGCCGCGCTTCTGGTCGTCCGGATTGGCGAGCGCCAGGCGGAAGCCGTTGGAATTCTCGCCGGTCATCGGCACCAGCTTGCTGCCCTTGTCCGTCAGCGCCTGGATGGCTCCATACTCGCCGGCCTGGGCCCAGATGCCGTCGACATCGGGATGGGCGGCGAGGGCCTTCGCGGTCTCCTGCTGCGTGGTGCGGTCATCCCAGAAGGAATAATATTCCGCCACCACCTGGATGCCCGGATATTTCTTGAACACCGCCATGGCGCCGTCGGTATGGCGCTTGTCGACGGAGTTGCCTGGCACGCCACGGCTGAGGAAGATCTTGCCCTTGCCGCCGAGCGCGTTCACCAGCGCCTGGGCGGTGTTCTCGCCGAAGCCCGCGGTGATGTAGCTGACATTGTAGGCGCAGGGCTCGGTGACGGTGGCGTCGTACATGAAGAACTTCACGCCCTTCTCGCAGCCGCGCTTGATGACGCGGTTCAGGGCGGTCGAGGAGATCGGGAAGCTGATGATGCCGTCGGCCTTGGCCGCGATCATGCTTTCATAGGCGGCGATCTGGGCCTGCGGGTCGGTGCCCGAGATGACCTCGGTCAGCTCGACCGTCTTGTCGTAGGGCGGCGTCTTGGCGAGGGCCTTGACGATGTTCGCCGCCTCCGACTGCCAGGAATTGCCGCTATAGCTCAGGCTCAGATAGATCTTGAGCTTCTTGTCCTCGGCGGAGGCCGTGTTGGCCACGAGCGCCAGCCCCATGACCGAGGCGCAGAGCGTCGCCCCCAGCGTCGTCAAAGCCTTTCTCCAGGTCGGCATTTTCATCTCCTCGTTGTCTGACCGCTTGTTATGGGAACGTTCCCAGCGAGGAACGCACCGAAGCGTGGAGCGCGAGCGGTCATTGTCGCGTGGTCCGGCGCTTCAAGATGGCAAAGACGTTTTCGCGCAGCAGCAGGAGCGCGAGCAGGATGATCGATCCCTCGATGACGGTGCGCCACCCCTGGGGAACGCCGAGCGCCGAAATGACGGTGCTCAGCGTGGTGAGCAGCACGGCCCCGCCGATGGTGGCGACGAAGGTGCCGCTGCCGCCGAGGATGGAGGATCCGCCGATCACCACCGCGGCGATGCTCGGCAGCAGATAGTCGCTGCCCATGCGCAGGGTCGCCCCGTTGGCGTAGCCGACCAGCATCATGCCGGCGAAGCCCGCGGCGGCGGCGCTGATCATGTAGGCCATGACCATGGAGCGCCACACCGCGATGCCGGCGACGCGGGCCGCGACCGGATTGGAGCCGATCGCGGTCAGGCGCCGCCCGAAGGAGGTGCGTCCCTGCAGCGCGGAGGCGAGCAGGCAGAACGCCACGATGAAGACGAGAATGAGCGGGATGCCGATCCAATCGGCCTTCATCAGGTCGACGAACACCGGCGGAGAGGCGCCGCGCGGCGTTCCGCTGGTGAAGCCCAGCGCCGCCGATGCGACGATGATGCCGGTCGCCATGGTCATGATGAAGGGCGGGATGCCGAGCGCCGTGACGCCGAGGCCGCTGACGGCGCCGATGCCGGCGCAGATGAGCAGGATGGCGGGCACGAGGTACCAGCTCCCCTCCCCGGTCGCGCCGATCCAGTAGGTCGACAGCACGCCGCCGATGGTGATCAGCGCCGGGATCGACAGATCGAGGCCGCCGATGAGGATGACGAGCCCCTGCCCGAAGGCGACCACCATCAGGAAGGAGGCGAGCAGCAGGACGGTGTTGACCTGCTCCCAGGACCCCAGCGCCGGGCTGACGAAGCGCGACAGCAGGATCAGCAGGATGCTGAGGCCGAAGACGCAAAGGATGGTGATCGTCTCCGGGCGCAGGCGCGCGGTCCCGCGCCGGTCGGCAGCGGCTTCGATCGACGGCATCGGCCGGGCCGGCCGGTTCTGCTCGGGGGCGAGGAGAGGATCGTTCATGCTGCGCCCCGTCGATCGATGAGGTGGGTGACGAGGCCGCCGAAGACGACCGCCGCCACCAGGACCGCGCCCTGGAATATGCCGGTATAGAAGGAGGAGACTCCGCCGGCGAAGAGCACCTTCTGCAGGAGCATCAGAGTCGCGGCGCCGATGACGCTGCCGACCAGCCCTCCCCGTCCGCCGGAGAGCGAGGTGCCGCCGAGCGCCACGGCGGCGAAGGTCAGCATCAGGAAGGAACTGCCGCCGTTCGGATCGCCCGTCGCCGTCTGCGCGCTCAGCATGAAGCCCGCGAGGCCGTAGAGCATGCCGGCGGCGACGAAGGCGACGAAGCGCGTCCGCACGACCGAGATGCCGGAGAGCTGCGCGGCCGTCTCGTCGGCGCCCACGGTGTAGAGGGCGATGCCCGTATCGGTACGCCGGAAGACGAGCCACAGCACGACGACGGCGGCGATGATCAGGCCGGAGATCGGGATCACCCCCATCAGGGTATCCGTCAGCTCGTAGCTGACGAAGTCGGCGACGGTGCCGCCGGGGGCATCGAGCACCACCAAGGCGAGCCCCTGGCAGATGATCATCGTCGCCAGCGTCGCGGCGATCGACTGCAGGCGCAGGATCGCGACGAGATAGCCGTTCACCATGCCGACCGCAGCGCCGATGGCCAGGCAGATCAGCAGGCTTTCCACCGCGCCCGCCGGCCCGTCCAGGGGATAGGCGGCCATGACGACGTTGGTGAGGGAGATGACGCCGGCGACGGACAGGTCGAAGCCGCGCGATAGCACCACGAAGGTTTCCCCCGCCGCGGAAATCGCCAGGGGCGCGGCGTTGTTGGTCAGGCTGAGCACGGTATCGGCCGTCAGGGCCGTCGGATCCCAGACCGCATAGAGAAGATAGAGGATGACGTAGAGGGCAGCGATGATGCCGGCGCCGCTCGCCGCCAGGCGGCGGAGGCGGACGGCGAGCGGCAGCGTGTGACGCCGATAGGGAAGGGCCTGCTGCATGCTCATGCCGCACCCGCCCGCTCTTGCGCCGGCAGGCCGTCGGCATGGCCGGTCAAGGCCGCCACCAACGCCCCCTCCTCGATCGCCTCGCCTTCGAATTGCGCGAAGATGCGGGCGCCGTAGACGACGAGGCAGCGATCGGCCAGCCGCGTCAGTTCCGGCAATTCGGAGGAATAGAGCAGCACGGAGCCTCCCTTGGCGGCAAAGGCCTGGATCGCGGCGTAGATCGCCTGCTTGGTGCCGACGTCGACGCCGCGTGTCGGATCATAGAGCAGCAGCGTGCGCGCCCCGGTCATCATGGCGCGGGCGAGGAGCGCCTTCTGCTGGTTGCCGCCGGAGAGGTCGGCGATGCGGAAGTCGAGATAGCGGGGGCTGAGCTCGACCGCCTGCGAGGCCGTCGCCGCGCCGCGGCGCTCCAGAGCGGGCCATACGATGCCGGCTCGGCTGATGCGCTCGACGATCGGCAGCACGATGTTGCCGGCCGCGGACAGGCTGGGAAAGATGCCCTCGACCTTGCGCTCTTCCGGCAGGAAGCTGAGACCGGCGGCAAGAGCGTCACGCGGGTTCTTCGGTTGAACCGGACGGCCGTCGACGACGATGTCGCCCGAAACGAGCTTCTCCAGGCCGACGAGGGTGCGGAAGAGTTCCCGCTGCCCCTGCCCCTCCAGGGCCGCGACGCCGAGAATCTCGCCCTGCATCAGATCGAGGGAGACGCCGCGCAGCTTGCTGCCGGTCAGGTCCTTGAGCTGCAGCACGGGCTTGCGAGGTTCCTTGCGGACCGCGGAACGACGGCTCGCCGCCGCCTCCGAGCGGCCGACCATCAGCCGGAAGATGTCCGCATCCGTCGCGTCCGACAGATCGACGCTGGCCACCGAGCGGCCGTTGCGCAGCACCGTCGCCCGCGGACAGAGCTGGCGCACCTCGGCCAGGCGATGGGAAATATAGAGGACGGCCACGCCGGCATCCGTCTTCTCGCGCACGAGATCGAAGAGCCAGCCGACATCGGTCAGCGCCGCCGTAGGTTCGTCGAGCACCAGGACCTTGCCGGCATTGTGCAAGGCGCGGGCGATCTCGAGGCGCTGACGCTGGGCCAGCGAAAGCGCAGCAATCGACTGCAGGGGCGAAACATCGGTCAGCCGGTAGCGGGCGAGGATCGCGGCGGCCTCGTCGACGGTACGACGGCCGGAGATCAGGCCCAGGACGCCCTTGCGCATTGCCGGCAGCAGCAGGGCCTCCGCGACGGAGAGGTTCGGCGGAAGGCTGAGTTCCTGGAAGGCGGTGGCGACGCCCGCCCTGCGCCCCGCAAGAATCGATGCGGGCGCATAGGGCTTTCCGTCGATCTCGATCGAACCGCTGTTCGGCCTGAGGACGCCGCTGAGGATCTTGACCAGCGTCGACTTTCCCGCCCCGTTTTCGCCGAGCAAAGCGTGCACCTGGCCGGGCTCGAGCGCGAGCGTCACCTGCTCCAGCGCGATGGTCGCGCCATAGGATTTGGTGATCGACGACGCCAGCAGGCGGTGGGTTGCGACCGCGCCCAAAAGCATTCCTCCCTCGCCGTCCCTCGCAACGCCACGGGCGATGGGAACGTTCTCAGAGAACCTTCTCACTGGAAAATGGCATTGTCAACAGGCTGCGAATGATTTCCCCGACGCGCTGCCGGCGACGCTCCGCCCTCATGCGGGCGCGCCGGCGGGCAGCCTTTCTCGCCTTGTTTTCGGTCTTGACCACGGAATGACCGAAGCGCAGGCACAAGCCGTGCCGCCCCGAAATGTGCGGCGTTCGCGATTCAAAGGATCGTCCGCATGATGCCGGACGGATGGAAGGGCGTATCGATGGGTGGCGACGACCGGCAGGCGGGCTCGACCGATTCGCGCGAAATATCGCTGGACAATCGGCTGTGGCACTTCGCGCTCGACTTCTACGGCCGCGAGGGCGTTGCCCCCGCCTGCCTCGCGCTGCAGGACGGGCTCGGGGTCGACGTCAACATCCTGCTCCTCGCCGTCTTTGCACAGATCCGGCATGGCGCGGCGCTCGGGCCGAGGGACCTCGCCGCGGCCGACGCCCTCGTCCGCGACTGGCGGACGGGCGTCGTGCACGCCCTGCGGCGGCTGCGCCTCCAGCTCAAATCCGGTCCGGACCCCGCGCCGTCGCCGCTGACGGACGGGCTGCGGAGCGAGATCAAGGCCGCGGAACTGCGATCCGAACAGATCGAGATCGCCCTGCTGTCCGCCTGGCTCGACCGGACGCAGCCCCGGCCCGATGACGGCGCGCCCGCTGCCGAAACGGTACCCGCTGCCGTCGCACGCCATTTCGCACCGGATGCCGCGGCCCTTCAGGCGCCGGCGATCGCCGAAGCCCTGGAGGTGCTGCGCCGGGCCATCCGGCAGGCCGGCGGCGATCGGCCGACGGTGCCGTGACGCAGGGAGGCGATCCGCGCGCCGCTCACCGGGCCTTGGCGAAAATGCTTTCCACCAGTTCGGCCGGGCGGAAACGATAGCTCTCGTTGTCGACCGCCACCCAGCTGCCGCGGCCGTCATCGACGATGCGGCTGCGCATGCCGCCGGCCTTGGCGATGATGTCGTAGTCCTGCCCGGAATCGGCGGGATAGGCGAAGGTCATCACCAGTTCGGTCGGGCCGACATTGACGGAACGGTGGATCCAGTAGGGCGGCACGTAGCACAGGCTGCGCGGGCCGATCTCGACGGTGCGGATATCGCCGGCCGGCGATTCCAGCAGCATGAGGCCGTGCCCGCTCTCGCCGTAATACATCTCCGGGCGGTTGGGGTTCGCATGGATATGGCCCCGGGTCAGGAAGAACTCCCGGCCGACCTTGCCCGGCAGCATGCGGGTGACGCCGATGATCATGTCGCCGGCGTCGGCGGACGGTTTGTAGTCCGTCACCTCGTAGACGACCTTGTCGCCCATCTCGGCAAGCAAGGCCCGGTAGGCCTCTTCGTCCTCATAGAGGCCGGCGAGATCCCCCAAAGTCTTGGTGTAACGGTTCGTGGCGCCGCGCAATTCGCCCTTTGCAACGTCCACCACGCAAATACCCGGTTCGCGCATAGGCATTTCGACCAACCTCTCAAAGGCAATGGAGACAGGCGAAGGCATCGCCAATTATGTAGTCACACTACATTTCTCACCGTCGCGACACAAGACCAGCGGAAAGTTTTTGGTCAAAACTGCGGGGAGAGGCGCAATATTGCAGCGCAGCATTTCACTAATGTGATCCGCTCTCAAATTTTTGGAGAAAGCACCGCTTGACCGGCTCACGGTAATGTACTTAAGCTACAAGAATGGGCTTCGGAGAAACGCCCTGCCGGATTGACTCAGGAGGAGAGAAGCATGAAGAAAACCCTTACGGCCAGCGCCGTCGCCACGGCCCTGCTGGCCGGCACGATGAGCCTGGCGCACACGGCCTCGTCGCAGGCCGCCGACTGCAAGATCGGCGTGGCGATGTACACGCTCAGCGCCCCCTATTTCGCCGCCCAGCAGGCTGCCGCCATCGACGAGGGCAAGAAGAAGGGCTGCGAAGTCACCACCTCCGACGGCCAGAACGACATGGGCAAGCAGATCTCCGACGTGGAGGACATGGTTGCCAAGGGCGTCAAGCTGCTCATTCTCAATCCGCGCGACCCGGAAGGCCTCGTCGCCGCCGCCAATGCCGCCACCGCGGCCGGCGTCAAGGTCGTGGTGATGGATTCCAGCATCAACACCAAGGCCAACGTCATCACCCAGGTCCGCTCGTCGAACGACCAGAACGGCTTCCTGGTCGGCCAGTGGCTCGCCAAGAAGATGCAGGGCAAGCCGATCAAGATCATCCTGCTCTCCGGCTCGCAGGGCAACGAAGTCGGCCGTGACCGCCGCCTCGGCGTCTTCAAGGGCCTCGTGGAAGGCCAGCTCGTCAACGACGGCAAGGCCGGCTTCGAAGTGCTCGGCCAGGGCTGGGGCAACTGGGCGACGGAAGACGGCCTGAAGGCCGCCGAGGACCTGCTGCAGGCCCATCCGGACGTCAACGTGCTGCTCGCCGAGAATGATTCGATGGCGCTGGGCGGCATGAAGGCCCTGCAGGCCGCCGGCAAGTCCGACGTGCTGGTTCTCGCCGCGGCCGACGGCCAGAAGGAAGCGCTCGCCCTGATCAAGGAAGGCAAATACGGCGCCACCGGTCTCAACGATCCCGACCTCGTCGCCCGCACGGCGGTCGATATCGGCGTGAAGGCCCTGGAAGGCACGCTCCCGGCCGACTTCCCCAAGCTGGAGCTGACGACGCCCGCGGTGATCACGCAGGAGAACGTCGACAAGTACTACCGCAAGGACGCCGTGTTCTGAGCCCGGCTCGGAGCTGATCCGCAACGACGACCTGCAAGAACAACGACCAGCAAGAACACCGGCGGCGGGATATCGGCCCGCCGCCTCTTGTCTTATCGCGCGAGGGTGTGAATGTCTGAACTCGCGAGGCTAACGGCCATCACCAAGTCCTTCGGCGGCGTCCACGCGCTGAAGGGGGTCGATTTCGACGTCCAGAGCGGCGAGGTCCACGCGCTCCTCGGCGAGAACGGCGCGGGCAAGTCGACGCTGATGCGCGTGCTCGGCGGCGAGACCCACCCGAGCAGCGGCGAGGTTTGGATCGCCGGCCAGCTCGTGGACTTCCGCGATCCCAGGCTCGCCCGCTCGCTCGGCATCGCCGTCATCCACCAGGAACTGGCGCTCGCTCCCGACCTGTCCGTCGCCGAAAACATCTTCCTCGGCGAGCTGCCCGGCGTGTTCGCCGGCCCGGGCCTGAAGAAGCGGGCGGGCGAACTGATCCGCAGTCTCGGCTTCGACATCGATCCCGCCCAGCGGGTCGGCAATCTCGCGGTGGCGCACCAGCAGGTGGTCGAGATCGCCAAGGCGCTGTCGCGCGAGGTCAAGATCATCATCTTCGACGAGCCGACGGCCGTGCTCTCGGCCCAGGATGCCGAGCGGCTCCACAAGGTGATCGCCGCCCTGCGCGCCCGGAACGTCGGCATCGTCTATATCTCCCATCGGCTCGAGGAGGTCTTCCGCATCTCGGACCGGATGACGGTGATGAAGGACGGCCAGCTCGTCGGCACCGTCGCCACCGGCGACGTCACCATCGACGACGTCATCCGCATGATGGTCGGGCGCCCGCTTGCGGCGCTCTTCCCCGAAAAGGGCGCCCGCCGGATCGGCGAGGAGCTCCTCGGCGTCTCCGGCCTCAATGCCGGGCGGAAGGTGAGGAATGTCAGCCTTTCGGTGAAGGCCGGCGAGATCGTCGGCCTCGGCGGCCTGGTCGGCTCGGGCCGCACCGAGGTGGCACGCCTGATCTTCGGGGCGGACCGCCTCGACAGCGGCACCGTCAAGCTGCGGGGCAAGCCCGTGCATTTCCGCTCGCCCCGCGACGCGGTGGCGGCCGGCATCGGGCTCGTGCCCGAGGACCGCAAGCACCAGGGCGTGATCCTCGACAAGCCCATCCGGGTGAACGCCACCATGGCGCGGCTCTCCTCGGTGGTGAACGTGCTCGGCTTCCTGCGCCAGGGACTGGAGCGGCGCGTGGTGACCGAACTCGGCAGGAGCCTGCGGCTCAAGGCCTCGAGCGTCGATGCGCCCGTCTCCAGCCTCTCGGGCGGCAACCAGCAGAAGATCGTGCTCGCCAAATGGTTTCATGCCGACGGCGACATCATCATCCTGGACGAGCCGACGCGCGGCGTCGATGTCGGCGCGAAAACGGAAATCTACAGCCTGGTCAACCGGCTGGCGGAATCGGGCAAGGCCGTGCTGGTGATCTCCTCGGAGCATCAGGAACTCTTCGGACTGTGCGACCGCGTGCTGGTCATGGGCGAAGGCGAGATTCGCGGCGAGCTGAGCCCCGATCGCTACAGCGAGGAGAACCTTCTCTCGCTGGCGATGACACGAAGCTCCCAGACGACCGACGGCCTCGCGGGAGGCCTGGCGACCCAAAGCGGTGAAAAAGAATGACGGCACTCAGCGATAACCGCGGCGACAAGAAGCGCGGATCTGATTTCGGCGAAATCGTGCAGCGTTTCGCCACGCTCGGCATCTTCCTGGTGCTGGTCGTGGTTGCAAGCCTGTGGTCGGACAGCTTCCTGACGACGACCAACATCCTCAACGTCCTGCGCCAGGTCGCCTCGGGCGCCGGCATCATGGCCGTCGGCATGCTCTTCGTCATCCTGACGCGGGGCATCGACCTGTCGGTCGGCTCCATCCTGGCGCTGGGCTGCGTGCTGACCGCCTATTTCATCACCAATCTCGGCTACAGCCTGCCTGTCAGCCTCGTCCTCGTCGTCCTTTCGGGCGCCGCCTGCGGCCTGGTGACGGGCTTCTTCGTCGCCTATATGCGCCTGCCCTCCTTCGTCATGTCGCTCGCCATGATGGCGATCGCCCGCTCGCTGTCCTTCATGATCTCGGAGGGACGGCCCATCTCCATCGGCGACGAGGGCGCCGCGCTCGCCAGCTTCGGCTCGGGCTACTGGCTCGGCATGCCGCAGCCGGTGATCCTGATGTTCGCCGTGTTCATCGTCGGCGGCATCGTCCTCACCTTCACGCGCTTCGGCCGCATCATCACCGCCATCGGCTCGAACGAGGAGGCGGTGCGCCTCTCCGGCATCGCGGTGCCGCGCTACATCCTCTCCGTCTACGTGATCTCCGGCGCGCTGGCCGGCGTCGCCGGCATCATCTCCGCCAGCCGGACCACCATCGGCTCCGCCCAGGTCGGCGTCGGCATGGAGCTCAACGTCATCGCCGCCGTCGTCATCGGCGGCGCCAGCCTCATGGGCGGCCGCGGCGACGTCATCAACACGCTGCTCGGCACGCTGGTGATGGGCATCATCGCCAACATCATGAATCTCGCCGGCGTGCCCGGTTACAGCCAGCAGCTCTATACCGGCCTGATCATCATGGTCGCGATGCTGCTGCAATATGCGACGGGCACGCTGAAGCGCTGACCCGGAGCCCGGCACGCCGCCCCTGAGCGGCGTGTCCCGATACGTGACGATCGAGCTCCGCCGTCTGTCGCGTTGACAGCCGATGGCAGCTTGCCTATATTTTCACATAAATGATCATATTTCACATTTGTGAAATATCGGGCACCGGAAGAGGTGCCGCAGACCAGGAAAGACCCGACCATGGCGGAAATTCAGGGTTCGCGCTCGGCGTCCGGACGCGCCTTCGGCGGTCCCGGCAAATATATCCAGCGCGCCGGCGAGATCGACCGGCTCGGCTCGCACCTCTCCAGCCTCGGCCGCAAGGTGTTCCTGCTCGTCGACGGCTTCGTCTTCGACCGCATGGGAGCGTCGATCCTGGCCTCCCTCGACGGCAGCGGCCTCGCCGTCGCCATGGAGAAATTCAACGGCGAATGCTGCCGTGAGGAAATCGACCGCGTCACCGCCCTGGTGAAGGCGGAGGGAGCCGATGTCGTGGCCGGCATCGGCGGCGGCAAGACGATCGATACCGCCAAGCTCGCGGCGATCGCCAACGATGCGCGCATCGCCATCGTGCCGACCATCGCCTCCACCGATGCGCCCACCAGCGCCATCGCGGTGACCTATACGCCGGAGGGCATCTTCAACGAGGCCTTCCGTCTCTCGCGTAACCCCGACGTCGTCATCGTCGACAGCGCGCTGATCGCCAAGGCGCCGGCGCGCTTCCTGGTCGCCGGCATCGGCGATGCCCTTTCCACCTGGTTCGAAGCGCGCTCCAACCTGGAATCGCATGCCGGCAATTTCGTCGCCGGAGGCTTTCCCGCCCCGCGGGCCGGCATCGCCATCGCGAAGGCCTGCCACGACGTGCTGATGCGCGATGCGCTCGCGGCCAAGATCGCCGTCGAGAAGGGCCTGCTGACGCCGGCGGTCGAGAACATCATCGAGGCCAATACGCTGCTCAGCGGCCTCGGCTTCGAGAATTGCGGGGTATCGGCGGCGCACGGCATCCATGACGGACTGACCGTGCTGGAAGAAACCCACGGCTTCTTCCACGGCGAGAAGGTCGCCTTCGGCGTGCTCTGCCTGCTGATGCTGGAGGGCCGGCCGCTGGCCGAGATCGAGGCCACGACCCGCTTCTGCCGCTCGGTCGGCCTGCCGACCACCCTCGCCGACCTCAAGCTGGGACGGGCGACCGCCGACGACATCGAACGGGTCGCCCGCTCGGCCCTGCGCGAGGGCGCGACGACCTGGCGCGTCGCCGTGCCGCTCTCGGTCGAGATCGTGCGCGACGCGATCCTCGCCCTCGACGCCTTCACCTCTTCGCTCGACACCGCGAACTGACCTGGCGGCCCGTCTGGGGCGGGCCGCGCTTCTGCTGATCCAAGGATGACGACAATGCGTGCAGCCGTAATGTATTCGCCCGGTGACATCCGGTTGGAGGACGTTCCCAAGCCCAGCGCCGCGACCGGCGAGGTCCTGCTGCGCGTGGCGGCCGTGGGCGTGTGCGGCTCCGACCTGCCGCGCATGCTCGTCAAGGGCGCGCATCGCATGCCGATCATCTGCGGCCACGAGTTCTCCGGCCACATCACCGAGATCGGCGAGGGCGTCACCGGCTTCGAGAAGGGCGAACTCGTCGGCGTCGCGCCGCTGATCCCGTGCCGGGTCTGCGACCAGTGCGCGACGGGCAATTTCTCGCGCTGCCGCAACTATGACTATTTCGGCAGCCGGCGCGACGGTGCCTACACCGAATTCGTGGCGGTGCCGGTCGGCAACCTGCTCAAGGCGCCGGAAGGCGCCGATCCGCGCGCCGTGGCGATGACCGACCCGGCATCCATCGCCCTGCACGCCGTCTGGAAGGCGCCGCCCACCATGGGCCAGCGCGGCGGCGTCATCGGCTGCGGGCCGATCGGCCTGTTCGCCATCCAGTGGATGAAGCTGATGGGCTGCACCGAGGTCGTCGCCGTCGACGTCTCGCAGCAGAAACTCGACCAGGCGCGCGAGGCGGGCGCGACCCAGACCTTCCTGGTGACGGACGAGGTGCCGGCCGGCCTCACCTGCGACCTCATCGTCGAGGCCGCCGGCCATCCGTCCTCGATCAACCTCGCGGCCAAGCTCGCCGGCCCCGGCGGCCATGTCGTGTTCATCGGCATCCCGGTCGGCGACGTCACGCTGGAGAACAAGACCTTCCAGCACTTCCTCCGCCAGGAGGTTTCGCTGCATGGCGCCTGGAATTCCTTCGGCGCTCCCTTCCCCGGCAAGCAATGGACGGTGGCGCTCGAAGCCCTCGCCTCCGGCGCCCTGAAATGGGAGTTCATGATCACGCATGAACTGGAGCTGGAGGCGCTGCCGGGCATGTTCGAGACCTTCCGCCGCAAGAACGACTTCTTCTCCAAGGTGATGTTCAGGCCGTAGGATCGGGAGCGCGGATCTCCGGGCGCATGGCCTGCCATGTCGCCTGTCCGCTTCCCCGCCCTGCAAGCACACAAAGATGCGGACAGCCTGTCCGCGCTCCCAGGAAAACCGATATGGCGCGTCTTCTCGGCCTCGATTTCGGCACGGGCGGCATCAGGGTCGGGGTCTTCGACCTCGACAGCCGCGCCATGCTCGGCGAACGGGAAGTCCAATATCCCACCCGCCACCCGCGGCCCGGCTGGGCCGAGCAGTCGCCGCAGGACTGGTGGACGGCTCTGGGCGAGGCGACGCGAGGCCTCATGCGGGACCTCGGCTCGCCTGAGATCGACGGCATCTGCGCCGCCACCACCGCCTCCACCGTCGTCGCCTGCCGGCGGGACGGCACGCCGCTGCGCCCGGCCCTGCTGTGGATGGACTGCCGCGCCGCCGAGGAGGCGGCCGCCACCGCCCGCTCCGACCATCCGGTGCTGGCCTATGCCGGCGGCGGCGACGCGGCCGAATGGCTGGTGCCCAAGGCGATGTGGCTGTCGCGGCACGAACCCTCGGTCTATGCCGAGGCCGACATCATCTGCGAATGCCTCGACTACATCAATTTCAAGCTGACGGGCTTGTGGGTCGGCTCGCGCATGAACGCGACCTGCAAATGGAACTATGATTCCGTCCGCCGATGCTTCCACGAGGACCTCTTCGCCGAGTTCGGCGTGCCCGGCCTCGCCGGCAAGCTGCCGCACGACATCAAGGCGGTGGGGGCGCCGATCGCCCCGCTCAGCGCCGCGGCGGCCGAGCATCTCGGCCTCGCCAACCGGCCGATGCTGGCGCAGGGCGGCATCGACGCGCATATCGGCATCGTCGGCGCCGGCACGCTGCGGCCGGGCGAGCATCTGATGATCGGCGGCACCTCCGTGGTGCAATTGTTCCAGCTCGCCGCCGAGGCCCCCGTCACTGGCTTCTGGGGCCCCTACCCGCATGCGCTGGTGGACGATTACTTCCTCGTCGAAGCCGGGCAGGTCTCGGCGGGCTCGGTGCTTTCCTGGACGTCGAAGGACATGTTCGATCTCGACCGGGCCGGGCTCACTGCGTTGTGGGAGGAGGCCGAAGCCCTGCCGGTCGGCGGCACGGGCCTGCTCACGCTCGACTATTTCATGGGCAACCGTACGCCCTACCGCGACCCGCTGCTGCGCGGCACCATCCTCGGCCTCTCGCTCAGCCACAGCCGGGCCGATCTCTACCGCTCCGCCGTCGAGGGCGTGGCGCTGGGGTCGGCCAACGTCCTCAAGCGCATCAAAGAGCTGGGCATTCCCTGCAACCGCATCGTCAGTTCCGGAGGCTATGCCAGGAACAGGCTGTGGCTGAAGGCGACGGTGGATGCCATCGGCCTGCCGATGGAGCTTCTGGGCGGCACCAACCTCACCATCGTCGGCGCCGCGGCCTCGGCGGCGGCGGGCGCCGGCATCTTCCCCGACCTCTTCGCCGCGGCCGACGCCGTCACCCAGCCGGCGACGATCATCGAGCCTGACCTTCGTGCCCATATGCGCTATGGTGAACTGCTGCAGGACTACCTCGAAGCCACCGAACTGCTGACGCCGCTCCTGCATCGCCTCGCGGCACGGCAGCTTGGGGGAGCCAGCGCATGAGCGTCGAGAGCATCGATCACGACGTCCAGTTCCGTACCCTGTCCGGCGAACAGCGCGAGCTCCTGATGATCCAGGTCGCCAAGCGCTATTACGAGCTCGACATGACCATGGGCGAGCTCGCCAAGGAGCTCAATCTGACGCGCTGGCAGGCGAGCCGGCTGCTCAGCGATGCACGCGAGGCCGGCATCGTGCGCATCGAGATCGTTCCCCGCGCCCCGCGCAGCCCCGACATCGAGGCGAGGCTCCAGCGCCGCTACAATCTCAAGGAAGCGGTGGTGGTGCCCAATAGCGGGGAGGAGGACGAAGGCCTCCTGCTCGAGAGCGTGGCGCAGGCGGCGGCCCGCATGCTGGCGGGCCTCGGCAAGGTGCCGCTGATCGGCGTGTCCTGGGGGCGGACGATGAGCGCCGTCGCCCACCGCCTGCCCCCGTTCTGGAACGAGGGCGTCGAAGTGGTGCTGCTCAACGGCGCCATGAACATCCGCTCGCCCTCGATCCGCACCAACAACACCGCCGAACTGTTCGCCCGCTCGGCCAACGGCACGGCGACGCTGCTGCCGGTGCCGGCCATTCTCGGCCATGCCGCCACCCGCGTCGCCCTGGAGCAGGACCCGACGATCGCCAGCGTGCTCGACCTCGCCCGCCGCGCGCCGGTGATCTGCTTCGGCATGGGCACCATCAGTCCGGATTCCGTGCTGGTGCAATCGGGCTTCGTCTCAGAGGCGGAAACCGCGGCGCTCAAGGCGCGGGGCGCCGTCGGCGACATCCTCAGCCGCTATGTCGACGCCTATGGCAACATCGTCGACCCCGGCCTCGACGCCCGCACGATCGGCATGGATCTGCGTTCCTGCCGCGAGCGCAAATTCTCGATCGGGGTCGCAGCGGGCAAGTCCAAGCACGCCATCGCCCTCGCCTGCCTCCGGGCCGGCTATCTCAACGTGCTCGTCACCGACGAGCAGACCGCACGCTTCCTCCTGGATGAGGCCCACCATGGATAAGACAGAAACTCGCGCGCAAGCCGCCAAGCCGCCCGTTGCCAAGCAGCAGGTCGCGAAGACACCGGCCCTGGCCGCCGTGCCCACGGCAGGCGCCCCGACGGGATCGGCGCTGACGGTGGTGTCCCATGGCGGCCATGCCCGCAACAAGGGCACGCCGCTGCGTCCGGAATGGTTCGAAACGGTGCAGGTCAATCTCACCGCCACCGAAAGGCGCGCCGGCACGCTGGGCGGGCGCCGCACCGTGAAGAAGGAATATCAGGCCGCCTGGCTGGTCAAGGCGGTGCAATGCATCGACCTGACGACGCTGGCCGGCGACGATACGCCTGGCCGCGTCCATCGCCTCGCCATGAAGGCACGCCGCCCGCTGCGCGAGGACATCGTCGCGGCGCTCGGCCTCGCCGACGCGCCGCCCACGGTCGGCGCGGTCTGCGTCTATCCGACCATGGTCGCGCCCGCGGTGAAGGCGCTGGCGGGCTCCGGCATTCCCGTCGCCTCCGTGGCGACCGGCTTTCCCGCCGGCCTGACGCCCCTGCCCCAGCGCCTCGCCGAGATCCGCTACGCGGTCGACCAGGGCGCCGGAGAGATCGACATCGTCATCAACCGCGCCCAGGTGCTGACGCAGGACTGGAATGCCCTCTATGACGAGGTCAAGGCGATGCGCGAGGCCTGCGGCGAGGCGCATCTCAAGGCCATCCTCGGCACCGGCGACCTCAAGACCCTGCGCAACGTCTACAAGGCCAGCATGGTGGCGATGATGGCGGGCGCCGACTTCATCAAGACCTCGACGGGCAAGGAGGACGTCAACGCCACGCTTCCCGTCAGCCTGACCATGATCCGCGCTTTGCGCGATTATGGCGATCTCACCGGCGAGATGATCGGCTTCAAGCCGGCCGGCGGCCTGCGCACCGCCAAGGACGCGCTCGCCTGGCTCGCGCTGATGAAGGAGGAGCTCGGCCGCCCGTGGCTGGAGCCGGACCTCTTCCGCATCGGCGCCAGCTCGCTGCTCGCCGACATCGAGCGCCAGCTCGAGCACTATGTCACCGGCCGCTATTCGGCGCTCACCCATCACGCGATGGCCTAGAGGATGCGCGTGGCGGCCTTCACCCTCCCCTGAGGGGGAGGGTCGGCCGCAAGGCCGGAGTGGGGTGACTTCTTGCGCAGAGATCGCCTCTTCGGGAGTCCGCATCCGAAAATGCCGCGCCGTTCGCCCCACCCCGACGCTCCGCGTCGGCCCTCCCCCTCCAGGGGAGGATGATACACCGCCCTCTTCTCCCCTCTGGAGGAACACACCATGCCCACCGTCAAGGAAATCCTGCAAACCATGGACTATGGTCCTGCCCCGGAAGCCGAGAACCATGTTGCGGCCTGGCTCGCCCAGCACGAGAAGGGCTTTCGTCACTTCATCGGCGGCGCCTTCGTTCGGTCCAGCGGCAAGGCCACCTTCGACGTCACCAATCCCGCCCGCGACACGCTGCTCGCCAAGGTGGCCGAGGGCACCGCGGAGGATGTCGACGCCGCGGTGAAGGCGGCGCGCAAGGCGTTTCCCGCCTGGTCCGCCCTGCCCGGCCATGAGCGGGCGCGCTACCTCTATGCCATCGCCCGCCATGTCCAGAAGCGCGAGCGCTTCCTCTCCGTGCTGGAGACGATGGACAACGGCAAGCCGATCCGCGAGAGCCGCGACATCGACATCCCGCTGGTGGCCCGCCATTTCTATCACCATGCCGGCTGGGCCGAATTGATCGACAGCGAGTTCGCCGGCTACGGCCCGGTCGGCGTCTGCGGCCAGATCATCCCCTGGAACTTCCCGCTGCTGATGCTGGCCTGGAAGATCGCCCCCGCGCTCGCAGCCGGCAACACCGTCGTGCTCAAGCCGGCCGAGTTCACGCCGCTGACCGCGCTCGCCTTCGCCGAGATCTGCCGGGAAGTCGGCCTGCCCGAAGGCGTGGTGAACATCGTCTGCGGCGACGGCGCCACCGGCGCGGCGCTCGTCGCCCATGCCGACGTCGACAAGATCGCCTTCACCGGATCGACGGAAGTCGGGCGCCTTATCCGCCAGGCGACGGCCGGATCCGGCAAGAAGCTGTCGCTGGAGCTCGGCGGCAAGTCTCCCTTCATTGTCTATGAGGATGCCGATCTCGACGGTGCGGTGGAAGGCGTCGTCGACGCCATCTGGTTCAACCAGGGCCAGGTGTGCTGCGCCGGCTCGCGCCTGCTGATCCAGGAGGGCGTCTCCGATCTCTTCCTGCGCAAGCTGCAGCGCCGCATGGAGACGCTGCGCGTCGGCGACCCGCTCGACAAGTCCGTCGACATGGGCGCGATCGTCGCCCCGGTGCAGCTGCAGCGCATCCGCGATCTCGTCGCCAAGGGCAAGGCGGAGGGCGGCACGCTGTGGCAGTCGCCATGCGACCTGCCTTCGAAGGGCAATTTCTTCCCGCCCTCGATCTTCATCGACGTCGAACCGTCCTCGACGGTGTCGGAGGTCGAGATCTTCGGGCCGGTTGCCGTCGCCATGACCTTCCGCACGCCCGACGAAGCGATACAGCTCGCCAACCACACGCGCTACGGCCTCGCCGCGTCGATCTGGTCGGAAAACATCAACCGCGCGCTCGACACCGCCGCGCGGATGAAGGCCGGCGTGGTGTGGGTCAACTCCACCAACCTCTTCGACGCGGCGGCCGGCTTCGGCGGCTATCGCGAGAGCGGCTTCGGACGCGAGGGCGGACGCGAGGGCCTCTACGAATATCTCAAGCCGGCGTGGGAGAAGGGCCTCGCCGACGCGGCGGACGCCAAGGCGGCGCCGCTCAGCGCCGCCCCCGCCGACGCGCCGACGGGCAACGCGCTGCCGAGCATCGACCGCACCGCCAAGCTCTATGTCGGCGGCAAGCAGGCGCGGCCCGATTCGGGCTACAGCTACACCGTCAGGAGCACGAGCGGGGCGAGCCTCGGCCAGGCCGGCCTCGGCAACCGCAAGGATATCCGCAACGCGGTGGAGGCAGCGGCCAAGGCGGGCGGCTGGGGCGGCGCCACCGCGCACAACCGGGCGCAGGTGCTCTATTATGTCGCCGAGAACCTCGCCTCCCGTGCCGGCGAGTTCGAGCAGCGCCTGCAGGGCTTCGGCCACAGCGCGGAAACGGCGCGGGCCGAGGTGGAGAAATCGATCCGGCGTATCTTCTTCTACGCCGCCCAGGCGGACAAATATGACGGGCGCGTGCATTCGACCCGGTCGCGCCACGTGACGCTGGCGATGAACGAGCCCTTCGGCATCCTCGGCATCCTCTGCCCGGACGAGGCGCCTCTGCTCGCCTTCGTCTCGCTGGTGATGCCGGCCATCGCCATGGGCAACCGCGTGGTGGTGGTGCCCTCGCCGGTCCATCCGCTCGCGGCGACGGACTTCTACCAGATCCTCGACACCTCCGACGTTCCCGGCGGCGTTGTCAACATCGTCACCGGCGCCCGCGACGAACTCGCCAAGACCCTGGCCGAGCACGACGATGTCGCCGCCCTCTGGTATCACGGCACCAAGAGCGGCGGCGCCGCGACCGAGAAGGGCTCGGCCGGGAACCTCAAGCCGGTGTGGAGCAACCAGGGCAAGAGCCTCGACTGGCTCGCCGACGTCCAGGCCCAGGGCGCCGACTATCTGCGCCATGCGACCCAGGTGAAGAACATCTGGGTGCCCTACGGCGAATGAGGGAGGGGTGCCGGTCTCGGGCCGGCACGCCACCCGACCATCCCGGAGGCGGACGCCTCGCCCCCATGTGCCAAGTCTACGGGAAATAGCGCAACTTTGCTTCTCCCGAATGGGAGAAGGATGCTGATCGGCCGATCCCATCGCTATTGGACGAAATCGGCCGCGGTCCCGTGAAGCCTGTCAGGCCGGTTTCAGCGCCAGGCGCCGCTCGGCCGCCTGCTCGATCCGTTCCGCACTGTAGAGCAGCGGCACATAGCCGCCTTCCGCCCATTTGCGGGCGAGATCGCCGTAATGCGGAGAGGTCGGGTCGCCCGACTGGCCCGGTGCATTGATGCAGACGCTGTTGTCCCAGCTGCCGACGTCGACGACGACCCGCACGGACGCACCCAGCATCACCCGGAAATCGCTGGTCCGGTAGAGGGCGTTCATCGGCGTCGAATCGCTGCCGCCCTTCTCGAAAGGCCCGACATCGAGATCGGACGCGCTGCCGACACGCGCCGTCGCGCTGATGGCATGGGCGAAATAGCCCTTGTGCAGGCTGCCCCAGCGCCACAGGGAGGGATTTGCGCCCATCAGGCCTGCGCATTCGGCCCAGGCGTCGGCGAGCGTGCGGGCGAGAAGTTCGTCGCGGGCGCGCGACGGATCCTCGCCCAGCCGCGCATCCGGCGTCTCGATGAGGAGGAGCACGCTCTCGGGGTCGCCGGGCAGAAGGAGCGCGCGGATGGCGGGGTCCTCGACGAGGAGCGCGAAGAGCCCCGTCCTCAGATGCTTGCTCCACCACACCTCGAAAAGCGCGGCGGGCGCACTGCCGGCGGCGATGCGGAAATCCCATCCGGCGAACAATGCCTTCGCCTCGCCGACGCGGCCTTCGGCGCGCAGCCTGTCGACCAGGGCGACGAGACGGCGGGCCGGGAGCGAGAGGTCGTCGGTCTGCAAGGCGCAGGAATCGGCGACGTCATGGCGCCCGCCGGCGGCGAACACTTCGGTGATGCGGTTCATGCGCGAGCGCTCGATCCACTCATAGCCGACCTGCCTGGTGTCGTGCGGCCAGTCCGGCGGCAGGTTCGGCTCATTGGCGGTGGCGAAATAGCCCGCCTCGGGATTGAGCACTTCCGGCAGGTCGCCGAGGAAGCCGTTCCACTCGTACCGGCCGTCACCCGGCACGGGAAGCAGGCCGTCCCAGTTCGGCCTGACCGGGCTGAACCCGGCCGGCAGCCAGCCGATATTGCCGCTGGTGTCGGCATAGACCTGGTTGGTCGCCGGCACGCCCCAGCGCTTCATCGCGGTGCGGAACTCGTCGAAATTGCGGGCGCGCATGGAGGCAATGCTGGCGAAATAGGGGGCGGTGCCCGGCTCGGACCAGACGGTGCGGATGGCATAGGCGCGCCGGCGCGCCCGATCCTCGTAGACGACTGGCCCGTGGCGGGTGAATTTGAGCCGGTGCACCTGGTCTTCGGCGCCCTTGACCGCGACGCGTTCCTCGACGACGCGCATCGCCTCCCAGCCTTCGCCGAAGCGATAGAGGCCGGAATCGTCCGGCGACGTCTCATAGACATAGACGTCTTCCTGGTCCGGGCCGAAGAACAGCGTCAGCCCGAAGGCGATGGTGCCGTTATGGCCGATGCAGATGCCGGGAAGACAGGGTTCGCCGGCGCCGATCACGTCGAGGCCCGGCGCGGTGAGATGCACGAGATAGCGCAGCGAGGGAACGGCGTGGGCCCGGTGCGGGTCGTTGGCCATGATCGGGCGGCCGCTTGCGGTCCGGCTGCCATGCACGACCCAATTGTTCGAGCCCTGCGCCGCGGCATCGCGGACGACGTCGCCCGTCGCGGCGACCCTGGACCAGACGGGCGCCTCCTCGATCGAGGAGGCGAGCCGTCCGTCCTCGAAGGTCACCGCCGCCAGCGCGAGCTTGAACACGTCCAACACCGCCAACGGAATCGCGGCGAGATCGATCCCCTCGGCGCGATACGGCGTCTTCGGCGGATCGAGCTGCTGGCGCAGCAGGTCGATCCCCTCCCCGGCCGCGCTGACGACATTGGCGCGGATGACCTCGGAAAGCGCGTTGCGCATCATGCCGTGGCTGCGCACCCGCACCACGTCCTCGGCCTCCCATCGGGCGGGCCGGGTTCCCATCAGCTTGAATTCGATCGGCAGCCACTCGGGATGGGCGTCGAGCCCGTCGATGAAGGCGTTGATGCCGGCGGCGAAGGCCCGGCAGATGTCATGGGCATCGTCGCTGTAGGCGGCCCATTCGGCCTGCATGTCGCCCCGATACAGGAACAGGCGCGAGGCCCTGTCCTGGGCGAGATAGCCGGGCCCGAAATCGGCGGCGAGCTGGCCGAGACCGCGCTTGCGCCACAGGTCGATCTGCCAGAGCCGGTCGCGGGCGGCGTTGTAGCCCTGGAGGAAGAAGAGATCCGTCAGGTTCTCGGCCTTGAGGTGGGAAATGCCCCATCGATCGATGGTGATTTCCGCCGGCGCCGACAAACCCGGCACCATCATCTCCTGCACCTGCATTCTCGCTACCCCGACTCTTCAAAATGGCTTTCAGGAAATCGATAGACCCGGGACGGATAAAAATCTCCACCCTTCCCGGCGCGACGGCATCGATCCACGGATCGCTCGCGGGAACGCGGATACCCCGCCCCTATGCGCCGAGATATGAGGAAGAGGCGCGATTTTTTCATAGCCGCGCTTGTCCAGGGTATCCGGACTTCGTCCGGAACGAGGGCTCGCGGCCCGCCGGATTGCCGGGACAAGCCCGGCAATGACAAATCCTGAACCGTTACGAGTCAAAATCGCCTTATCCGGCACCCTATGAGCGCCTCATGCGTGCACCCGGCGGGATCACCCCTGCGCGGCCTCGACCGGAAGGGACGGCGTCTTGCCTTCGCGCCATTTGCGGCAATAGTCGATCATCGTGGTGAACCTGACGCCCGGCTTGTCCTTCACATGCTCGATGAACTGCTCGAGGATGAGCATGCGATGAGCCCGCCCGATCACCTGCGGATGCATGGTGGCGCTGAACAGGCCGGTGCCGATGCGGTCGTAGAGATAGTCGAACTCGTCCTTCCACATCTGCAGGAAGTCGCGCGGCGTGATCACGCCCTGATTGATGCCAGTCTTGCCGACGACATATTCGAACTGCGGGAAGTCGTCGAGATGCCAGGCGACCGGCATCTCGACGAGATTGACCGGCGTGCCGAACTTGTAGGGATCGTCCATGGTGAACGTGTCGCCCAGGCGGCACCAATAGGGCTCGAAATCCGATCCCATCATGCTGCTCTCATATTCGAAGCCATATTCGAGCAGCAGCGGAATGCTCTCGGGGCTGTTGTCCCAGGCCGGCGAGCGATAGCCGACCGGCCTGACGCCGGCGACCTCGTGGAGGGCCTGGAAGCCTTTTTCGAGGATCCAGCGCTCGCGCTCGGGCGACACCGTCACCGGGTTCTCGTGGATCCAGCCATGGTGGCCGATCTCATGCCCGGCGGCGGCGATGTCCTGCACCGTCCGCGGATAGGCATAGGCGGTGTGGCCGGGAATGTAGAAGGTCGCCGGGATCTTGTAATGCTCCAGCGTCGACAGGATGCGGCGCACCCCGATCGGTCCGAATTCACCGCGCGACAGCATGCTCGGCGACTTCGCTCCGAACGTGCCGATCCACAGCGAAACCGCGTCGTAGTCGAATGTCAGGGCAACGCCCACATCCTTGGCCTGGCTCATGATTATTCCTCCGTGCTGAAAGGGAAGCGGCGGATCAGTTGCGGATGCGCCGCGCATAGATGTCGAGCGCCACGGCGCCGATGACGATGACGCCCTTGGCCACCAGCTGGTAGTTGTTGTTGATGGCGAGGGAGTCGAAGACATTGGTGAGGGTGGCGATGATCAGGAGGCCGATCGCAGTGCGCCACATCGCGCCCTCGCCGCCGAGCAGCGAGGTGCCGCCGATCACCACGATGGCGATGGAATCGAGGGCGATGCTGCCGCCCATGTCGGCCTGGCCGACGCCGAGGCGCGAGGCCAGGATCATGCCGCCGATGCCCGAGCAGATCGCCGTCATCACATAGGTGCTCGCCCGCAGCACGTCGACGGGAATGCCGGACAGCCGCGACGCCTCGGTGTTGCCGCCCGTCGCATAGATCGCCCGGCCATAGACGCTGCGCGCGAGCACGAAGGCACCGAACAGGAAGACCGCGATGAGGATGTAGATCGAGATCGGCCAGCCGAACCACGCCTCGGTACCGAGATATTGGAAGTTGAAATCGTTCGGCACCTGCGGCGCGGCATCCGAATAGATGAAGGCGTAGCCGCCGAAGGCCGAGCCGGTGCCGAGCGTCGCGACGAAGGGGTTCACCCTGAGCTTGGTGACGATCAGCCCGTTGATCACCCCGCAAATGGTGCTCGCGATGAGGACGACGCCGGCCGCTCCCCACAGCCCGAGAGGGTCGGTGAGATGGGCGAAGACCACGGCCCCGAGCGCGAAGATCGCGCCGACCGACAGGTCGAAGCCGCCGCCGATCATTACGAAGGTCATGCCCACCGAGACGATGCCGACAGGCGCGGCCTGGCTGAGGATGTTCTTGACGTTGGTCGGATCGAAGACGCGCGGATAGAGGATCGCGCTGGCGACCAGCAGGATCACGAAGGCCCAGACGACGCCGAACTGCAGGAAGACATCGCGGATCGGGAATCTGCGCCGGGGCGCGGCAGGCCGGGAAAGCGGGACATTAGTCATGCGTCATTACCTTGAAGGCGGCAGTCAGGATGTCCTGGACGGTCACCGGCGTATCCCCTTGATCGAATTCGGCGACCTTGCGCCCCTCGGACATCACCAGGATGCGGTCGCTGGCGGCAATGACCTCTTCGAGGTCCGACGACACCACGATGATGCCGAGGCCTTCGTCGGCGAGGCGGCGCAGCGTCATCATGATCTCGTCCTTCGCGCCGACGTCGATGCCGCGCGTCGGCTCGTCGACGAGAAGGATCCTCGGGCCGCGGAAGCGCGCCTTGCCCAGGAGCACCTTCTGCTGGTTGCCGCCGGAAAGATGGCGCACCAGCGTGCCGACGCGGTTCTCCGCAAAGCCGAATTCGCGCGCCACCGCCCGCGATTTGCGCAGCATCGCCGTGTTGGAAATCACGCCGAAACGCGAGACCTCGCCGAAGCGGGAGATCGCGATATTGTCCATGGCGCTCATGCCGAGGACGAGCCCCTGCGTCTTGCGGTCTTCCGGCACCAGCACGATGCCCGATTTCAGCGCTTCGCGCGGCGATCGCGGCCAGGAGACCGCCACGCCGTCGACCACGAGATCGCCGGTGCTGCGCGGCTCCAGGCCGGCGAGCGCCCTCAGCAGCGAGGTGCGCCCCGAACCGACGAGGCCGCCGACCCCGAGGATCTCGCCCGGCTGGAGTTCGAGATCGACATTCTCGATCGCTCCCGGCACGCCCACGCCCTTCGCGATGAGAAGGGGCGCCGCGCCCGGCTTGCGCGGGGCGCCCTCGATGCGCCGGTTCTCGACGACGTCGTGGCCGACCATGGCGCGGATCAGCGCCGGCTTGGTCCAGTCGGCGCGCGGGGCCGATCCGGACAGCGCGCCGTCCCGGAACACGGTGACGACGTCGGAAATATCCAGCACCTCCTCGAGGTTGTGGCTGACGAACATCATCGTGGTGCCTTCCGCCCGCATCTGGCGCATCAGGCGGAACAGCGCCTCGCGCTCGGGCGGCGCGAGGGAGGTCGTCGGTTCGTCGAAGAGCAGCAGCCTGGCGCCCGACTGGACGCCGCGCATGATCTCCAGCATCTGCTGGTCGGCGACGGAGAGCCGCCCGGCGACCGCATCGGGCCGGATCGAGACGGACATCTGCGCCGCCAGCTCCTCGAAGCGCGCGCGCATGCGCCGCTCTTCCAGGAGGCCGACGCGCGACAATGTCTGGCCGAGGAAGACATTGGCCTGCGCCGACAGGGCGGGAACGATGGTCAGTTCCTGGTAGATCGTCGCGATGCCGAGCCGCCGCGCCTGGCGCGGAGCGCCGAACGCATGCGGCTGGCCGAAGATCCTCACGGCGCCGCCGGTGGGGACGACCCGCCCGGCGATGATGCCGAGGAAGGTCGACTTGCCGGCGCCGTTCTCGCCGACAAGCGCGTGGATCGAGCCGGTGCGGGCCTCGACGTCGACGCCCTTGAGCGCCATCGTGCCGCTATAGCTCATCTCGACGCCGGTGGCCTGGAGGGCGAAACCGGACCGGGGGGTGCTCGCCGTCACAGTCGCGTGCTGCATGGATCCCATCCCCCGGCGTGCGATCGCCGTCCCCGCCGCGTCAGTACTGGGGCTCATATTTGTCGACATTGTCCTTGGTGATGTCGTGGACTTCCAGCGGCGTGGTGCGGGGCACCGGCTTGCCGGCCCAGGCGTCGCCGAGCTGGATGACGGCCTCGTACATCTCCGTATAGGGCAGCAGGGTACGGGTGCCCTCGATCTGGCCGGCCTTGACGGCCTGGAAGGACCAGATGTTGCCGCCGCTGTCGTAGATCTTGAGATGGCCGTTGTTGAGCGCGCCGGTCTGCTTGGCGGCCTGCACCGCGCCGCGGGTCATGTCGGAATAGTTCGAGATCAGGATCGTCAGGTCGGGATGGGCCTGGAACAAAGGCAGCGTCTTGGAATTGCCCTGCACGATGGAATAGTCGGTCCTGACCACGGCGACGACGTCGAAGTCGGGATATTTGGCCTTGACGTCCTTCAGCGCGAGGTCGGTGTTGATCGTGTTGGCATTGAGGTCGGGCCCGGTGACCACGGCGACCTTCTGCTTGCCGGGATTGTCCTTGGCGACGTTCATGATCCAGTCGCGGAAAGGCCCGCGACCCTGCGATCCGCCGACGAAGTTCAGCGTGCCCGGCGCCCACAGCGCGTCGCCCTCATTGGCGGCGCGGTCGCAGATCGGTTCGTTGGCAATCGCCACGAGGACGTTGTGCTCGCGCGCGGTCTCGCTCAGGATCTTGCAGGCTTGGTTGCCGTCGTTGATCTCGCCGAGGATGGCATTGTACTTGCCGCTCGAAATCACGTTCTGGGCCTGGTTGTACTGGACCGTCGGGCTCCAGTTGGGGTCGAACACGTCCAGCGTCGCGCCGATCTTCTGGGCCGCTTCCTTGGCGCCCTTGATGGCCGCCTGCAGATGTGTGTTGTTGGTCGCGGCGACGAGGAAGGCGATGTGGAGCTGGCCGCAGCCGCCCATCACCGATTTGCCCTCGCCGAGATCGATGGCGTGAGGCTTGCAGTCGTCGGCGCGGGCCGGCGTCGTGCCCGCCCCCGCCAGCAGCGCCGTGCCGAGGGCGAAAGCCGTGCCTGCGAACAGGCCGAAGCGAAGTTTAGCGAACATGGTCGTCATGGCTCCCTTCCGGATCATGCCGCCGGCGGCCACCAAGGCGCGGGCGCGGTCTGGATTGGGGTGATTATCGGCGGCGCCCGGATTTTCGAGTTACCACTTGAACACAATCGCAGCGTGCGGCGGGAAAAGGCACGCGTGGAGAGGCGATCATCGGATCACCCCTCTTGGAAACGCAGAGCCCGCCGGAAAGGAAGAGGTCGATCGGTGATCGACCCATCTCGCATTTATCCCGGGAAAGCCTGCGGCTTTTCTCACCCCCGGTTGAGCCAGGGCGGCAGGCGAAAGGCGCATTCCCCGTAGGGCGAGGGCGAGAGGATGCGCTGGCGTCCGTCCTGGATCTGGAAGATGAGATGGGCCTGGCTGATCGAAGGGTCGCGCGAGGTATCGGGATAGGCCTCCGCCACCTGCCCGGGATTGTCGAGGCAATAGGCGCCGTTGACGCCGCGATGGATGACCGTGCGGATCTCCGGCACCACGCGGTCGAAGGCCCGGGGGTTGTCGGTGCGGGTCCAGGCCGTCGCCAGGATGTTGACGCGGTCATAGGCGAGGCCGGCATGGGAGTGGCCGGGCTTGACACCATGCATCCGCTCATAGCGCTCGGCGAAGCCGCGGGCGAGATGGTCGCCGTAAAGGCCGGTCGTCGTCGCCCAGATCACCCCGTCCGCATCGCCGCCGAGTTGCTGGCGATAGGCGGGGATCGAGGGACCGTACAGCGTGTAGACCAGCGCATTGGCCGGATTGTCGAGGAACTGCCGAAGGAAGGCGATGTTTTCCTCGGGAAAGTAATAGGCCAGGAAGATGGCAGCCGGCGCCAGGCTGTGCACCTTGTCCATCACCGTGCCCCAGTCGATGTTGCGCAGCGGCAGGTCGTCGAGCAGATCGATCTTCCAGCCGGTCCTCGCCGCCAGGCGTTCCAGGTTCTGGAACCCGATATTCATGCGCGACCAGCGCGGCTGGATCACCAGGACCCGCCGCGTCGCGGGCGTCCAGGCCCTCGTCTTCTCCAGTTCGGTGATGAACTGGATGAAGCGCGGGCCGTAATGGATGTCGCTCGGGCAGATCTGGAAGACATTGCGCAGCCGCCACCGATCGAGGCGCACGCGGTCCACCATCGCCTCCATCGTGGCGCAATGCAGGTAGGGCGCGCCATAGTCGGCGACGAGGTCCTGGACCCCCTCCTCCGAACAGGTATAGCCCGAGGTGATGGCGTCCACCTCGCAATCGATCAGGTTGCGGACCGCCTCCAGCACGGCTCGATCGTCGCTGACGTCGCAATCGGCGACGCGCAGCTCCAGCTTGCGTCCGGCGACGCCGCCGCGACGGTTGATCTCGTCGATCGCCAGGCGGGTGCCGTTGAGCATCTCGGTCGCGTCGGTCGAGGCCAGTCCGTTGAGGGACAGCGGCATGCCGATCAGGATCGGGCGCCGCTGCACGGACAGAGAGGGCTGGCGCGCCCGTCCCGACCAGGAAGCCTTGTGGTCGACGAGCCCGGCCGTCAGCGGCATGAGGTTGCGCCCGCCGCCGGGCGTCGGCAGCCGAAGCAGGCCGAGATCGGTCGCCAGGGTCGCGGCGCCGGTGCGGCTCATCTGGCCGAGCTTGACGAGAATGCGCTCTACATGGGTGGTGATCGTGCGCAGGCTCGCCTCCAGGCAGGCCGCGATCTCCCGGTTGCCCAGGCCGCCCGAAATCAGGGTGAGGACGTCGAGCTCGCGGACCGTCAGCCCGAAAGGCGGCGATACCCGCGTGGCCGCCACGATCGCCCGCCTGCCATCGGCCCGGTGTTCGACGTCGATGCGGACCGAATGCCAGCTGCGGTCGCCGTCGATCCAGACGAAGCGGACGAGATCGCGGCCGCTGTCCATCAGCGCCACCGCGAAGGCGGCAAGGTCCGGCCGGGCCACGATGAAGGCTTCGGCGCCGCGGCCCTCGATCGTTTCGATCTGTCCGTCCTCGGTGACGGCCAGGCGGTGGGTCACGAGCGGCGCGCCGGCCTCCGGCCCGTGCGGCCGCTCTTCGGTCACGCCGGCCGCCGCGGATGCCTTCCGGCTTTCCAGGAGAAGAGAGCCCGTGGGCTCTTTGGCGATCAAAGGGCTCTCACCTTGTTGCGAGGAAGCATCATCGTGCCTCGACCGTAGCAAATTCCATGCCGGGAACATAGGCCGTCTCCGCCCGCCAACCATGGATGACGGAAACGGCCCTGTCGCGCCATCGGTCGGTTTACGTATTTCGCAGCCGGCTCCCGCCACTAGGCTTGCGCCATGCTCCCGCTGACGAGGAGTGCAAGCAAGAGGGCGAGAGCATGAGTCAGCCGACATCCGGGGCGGACCACCTGCCGGCCGCAGCGACGGCGAGCAACGCGAGGATCCTGTCCTCCGCCGCCAACGGCATTTCCGAATTCATCGTCGCCAACGGCGCCGATCCCGGCGTCGTGCTCCGGGCCGCCGGCATCGACGAGCGCATCGTCCGCACCGATCGCGGCAGCCTCGATCTGCGGCGCTATTGCGAGATGATCGAGCTCGCCGCCCGCGTGACGAAGAATGACGATTTCGGCCTGCAATTCGGGCGCGACTTCAGCCCGGAACGGCTCGGCCTGATCGGAGAGATCGTCCTCGCCTCGCCGACGCTGGGGGCCTCGCTCGAGAACCTCGCCCGCTTCTTCCCCTATCACCAGCAAAATACCGCCACGGCCTTCCGCCGCTCGGGCGGCTTGTGGCGCCTCGAATTCCGCATCCTCGACGGACGCATCCTGCAGGGGCGCCACTATGCGGAGATGACGATGGCCATGTATCTGAACGTCATCCGCAGCTGTCTCGGCCCGGCCTGGACGGCGGACGAGGTCCATTTCGAACATCCCTGCCCCGGCGGGATCGCGACGCATCGCAGCGTCTTCAACGCGCCGGTCTATTTCAGCATGGCGACCAACGCCCTCGTCTTCCGCGACGGGCAGCTGGCGACATCGATGCCCGGCGGCAATCCGGCCCGCATGCGCGATTTGTGCCAGGCACTGACGCTGCTCACCGGCAGCACCGGCACGCTCAGCCTCACCGATCAGGTGACGGGGGAGATCCGCTCGCGGCTGCCTTCCGGCTATCCGCATATCGAGGACGTCGCCGAGGCCCTGCAGATGACGCGCTGGACGCTGCAGCGCCGCCTCGCCGACCATGGCCGCGTGTTTTCCGACCTCGTGGAGACCACGCGGCAGAGGCTGGCGGAACTTCATCTGGGCCAGGCCCACATGCCGATCCGCGAGATCGCCGACATCCTCGGCTATTCCGAGCTGAGCGCCTTCAGCCGGGCCTGCGTGCGCTGGTTCGCCGCCCCGCCCTCCAGGGTCCGTGAAGGCCTGCTTCGAACGCAGGCGCCCTGACGCAGTATCGAGATGTCAAGCGCCCGTGCGGCGGGACGCCCTATCATGCTGCGACGAGAGAGTTCGCGCGAGGAGCGAAAGGAAAGCATCATGAAGCTCACAGGCAGGCTGGCGGTGGTGACCGGCGGCTATCGCGGGATCGGCCGCGCCTGCGCCGAAGCGCTCGCCGGCGAAGGCGCGCGGGTGATCGCGGCGGACATCTTCCCGGACAGCCCCGGCTATGCCAGCGATGCCATCGCCTATCGCAAGCTCGATGTCGGATCGGAAGGCGACTGGCAGGCCCTCTCCGACACCCTCGCCGCCGATCCCGGCCGCATCGACATCCTGGTCTGCGCCGCCGGCATCGCCCCCACCAAGGCTTCTGCGCACGACGTCGCCCTCGCCGACTGGGACGACATCCTCCGCGTCAACCAGACCGGTGTGCTGCTCGGCATGCGCATGGCGACGGCGATGATGCTCGGACGCGGTCCCCTCTCGATCGTCAACATCTCCTCGATCTGGGGACAGGTCGGCGGCAGCGGGCAAATCGCCTATCATGCCAGCAAGGGCGCCGTCATCAACATGACCCGCAACGCCGCCGTGACCTATGCCTCGCGGGGCATCCGCGTCAACGCCATCCTGCCCGGCCTGATCGATACCGACATGGTGCGCGTCCAGAAGCCGGAAATGAACGCCGCCACGCTGGCCCTCACGCCGATGGGCCGCATCGGCCTTCCCCGGGAGATCGCCGCCGGGGTGGTCTTCCTCGCCGGCGACGACGCCTCCTTCATCACCGGCGCCATCCTGCCGATCGACGGCGGCTATACCGCGCAATAGGTCCACAGTCTCATGACCGATCAAACCGAGAGCCGGCCTCTGGCCGGACGCATCGCGCTGGTGACCGGCGCCGCCCGCGGCATCGGCGCCGCCGTGGCGACGCGCCTGGCCGCCGACGGCGCCCAGATCTATGCCGGCGACATCCTGGAAGAGGAGGGCCGCGCCCTTGCGGCGCGGCTCGGGCCGCAGGCAGCCTTCCAGCGGCTCGACGTCACCGACGAGGCCCAATGGGCGGCGATGATGGAGCGCATCGCGCGCGAGGCCGGGCGCCTCGACATCCTCGTCAACAATGCCGGCATCTACGGACCGGCCTCGCTGCAGGACGAATCCGCGGCCGGCTTCCGGCGGCTGTTCGAGATCAACCAGTTCTCGATCTTCTGGGGCATGAAATGCGCCGTGCCGCTGATGACGCTCGGCGGGTCGATCATCAACCTGTCCTCGATCGGCGGCATGGTCGGCTACAAGGGGACCTTCGGCTATGCCGGCACCAAATGGGCCGTGCGCGGCCTGACCCGCTCGGCCGCCCGCGAACTGGCCCCCCTCAGGATCCGCGTCAATACCGTCTGCCCCGGCGTGATCGACACGCCGATGTTCTACGAGAACGACCCGGCGCTGCTGAACCAGTTCCTCGAATCGATCCCGCTGGGAGCCCTGGGCAAGCCGACCGACATCGCCTCCGCCGTCGCTTTCCTCGCCTCGGAACAGGCGGCCTACATCACCGGCTCGGACATCCTCGTCGACGGCGGCATGCTGGCCTGAAGCATTCGCCGGACCCGGCGGGAAGCGCAAAGACGCATCCCAAGAGCCGAAGCCGGGCCCGAGGCGCGAGCGGCCCGTTCGGCGGCCGCGCCGGTCGGTCATCGCCCCTATTTGCGGCGCCGGGGCGCTACGGCGATTCGCCGCTTGTGATTTCCGCTTGAAACCCGCTATCGACCAGCATTGAATTGAGCGTGAATCAAGCGGAAGGTCCGATGTGAACGACGTCCATCAGCCCCGGCCAGCCGGCATGTCGCATGAAGAGCGCGTGCGAAGCGGTATCGAGAGCGCGGGAGTCGGCACCTGGGACTTCGACTTCTCCACGCGGCGGCTGGTCTGGTCGGCGACGACGAGGAGGCTTTTCGGCATCAGCGCCGACCAGCCGGTCGATTATGACCTCCTTTTGTCGCTGCTCGCCGCGCCGGAGCGCGAGGTCACGATCGAGGCCGTCAACCGGACGATCGAGACCGGCGCTCCCTTCGACGTGCAGATCCGGGTCAGCATGCCGTCGGGCGCGGGCCATTGGCTGCGTTTGCGCGGCGGAGCGGTCCGCGACGAAGGCGGCTCGATCGGCCGGCTGAGCGGCATCGCGCTCGACATCGATGAGGAAAAGAAGCTCGAAGAGGCCTTGCGGACGCGCGAGGAACATTTTCGGTCCATCCTCGATACCATTCCCGATGCCATGGTCGTCATCGACGAAGCCGGCATCATCCAGTTCTTCAGCCGGGCCGCCGAACGCCTGTTCGGCGCTACCGAGAGCGAGGCGATCGGCAGGAATGTCAGCATGCTGATGCCGGAGCCGGACCGGTCGCGCCATGACAATTATCTCTCCCGCTACCGCAGCACCGGTGACCGCCACATCATCGGCATCGGCCGGGTCGTCACCGGCAAGCGCAAGGACGGCTCCACCTTTCCCATGCACCTGTCGGTCGGCGAGATGAGATCGGGCGGCCAGCGTTACTTCACCGGCTTCGTCCGCGATCTGACGGAGCAGCACCAGACGCAGGCGAGGCTTCTCGAGCTTCAGGCCGAGCTCGTCCATATCTCGCGCCTGAGCGCGATGGGCGAGATGGCGTCCGCCCTCGCCCACGAACTTAACCAGCCGCTCGCGGCCATCAGCAACTATATGAAAGGCTCGCGCCGCCTGCTCGCAGCCAGCCGCGACCCGAACGCCGAGAAGATCGAATCGGCTCTCGACCGCGCGGCCGAGCAGGCCATCCGGGCCGGCCAGATCATCCGCCGTCTGCGCAGCTTCGTGTCCCGGAGCGAGGCGGAGCGGCATGTCGAAAGCCTCTCCAAGCTGGTGGAGGAAGCCGGCTCCCTCGGCCTCGTCGGTGCGAGGGAACAAGGCGTCGCGCTGCGTTTCGAGCTCGATCCCGCCTGCGACCTCGTGTTCGCCGACCGTGTTCAGGTCCAGCAGGTGCTCATCAACCTCTACCGCAACGCCATCGAGGCGATGCAGTCCGCCGACCGCCGCGAACTCGTCGTCGCCAGCAGCCGCACGCAGGAGGGCCTGGTCCGCATTTCCGTGGCCGATACGGGCCACGGCTTTACCGAGGAAGTCCGGTCGAGCCTGTTCCAACCCTTCTTCACCACCAAGAAGACGGGCATGGGTGTCGGTCTTTCCATCAGCCGAACGATCATCGAGGCCCATGGCGGGCAGATGTGGGCCGAGGCCAACGAGCTGGGCGGCGCTACCTTCCGCTTCACGTTGCCGCCTGCCTCGGCTGGAGATGACGCGGAGGATCGGGAGAATGTCTCCGATGCCCGGTAATGCACGCGTCTATGTCATCGATGACGATCCGGCCATGCGCGATTCGCTCGACTTCCTGCTCGGCACCGCCGGATTCGCCGTGATGTTGTTCGATTCCGCATCGCAGTTCCTACAGGCTCTCCCGGAGCTCGGCTTCGGCTGCGTGCTCACCGATGTCCGCATGCCCGGCACCGACGGGATCGAGTTGCTCAGGCAGATGCGATCGGCGGCCAGCAGGCTGCCCACCATCGTCATGACCGGGCACGGGGACATCCCGCTCGCCGTCGAGGCCATGAAGCTCGGTGCCGCCGATTTCGTGGAAAAGCCCTTCGAGGACGAACGCCTCATCGGCATGATCGGCAGCATTCTCAGGCAGGCCGTCGAAAGCGACAGGACGTCCAGGGAGCAGACTGCGTTGGTTTCACGCATCGCGTCCCTCAGCCCGCGCGAGCGCCAGGTCCTGGATGGCCTCGTCGCCGGCCTCTCCAACAAGATGATCGCCCAGGAATACGACATCAGCCCACGAACGGTGGAAGTCTACCGCGCCAATCTGATGACCAAGATGCAGGCCTCCAACATCTCGGAACTGGTCAAGCTGGCGATCCGCAGCGGCGTCCTCGACACCTGACGGCAGCGCCTTGCTCGCGCCCCCGGCGCTCCGTCACCCGCTTTCCGAGAGAGCGACCGCCGGCGGCATTCGCTCCCGCCGCGCCTTTTGTGGTGGATCAACGCGCGGCTTGCCGACAACGCCCATTATTGACAATCGCACGGCTCCGCCAGATCTGCCCGAGTGGGGGTGCGCCGAGGATTCGATGAGCACTGTCCCCGCCCCCATCACCGTCGACGTCATCGACGACGATCCCGATGTTCTCGGCTCCCTCCGCTTCCTGCTGGAAACCGAAGGCTTCGAGGTCAGGACCTTTGCCAGCGGCGCTGCATTTCTGGCCGCCGGTGTCGACCATTGGTCCGACTGCGTGATCATCGACTACAAGATGGAGGAGATGAACGGGATCGACCTCATCCGCTCCCTGCGCGGGCGGGATGTCCACGCGCCGGTCGTGCTGATCACCGGCTATCCCGACGAAACCATCCCGAAGCGGGCTGCTGCCGTGGGCGTGCATCACGTCGTGCTGAAGCCGCATGTCGAGGAAGGCCTCGTGGTGCATGTGCGTGCCGCCCTGAGCGCGGCCGCGGCCGCCGACCTCCGGGAAACCCCTTAGGGGGGAGCCCTTAAGGCATCGACCGAAATTTCGCGGCGGGGCGATCGCCTCTACCACTTGGCCATCCGCACCGCCAAGGAGATGGCTCCGATGCTTTCCCGCACCATGATCGCTCCCACCCCCGACATGCGCACCGGCCTCCTGCCGACCCTGCCTCCCAAAGCCGACAGCCGCTTCTTCTCCACCGCCCATCCCGGCCTGCTCGGCACCCTCGCCTCCTACGGCAAGGACGAGGAGATCTATGGTGACGACGAGCCCGCCGACTATGTCTACGAAGTGGTGAGCGGCGCCGTCCGCACCTGCAAGCTCCTCGACGACGGCCGCCGCCAGATCGGCGCCTTCCATCTGCCCGGCGACGTCTTCGGCCTCGAATCCGGCCCCGCCCACCGCCTCACCGCCGACGCCATCGTCGACACCACCGTCCGCCTCGTCCGCCGCAGGAGCCTCGAGGCCGCTGCCCAGGGCGATGTGCGCATCGCCAATGCCCTCTGGGCCACCACCGCCCGCGACCTGCGCCACGCCGAGGACCACATGCTCCTCCTCGGCCGCAAGACCGCCAAGGAACGCGTCGCCGCCTTCCTCCTCGAAATGGACCGCCGCCTCACCGTCGCCGGCATGCTCGACCTGCCCATGTGCCGCCGAGACATCGGCGATTATCTCGGCCTCACCCTCGAGACCGTCTCACGCGTCCTCTCCCAGCTCCAGCAGGAAGGCGTCCTCGGCCTCTCCGGCGCTCGCCACATCGTCCTGCGCAACCGCCAGCGCCTCCACGGCATGAATATCTGAACGGATGGCCCGCCGCCGGCTTCGATCGGCGGGGCCCGACGATCTCATTCGAGCGATCTCGCGCCGCATCGCTCAATGGGCCATGAAGAGCGGCAGGTCGCTGGTGCGGATGAGGTCCTGCGTCGCGCCGCCGAGGATCCATTCCCGCATGCGCGAATGGCCATAGGCGCCGGCCACGATCAGGTCCGCCGAGATATGATGCGCCCGGTCGAGCAGCGCCGCGGCGACGTTCTCGCCGGACGGCATCACGGTGACCGTGGTCTCGATGCCGTGCCGCGCCAGATGGGTGGCGATGTCCGCCATCGCCTCCCCGCCGCCGAGCCGTCCCTTGGCCGGCTCCTGCACGCCGACGAGCTCTGTCTTCGTCGCCAGCCTGAGCAGCGGCAGCGCCTCGGCGACGGCGCGGGCCGCCTCGCGCGTATCGACCCAGCCGATCATCGCCGTCTCGATGCGCGCTCGGGGCTTCACCCCGCGCGGCACGAGGTAAAGGCCGTGCCCGCCCTCGAACATCACGGCCTCGACCATGCTGTCCCAGTCGTGAAGGCTCCTGAAATGATAGGGGCAGGACACGACGAAGAGATCGGCCCAGCGTGCCTCGGTGGCGACCAGGCGCGGCAGGAGCCCGGATACGTCCTCGACCCTGCGCACATCTCCCGTGACCGACAGGCGGGCGAACCGGGCCTCCATGCTCGCCTGGGTGGCGGCACCCTGGTCGAGGACATCCCAGGTGATTTCCGCAAAGGCCGCGGCTCCCGCTCCCTCCGCATAGAAGGCACTGTCCGGCAGCATGTTGGTGTAGAGGCCGGTCAGATGCGCGCCTGAAAGGCCGGCGATCGCCTCGGCATGGGCGAGGCGGTTTTCATCCTCCTCGCCGCCGTCGAGATGAACCATCACGTCCCGGTAGCCGGCGGCACGGCGCCGCGCGTCGACGGCCAGAGAGCGGACGGACGGGGATATGTCGTTCATGGCGGTCTCCGTGAGAGGTTGCCGGAATCGTTGCCGGCCTTGGGTTCGATCCTCTGCCCCGCCGGGCGAGTCGCCTTGATCTGTCTCAACACGGCGGCCGGGCCGAAGGAAATGCCCGGCAATGCGCTCAGCCGGGAACCAGCGACAGCAGCATCCCGACGACGATGACCGTCATCAGGAGAGTGCCGCCCCAGCCGAGCCATGTCAGCGACCGCGGCAGCACGAATTCCCCCATGATGTCGGTGCGCGAAGCGATCCGCATCATGACCGCCATCACGGGCACGGCGACGATGCCGTTGATCACCGCGCTGCCATAGAGGGCCCGAATCGGATCGATCGGCGTGAAGTTGAGGATCATGCCGACCAGCGTCGCCAGGACGAGCGTCGCATAGAAGGCCTGCGCTTCCTTGGGACGGCGCGAAAGCCCCGTCGGCCATTGGCGCGCCTCCCCGATCGCATAAGCGGCGGATCCCGCGAGGACGGGCACCGCCAGCAGCCCCGTGCCGACGACCCCGAGCGAAAAGGTGAGAAAGGCGAAGTTCCCCGCGATCGGCCGCAGGGCCTCGGCTGCCTGCGCCGACGTCTCGATCGAGGTGATGCCGGCGACGTTCAGCGTCGCGGCCGTCGTCACGAGGATCGCGAGGGCCACGATGTTGGAGAAGGCCATGCCGACCAGCGTGTCGATCTCGATGCGGTGAAGGGCGGCGCGGCCCTGGCCGGGAGCATCGAACAGATCGATCCGGCGAGGATGGACGTGCATGTCCTCGACTTCCTCGGCCGCCTGCCAGAAGAAGAGATAGGGGCTGATCGTCGTGCCGAAGATGGCGACGAGGGTGAAGAGATAGCCCGAATCCCATCGCAGTGGCGGCACCACCAGCCGATAGGCGAGCGCGGCCCAATCGACATGCACCACGGTCAGCGTGACGAAATAGGCGAACAGCACGAGGGTCAGCCACTTCAGCACCGCGACGTAGCGGGTATATTGCAGGAAGAGCTGCATGAAGATCGAGATTGCCGCGAACAGCAGGATGTAGAGGAAATGCGGTGCCGGCAGCACGAGGCTGAAAGCGTCGGCCATGGCGCCGAGATCGGCGCCCAGATTGATGATGTTGGCGACGAGCAGCAGCATGACGACGATCTGCAGCATCCATCCCGGATAATGCAGGCGAAGCACGCCGGCGATGCCGTGCCCCGTCGTCCGGCCGATACGGGCGCTGATCATCTGCACCGCGGCCATGAAGGGATAGGACAGCAGCAGCGTCCAGGCCAGCCCGTAGCCGAACTGGGCCCCCGCCTGCGAATAGGTGGCGATGCCGCTCGGATCGTCGTCGGAGGCGCCGGTAACGAGGCCGGGGCCCAGCACCTTGAGCAGCCGGGGTCTCGTCGGGCCGACGACGGGGCTCGGATCCTCCGGATCCTCGTCCCGTTGGGACATCAAGGGAAGCGTGGGGTCGGACATCGCGCGGCCTCGGTTGAAAACGCCCGCATCATGAACCACGCGGCCGCCGTCGTCAGCGCACACCGACGAGGACCGCCAGGCCGCCCAGGAACAGAAGCCAGGCGCTGGCGGGATGGAAGACGACGCGAAGCACGCCGTTCCTCGGCTCGAAGCCGAGGCCGTGCATGAAGAGGCCCGCCGCGCCCGACATCATCAGCGGCAGCCCGGCATGGACGCTCCATGCGGGGATGCCGGCGAGGATATAGGGATAGACCAGCAGCAGGAGGCTGACGGCGCCGGCGATGGCCAGGGAAAATCCCCTGGCCAGGCTGCGGGCCGCAGAAGCGAGGTCAAACCCTTCGGTCATCACGGTCGACCTCGACCAGCGTCGTCTCGTGGAGCTCGAGCCACATCGCGTTGAGGATGGAGAATGCTCCGGCAAAGCCGACTCCGAGTATCCAGGCAAAATACCACATCGGGTGCTCCTGATCAGTAATGGTGGGAAGAGACGTCGGCGATGGCCGCCAGGGTGACGCGGCCGCGCAGCACCCGGTACACCCATGCGGTATAGACGAGGATGATCGGCAGGAAGATCACGGTCACGACCAGCATGATCATCAGCGTCAGGCGGCTCGAAGAGGCATCCCAGGCCGTGAGGCTGGCATTGGGATCGAGCGAGGACGGCAGCAGGAACGGGAAGACGCTGAGGCCCGCCGTCGCGATCACGCCGGCGACGCTGAGCGCGCTGGCGACGAAGGCGAGGACATACCGGCGTCCGCCGAGCAGGGCCGCGGCCCCGAGCGCCCCAGCCACCCCGAGCAGCGGTGCAGCGATCGTCGCGGGAGCGAGGCCGTAATTGGCCAACCACGCGCCGGGCGCCCGTATGACGGTCTTCAGCAGCGGGTTCGACGGGCCGTCATGAGCGACGGTGCCGGCCAGCTGGTAACCGTCGATGCCGATCGCCACCCAGACGCCCGCCAGCAGGAACAGGATGACCATGGCGATGGCAGCCCAGCGGGTCGCGGAGGCCGCCCGGGCAGCCACGGGCTCATCGGCCTTGAGCGCCAGATAGGTGCCGCCATGCATCGCCAGCATGGCCACGCTCACCAGCCCGCACAGGAGGGCGAAGGGGTTGAGCAGGCCGAACAGTGTGCCCTCATAGGTCATGCGCAGCGTGTCGTCGAAGTGGAACGGCACGCCCTGCAGGACATTGCCGAAGGCGACGCCGAAGATCAGCGAGGGAACGAGGCCGGCGACGAAGAGCAGCCAATCCCACACGCTCCGCCAGGTCGGACCGGGAAGCTTGGAGCGGAACTTGAAGGCGACCGGCCGCAGGATGAGAGCGCACAGGACCAGGAACATGGCGAGGTAGAAGCCAGAGAAGGCCACGGCGTAGAGCGGCGGCCAGGCCGCGAAGATCGCTCCTCCCCCGAGGATGAACCAGACCTGGTTGCCTTCCCACACCGGGCCGACGGTGTTGATGACGACGCGCCGTTCGGCGTCGGTCCGCCCGACGAAGGGCAGCAGCATGGCGGCGCCGAGGTCGAAGCCGTCCATGATGGCGAAGCCGATGAGGAGAATTCCCAGGAGCGCCCACCACAGCAGGCGCAGCGTTTCGTAGTCGAGCATGGTGCGAACCTTTCAGGAGGCTATTCGGCGGGGAGCGGCATGGCGGACGGTCCCGGCTGGACCGTGGGTTTCGTGGCGCTGGGCTCCGGGCCGAGACGGATCGCCTTCACCATCAGATAGATGTCGACCACGAGCAGGATCGAATAGAAGGCGATGAAGCCGATGAGCGTGGTCAGGACATTGGCCGCCGACAGGCTGGACACCGCCATGAAGGTCGGCAGCACGCCCTCGATGACCCAGGGCTGGCGGCCGACTTCGGCGACGAACCAGCCGAGCTCGGCCGCGATCCACGGCAGCGGCAGGGTGCAGAGCGCGACCCACAGGAAGGCTCGGGACGACAGCAGCCGGCGCTTCGAGGCGAGGTAGAAGGCGACGGCGAAGAGCAGGATGAAGAAGAAGCCCAGCCCGACCATCAGGCGGAAGCTCCAGAACAGCGGCGATACCGCCGGCACGGTGTTCCACGCCGCCTGCTGGACGTCGGCATCCGTCGCATTCGCGATGTCGGGACGGATCTTCTTCAGCAGCAGGGCATAGCCGAGGTCGTCGGCATGGGCGGCCAGGGCGGTCCGGGCGTCGGTGCTGGTGCGGTCGGCATGCAGTTTCTCCAGCGCATCATAGGCGAGGAGGCCGGAACGGATGCGGGTCTGCGTGCGGGCGACGAGGTCGTTGATGCCGGGAACCTCGGTGCTGATCGAGCGGGTGGCGATGAGCCCCAGCATCCACGGCACCTTGATCTCGTAGTCGGTCCGATGCGTCTCCTGGTTGGGCAGGCCGAACAGCGTGAAGGACGCGGGCGCCGGCTCGGTGTTCCACATCGATTCGATGGCGGCGATCTTCATCTTCTGGTTCTCGCCGGCGGTGTAGCCGCTCTCGTCACCGAGCACGACCACCGAAAGCGCGGCGGCAAGGCCGAAACTGGCGGCCACCGTCATCGAGCGCTTGGCGAGCTCGACGTGACGCCCGCGCAGCAGGTAGAAGGCGGAGATGGCCAGGACGAACACCGCGCCGGTGACGTAGCCGGCGCTGACGGTATGCACGAACTTGGCCTGCGCCACCGGGTTGAAGATCACCGCCGAGAAGTCGGTGACTTCCATGCGCATGGTGTCCGGATTGAAGCTCGCGCCGACCGGATGCTGCATCCAGCCATTGGCGATGAGGATCCACAAGGCCGAGAGGTTCGACCCCAGCGCGACGAGCCACGTCACGGCCAGATGGGCGACCTTCGACAGCCGATCCCAGCCGAAGAAGAACAGGCCGATGAACGTCGCCTCGAGGAAGAAGGCCATCAGGCCCTCGATCGCCAGGGGCGCGCCGAAGACGTCGCCGACATAGTGGCTGTAATAGGCCCAGTTCATGCCGAACTGGAATTCCATGGTGATGCCGGTGGCGACGCCCATGGCGAAGTTGATGCCGAACAGGACTCCCCAGAATTTCGTCATCTGCCGCCAGATGTCGCGGCCGGTCATGACGTAGACGCTTTCCATGATGCCGAGAAGGACGGCAAGCCCGAGCGTCAGGGGAACGAATAGGAAGTGGTACATGGCGGTGAGGCCGAATTGCAGCCGGGAAAGCTGCACGACATCCATGGCGATGGTCACGGCGTCATATTCCTCGATTGTGGGCCGTGATCGGGAGTGCCGATCAGCCGCGTTTCGATACTGCCGGCATCGAGCTTCGGACGTTGTCCCGGGCCGAATATGAAGATGGCTGCGCCGATCACGACCATCAGCTTGATGGTGATCACGATGAATACGTCCCGGGTGAGCGAATGCTTCGGCATGCAACGGTTATCGGACCGGCTCCGCCGCTGCGCTTTGATCTGGATCATGTCAAAGGCGGCGGGGACGGCGGGTTTGAGGCAGGTCAAACTCCCCCGCGTCCAATCATGCTTTTGATGACAGAACGGCCGCGTGGCCGACGATTGCGAGCGATGGAGAGCTTCATGCGTGTCAGGGATGTAATGACCAGGAAAGTCATCGGCATATCGCCCGAGGCGACCATCGCCGATGCGGTGGATCTCATGGTGCGCTCGAATGTCAGCGGGCTGCCGGTCGTCGATGCGAGCGGTGCGCTCGTCGGCATTCTCAGCGAGGGCGATCTCCTGCGCCGTCCGGAACTCGGCACCCAAAAGCCGCGCGCGCACTGGCTGGAATGCCTGTTCCACTCGGGAAAGGTCGCCGAAGCCTATGCGCATACCCATGGACGCGTGGTCGAAGAGATCATGACGCGCGAGCCGATCTCGATCGGCGAGGACATGCGGCTCGAGGAGGCGGTCGCCCTGATGGAAGGGCACGGCGTCAAGCGGCTGCCGGTCGTGCGCGAGGGCAAGGTCGTCGGCATCATCTCGCGCGCCGACTTCGTGCGTGCGCTCGCGAGCTTCGTGCGCCAATCCTACACGGATTCCCTGGTCGGCGACCGGCAGATCAAGGCGGCGATCGAGGCCGAGCTGCGGGCGGAGCCCTGGGCCCCGGTCGGAACGGTGACGATCGACGTGCAGGACGGCGTCGTCGAGCTGCAAGGCATCATCACCGACGAGACGCTGCGCAACGCGATCCGCGTCCTCGCGGAGAATGTGGAAGGCGTCAAGACGGTGCACGACCGCATGACCTGGGTCGACCCCTATTCCGGCATCAGCGGACCGGCGCCGGAGGAGGACGCCAAGGGCCATGCGGCGTGACGTGCTCGCCGTCAATGCCCGATGTCCCTCGCGCATGGCAGGGCATCGCCGAGCGGGCATTGACGGCGCCCGTGGTTGAGCGATAAATCAAATCATTGCGGAATAAAGGTTTTCGATCCCGTAATCGTCATGTGCTGCGCAGAGAAATCGGAATCGAAATGCTAGTCCGCGAAGGCGAGGAGCGCAGCAACGACGTCGATCAGAAGCTGGCCTGTACCCTGGCGGCGATAGCCGGCGCGCTGAACACGGCAGCCTTCTACGCGGTCGGCTTCTTTGCCGCCAACATGACCGGCAACGTCTCGTCCTTCTCGAACAATCTGGCCCTCGGCAATATCGTCGTGGGCCTGTTCTTCCTGATGATCGTGTCGACCTTCGTCGCCGGTGCGGCGGTGTCGACGCTGTTGATCAACGCCGGCCGGCGCAAGGGAATCAACGGCATCTATGCCTACAGCATCCTGCTCGAGGCGGGCCTCCTCGCGCTGCTCGGATGTGCCGATCTCTGGCTGCCCGTGGGCGACCGCACGCCAGTCCTGGTGCTCGGCTTGAGCTTCCTGATGGGATTGCAGAACGCGGTCGTCACCCGCATATCCGACGCCCGCGTCCGCACCACCCACGTCTCGGGCATGTCGACCGATATCGGCATCGAGCTGGGCATGCTGATCGACATCGCCAGCGGCCGCGAATCGGGGGCGAACGCCGGCCACTACCGGGACAAACTCCGGCTTCACGGCATGACCGTGCTTTCCTTCTTCGCTGGCGGCATTGTCGGCGTGCTCGTCTACAGGGCGCTCGAAGGCGCCATGCTGATCGCGACGGCGGCCCTGCTCTTCGCCATCGCCATGAACGGTCTCGTCGGCGCGCGGCGGCTGCGCATCCTGAGCCAGACGGAATAGCGCAGGCGATTTTTACCGAAGAGCGTATCGCACCGAAACGCCATCCCGGCGAAAGCCCGGCCATGCTTGACCGACCTCGTCGAATTATGCGCATATAAGCGCATTGAGCGGCCCCTCCTTTGCGGGGCGTTCGGCCGGGTGCAGCGAAACCGGCCGATGCATCAAGGGCATATAAGCGCATATCGTGCCGCAGTCGGCTGCGCCGAGGAGACCATCGATGGAAACGCCGTGCAATTGCCTTGCCTTGCGGCAGGCCGCCAGGCGGGTGACCCAGCTCTACGACCTGGCGCTGGCACCGCTCGACCTGCGTGCGACGCAGTATTCGCTTCTCAGCCGGACCGAGGCGCTCGGCCCGATCGCCCTGAACCGGCTGGCCGAGGTGCTGGTGATGGACCGGGCGACGCTCGGCCACAATGTGCGCCCCCTCGAAGCGCGCGGGCTTGTCCGGCTGGATGTGGGCGAGGACCGCCGAAGCCGCGAATTGTCGCTCACCGAGGCGGGACGCAGCCTGCTGGCCGAAGCGCGGAGCCCGTGGCGCAAGGCGCAGCAGGCTTTCGAGGACGAGATCGGCGCGCAGACCGCATCGGCCCTGCGGGCCCAGCTCCATCGCGTGGCGGCAACCGAGTTCGCGCTCCCCGGGCGGGAATCCTCGGAGCCGGCGCTTTGAGAACCCGTCCCCGGCGGCCATTTTGCAGGATATCTCTGTCATGACGCAACAGGATGCCGCCACCGGTGCGGCCGTTCGTGCCGGATCCGCGCGGTGGGTGACGGGACGCCGTGCGCGCGTGCTGCTCTGCGCCTCGGGCGTGTCGTTCATGATCATGCTCGATTCCAACATCGTCGCGGTGTCGCTGCCCGCCATCGCCCGCGACCTCGGCGCGGTCTTCGCCGATATCGAATGGGTGGTCAGCGCCTATGTGCTGACCTTCGCCGCCCTGCTCATGCCCGCCGGCGCCCTGGCCGACCGCTTCGGCCGCCGCCGGCTGCTGATCGCCGGGCTCGCGGTCTTCACCCTCGCCTCGCTGCTGTGCGGCCTGGCGCCGACCGTCCTCGTCCTCAACGCCGCCCGGGCCTTGCAGGGGGTCGGCGCCGCCATCCAGCTCAGCGCGGCGCTGGCCGTGCTCGGACATGAATTCCGCGGCCCGGAACGGGCCAGAGCCTTCGCCTTCTGGGGCACGGTGATCGGCGTGGCGGTCGCCGCCGGCCCTCCCCTCGGCGGGCTGATCACCTCCGCCTTCGGCTGGCGATGGGCCTTCCTCGTCAATGTACCGATCGGCGGGGCGCTCGTCGCGCTGACGGCGTCCGCGGTCGGGGAATCGCAGGATCCCGATGCCCGCCGGCTCGACATCGCCGGCATCATCCTGCTCGGCAGCGGCCTGTTCTGCCTGGTCTGGGCCCTGATCGGGGCGAATGCCGACGGCTGGTCCGGCGAGAGCACGGCGATGAAGCTCGCCGCGGCCGCCGCGCTGCTGGCGCTCTTCGCCGTCGCCGAAACGGTCCAGCGGCGGCCGATGGTCGATTTCGGGCTGTTCCGGCGGCGCACCTTCCTCGGCAGCAGCGTCGCGATGCTCGGCTTCGCCTCGGCCGCGCAGGTGATGATGACCTATCTGCCGCTCTATCTGCAGAACGTCTTCGGGCTCAGCCCGGCCCTTGCGGGGCTCGGCATGCTGCCCTTCGCCCTTCCCTTGTTCTTCTGCCCCCGCATCGCCGCCGGGCTGGCGATGCGCGTCTCCGGCCGGACATTGCTGGCGGCCGGCCTCGCCGTCGTCGCGGCCGGCAACCTCGCCACCGCGGCGATGGTGGCGATGCACCTGCCCTATGCCGTCATCGCCGCCGGCATGCTGCTGACCGGGTGCGGCGCCGGCCTGCTCAATGGCGAGACCGCCAAGGTCTCGATGAGCGTCATACCGCCGGAACGCAGCGGCATGGCCTCCGGCATCGGCGGCACGCTGCGCTTCGTCGGCCTCGTCACCGGCATCACCGGCCTCGGCGCGGTGCTCGCGGGCGAGACCGGGCGGCAGTTCGCCCGGGCGTCGGCCGCCTCCGGCCTTGCCGATATCGGCAAGGCGGCGGCCCGTTCGATGGTGTCGCGCATCGTCGCCGGCGATATCGAAGGCGCGGCGGCGCAGGTCGCCGCCCCGGCACGGCTCGCGATCGCCGAGATCGCGCGCCGGAGCTTCGCCTCGGGTTTCGCCACCGTGCTGCTGGCCGCGGGTGCCATCGCCGTCGCGGCTGCGCTGCTCGCCTTTGTCCTGATCGACGCCCGGGAGACCGCTCCCGCACGCCCGCAGGACGGCGCCGCGCCTGCAGCACCGGCCGACTGAGCCGCGCACCCTCCCGCTGAACCCGGCACGCACCTTGCGTGTTGAGGCGGGACAGGCTCCAATGCGGCGAGGCGATCCCATGACGGACAGCGACCCCTTCGATCTCGAACGCTTCGTGACGGCGCAGGCCTCCGTCTTCGATACGGCGATCGAGGAACTGAAAGGCGGCCGCAAGCGGAGCCACTGGATGTGGTTCGTCTTTCCGCAATTGCGCGGCCTCGGCCGATCGCCGACCGCGACGTTCTACGGCATCGCCTCGCTCGACGAGGCCCGAGCCTATCTCGGGCATGCGCTGCTCGGCCCGCGACTGCACCTGGCCACCGACACGACGCTGCGGATAGCCGGGCGGTCGCTGAACGCGATCTTCGGCTCGCCCGACGACATCAAGTTCCACTCGTCGATGACGCTCTTCGCCGTCGCTACGGGCGACGACCGAGCCCCGTTCTCCACCGCGCTCGATCGCTGGTGCGGCGGTCGCATGGACGGGGCGACGCTCGCGCTTCTCGGCATGCCCGGCCGCGGCGGATAGAACGGATCGGGGTTCGGACCCGGGTCGATCTGCCCGCGGGCCGGAAAGCGGCACGGATGCCCATTCAGCACTGAAACATCGACCCGGGTTCGAAGCCCGGGAGTCCAACTCCCGTGCTTGATGGGAATCAATGCCCGGCCCCGGCAGGCTGCCATCCTGCGATCGCGACAGGTCAGGCAGCCTCATTTCCTGACCTTTCCCCGTCGGCGTCGGAGGCGGATCAATCGTCAGGAGCAAAGGCATGTCCCAGCAATTCCAGAACCCGCCCGACCGTTCGGCTCTTCGCGACAGTTTCGCCTCGCACGATCCCGGCAGCGACCAGAGACTTCGGCAATACATGCTGCAGGTCTACAATTTCATGGTCGCCGGGCTGGTCCTGAGCGGGCTCGCCGCCTCTCTCGCGATCGCCACGGGCTTCTATCAGCAGATCGCCGGCACCTTCGCCATCTGGCTGGTGATGCTCGCCCCGCTTGTCGCCATCTTCTTCCTGACCATCCGCATCGAGCGATTGAGCCTGGGCGCGGCCCAGGCCATCTTCTGGATCTATGCCGTTCTGATGGGCCTGTCCCTCGCCGGCATCTTCCTGGTCTATACGGGCACCAGCATCGCGTTCACCTTCTTCATCGCCGCGGCCACCTTCGGCGCCATGAGCCTCTACGGCTATACGACGGGGCAGGATCTGACACGCTTCGGCTCCTTCCTCTTCATGGGGCTGATCGGCATCGTCCTGGCCGGCCTCGTCAATCTGTTTCTCGCCTCCTCGGCTTTCCAGTTCGCCATCTCGGTCGTCGGCGTCGTTCTGTTCACCGGCCTCACCGCCTACGACACGCAGCGTATCCGGGATGTCTATCTCGAAAGCGATTCCGAACTCGTCGCCGGCAAGAAGGCGGTGATCGGCGCTCTGACGCTCTATCTCGACTTCGTCAATCTGTTCGTCATGCTGCTGAAATTCACCGGCGACCGGCGCCGCTAGCGATGGGGCCGGGCCGCCGCATGGGCCTGTTTTAAGAGCACGGAGCGCTCTACGGCATCTTCGATTTCAGCGTGATCGTTTCGCCGTCGACGACGAAGGTGCCATAGCCGCGATGATGGATGGTGCGGCGCTCGGTCCGCGCCGGATCGGTCCAGGCCTTCACCACCTCGAGCACGAACAGATCATATCGGTTCACAAGGCGCGTCTCCACCACCCGGCATTCGAGATTGGCGAGACACTCGGCGATCAGCGGCGCCGCGACATGCTGGGCGGGAAGCGGGCTGAGCCCGATCGTGCCGAACTTGTCGACGTCCCGCCCGGAACAATTGCCCACCGCGACCACCTTGGCCGCGAGGTCGACCGTGGGAATGGCGATGACGCATTCCCGCGTCGCCCGCAGGGCCGCGAAACTGTAGTCGCCCTGGCTGACGACGCAGGCCACCAGAGGCGGCGTGAATTCCACCATCATGTGCCAGGACATCGTCATGACGTTGCGGCGCCCTCCGCGCGCCGTCGTCAGCAGCACCACTGGCCCCGGTTCGAGCCATTGATACACCTTGGACAGCGGCAGTTCCTGCATGACGGTAACCTCCCGGCTTTGATCCGCCCGTGAATCGGCTTGCTGCGGCAGCCGCCACGCCTGTACGGCGACGCAGCCGGGAAGAGGCGGGACGGGCCGTCACGGAGCCGCCCGCCTCGTGTGCGCCCGTCCGCCCTCACCGGCACCAGGTGATGGCGGGCGGCCTGCGGGGCGTGGCGGCCGGCCTTGCACGGGGATGGCCGACGATGATCGGTGCGACCGGGGTCAGATCCGCGGAAATGCCGAGTTCCGCCTTGACGGAAGCCTCCGCGAGCCACGGGCGCGCCAGGCCGATCCAACAGGTTCCGAGCCCTTCGGCATGCGCCGCCAGCATCAGGCTTTCGCCGGCGAGACAGCAATCTTCGGCCGACTGGCGATCGCCGCCGGCGGCGCACACGATCACCAGCGCCGCCGCCCCGTGGAAGATCTCGAAACTATGGTCGGCGAGATGGCCGGCCATGGGCGATCCCGGCGCGACATGCGCGAGCGCGTGGCGTCGGGCCTGCTCCGAGAGGTCGCGCAGCCGCGCCGTCCCCTGCACGACGGCGAAGGCCCATGGCTGCCGATTCATGGCGCTCGGGGCCAGGACCGCCGCGGCGACGAGGCCTTCGATGGCGGTGGCAGTGACCGGCTCGTCCGTGAAGTCCCGGACCGCGCGCCGCGTCTTCAAAGCTTCCATCAGGTCCATGGCCCATCCCTCGCAATTATGGTCGACGTGCCGTCAGTCTGGATGAAAGCGCGGACGGCATCTTGATGCATCGCAAGGGGGCGATTCGCGTGACGGCGGCCATTCCCTCCGGTGCCTTGCGCGGCATCAATGTCCCTGCGCCTTCGCCGTGCACCTCTCTGGGATGCACAAAGGGGAAGCCGGGCGATGACACACCGCATGCAGGCATTGGCGAGCGAAATCGTGCGGCTTCAGGCCGAACTGGACCAGGAAATCGAAAGGCGCCGCAAGGTGCTCGGCTGGACGCTGAAGGAACGGATCGTCGAGTTCGAACATGGCGTCGCCATCGAGCATCGCCGCCTGCGCACCGGAATCGTGAGCTTCCTGGCGAGATCCTCGCTCGCCACCATCCTGACGGCGCCCGTCATCTATTCGCTGATCCTGCCGTTCCTGGTGATCGACGCGTGGGTCAGCCTCTATCAGGCGGTTTGCTTCAGGGCCTATGGGATCCCGAGGGTCAGACGGTCGGATTATATCGCGTTCGATCGCCAGCACCTGCGCTATCTCAACTGGATCGAGGCCGCGAATTGTCTCTATTGCGGCTATGTCAACGGCCTGATCGCCTATATCCGCGAGATCGCCAGCCGCACAGAGCAATATTGGTGCCCGATCAAGCACGCCCTGCGGATCACCGATCCGCACCGGCGCTACCATGAATTCCTCGAGTATGGCGATGCCGACGGCTATCGTGCCCGGCTCCAGGAGTTCCGGAGGCGGCTGCAGGCCGAGCCGGAGGCACGCGCGGATCATCCGCAGCCGGGAGGCGGCGCATAGGGCCTTTCGGTCTCGCGCGGGGGCCGCACCGTCCTCCGATGGGACAGGCCGGGCGCGCCGCAGACCCGCTCCTATGCCGCCCGCCTGGCGCGCTCTTCCTCCGCCTTCTGCACGACGCCGATGGTGCGCAGCAGGCTGGACGGGTTGACGCTGATCGAGTCGATGCCGATCTCGACCAGGAAGCCGACAAGGTCGGGAAAATTGGCGGGCGCCTCCCCGCAAATGCCGACCTTGCGGTGATTGCGCCTGGCCCCCTCGACGGCAAGGCGCAGCATCTGGAGCATGCCGGGATCGCGCTCGTCGAAATCGAAGGCGAGCATGTCCGAGTCGCGATCGACGCCGAGCGTGAGCTGGGTGAGGTCGTTGGAGCCGATCGAGAAGCCGTCGAACACGGCGGCGAAGGCGTCGACCTGGACGACATTGTTCGGAATCTCGCACATCACATAGATTTCGAGTCCGTTCTTCCCCTGCGCGAGGCCATTGCGCGCCATTGCGTCCAGCACCTGGCGGGCTTCCGCCACGCGGCGGCAGAACGGCACCATGACGACCAGATTGGTCAGCCCCATGACCTCGCGAACGTGGCTGAGGGCCTCGCATTCGAGCGCGAAGCCGTCGGCATAGGCCGGATGGGCATAGCGGGACGCACCGCGAAAGCCCAGCATCGGATTGGCCTCCTGCGGCTCGAACGGCGCACCGCCGAGGAGGCGGGCATATTCGTTCGTCTTGAAATCCGACAGGCGGACGATCACGGGCCTGGGGTGGAAGGCGGCGGCGATCGTGCCGATCCCTTCGGCGAGGGTCCGGACGAAATAGTCGCGCGGCGAGGAAAACGCGACGGCCCGCGCGGCGATGCGCGCCTGATCGTCGGCCGACACGCGTTCGGGATGCGCCAGCGCCATCGGGTGAACGCCGATATGCTCGCCGATGATGAACTCCATCCGGGCGAGGCCCACGCCGGCATTGGGCATCATCGCGGTCCGGAAGGCGAGATCGGGATTGCCGAGATTCACCATGATGCCGGTACGCGGCAGGGTGAGATCGCGCATGTCCGCCCGCGCGACCTCGAACGCGACATCGCCCTCATAGACCGCCCCCGCCTCCCCGCCTGCGCAGGATACGGTGACGCGGGCGCCGGTCTGGAGAACGGCGGTCGCGGTGTCGGTTCCGACCACGGCCGGCACCCCCAGTTCGCGCGCGACGATGGCGGCGTGGCAGGTGCGCCCGCCCCGGTCCGTGACGATCGCCGAGGCCATCTTCATCACCGGTTCCCAATCGGGGCTGGTGGACGAGGTCACCAGGATCTCGCCGGGCTGGAAGGATGCGAGGTCCGCGGCGGAGCGGACCACGCGGACCACGCCCTGCCCGATCTTCTCGCCGATCGCCTTCCCGCTCGCCAGGACCCGTCCCTGACCGGTCAGCGTGTAGGTCTCCAGAACGGTGCCGGACTTGCGCGAGGCGACCGTCTCCGGCCTGGCCTGGACGATGTAGAGTTTCCCGTCATCGGCATCCTTGGCCCATTCGATGTCCATCGGGGTCGGGCGGCCCGCGCGGCGGGAATAGTGATCCTCGATGGCGAGGGCGTAATCCGCCAGGGAGAGGACGTCGTCATCGGCGATGCAGAAACGCTCCCTGCGCTCCGGCGGCGTCGGCTCGTCCTGCGTCGTCGAGCCCGTATGTCCCTGCTTCCAGGTCATCGTGAGCTGCTTGGTGCCGAGAACGCGGCGCAGCACGGCGCGATGCCCCTGCCGGAAGGTCGGCTTGTGGACGAAGAACTCGTCCGGATCGACCTTGCCCTGCACGACGTTCTCGCCGAGACCGTAGGAGCCGGTGATGAAGACGACGTCGCGAAACCCCGATTCCGTATCGAGCGTGAAGATGACGCCGCTCGACGCCCGGTCCGACCGGACCATCTTCATCACGCCGACCGAAAGGCCGACCTTGAAGTGATCGAACTGGTTGTTGACCCGGTAGACGATCGCCCGGTCGGTGAAGATCGAGGCGAAGCAGCGGCGGCAAGCCTCGAACAGGTCGTCGGCGCCGGAGATGTTGAGAAAGCTTTCGTGCTGGCCGGCGAAGCTCGCCGTCGGGAGGTCCTCCGCCGTTGCCGAGCTGCGCACCGCCACGGCGACGCCCGGCCCGTACTGCGCCTCGAGCTGGCGATAGGCGGCGGCGATCTGCGCGCGGAGCGCCTCGCTGCCGGTCGCCCGATAGACGATCCGGCGGGCCTCCTCCGCACGACTGGCCAGCAGGGCGATGTCGCCGAGGTCCAGTCCGTCCAGCAAGGCATGCAGGGCAGGCCAGGCATCCGCGCTCTGGAGCGCGTCGTAATAGGCTTTGACGGTCAGCGTGAAGCCGTTCGGCACGAGGACATTTCGAGCCGCGAGCTCGCGATAGAGCTCGCCGAGAGACGCGTTCTTCCCCCCGACCAGCGGAACATCCTCGAGTCGAAGACTGTCGAACCAGCGAATATAGCCTGACGAAGCAGTGACGGAGGAGGGATCGGTCATGAGCGGGGCTCCATATTCCCAATTCGAGCCACGATGCCCGGATTCCCGAAGTCCTCTCTTGATCTGCGTCAAGGCGGGGAATCCGCGGAGCTCTCGGCACGGATGCCGCTCCGGGCACTCTGATTTCCTCGAGCGATCCGGCTGCCCTTCCCCATCGAACGCGACCGGACCTTGATGGAAATCAACGCCGAGCGGCACGCCGCGGCGTCTAGCTCGTCGGAACGCGGAGAGCCGCCGCGACGCTCTCGAACGAGGATGCAACCCGGGGGGCTCGGATCGAGGAATACGCGATGAACAGTACATCCAATGCCGACGTTCGGCGTGTCGCCGTGATCGGGGCCGGCACCATCGGCGCGAGTTGGGCCGCCTGCTTCCTGGCACGGGGGCTGGATGTCGTGGTGAGCGATCCGGCGCCGGGAGCGGCCGACGGCGTGCGGCGAATGATTGCGGAGGCGTGGCCGGCGCTGACGGCGCTCGGCACCTCGCCGAACGCCGACCCGACGGCCTGGCGTTTCGAGGCCGATCCGGCCGCCGCGGTCGCCGGCGTGGACTTCGTCCAGGAGAGCACGCCCGAACGGTATGACGTGAAACAGAAGCTGCTGCCGCTGATCGATGCCGTCCTGTCGCCGGACGTCGTCATCGCATCCAGCTCGTCCGGCCTCCTCGTCAGCCGGCTCTCGGAAGGATGCCGTTTCCCCGAACGGTGCATCATCGGCCATCCCTTCAATCCGCCCCATCTCATTCCCCTCGTGGAAGTGGTCGGCGGGACGAAGGCGAGCCGCGCGGCGATCGACAGGGCGATGGCCTTCTATCGGGCGGCCGGCAAGCATCCGATCGAAATCCGCAAGGAGGTTCCGGGTCACGTCTCCAACCGGCTCCAGGCGGCTCTCTGGCGGGAAGCGATCTATCTCGTCCAGGAGGGCGTGGCATCGGTGGCGGACGTCGATGCGGCGGTCAGCGAAGGTCCGGGGCTCCGCTGGGCCCTGATGGGCCCCCATATGACGTTTCATCTCGGCGGCGGCGCCGGCGGCATGAACCATTTCCTCCGTCATCTCCTTCCCGCCGTCGAAAGCTGGTGGACGGATCTCGGCTCTCCGACCATGACGGACGACCTGCAGCGCCGCCTGGTGGAAGGCGTCGATGAGGAAGCGGACGGACAGTCGATCGCCGAACTGGAGCGCTGGCGCGACGGCCTTCTGGAGCAGATCATCGTCCTGCGCCGGAACGCCGCCGCCAAGCTCGAGGCAGCCAGGGAGAGGGAGCGCGTGGAGGCGAGGCTCGACGAGACCTTTCCGGCGAGCGATGCGCTCTCCGTCACCCGCGAGCTGCCGGAGCAGGACATCACGCCGAACCCCAAGGCCGGCGAATAGTCGAGGCCCCTGCCCGGTCGGGTCTCTACGGCTCGGCGCGCCTCGACGGCTGGGTTCCATCGCATCCCGGCGGTGCGGGGCAATCGCATTTGGAAACGACGGGTCATTCCGGAGGCGATGCAGCACCTGCGTGATGCAACCTGCGTGATGCATCGCAGATCCGGGATCCCTCCGCGGGAAGAGGAGGAAGAAGCCGCTTCCGCCGACGGTCCCGTGCGCGCCCTTCGAGGACGAAGGCCGCCACCGGGGATGCTTCTTGGGATGCTTCTTGCGCCCGCAGCCTCATCCGCCCGGAAGCGGCGACGACTTCCGCCGGCGCCTCGCCGAAGCTTTCGCCGCCGATCGATGTCCCGCGGTCGGATCTCACATGACGGACGAGGCGTGGTCGAGGCGCTTGCAGCAATCACCTCGACCACGCCTCGGAAGGTTCGATCTCCTACATGCTGATGATCACCTTCAGCGCCTGCGTCTGGGCGGCGCGGCCGAAGGTGTCGTAGGCATCGAGTATCTCGTCCAGCTTGAAGTGGTGGGTGATCAGCCGCGTCGGATCGATCTTCCGGGCTTCGACCGTCTTGAGCAGCATCGGCGTGGTCACCGTATCGACCAGCCGGGTGGTGATGGCGATGTTCTGCGACCACAGCGTCTCCAGATGCAGGTCGACCTTCTGGCCGTGCACGCCGACATTGGCGATGATACCGCCGGGCGCGACCACGTCCTGGCAGATCAGGAACGTCGCGGGCACGCCGACGGCCTCGATCGCCGCATCGACGCCCTTGCCGCCGGTCAGCGCCTTGACGGTTTCCGCCGCCTTGCCGTCCGCGCTGTTGACGGTATGGGTCGCGCCGAACTGGCGGGCGATGCCGAGCCTGTTGTCGTCGAGGTCGATCATGATGATCTGCGCCGGCGAATAGAATTGCGCCGTCAGCAGCGCGGCCAGGCCCACCGGTCCGGCACCGACGATCGCCACCGTCGAGCCCGGCGCCACCTTGCCGTTGAGGACGCCGCATTCGAAGCCGGTGGGCAGGATGTCGCTCAGCATGACCAGCGCCTCTTCGTCCGCCCCTTCCGGGATGGGATAGAGGCTGGTGTCGGCATGGGGCGTGCGGACATATTCGGCCTGCGTGCCGTCGATCTCGTTGCCGAGGATCCAGCCGCCGGTCGTACAATGGGAATACATCCCCCGCCGGCAATATTCGCATTTGCCGCAGGAGGAAATGCAGGAAAGGAGCACCCGGTCTCCCGGCCGGAAGGCCGTGACCCCGGCGCCGACCGCCTCGACGACGCCGACGCCCTCATGGCCCAGAATGCGCCCGGGCTTGCAGGTGGCGACATCGCCCTTGAGGATGTGGAGGTCGGTGCCGCAGATCGTGGTCTTCACCATTCTGACGATCGCATCGCTCGGCGCCTGGATCTCGGGCTTGGGACGGTCCTCGAGCGCTTTCGATCCGGGACCACGGTAAACAAGGGCCTTCATGATATCCTCCTGCCATTGTGCATCCGGAAGCCGGCAATAGCCGATCGGCACGGAAGCTCCCGGAGCCGCGAAGGGACGACGGCGCGTCGCGAGCCGCAATGATCTGCATCAAACGCAGCCGCGAATGGTGCCCTCATGCTGCGATAGCCGGGTGAGGAGAGGATCGGTGGCGTCGGCTCCGAGCCAGATATGGTCACGCGGTCTCGCGACGCCGGGCGTCCGATGCGGCTGCAGAAGCGCCGCGGTGCCCTGCGCCGGCCTATTCCCGGCCGACCGCGAGCCGTTCCGGCGAGGTCGGTGCGCCGCCGACCATCTCATAGGCCTGCGCGACGTTCCCGGCCGTCACCCCGAGGCCCGGCAGCACGATCCAGGGCGGCACGGCGTGGCCGCAGAGGGACGCGACGGCGGCCGTCGCGGCCGCCCTTCCCTGCTCGTAGGGACGCTGGGCAGCGACGCCCTTGACGATACGGCCGGCGGCCAGCGCCGCCGCCACGCCGGCGCCGAGATCGACGGTCGTCATCACCGGCCGCCGCGGCCTGCCCTCGAGGACGGCGAGCGATTCCACCGCCGGCTCGTCCCAGACGACGAAGAGACCGTCGAGGCCGGGATGCCGGTCGAGATGCGGCGCGATCACGGCCCCGGCCTCCGACGGCCTCTCGAACTTCAGCTGGCTCAGCGCGACGTCGGGCCGCTCGCGCCGCATCCATCGATTGAAGGCGATCTCGCGCTGCGCGGTCGCGAAGAAATCGAGCTTGTAGGCGAGGACGCAGACCGCCCCGCCCTGGGGAACATGGGGTGACAGGAGGCCGGCGGCGATCTGGCCCAGGCCGAAATTGTCGCAGGAGACGACGGTGACGTAATCCATCTCGGGCAGGAGGCCGGAGGGCGCGTTGTCGAGCAGGATGAGCCGGATGCCGGCCGACGACACCTTGCGGAAGGCCTGCGCAACGGCGGCACCGGCGACGGGGATGCTGATCACCGCATCGGGCCGCCGGCGGATGACCCGCTCGATGGCCGCCACCTGGGTCGACGCATCGTAGGAGCAGCCAACGACGTCGTCGACGACTGCGCCGACCCGGCGCAGTTCCGCCTCGATCCCGGCGATCTGCCGGCGGGACCAGTCCGACGTTATGGTGTGAAGCACGATGGAAACCCGCAGCCCGCCCGTCCGGGCGCGCGCCAGGGCTTCCGGCGACAGGTCGATCTGGTCCGGCGTGGCCGGCCGTTCGCCATGCGGACCGAGGCCGGCGACCGCTGGGGCCTGCTGCGCGGACGGGCTTTCCCCGGCGAAAGGCGATGGCGCCGGCCCGTCCCTGCCCTTGTCCTGCATGCTGTTCCGCCCCGTGCTGGCTGCGTTCTGTGCGACAGCCTCGGCCGCAAGCCTAGAGGACACCTCGATCCTTGGGAATGCATGCGCGGCCAAGGTCATCTCGGCGCGCCGATCGGGAAGGTCCGCGCGGACGGCGCCGGCCCCGTTCTCCCGCTCCCTGCCGTCAAGGCTTTTCGCGCCGCCTCGAGGAGGCGGAGGACGTCGGGATGCGCCAGGGGGGAGCCGGCGGTGATCCACCCCTCCATGAAGGCCGGCGCGAAGATCTCCTCCGCCACCACCTTGGTGGCGCCGGCCAACCCGGAGGAGCGGCCCATGCGGGATCGCACGATGCCGAGATCGCGCGTCAGCAAGGGTTGCGAGTGGCGATAGATGCCTTCGCGGATGGCGGCGATGCAGATGTCGCCGGTCAGCGCCAGTTCGCCGCCGACGACGACCATTGAGGGGTTGAGCAGGTTCACCAGCGTCGCCAGCACGGTGCCGACGAGGCGGCCGCATCGCGCCAGGAGATCGGCCGAGAACGGGTCCCCGAGGCGGGCGGCGGTGCCGATATCGGCCACCGTGATGCCGCCATTGCGTTCGAGGATGTCGGCGAGCGCGCGGCTATGTCCCCGGCGGGCGGCCTGCAGGCCCTGTACGACCACCGCCTCGCAGCCGGCCACCGTTTCCAGGCAGCCCGTATTGCCGCAGCCGCAGATCGCCATATGGCCCTCGCCGGCATAGACGTGACCGATCTGGCCGGCAGTCCCCTGCCCCCCGCGATGCAGACGACCGTTGGAGACGACGCCGGCGCTGATCTCGGTGCCAAGATCCACGAACACCATGTCGCGGCCGAGCTCCGGCGCCACGGTGCCGAGCTCGCCCATGGTCTCCATCTGCACCGCGCCCCGCACCCAGGCGGGCACGCCGAAGCGACAGACGAGACGCTCGATCAGCCGCGCGCTCTCCCATTCGGGCGTCGCGCCCAGCCTGGGGATCGCCAGCGGCGGCCCCTCCTGGGATTCGACCGGGCCGGGAATGCCGAGGCCGATGCCCCACAGATCGGGCATGCCGACCTGGTCCAGGAGCCAGCTGAAGAGCTGCTCCAGCCGCTCGAACAGCGCATCGGCGGAAATGGCGAGATCGATATCCTCGTAATGCTCGGTGATCAGCCTGCCGCCCAGGTCGGCCAGGCCGACGCCGATCGTGCCGCGATGGATGTTGGCGACCAGGAGCCTGCCCGCCTCCGCACGGAAGCGCAGGAGGCGCGGGGCGCGGCCGCCGATCGAGCGCCCGACGCCGCCTTCGTCGACCAGGCCGAAACGGGCGAGCGTCGCCAGCCGGTCGGCGACGACCGCACGCCCCAGCCGCGCCTCGCGTTCGAGGTCGAGCCGGGTGGCCGCCTCCGCCTTGCGCAGGATGTCGAGGAGGGCCGCCAGGCTCTGCCGCTCGGATTCCAGGGCGCGAACGCGATCGGTCGTGCCGGAGACCGCCGGGCCCGCATCGTCCGGCGCGCGCCGACCGATACGCAGCCCGCTTCGCAACTCCGCTTTCGCCACGGTGAATCCGCCTTTCATCCGCGTCCCGACGAGACGGCGCGGACTATAACGCAAGGTTTCGCAGGTGCAAAAATGCCGATCTGCGTTGACTTATGTTTTTTACCAACATAAGTTCGACTCAAGAAAACAAAAGAAAAATTCGGCTCGACGAGGAAGGGAACGCGCGATGGCCCGGTGGAAATTGGCCTATCATGCCAATTGTTGGGGTCCCCTCGGCGGCGACGCCGTCGGCGTGACCTCGATCACGCGATTGGCCTACCGCACCTTCGGCGACATGGAGAAGGCGGCCCGCGAGATCGCCGAGGCCGGCTATGAAGGCATCGAATTCTTCGACGGCAATGTGGTGGACGGCGAAGGCGACGGCTATGCCGCCATGCGCCGCGTTCTCGACCGGAGCGGGCTGAGGCTCGTGGCGCTGTACAGCGGCTGCAATTTCATCTTTGCCGATATCCTGCCCGAGGAACTCGCGCGCGTCACCCGAGCCGCCGCAGCGGCCGAGGCGCTGGGCGCCGAACATCTCGTGGTCGGTGGCGGCGCGCGGCGCTTCGACGGCACCCGGCCGGGCGATTACGACGCGCTCGCCGCAGGCCTCGACGAGGTCATGGCGATCGCCCAGGCGCACGGCCTCGCCGCCCATTATCACCCGCATCTGTCCACCATCGTCGAGACTCCCGACGAGGTCCGCACCATCTTCGCCAAGACCGGCATCGGCTTTTGTCCCGACACCGCCCATCTGGCCGCGGCCGGCGGCGATGTCGCCGCCATGGTTCGCGAGCACGCCGCCCGCATCTCCTATGTCCACCTGAAGGGCTGGCAGCGCGAGCCGTTCGCCTTCACGCCCGTCGGCCTCGGCGACTGCGACAATGGCGCGGTGATCCGGGCGCTCAGGGATGTCGGCTACGAGGGATGGATCTGCAACGAACTCGACAGCTGGCCCGATCCGGCCGGGGCGGCACGCCAGAGCCGGGCCTTCGTCGAAGTCGAGGCGATGAAAACTGATCCGTAATACCGGATGCGGGCGGCCTCGCCCGCGCGAGATCGACGACAAAAACAATATAAGGGAGAAACGATCATGCGGATATCCGCACTGCTTCACGGCACGGCGTTCTGCCTGGCACTGGGCGCCGGCCTCGCCGCCACGACGGCGCAGGCCTTCGATTCCCAGGCCGCCATCGACAATATCGGCAAGAGCGTCATGAGCCTCGGCCCGAACGGTGAAAAGCCGGAATCGGCATCGGTGGTCAAGCTCAGCGACGATGAACTGGCCAAGATCAAGGCCATGCACGCCAAGGCCGCCATCGTCATGCATTATGCCGGCAATGACTGGTCGCAGGCCCAGATCGAAGGGCTGAAGGCCCAGTTCGACAAGATGGGCATCGAGGTGATCGCCACCACGGATGCCGGCTTCAAGCCGGACAAGCAGGTATCGGACATCGAGACGGTGCTGGCGCAGAAGCCTAACATCATCGTCTCGATCCCGACCGATCCGGTCGCCACCGCCAACGAATACAAAGCCGCGGCCGCGGCCGGCGTCAAGCTCGTCTTCATGGACAACGTGCCGAAGGATTTCGTCGCCGGGAAGGACTATGTCAGCGTCGTCTCCGCCGACAATTACGGCAACGGCGTCGCCACCGCCCATCTCCTGGCGCAGGCCCTCGGCGGCAAGGGCGACGTCGGCGTCGTCTTCCATGCCGCCGACTTCTTCGTCACCAGGCAGCGCTACGACGCCATGAAGAAGACGCTCGCCGAGGACTATCCCGATATCCACATCGTCGCCGAGCAGGGCATCGGCGGCCCGGACTTTTCGGGCGATGCCGAGAAGGCCGCCGGCGCGATGCTGGTGTCGCATCGCAGCATCAAGGGCATCTGGGCCGTCTGGGACGTGCCCGCCGAAGGCGTGATCGCCGCCGCGGCGACCAATGGCCGGGACGACCTCGTGGTGACCAATTGCGACCTCGGCGAGAATGTCGCGATCAATATGGCCAGCGACGGCGTCATCAAGGGCCTGTCGGCCCAGCGTCCCTACGACCAGGGCGTGACCGAGGCTTTGCTGGCGGGATACGGCCTTCTCGGCAAGCAGGCCCCCGCCTATGTGGCGTTGCCGGCGCTTCCGGTGACCAAGGCCAACCTCGCCGACGCCTGGCAGCAGGTCTACCACAAGCCCGTCACCGACAAGATCAAGAAGAGCATGTGATCGCGGCGGGGATGGACGAACGAGCGCGAATGGAAGGGCGATCACCGATCGCCCTTCCTGGAACCATGGCTGCCGAAAGGAAGAGGTCGATCGGTGATCGACCCTCCAATCTGGCGTCGAGCCCACCACCCCCTGACCACCAGCAAATCGCGACGCCCATGGTTCCCGCTCCCGAAGCCGTCCGCATGACGAATGTCAGCAAGCATTTCGACGCCGTGCGGGCGCTCGACGGGGTGAGCCTCGAAGTCAGGGCCGGCGAGATCCATGCCCTGCTCGGCGAGAACGGGGCCGGCAAGTCGACCATCCTGAAAATCCTGCGCGGCGTGCAGCCTCCGAGCGCGGGCACCGTCGAGATCGACGGCGTCCGGCTCGCAGCCTTCACGCCGGAGGCCTCGCGTGCGGCCGGCGTCGCCATGGCCTTCCAGGAAATGAGCCTGGTGCCGACGCTCACCGTCGCCCAGAACGTCTTCCTCGAACGCGAGATCAAGACCGCTTCCGGCCTCATCGACGACAAGGCGGCGATCGCCGAGACGCGGAAACTCTTCGCCGCCATGGGCGTCGCCATCGATCCCGCCCTGAAGGTCGCCGACATCCCGGCCGGCCAGCGCCAGCTCACCGAGATCGTCAAGGCGACATCCCAGCCCTGCAAGGTGCTCGTGCTGGACGAGCCGACATCCGCGCTCTCGTCGAACGAAGTTGACCGGCTGTTCCATTATGTCCGGCACTTGCGCGAACGGGGCGTGGCCGTGATCTATGTCTCCCACCGCATGGACGAGATCTTCCGCATCGCCGACCGCGCCACCATCCTGCGCGACGGCCGGCACATCGTCACCGCCCCCCTCGCCGATTTCACCCTCGAATCGATGATCGCCCATATCATCGGGCGGCGCTCGCGCGGGTTCTCGGAGGCCACGCGCGACACCGGCAAGCGAGGCGAGATCCTGCTGGAGGCGCGCGGCCTCTCCGGCCGCTTCAAGCCGGCCGGCGTCGACCTCTCCCTGCATCGCGGCGAGGTCGTGGGGGTGGCCGGGCTGCTGGGCAGCGGGCGTTCGTCGCTCGCGCGCCTGCTCTGCGGCATCGAGCCGGCGGTGTCGGGCGAGATTCGCGTCAGGGGCGCGCCGGTATCGATTGCCGGTCCGCAGGACGCCATCCGGGCGGGTATCGCCCTGGTGCCGGAAGACCGCGCCCGCCAGGGCTTCGTCGCCTTCCACTCGGTGGAGGCCAATATCGCCCTGCCCAACCTCGGCCGCCTGTCGCGGAGAGGCTGGATCGACCGCCGCCGCTCCGCCCGCCTGGCCGAGGGCTCGATCGGGCGCCTGCGCATCAAGGCCGCCTGCCGCGAGGCGCCGGTGTCGAGCCTTTCCGGCGGCAACGCCCAGAAGGTGGTGATCGCCAAATGGCTCGCCGCCGACCCGGACATCCTGATCCTCGACGAACCCACCGCCGGCATCGACATCGGCTCCAAATCGGAGATCGTGGCGCTGATCCGCGACCTCGCCCGCACCGGCAAGGCGGTGCTGGTGATATCGTCGGAACTGCAGGAACTGCTCGCCGCCTGCGACCGCATCCTGGTGATGTCGGACGGGCGCATCCTGCGCGACATCGCGCGGGCCGCCCTCGACGATCCCGCGACGGCGGGGACGTCCGACGCTCTCCTCCACGCCGAGCAGAGATTGAACGAAGCCATGCAGCAGGCCCGGGGAGGATACGAACCATGACCGAAACGGGGCTGGGCGCACGCAAGATGCCATCGGCGCTGCGCAACTGGCGCGATTTCATCATCTATATCGGCTTCGTCGCGATCTTCGTCATCTTCGCGGCGACGCTCGGGGAGCGCGGCTTCCTCGATCCGAACAACCTGCTCAACATCGTCAGGCAGAGCGCCATCATCGCGGTGATGGCGGTTTCGATGACCTTCGTGCTCGGCACGGCCGAGATCGACCTGTCGGTCGGCGCGGTCGCCGGCCTCGCCTCCGTCGCCACCGCCATCGGCATCGACCATTACGGCCTGCCGGGCGGGATTGCCTGCGGCCTCGGTACCGGGCTGATCGTCGGCGCCGCCAATGGCTGGCTGACCACCGGCCTCGGCATCCCCTCCTTCCTCACCACCCTCGCGATGATGGGGATCGCCCGCGGCGTCGCGATGTGGATCAGCGGCACCGCCGCCATCCCCATCCTCGACAAGACCTTTGCGGCGATCTTCGGCGGCGGCAATCTCGGTCCGGTCCCGAGCCTGCTGATCTGGATGGCGCTGCTCGGCCTCGCCGGCCATGTCGCGCTGCGGCGCACGACCTTCGGGCGCCGCGTGCTGGCCACCGGCGGCAACGAGACCTCGGCCCGCTATTCCGGCGTCGACACCGCCGCGGTGAAGTTCCGTGTGCTGATGCTCTCCAGCCTGGCGGCGGCGCTGGCGGGCATGCTCTATGCCGGCCGCCTCCATTCCGGGCGCTTCCAGTTCGGCGAAGGCGACGAACTCTCGGTGATCGCGGCCGCGGTCCTCGGCGGCTCCAGCCTGTTCGGCGGCACGGCCACCGTGGTCGGCTCCGTCATGGGCGCGCTGATGATCGGCCTCATCAACAACGGTCTCGTGCTCATGGGCCTCGAATTCAGCCAGCAGCTCATCGCGCGCGGGGCCATCATCATCGTCGCGGTGGCGATGAGCCAGACGCGCCGGCGGCGTTAGGGCGATGCGTCCGAGCGGGCCGGCCTTCCGCCCCGCCCGCGAGGGCACGACGCATCATGCGCCTCAGCCTGAGCTCCTCCCGCTCCAGCACTCCCGTATCAAGGACGACTTCATGCCCGATACTTTCTTCGATGCGCATCAGCGCGCCACCGTCGAGGCGGCGATGGCGCGGATCATCCCGACCGACGACACCCCCGGCGCCCGCGAGGCCGGCTGCATCGATTTCCTCGAACGCTACCTGTCGGGGCTCGGCTACATCTTCGCCAAGCCCGACGGCTCGGGCTTCGAGACCCTCGAAGGCCGCAGCGCCGAAGCCTGGATGCGGCGCGTGACGATCATGCGCCAGACCTATCGCTCCGGCATCGAAGAACTCGATGCCCGCGCCCGCGCGATGGACGGCGTCGATTTCATCGCCCTGCCGCCGGAGCGCCAGGATGCGGTGCTGCGCGCCATCGAGACGTCCGGCGGCGACGATGCGCCGTCCGCGCCGGCGGACCAGCCCGCTTTGCAGCAGACCTCGACCGAGGTCGAGCTGCCCTTCCTGCCGCTGCTCGTCACCCATACGCGCCAGGGCTTCTATGCGGATCCGATCTATGGCGGCAACCGCAACCAGGCCGGCTGGAAGACCATCGGCTTTCCCGGTCCGGCCTCGCTCGCCGAGGTGCATGCCGGGCGCTACACCACGCTGCCCTATTTTGCCGACGGCGAGGCCGAGAAAGTGAAGGAGTTCCACGATGGCCTCTGAGCGGCGCATGTCCAAGCCGGCGCGAACCGACGCCGTCATCATCGGTGCGGGCGCCTCGGGCGCTGCCGCAGCCAAGGTGCTGTGCGAGGCCGGCGTCAAGGTCGTCGCCCTCGAAAAGGGCCCCTGGCGCCGGAAGGAATCCTTTGGCGGCGACGAACTCGCCAATATCAACCGCTACAGTCTGTGGCCCGATCCGCTGCTCAATCCCCGCACCTGGCGCCGGGACACCTCGGACGAGGCCCGGGTCGACCTGTTCTGCCCGGTGCCGCAGATGGTGGGCGGCGGCACCGTCCACTGGCAGGGCTGGCTGCCGCGCTTCACGCCGGACGATTTCCGCATGCGCACCGTGGCGGGCGACCTGCCGGGCGCCACCCTCGCCGACTGGCCCATCACCTATGACGAGCTCGAGCCCTATTATCTGAAGGTCGAATGGGCCTTCGGCGTGTCCGGCCAGGCCGGTGCCAACCGGTTCGAGGGGCCGCGATCGGGCGGCTATCCCTGCCCGCCCATGCCGATGTCCCGCTACGCCCAGAAATTCCACCAGGGCTGCGCGGCCTTGGGCTGGAACGCCTTCCCGACCCCGCAGGCCGCCCTCTCCCGCCCCTTCAACGGCCGCCGCGCCACGGTTGTGAGCGCCTTCGCCCAGCAGCACGGCGACCCGACCGGCACGCGCTCCTCCGCGCTCAACGTGTTCGTGCCCGACGCCGTCGCGACCGGCAATTACGACCTGCGGCCTGATTCCTATGTGCGGGAACTGGTGCTCGACGGCCAGGGCAATATCAGGGCCGCCGTCTATGAGGATGCGCAGGGCGAGACCTTCGAGCAGGAGGCCGACATCTTCATCTTGGCCTGCGGCGCGGTGGAGACGGCGCGGCTGCTGCTGCTGTCGCGGTCCGGCCGCTTCCCCAACGGCCTCGCCAACGGCAGCGACCTCGTCGGCCGCAACGCGACGTTCCACGAATATTCGGCCGCCGTCGGCACCTATGACGACCCGGTCTATGCCTGGGCCGGGGGCGGCTATGTCAGCGCCTCGACGTTCCAGCATTACGGCCACGACGAGTCCCGCGGTTTCGTCAGCGGCAGCCATGTTGCCGTCGCGGGCGTCGGCATCCCCCTGCCGATCAACTGGCACCTTCCGGGCGCGCCGTCCTGGGGCGCCGAGGCCAAGAAGATCGACCGCGACTATTTCAGCCATTCGCTCGCCGTGGCGATGGTGCTGCACGACATGCCGCAGCACGACAACCGCGTCGACCTCGACGACGAGGTCGTCGACGCCTGGGGCCTGCCGGTGGCGCGGGTGACGCTGAAGCCGCACAGGAACGATCTCGACCAGGGCCGCTACCTCATCGACCGCGGCGCCGACATCCTCCAGGCCAGCGGAGCCAAGGGCATCACCAAGGTCTATGCCGATCGCGTCACCGGCAACTGCTCCCACCAGCACGGCACGGCGCGGATGGGCAAGGATCCCGACGCGTCCGTTCTCGACCGGTGGTGCCGGGCGCACGAGGTCGCCAATCTCTACGCCGTCGACGGCTCCCCCTTCCCGACCGGCACCGGCGCCAATCCGACGCTCACCATCATGGCGAATGCCTGGCGCGTCGCCGACAGGATCATCGCCGAGCGTGGCCGCGCGCGCACGGCGCCGGAGCGATAGCGGGCAAGGCATGCGTCGACGGCGCTGCGAGCGGCCGGGCCGGCGGTCGATCGCCGCCGGCTCGCCGCGCCGGCAGGGCCGGACGCGCCCAAGCCTCGCATACAGAAGCCGCACATCCTGATTGTGCCGCGATCATGCCGAGAGTAGCGTTACCCGGCGCGGGTCCAACGGGAGAGGGGATGGAATGATCTTCCGCAGCTTTTCAATCAGGCTTCCGGCCCCTATTCCGATCCTCTCGCGAGCCGCTGCGGCGGCGAAGCCTTGATCATCTATCCCGTCCGCCTGCCACTTCGAAGGCGGGACCGGCAGCCTGAAGGTGGTCGAATCATGATCCCGTGGAGTATCGGCGCGATTCTCGACTGCCGAGGAGAGGCTCGCCGGCCCGGCCGAACTGCCGAACGGACCGGCCGGGCGACAGATCGCGGCAACCGGACGGTATTGATGCTCGAAGCCACGATCCCTTCTCCAGAATTAAGCCTTTATACTGGTGCTTCCACTCTGGCGTTTCAGCCCGGCCGGTGGTAAGTGAGGTGTCATTCCTCGCGCTGTGGTCCGCCGTGAACGAAATGATTTTTCAGCGCTTCACGCCGGCCGCATCGAAATCGCCGAATGCCCGACAGATCTTTGCCAGAGACCGTGTAACCTTCGTATACTTCAAGGTGCCTGCCGATGGATAGAATATACCGGAAGGAAAGACGGGACCTATGCTTCAGCTAGATGCTCGCCAGCGTGCCGCCATGCACAGCATGATCGCCGAGGACATCGTGGCTTTTGCTGGCCGCCGTGACCTGATCGGCGCCCAGGAACTGCACGAGATCTGCGAGGATCTCCACAGCATGCTCGACACGCTCGCCGAGAACGAGATCGACGTCTTCTTCATGCGCATGCAACTCAACGGCGCCTACGCTTCCATGGCTTGAGCAATCAAGCGGAAGTCCGACGGGTTCGGCGCCTCGCGGGCCGTCGAAGACCTGTCCCGACAAGGCCCTCCCGGCCATGACGTGAACAAGTAAAGAAGCGGCGTTCCCGCCCCGGCGCCACGTTCGGCCGGAGCTTCGAACGTTCGCGGCTTTTCCCTGTCCAGACGTGCATCGAGGCTGCCCGGAATCGGCCCGACTTTGTCAACAAGCGGAAAATCGCGCCCTTCCACCCTTTGAAACCGGCATCCGAGGCGCTCCGAACGGCAGCCTGCCGAAAAGCCCGCGGTTTCGATCGACAATCGCCCCCACCGCTGCCGGGCCGGCATCCACGGACGGTATACGCGGGATTCGCGCGCCCCCCCCGCCCTCCCCGATCGTCGCTTCGCCGAGCCGAGCATGTTCCGTGCCGGACCGGAGGCCCGAATACCGAGGTTTTGCGAGGCTCCGGAGACCGCACGCCGGATCGACGGCAATGCTGATCCTGTCGCAGGCACGGCTCGCCGGGGCGCCTGCCCTCTGCAGCAACGCGCCTCGCCCCCCCGGACCGACAGCGCCGCGATGCGCGTTCTCGCCCCCCGATTTCTCGTGTTGACAGCGCCGACGGCTCCGTCTACCAAAGTTTGGTGTATATTTCAGGTACTGAAATATATTTCACACCCGGTCGGACTGGAGGGGCCGTCCCCTTCAGGTCGACCCTCGGGGAGGCCTCGATACCGCCGGCAAAGACGGCCGAACCGGGCAGCCGGCGGTCCGAAGAACAACAGGGAGGAATCAATGCGAATGAAGTCCAGACATGCCGTGTGCGGTACGCTGCTGGCGCTCGGCGTCGCCGCTTCGGCGTCTCAGGCCATGGCCCAGGACACACCGCAGGAGTCGGCGTTCCGGTGCAAGCCGGGCGAGACCTATGTGATGAACGTCATGGTGACCGGCGTCGAATACTGGTTTCCGGTGTATGAGATGTTCAAGCAGGCCGCCCACGAGATGGGCTGCAAGACGGTCTATACCGGCACACCCGAATATGACGTGACCAAGCAGCTCGCCAGCTTCCAGCAGGTGCTGGCCACCCATCCGGCGGGCATCCTGCTTCACCCCATGAATCCGGATCCCTTCATCGAACCCATCAACCAGGCGGCCGACGCGGGCATTCCCGTGGTCACCTTCGCCGCGGATTCACCGAACAGCAAGCGTGTCGCCTATGTGACGTCGGACAATTTCCGCGAGGGCCATATCGCGGCCGACACGGTGGCGACGGCGGTGGGCGAGGAGGGCGAATATGCCGTGCTGGAGAATCCGGGCCAGGACAACCACGACCGCCGGGTCTCCGCGTTCATCGAGGAGATGACGCAGAAGCATCCGAAGATGAAGCTGGTCGCACGGGCCGCCACCAACCAGGACCCGACCAAGGCCTACACCGCCGTCCAGAGCATGGCCCAGGCCCATCCCAATCTGAAGGCCGTCTTCATGCCGGAGGCCAGCTCGGCCATCGGCGCGGCACAGGCGGCCCTGGAGACCGGCGGCCAGATCAAGGTGTTCTGCGTCGACGTCAACGCCAAGGTCCTCGACCTCGTCAAGCAGGGCCAGATGCTGGGCGCCATCGATCCGAACCAGGGCGTGCAGGGCTATATGGGCTTCATGATGCTGTTCCTGGCGGCGCATCCCCAGCTCATCGACCCGATGAACGACTACAAGCGCACGGGCGTCAATCCCTTCACCCTGCCGATCATCGACAACGGCCTCGCCATCGTCACGAAGGACAATGCCGATGACTTCCGCTGGGACGCCTATCTGAAGCGTCGCGGCACCAAGGGCATCGAGGAATAGAGCCCTTCCCCGGAGCAAAGCGCGTTTCCGCGGAGACGCATCTTGCTCCAACTCCTTGTTTTCAAGCGTCTTGCCATTCTCGCCGATTCGGGCGGATCGCAAAACGCTTCGGGGCATGGGCCGTATCCCTCGGCCCATGCCGGTTCCCCGTCGAGGCGACAGCCATGCCACAAGACTCCCTCCTCAGCATCCGCTCGCTCTCGAAGGCCTATGGGCCCGTCAGGGCCCTGAGCGACGTGCAATTCGACCTGCGGGCCGGCGAGATCCACGCGCTCGCCGGCGAGAACGGCGCCGGCAAGTCGACGCTGATGAAGATCATCAGCGGCATCGTCACCCCCGACGAGGGCGAGATCCGCATCGACGGCGAACTGGTTGTGCTCGACAGCGCGGCGAAGGCCCTCTCGCTCGGGATCGGCCTCGTGCACCAGGAAATCGTCCTGTGTCCGGACGTCACCGTCGCCGAAAACATCCTGATGGCCGCGACCGCGCGCCGGCGGACCCTGTTCATGAACTACCGCGCGCTCGAAGCCAGGGCGCGGCAGGCGATGAACCGGCTCGCTCCCATTCCCGTGGACACGCTCGTGGGTTCCCTGCCCATCTCGCACCAGCAACTCGTCGAAATCGCCAAGGCGCTCACTCTCGATTGCAGGATTCTCATCCTCGACGAGCCGACGGCGGCGCTGACCGAACGCGAGACGGACAGCCTCTTCGCCATCCTGCGCGAGCTTCGCGCCGAGGGCGTGGCGATCATCTATATCAGCCACCGCATGGCGGAAATCTTCGCGTTGTGCGACCGCATCACTGTGTTCCGCGACGGCCGCTACATCGGCACGGAGGACATCGCCTCGACGACGCCGGAGCAGGTCGTCACCCGCATGGTGGGCCGGCAGATCGAGAACCTCTATCCCCCCAAATCCGCCGCACCGCCCGGCGCGCCCCTCCTCGAAGTGCGCGGCCTGGCCGGCGACCGCTTCCGAAGCGTCGATTTCGATGTCGGTATCGGGGAGATCGTCGGTTTTGCCGGCCTCATCGGCGCCGGACGCAGCGAGATCGTCAAGGCTGTCTGCGGTCTCTATCCGCGCAGCGCCGGCACGTTGACCCTGCGTGGCAAGCCGGTTGCGTTCCACGGCTACGCGGATGCCGTGGCCGAAGGCGTGGTCTATCTCTCGGAGAATCGAAAGACCGAGGGCGTCTTCCTCGATCTGTCCATCGCCGCCAATATTTCCGCGCTGGATCTCGGCCGCGTGTCGAGCCGGCTCGGAGCGCTCGATTTCCGCAAGGAGACGAACCAGGCCCGACTGCTGGGACGCCGCGTCAATCTGAAGGCGGGCAGCCTCTCCGATCCCGTCTCGACGCTCAGCGGCGGCAACCAGCAGAAGGTCGCCATCGCCAAGATGCTGTCGGTCGACCCCGCCCTGGTCTTTCTCGACGAGCCGACGCGGGGCGTCGACGTCGGCGCCAAGTCGGAAATCCATCGCATCCTGCGCGATCTGTGCAATGCCGGCGTCGGAGTCGTCGTGATCTCCTCCGAACTGCCCGAGTTGATCGGCCTGTGCGACCGCATCCTCGTCGTTCACGAAGGCGGCATCGCCGGCACGGTCGAAGGCGAGGACATGACCGAAGAAACCATCATCCGCCTCGCATCGGGATTGAGCCCGAATGCCCGTGCGGCCTGAAATGCGACAGGAGGATACGCGCATGGCCGTTGGCGACATGCCCATCACATCGACTGAACCGAAGGCGCGCCGGATGAACCTGCACAGCATGCGCGAGGGCGGCCTCATCGTCATCATCCTCGCGATCTGCATCGCGATGTCCTTCGCTTCGCCCTACTTCATGACATGGGGCAACGTGAAGGCGATGATGCTGTCCTTTGCGGTCGACGGCATCGTCGTGGTGGGCATGACGATCCTCCTGATCGTCGGCGGCATCGACCTTTCCGTCGGTTCGGTGGTCTGTCTTTCGATGACGGTGAGCGGCTCGCTCTTCCTCGCCGGCGCCGCGCCATGGCTGGCGAGCATCGGCGGCATCGCCGCCGCTGCGCTGGTCGGCGTGTGCATGGGCCTGTGCGTCACCATGGTGGGGCTGAGCTACTTCATCACCTCCCTGGCGTTCATGGTCATCGCCCGCGGCCTGAGCATGCTCATCACCCAGGGCACGCCGCTCTCGCTGTTCACGCTGCCCCCGACGTTCAAGTTCATCGGCCAGGGCACCATCGAGGGCGTCCCCTTCGTCATCGTCATCTTCGTCGTCATCGCGCTGATCTTCGACGTGCTGCTGCGGCGCGCCACCGTGTTCCGCCGATTCCTCTATACGGGGAGCAACGAACAGGCCGCCCGCTATTCCGGCATCAACGTCAAGCGTGTCAAATTCGGCGCGACGGTGCTCTGCTCCGGCTTGGCCGGCCTCGCCGGGGTGATCTACATGGCGCGCTTCGGATCGGCGACGCCGACATTCGGGGTGGGCATGGAACTCAACGTCATCGCGGCGGCCGTCATCGGCGGCGCGAGCCTCAACGGCGGATCGGGCTCTATCCTCGGCGCCGTCCTGGGCGTGGCACTCCTGTCGATCGTCTCTTCTTCACTCCTTCTTCTCGACGTATCCGTCTACTGGCAGGACATGATCCGCGGCTGCATTCTGCTCGCGGCCGTCGCAGCAGATCATTTCATGCAGAAACGCAAAGCGTGAGCCGTATGCGCATCGAAGGTAGCAAGGACGCCGCCCCCCGGGCCCTGGACTATGCGGTCGCCCGAACGATCTACAAGGTCCTGCTGATGTATTATCAGGAGCAGCGCACGCAGGCCGATATCGGCAAGATCATCGGCCAGTCCGCCGCGACGGTCAACCGACTGATCAAGCAGGGCCGCGACGCCGGCATGGTGGAGATCACCATCTCGCCCCTGTTCGATTTCCAGCATGAACTGGAACGGCGCCTCACGGCGGAGACCGGCCTGGAGGAGGCGCTCGTCGTCCCCGCCGAATTCGACGACCAGGATCTCGTGCTGAGGGCGGTGGGGCAGGCCGCGGCCCATTACCTCCTGTCCCGGCTCAAGGACGGCGACACCATCTGCATCAGCGGCGGCAAGGGCGTCTCCGCGGTGGTCGAAGGCCTCAGGACCACCCGCTCCTACAAGGCGAGCGTGGTGCCCGCCACCGGTCTCGTCCAGGGCCGGCACTACATCGACGTCAACCACGTCGCGTCCGAACTCGCCGGCCGTCTGGGGGGAACGGCCTATCAGATCCATGCGCCGATGTTCGCCGATTCCGACGAGCAGCGGGACATGCTGCGCGGGGTGAGCGCGGTCGCCGACGTCCTGGACCGTGCGCGAAAGGCTTCGATCGCGCTGGTCGGCATCGGGTCCGTCCTGGCGGCGGGGTCGAGCTATCTCGACTTCGCGCTGCGCACCTGGAGTCCGAAGGATAGGGCCATGATCTCGAACGCCGGCGCGCAGGGCGAGGTCATCGCCAATCTCCTGGATGCGACCGGCGCCCTCGCCCCCTATCCGCGCAACGCGCTGCTGGTCGGCCTGGCGCCCGACGATCTCAGGCGGATCCCATGCACGATCGGCGTCGCCGCCGGCCCCGCCAAGGTCGCTCCCATCTGCAGCGTCCTGCGCGGAGGCTATCTCAAAACGCTGGTCACCGATGAACGGACCGCGTCCGCGGTCCTGGACAGCATGCAAGAAAAATCATGACACAGACTGGCTCGACCGAGTTTCGACGATCGCCATCGACACGGGAGCAGCGAAAGGCGCGCCTGCGCGCCGATCCCTCGCCGCAGGTGCTGGTCGTCGGCGGCGGCATCAACGGCATCGGCACCTTCCGCGAACTGGCGCTGCAGGGCGTGAAGGTCCTGCTGGCGGAGAAGGGCGACTTCTGCTCGGGCGCCAGCAGCGCACCGTCCCGGATGATCCATGGCGGCCTGCGCTATCTGGAGAACGGCGAATTCTCGCTGGTGCGCGAATCGCTGCTGGAACGCAACCGCCTGCTCACCAATGCGCCCCATTACGTATCGCCCCTGCCGACCACGGTGCCGATCTTCGATTATCTCTCGGGCGCGCTCGGCGCCGCCGCGCGCTTCGTCGGCCTGTCGGAAGGCAATGCGCGCCGCGGCGCCCTCGTCATCAAGCTCGGCCTCACGCTCTACGACATCCTGACGCGGCACAACCGCCTGATGCCGACGCACCGCTTCTCGGGTTCCCGCGAGACGCGGCGGCGCTGGCCGGACTTCGCGCCGGAGATCAAGTGCTCCGCCACCTATTACGACGCGCATATCAGCTACCCCGAGAGGCTGGGGCTGGAACTCGTCCAGGATACCCTCTCGGCCTGCCCCGACGCCTCGGCGCTCAACTATGCCGGCGTCGAAGCCATCGAGGGCGGCAAGGTCGTCGTCCGCGACATGTTGACGGGAGAGCGCTTCGCCGTGTCGCCGGCCTATGTCGTCAACGCCGCCGGCGCGTGGATCGACGGCGTCAACGGCCGCATGCTGGGGGGGCGGGCCGAGAAGCGGCTGATCGGCGGCACCAAGGGCTCCCACCTCGTCGTGCGCAACGAGCGCCTGCTGCGCGAGCTCGGCGACAACATGGTCTATTACGAGAACCAGGAAGGCCGCGTCTGCATCATGTTCGCCCATTTCGGCAACGTGCTCGTCGGCTCCACCGACATCCGCGTCGACAATCCGGAGACGGTGCGCTGCGAAGCGGACGAGCAGGCCTACATGCTGGAATCCGTGCGTACCGTCTTCCCGAATATCCGCATCGCGCCCGAGCAGATCCTCTACACCTATAGCGGCGTGCGCCCGTTGCCCTATCGCGAAGGCGGCGCCACCGGCACCATTTCACGCGACCACTCCTTCCATCGCCGGGCGGCGACGGCCGAGTGCCCCTTCCCCATCCTTTCCCTCATCGGCGGCAAATGGACGACCTTCCGCGCCTTCGGCGAACAGGCGGCGGACCAGGTGCTGAAGGACCTCGACATGGCGCGCCGCCGGAGCACCCGCGAACTCGCCATCGGCGGCGGGCGGGAGTTTCCCCGCACGCCCGAGGCGCGCGGCGAGTGGATCCGGCGGGTGTCGCAGGAAACCGGGCTGGCGCCGCACCGGATCGAAGAGCTCCTTCCGCGCTACGGAAGCGCCGCGCGCGAGGTGGCGGCCTTCATCGCCGCCGGGGCCGACGCACCGCTCGCCACCCTCCCCGACTACAGCCGCCGGGAGATCCTCCGCATCATACGCCACGAGGACGTCGAGACGCCCGAGGACATCCTGGTCCGGCGCACCGCGGTGGCGATCGCAGGCCGTCTGACCCTGGCGGTCGTCGAGGAGGTCACCGGTATTCTCGCCGAGGATCGCCGATGGGCCGAGGCGGAGCGCGAGAAGGCGCTGCGCGACACCGTGGCGTCGCTGAGCGCCAGGCACGGCTTCGTTCCTCCTTCCCGATCACTCCAGGACGTCGAAAGAAATAGGATAGCGTGATGTTCCACTCCAAGAAGGTCCGTATGAACCGCCTGTTCCGCAATGGGCGCTGCCTCGATGTCGCCATCGACCATGGCGTGGCGAACGAGCCCTCGATGCTCGTCGGCCTCGAAGACGTCGCCGGCGTGACGGAACAGCTCGTGGCCGCCAGGCCCGATGCCATCCAGCTCAGCTACGGACAGGCGGACCTCCTGCAGGCGCGGCCCGAGCGCGACAAGCCGGCGCTCGTCCTCAGGCTCGACCTCGGCAACGCCTACAATCCCGTCCGGCACCGCGAGATGTGGGCGGTGCTCCAGAACGCGCAGGATCCCGTCCTGCCGGCGGTGCAGATGGATGCGGCCTGCGTCGTCGTCAACCTGTTCATGATCCCGGACGAACCCGGCATCTTTCGCCAATGCGTCGAGAACATCGCGCGCGTGCGCAACGATTGCGAGAAATACGGCATGCCGCTGATGATCGAGCCGCTGGTGATGCGCGACCCCAACGGCGGCAAGGGTTACGCCGTCGACGGCGATGCGTTGCGCATCACGACGCTGGTGCGGCTGGCGCGGGAACTCGGCGCCGACATCATCAAGGCCGACCCCACCACCAACGCCGAGGATTTCCACAAGGTGGTCGAAGCCGCGCGCTGTCCGATCCTCGTGCGGGGCGGCGGCAAGGAAGACCTGAAGAACGTGCTGGCCAAGTCGGTCCAGCTGATGCGGCAGGGTGTGCAGGGCATGGTCTATGGCCGCAACGTCTACCAGCATGCCAATCCCAGCAGCATCGTTCGCGCCCTGATGGCCGTCATCCATGACGATGTCGATGCCGATGAGGCATGGGACATCTACCAGCGCGCGGCCTGAACGCCGACGGAGCCACAGCGATGACGCAGTTCCTCCTCGGCATCGACGCCGGAAACACCCTGGTCAAGGCCGTCCTCTTCCGCACCGACGGAACCGAGGTCGCGTCGGAGCACAGGGAGGGGAATTCGCGTCATCCCGAACCGGGCCATGTCGAGCGCGACATCGGCGAGATGTGGGCATGTGCCGCGGACGCCATCCGCGGCTGCCTCGGCAAGGCCGGCATCGATCCGGCCGACATCGCCGCGATCGGCTGCACCGGCCACGGCAACGGCATCTACCTCTTCGACGGAGAGGATGCCCCCCTCCTCGGCATCCAGTCGCTGGACGCCCGCGCCGCCTCGCTGTCGGCGCGGATGCTCGCCGACGGGACGGGTGACGCGCTCTACCCGCTGGCGCTGCAGAAGCCCTGGCCTGCACAGACGGGAACGCTGCTCTCCTGGCTGAGCCGCAACCAGCCGGATCTGATCGCCCGCGCCGCGCATGTCCTGTTCTGCAAGGACGTCATCGTCCATTTCCTCACCGGCCGCTACACAAGCGACTACTCCGATGCGAGTTGCGGCGGCATCCTTGACGTGCCGGCGCGCCGCTACGACGAAGCGCTGCTCGATGCGCTCGGCCTGCGCGAATGCGGCGCGAAGCTCTGCCCGCTGGCCGAGCCCTCCGACGTGGTCGGCCGGGTCTCGGCGCAGGCCGCCCGCCGCACCGGCCTGGCAGAGGGCACGCCCGTCGTCGCAGGGCTGGTCGACATCATCGCGAGCGCGATCGGCGCCGGCGTCGCGCGGCCCGGCGACGCCTCGATCGTGGCGGGGACCTGGAGCATCAACCAGGTCCTCACCGACAGCCCGCTCTGCGATCCCAGCGTCTTCCTGTCCTCGACCTATCGGGCCGACCGCTTCATGGCGGTCGAGGCCAGCGCCACCTCCGCCACCAATCTCGAATGGTTCCTCAAGGAATTCATGGCCGACAGCCTGGCTGCCGCCGGCCGGAGCGAGACGCTCCGGCTCTGCAGCGCCCTGGCGGCCGAGGTCACGCCCGCCTTGGACCTTCCGCTCTACCTGCCCTATCTCTACGGTTCGCCGGAAAGCAGCGCAGCCCGCGCCTCCTATTTCGGCATCGCCGGCTGGCACGGCCGCGCCCATATCATCTATGCCGTCATGGAAGGCGTCGCCTTCGGGCACCGCTACCATGTCGAGAAGCTTCGGGCGGCGGGCGCCGCCATGTCGACCGCCTTCCTGTCCGGCGGCGCGGCCCGCAGCAGCACCTGGCCGCAGATCTTCGCGGACGTGCTCCAGATCGACGTCAAGACGGCGGCCAGCAGTGAATCCGGCGCTCTCGGCGCGGCCATGGCCGCCGGCATCGGCGTCGGCATCTATGACGGCTTCGAGGATGCGGCCTCGATCGCCGGCATACGCGCCGATTTTCGTCCCGACCCCGGCAAGGCCGCCATTCTCGACGAACGCTACGGACGCTTCCGGGAACTGGCGAAGCTGGCCCTCGGCAAGGGAGCGGTGCAGCCATGACGGACTCGGCCGCCCATCTCCGCGAAACGGCGAATGGCCGCTTCAACATCGAGGAGGCCGGTACCGGCACGCCCCTCGTCCTGCTGCACGGCTTCGCGCTCGACCTCCGAATGTGGGACGACCAGTTCGACGCCTTTTCCCGGCGGCACCGCACGGTGCGCTACGACCTCAGGGGCTTCGGCCGGTCGCCGGTACCGGGCGAGAGGCCCTACAGCCACGCCGGCGACCTGCTGGCGATCCTCGACGCCCTGGATATCGAAAGGGCCGTCGTCGCGGGCCTCTCGCTGGGCTCCAACGTCGCCCTGCATTTCGCCACCGAACATGCCGACCGCACCCTCGGCCTGATTCTCGCCTCGCCCAGCCTGCCCGGCTATCCCTGGCGCTGGCAGGGAGACCGTCCGCGGGAAGAAGCGGGAAGGCTGGCGAGAACGGCCGGCGTCGAGGCGGCCAAGGCCTATTGGAGCGGCCACTCCCTGTTCGGATCCGCCACGCGAAACCCTGAAATCGCGGCGCGGCTGGCACGGATGACGGCCGATTACGGCGCCTGGCATTGGACGCACGACGATCCGCAGGCCGGGATCCCGGCGCTCCAGCCGCGCCTGCCCGGGATCGAGCGGCCCGTGCTCGTCGTTTCCGGCGGCCTGGACATCGATGCGTATCGCGAGCTGGCGGAAATCATCGCCGACGGCGTCCCCGGCGCCGAGCTGTGCGCGATCCCCGACGCGGGCCATCTGGTCAACATGGAGGCGCCGCAGCCCTTCACCGACGCGGTGCTGCGCTTCATGGCCTCCGCCGTCGGCAAGGGCGGCTCCGCCCAACCACCGGCCAACTAGAAGAAATTCGGAGGCCCGTCCGCCGCCCGTACCGATCGCCGCGCCGTGGTCGTGCCCATGAAGAGAGAAAGAAGAGACATGCCTCTGGTCACGCTCAGGGACCTTCTCCACGACGCCGTGCAGCGCGACTACACGGCCGTCCAGTTCAATGCCGACTGCCTGGAGGTCGCCCAGGCGGTCTTCCGTACCGCCGAGGAGGAAAGAGCGCCTGTCATCCTCGGCGTCGGCCAGGGCGCCGCGAGGGACGGCAAGATCGAGGCCCTGGCGGCCGTCGTGCGCGATTACGCCTTCCGCTCGAAACTGCCCATCGTGCTGCATCTCGACCATTCCGAAGAGCCGCGCCAGATCGTCCAGGCCGTGCGGGCGGGCTTCAGCAGCGTCATGGTGGACGGATCGGCCCTGCCCCTGGCCGACAACATCGCGCTCACCCGGCAGGCGATCGCGCTCTGCGCGCCGGTCGGCATTTCGGTGGAAGCCGAACTCGGAAGGATCGCCGGCATGGAGGACGACGTCACGGTCGCCGAGGACCAGGCCAACAAGGTCGACGTCCGAACGGTGGAGGAATTCATCGCCGGCATCGAAGTCGACGCGCTCGCCGTCGCCATCGGCAGCGCCCATGGCGTCTACAAGGCGGAGCCGAAGCTCGATTTCGACCTTCTCGCCGAGTTGACGAAGATCACCAGCACGCCGCTGGTGCTGCATGGCGGATCGGGCATTCCCGAGGCTTCCCTCCGGCGCTCGTTCGCCCTCGGCATGAAGAAGCTGAATGTCGGGACGGAGATCAGGCTGGGATTCATGGCCGGTGTCACCGAGGGCATCGCTGGCGGCGAAAGCATCTTCTCGGCTTTCGATCGCGGGCGCGCCGAGGTCGCGAAATTCGTCCGCCAGAAGCTCGCCGTCAGCGCATCGGCCGGGAAGGCGTGAGGGCCTTCCGGCCTTCCCTTGCTCCGACAGGGGGCATGCCGAGGCCGCAGAGGCGGCGCGGATGGGCCCTCAGCCCTCTTCCCGGCGCCTCAGCCAGTCGGCATAGCGCGCGATTCCCTCCTCGACGGGGACGGCCGGGCGATAGCCGAGCTCGTCCGCGGCGGCCGACAGGTCGAAGCGAGCCTGGACGTCCTCCTGCGGATCGATGCCGGGACCGATATCGGCGACGAGGGACGGCACGCAATCCCTGACGATGGCGGCGACCTCCGGAAGCGACAGGAAGCTGTCGCCGGTGATCGTATAGGCCCGCCGCGGCGTCGCCGCCGCATCCGTGGCCAGCAGCAGCGCGCGGGCGATGTCGTCGACATGCACATATTGGCGCATGGTCGCCGCGCCGCAGGGACGGCGGAAGACCTCGCCCTTGAGCCCGGCCACGATCATGTCGTGGAGGTCGCAGGCCGTCTTGCGGCGCGGGCCGTAGACCCAGCCGATGCGCAGGCTGACGGTATCGACGCCGTGCTGCAGGGCATAGCCATGGGCGAGCGCCTCGCAGGCCGCCTTGCTGGCGCCATAGACGGTCGAGGGGCGCAGCGGCGCATCCTCGGTGACGGGGGAAAGGCCGGGCGGCGTGCTGCCATAGGCGCTGACCGAGGAGCAGAACACGACGCGCCTGAGAGCCTTCACCCGTGCGAACTCGAGCAGATTGACCGTCCCGGTGACGTTGATGTCGTGCACGAGGACGGGGTTGTCGCGGGCGAGCATCGGGCCCGACAGGGCGCCGCAATGGATGACGGCCCCGAACGGCCCCTCGCGGTCGGCCAGGGCATAGAGCCGGTGCACGTCGCGCACGTCGACGGCCGCGATCCGGAAGCCCTCCTCCTCGCCGGTGCCGACGTCGATGGCGGTGAACGGCCGCCCGGCCGCCGCCAGCATGCGGCAGACGGCGTGGCCGACGAGGCCGCCGGCTCCTGTGACGAGGATCTTTTCCATTCGGTTTCCTTCCGTGATCATGGCCGGGCGCCGATCGAGGGCCCGGATTCGGCTTCGCAGCCATGGTTCGTGCCGGGGAGCAGCCGGCGCCGCGCTTCAACACCGCGCATCGCGCCCCTCGGCGACCATGTCCGTCGTCACAGCTCGCCCAGATACGCGATGGCGGCGCAGGCGTCGATCACGTCGGCATATTTGGCGCTCATGTCGAAGATGTTGGCCTTGTGCGGCTCGATGGCGCGATCGCCGCAGGCGTCCTCGATCACGATCGGGATGAAGCCGTGGCTCATGGCGTCCACGCAGGTCGCGCGGACGCAGCCGCTCGTCGTCAGCCCGGTGAGCAGCACGCTGTCGATCCGGTTCGCCGTCAGCGTCGAGGCGAGGGACGTGCCGAAGAAGGCGGAGGGGTATTGCTTGGAGAGCACCAGTTCGCCCGCCCGCGGCGCGAGGCCGGCGGGCCATCCGCCGAGCGGGTTGCCCTCTTCCATGCAGGCCAGCGCCGGCACCTTGCGCCGGAAAATGCCGCCGTCGACGGCGCCGATCCGATAGGTCACGTTGGTGAAGACCACCAGGATGCCGCGCCGCCGCGCCGCCTCGAGGACGAGCAGCGCCTGTTCCAGGGCGGCGTCGACGCCCGCATAGAGCGGCGACGAGGGTTCGAAATAGGCCTGCACGAAATCGATGAGCAGGAGGGCCGGCCGCGCGCCGAATCCCAGCCGGTGGTGATAGCCGGCCCTGGCATAATTGGCATCGAGATCCTCTGCCATCGTTCCTCGTCCTCCCTTCATCGCATGGGGCGAAACGGCCGGAAGGCCGTCGTCACATTTCCGGCGCCAGCGCGGCTTCAATCGCCCGCGCCACGCCCAGAAGCCGGCGATCCGCAAAACGGGGCCCGGTCAGCGTCAGGCCGAGCGGCAGGCCGCTCTCGCCGCGCCACAGCGGGAGATTGACGCAGGGCACGTGCAGCAGCGTCCAGATCTGGTTGAGCGCGGGATTGCCGGGACCCGTTCCCACCGGCGCCTCGCCCGGCGCGCTCGGGGTGAGGATCGCGTCATAGTCCGCCGCGATCCCGTCGAAGGCCATGCGGCATTGGGCGGAGAGGTCGTAGGCGGCGACGAGATCCTCGTTCGAGAAGCCGTCGCGGTTCTCCACGCGATGCCGGAAGTCCTCGTGCAGCAGGTCGTAGCGATTGCGATAGAGGTTCAGGAAGGCGGCCCGCCCCTCGCTGAACAGGATGACCTTATGCGCCGCCGACAGGCGCGAGAACGCGTCGGGCAGATCGAGCATGGAGATGCCGGCGCCGAGCTCGCCCAGGGCCCGGCCGGCGCGGTCGAACGCGGCCCGCATCGAGGGCTCGGTCACCTGCCATTCGGGCGAGCGGCAAAGGGCGATGCGCAGGCCCGCGACGGGCGGCGGCGGCACCGGCTCCGCGCCGATGCCGAAGACGGCGGCGACGAGGTCGAGATCGGCGACCGACCGGCCATACCAGCTCACGGTGTCGAGGCTCAGGGAATAGAGCTTCACGCCCTCGCGGCTCACGGTCCCCCATGTCGGCTTGAGCGCATAGGCGCCGCAGAAGGACGCCGGCCGCATGGTCGAGCCGCCGGTCTGGGTGCCGAGCGCCAGGGGCACCTGGCCGTCGGCGACGGCCGCTGCCGAACCGGCGGACGACCCGCCCGACGTACGGGTGGCGTCATGAGGATTGCGCGTGCACGGATTGCGCCCGGCGGCCGCGAATTCGGTGGTCTCGGTCTTGCCGATGATGAGGGCGCCCGCCGCCCGCAGGGTTTCGACGCAGGGCGCGTCCGCCCCCGGCCGGTGATCGTTGTAGAGCGGGGAATTGTGATCGGTCGGCATGTCGGCGGTGTCGATCACGTCCTTGATGGCGACCGGCACCCCGTGCAGGGGCCCGAGGCTCGGCCGCTTGGCGAGTTCGCGCGCCCGGCGCAGGACCTCGGCGGGGTCGAGATATGCCCAGGCCTTCAGGAGCGGCTCGCGCTCGGCGATCCGGTCGAGGCAGGCGCGGGCCAGCGTCTCCGGATCGAGGTCCCCGGCGTGGATCGCCTGCGCGAGCTCCACGGCCGAGAGCGCGGCGAACGGCCTTGCCTGCCTGTTCATGGTGCATCCTTCAACTGGCCGAGAGGCGGCGTCTTGCGATGGAAATCCGTGACCTCCTGGAACGCCACCCCGGCGGCCAGGAGCAGGGCTTCCGACCATTGCGGGCCGATCAGCTGCAGGCCGACCGGCATGCCCCGCTCGAAGCCGCAGGGTATCGACAGCGCCGGCACGCCGGCGAGCGACCAGGGACCGCACAGCCTCGTCAGCCGGTAGGTGGCGGCGATCATGTCGGGAGCGTCCGAGGCCAGCGGAGCGGGAAAGCCGACCGTCGGCATGGCGATCAGGTCGACGCGCCCGAAGAGGGTCTCGACCTGGCGCTTCCAGGCCTGCCCGCGGGCCTGGGCCTGCGCGAGGGCGACGCTTGGGATCGCCGCCGCCAGGCGCAGCCGGCGCGCCACATCGGCGCCGAAGCGTGCGGGATCCTGCGCCATCCGCTCCTGGTGCACCGCGGCGGCATCGACCTGTGCGCAGGTCTGCAGCGCGAGCTGCGCCTCGCCGAAGCCGTCGATCTCCATGGAAGACGACGTCATGCCGAGGTCGGCGAAAACGTCCACTGCGTCGCGAACCAGGGCCGCCACCCCGGCCTCCGCCTCGGCCGCGATCACGCTCGTGGGCACGCCGATCCTGAGGCCGGCGAGACCGCGGGCATGGAGCCCCGCCCAGCTCTCGACCGGCCTGGCGACGCTGAACGGATCCTGCGGATCATGGCCCGCGATGACCTCATAGGCCGCCGCCACGTCGCGGACGCGCCGGGCGAGCGGCCCCACGGTGTCGTAGGCGGCGCTCACCGGCATGACGCCGTGATTGGAAACGCGGCCGACGGTCGGCCGCAGCCCCGATACGCCGTTCAGCGCCGCCGGGATGCGGATCGATCCGCCCGTGTCGCTGCCGAGGGATATTTCGCTGAAGCCGGCGGCGACCGATGCACCCGAACCTCCGCTCGATCCGCCGGGAATCGCCTCGACGTTCCACGGATTGCGGCAGGCGCCGTGATGCGGGTTCTGCGAAGTCGCCCCGAAGGCGAATTCGTGCAGATTGTCCTTGCCGATCAGGATCGCCCCGGCCCGCCGCAGGCGCCGGACCACCGTCGCGTCGCCATTGGGCACGCGGTCGGCGAACCAGGCCGAGCCGCGCGTGGTCCGGATGCCGGCCGTGTCGACATTGTCCTTCACCGACACGACCCGGCCCTGGAGCGCTCCGGCGCCGCGTCCCCGCGCCGCCGCCGCGCGCCGGGCCTCCTCGCCGAGGACGGTGATCATCGAACGGATGACGGGATTGTATCGCCCGATCGCCGCCAGGCAGGCATCCACCTTGTCCGCTGGCGACGAGGCTCCGCCTTCCTCCTCGCCGCCGACGAAGCCGCTCGCCATCGCGCCGTCCTCAGCCGGGGATCGCCACGCCGTGGAAACGGCGCGCGAAATAGATCAGGCCCGGCAGGCTCTCGCCGAGCCCGACCGCGAGCACCTCGCAGAACATCACATCATGCGTGCCGCTCTCGACGATCTCGGTGATCCGGCAATCGAACGTCGCGAGGGCGCCGGCGAGCGCCGGGGCGCCCGTCTCGAGCGACGACCAGGAGGCGGCGGCGAAGCGTTCCTCCATCGGCGTCCTGCCGCCGAACAGCAGGGCCAGATCCTCCTGGCCGTGGGCAAGGGTGTTGACGCAAAGGACCTGGTTGGCCTTGAAGGTTCGATAGACGGAGGCGGAGCGGTTGAGGCAGACGAGCAGGCTCGGCGGGCTGTCCGAGACGCTGCATACCGCCGAGGCGGTGAAGCCCGCGCGCCCTGCCGGCCCGTCGGTGGTGACGATGTTGACCGCCGCGGCGAGGCGCGCCATCCCGTCGCGAAATTCGCGGCGCGCCGCATCCTCGACCACGCCTTCCCCGGCGGCATTCCTGGCCGGCTGCATCTGCATGCCCACTCTCCTTCCGCCGCGCTCCGCCGGCTGGACGTCTCAATCCAGGCGGCAGGCCTCCTCGAATTCCAGGCGCGGCAGGCGGCCGAACTGGCCAGCCGGATCGCCATAGCCGAGATTGATGAGGAAATTCGATTTCCAGGTCATTCCCGCGAAGAAGGCCGCGTCGAGCGCGGCATTGTCGAAGCCGGACATCGGGCCGGCGTCGAGGCCGAGCGCGCGCGCCGCGACGATGAGATAGGCCCCCTGGAGCGAGCCGTTGCGGAAGGCCGTCTCCCGGCTGAGTTCGGGGCTCGACGTGAACCAGGATCTCGCATCCCCATGCGGAAAGAGCTTCGGCAACTGCTCGTAGAACGCCGTGTCATAGGCGACGATCACCGTCACGGGCGCCGCCATCGTCTTGTCGAGATTGCCCTTGGACAGGCTCGGCCTCAGCTTTTCCTTGCCGGCCGGCGTGCGCACGAAGACGAACCGGGCCGGGCTGCAATTGGCCGATGTCGGCCCGAGCCGGACGAGGCCGTAGAGCTCGCGCAATAGATCGTCCGACACCGGCTCCGTCCGCCAGGCGCTGAACGTGCGGGCGCGGGTGAACAGGGTTTCGAGCGCCGCATCCCCGATCCGGGTCATCATACCTTCCTTCTTCACGACATGGACCAGACCGCCCTGGTCCGCAACCATAGGCACGCGGGGCGGCCATGCAAGCTTATATGTTCGTACATATGCCTAATCAGACATCAGGGAAATGCCCACAGGCGCGGCAGGCCCCGCGCCTCGGCGGCGGCGAGCCACGCCGGGATCCGTCCGGCGATCGTCGTACTCGCGCCTTGCCCATGCCTTTCCATGTCCGGACTTATCCGTACGACTTGGCACCGATCTTGCTTCGACATCGGACACGATGGCGCAATGCAATGGAGTTGCGACGATGGATATGGGCGTCTTCATACCGATCGGGAACAATGGCTGGCTGATCTCCGAAACCTCGCCGCAATATAAGCCGAGCTTCGCCCTCAACAAAGCCGTCGTTCAGAAGGCGGAGGGGTATGGCTTCGAATTCGCCCTCTCGATGATCAAGCTGCACGGCTTCGGCGGCAAGACCGAATTCTGGGACTACAATCTGGAATCCTTCACCCTGATGGCCGGCCTCGCCGCCGTCACGGAACGGATCAAGCTCTATGCCTCCACCGCCGTGCTGACCCTGCCGCCGGCGCTGGTCGCCCGCATGGCCACGACGATCGATTCCATCGCGCCCGGCCGCTTCGGCGTGAACATCGTCTCCGGCTGGCAGAGCGCCGAATACGACCAGATGGGGCTTTGGCCGGGCGACGACTACTTCGCCCAGCGCTACGACTATTCCACCGAATATGTGCAGGTGATGAAGGAGCTCTGGGCCACCGGCGAATCCAACCACAAGGGCCGGTTCTTCCAGATGGACCACTGCATGATGAAGCCGACCCCTTCGGCCGACATCCCGATCGTCGCGGCGGGCCAGAGCGGGCGGGGCATGCAATTCGCGGCCGAATATGCCGACTATAATTTCGTCATGGGCGTGGGCGTCAACACGCCCACCGCCTGCGCGCCGACCGCGCAGCGCCTCATCGAAGCCTCCGCCAAAAGCGGCCGCGACGTCGGCTCCTACCTGCTCTTCATGATGATCGCCGAAGAGACCGACGAGCTCGCGCTGGCAAAATGGAAGCACTACCGCGACGGCGCCGACGTCGGCGCCCTGTCGTGGATGGCCGACCAGGGCGGCAAGGACAAGGCCGCCGGCGAGACCGGCACCGCCCGCCACATCAACCTGCCCGAGGGGGCGGTGAACTTCAACATGGGCACCATCGTCGGTTCCTATGCCAGCGTCGCCCGCATGCTCGACGAGGTCGCCGCCATTCCCGGCGCCAAGGGCATCATGCTCACCTTCGACGATTTCCTCACCGGCCTCGACAAGTTCGGCGAGAGGGTCCAGCCGCTGATGGCGTCCCGCACCGCCATGCAGAAGCGTGCCGCCGCATGAACCGGCCCGTCCCGCCGGAGGTGCTGCGCGCCACCATCCTGGCCGGCACCATCGCGGCGAAGCCGGAGCGGCCGAGCGAACTGCCGCCGGCCTGGTCGGACACGCCGGAGCCCGGATGGGCGGAGCGCGACCTTCTCGCGCTCGCCCCGCCGCCGTCGACAGCCGCGGCCCCCGCCCCCGTGCAGGTGCCCGACGGCATGACGGTCCATGAATTCGGCGTCGGCGAACTCCAGGCCGCCTATGCGCAGGGCGTCACCGATCCGGTCGCGACGATCGAGGCCCTGATCGCCCGGATCGAGGCCCATCCGACCGGTGCCAATGCCGTGCTGGCGATGATCGCGGGTGCCGAGACCGCCGCGAAGGAGAGCGCCGAACGCATCGCCAGGGGCCAGGGGCGGCCGCTCGAAGGCATCCCCTTCGGCGTCAAGGACATCATCGACGTCGCGGGCGCGCCCGTCACCGGCGGCTCGTTCCTGCCGGGCGAGCGGGTCGCCGAGTCGGATGCGCTGGTCGTGTCCCGACTGCGGGCGCAGGGCGCCATCCCGCTCGCCATGCTGGCGACCACCGAATTCGCCTGCGGCTCGGCCCATAATCCGCGCTACGGCGCCGTTCTCAATCCGTGGGACCGGTCGCGCTGGACCGGCGGATCCTCGACCGGCTCGGGCGCGATGCTGGCGGCCCGCCTGCTGCCGCTGGCGCTGGGCACCGATACCGGCGGCTCGATCCGCGTGCCCTCCGCCTTCTGCGGCATTTGCGGGATGAAGCCGACGCGCGGCCTCGTGCCCCGCACCGGCGTCATCCCGCTCTCCTGGACGCTCGACCATATCGGCCCGATGGCCCGGTCGGTGGACGATCTCAGGCGCGTCATCCCGTTCATCGCCGGACCGGACGGCGTCGACCCGACCGCCGCCGGCGGCTACGCGGCCGAACGGGCGGTGAGCGACCTCGGCGGCGTGCGCATCGGGGTGCCCGAGGGCTGGCTGGTCGAGATGCAGGACGAAGCGGTGCTCTCGGCCTGGGGCGAGGCGCTCGCCGTCTTCGAGAAGCTCGGCGCCCGGCTCGTGCCCGTCGATCTCGGCGACATCGCCACCGCCCATGCCGACGGCTACCTCATCCTGATGTCGGAACTCGCCAGCCTGCAGGAGCCGGTGCTGGAGAGGATCGCCGAGTTCGACGCCGGCGCGCGCGCCCGCATCGAGCAGGGCCTCGTCTTCACCGCCGCCGACTACCTGCGCGCCCTGAGGCGGCGCCCGCTGGTGATCCGGCGCATGCTGCAGGCCCTCGACGGCGTCGACGTGCTGGTGACGCCGGGACTCGGCGGCGAAGCGGCCTTCCTGGAGGACATGACGGTCGAGGTGAACCGGACGCGCCACCCGCTGCAGATGATCATTCCGCGCAACACCATGATCTTCGACTATGCGGGCCTGCCGGCCCTGATGCTGCCTTCCGGCACGGGAAGGACGGGCCTGCCGGTGGCGATCCAGATCGTCGGCAAACCCTATGACGACGCGCTCTGTCTGAGCCTGGGCAGCCTGTTCCAGGACGTGACGGAGCATCACAGGCGGGCTCCCGCCGATCCCACCGTGACATGAGAGGGTCCATGCTGTCCGCCGCTCCGGAAAAGCTCGCCGTCACGGTGCTGACCGGCTTCCTCGGCAGCGGCAAGACCACGCTGCTGCAGAAGGCGCTGCGCTCGCCCGGCATGGCGGATACCGCCGTGATCATCAACGAGGCCGGCGAGATGGGGCTCGACCACCTCCTCGTCGAGGCCGTCGAGGAGCAGGCCTTCCAGATGCCGGGCGGCTGCCTGTGCTGCATCCGCCGCCTCGATATCGCCACCACCATTCGCCGCCTGATCGAGCAGCGCGACCGCGGCGAAATCGCGATGTTTCGCCGTCTCGTCATCGAGACCAGCGGCCTCGCCGACCCCGCCCCCATCCTCTACACGCTCGCCGCCGACCCGATGCTCGGCCATGTCCTGGCCTTCCAGGGCGTGGTGACGCTGGTCGACGCGCTCGCCGGGCTCGGTACGATCGAGCGCCATCCGGAAGCGAGCGCGCAGGTGGCGGTCGCCGACCGCATCCTCCTCACCAAGACCGATGTCGCCCAGCCCGGAAGCGCCCTGCTCGGCCGGCTCGACGGCCTCAATGCCTGGGCCGACCGGCGCATGCTGCCGGGCGGCGACGAACCGGCGGCGCTCCTCTTCGACGGGCTGTCATCCACTGCGGCGCGGCGCTTCGCCGCCCAGCCGGTCACCGAGGGCGGGCCGGCGCACACGGCCGGGATCCGCACCCTCTCCCTCGTGCTCACCCGGCCGCCGACGCGTTTCGACTTCGCCCGGGCGCTCGGCGGCCTCGCCACCCGGCGCGGCGAGGACCTGCTGCGGGCCAAGGGCCTGATCGCCTTCTCGGACCGGCCTGACGGGATCGCCGTGATCCATGCCGTGCAGCACACGATCTATCGCCCGCAATGGCTCGACGCCTGGCCGGATGCCGACCGGCGCAGCCGCCTCGTCTTCATCGTCCGCGACATCGAGCCGGACGAGATCCTCGCCTGCCTTGCCGCCTTCGCGCCGGTCGCCTGGACACCCGTCCCCGGCGATACGGCAAAGATCGGATCCAGCCTCACCGCAGCCGCCTGACATCGGAGAATGCCAAGATGTTCGATCTCGTCCTCACCAACGGCCTGGCCGTGCTCCCCGGCGGCGCGGCCACCGTCGATATCGCCGTCTCCGGCCAGACCATCGCCGCCATCGGCGGGCCAGGCACCCTGGCGGGCGTCGGCGCAGCGCGCATCGTCGACGCGACCGGCCAGATCGTCATCCCCGGCGGCATCGACCCGCATATCCATTGCGGCCTGACCATGCCCGGCCCCCGCGGCCTGACGGTGACCAGCGACACCCCGGAGGTCATCAGCAAGGCCTGCCTGTTCGGCGGCACCACGACGATGTGCGACTTCGTCTTCTGGCAGAACGGCACCACGCTGCACGAGGCGGTGGATGCGCGCCGCACCCTGTTCGACGCCAAATGCTTCAGCGACTATGCGCTGCATCTGGCGGTGGAGAGCCCGATGTCGGCCGAGATCCTGGGCGAGATTCCCGACCTCGTCCATGCGGGCTACCCGACGGTGAAGATGTTCACCACCGACATCACGCCGGGCCGCATGGCGCATCTGACCCATTTCGGCGAGATCTGGGAGGTGCTGAAGATCCTGGCGCGCGAGGGCGGCCTCGCCCTGATCCATGCCGAGGACAACGACCTCGTCATGCACATGTACGAAAAGCTCATCGCCGAGGACAAGGTCGGCTTCGAATATCTCGCCGAGGCGCATACGGTGCTCTCGGAGGAACTCTCCTTCAACCGCGTGATCGCGCTCGCCCAGAACGTGCCGGGCGCCGCGATGTACATGGTCCATACCAGCGCCCGCACCGGCGTCGAGGCCATCGCCCGCTCGCGCGCCAAGGGCTTCCCGATCTACGGCGAATCCCTGCACCAATACATGCTCTACACGGCCGAGGATTATAAGCGGCCCAACGGCCAGATCTATCACACCTACCCTTCCCTCAAATATCCCGAGGATCAGAAGGCGCTGTGGGGCGCGATGGAATCGGGCGCGCTGCAATGCGTCGCCACCGACGAGGTCTGCTGCTCGCTCGACGTCAAGCTGCTCGGCAACCGCATCGACGACACGACCGGCGGCAATTCCGGCGTCGAGCCGCGCGTCTCGCTGATGTACACCCAGATGGTGGACAAGCGCGGCTATTCGCTGGAGCATTTCGTCGAGCTGATCTCCACCAACGCCGCCAGGATCATGGGCCTCTATCCGCGCAAGGGCGTGCTGGCGGTCGGCTCGGATGCCGACATCGTCCTGCTCGACCCGAAGCTCGCGCACAAGATCGACGGTACGGCGCTGCATTCGGCCGATTACTCGCCCTGGGACGGCTGGGACGTCTCGGTCTGGCCGAGCATGACGGTGCTGCGCGGCAAGGTCATGGTCGAGGGCGGCCAGTTCAACGGCGACCTGTCGGACGGCGCCTTCATCCCGCGCAAGATTGCCGACGAGATCCGGCAGGGCCCGAATGTCTGACGGCACGGCGCCATCCGCGCGGACCGCGGACCTGCTGCATCTCACCATGCGGGAGGCCTCGCAGGCGATACGCAGCCGCCGCCTGTCGCCGGTCGAGCTGGTGGAGGCCTGTCTCGCCAGGATCACTGCCGTCGATGACCGCATCGGCAGCTATATCCTGGTCACGGCCGAGCAGGCCCGCCTCGCCGCCCGGGAGGCGGAGGCCGACATCGCGGCCGGGCGCTGGCGCGGGCCCCTGCACGGCCTGCCTTTCGCGGTGAAGGACAATTATTTCAGCAAGGGGGTGCGGACCTGCGCCAATTCGCGCCTGCTGATCGAGCATGTGCCCTCGTTCAGCGCCACGGCCCTGACCCGCCTGGCCGATGCGGGCGCCGTGCTGCTCGGCAAGCTCAACACCTGGGAATACGGCACCAGCATGGGACCGGTCTATGACGACCTGCCCTACGCCCCCGCACGCAATCCCTGGAACCCCGCCCGCTTCACCGGAGGATCCTCGACCGGTGCGGGTGCCGCCGTCCCGGCCAGGACGGCGATGTTCGCGCTCGGCAGCGATACCGGCGGATCCGTGCGCCTGCCGGCCGCGGCCTGCGGCCTGCAGGGCCTGAAACCGACCTACGGCCTCGTCAGCCGACACGGCATCCTGCCCAATTGCTGGGCTTTCGACACCGCCGGGCCGTTGTGCTGGAACGTTTGGGACTGTGCGGTGGTGCTGCAGGCCATCGCCGGCTTCGACGCGATGGATCCGATCTCCGCCGGCACGTCCCGCGACTATGCCGCCGGGCTTGAAGACGGCGTGGCCGGCCTGACGATCGGTCTGATCGCCGACTGCGACTGCGACGGCGTCCATCCGGACCCCGCCAATCTCGCCCAGCTCGCCGCCGCCGCGGAGACGCTGGCGCGGGCCGGCGCCAGGATCGTGCCGGTCGCCCTGCCCGCGCCCGTCATCCGCTACCGCAACGCCGCCTCGGTGATCAACTGGGCCGAATCCTTCGCCATCCACGAGCGCGACTTCCGCGAGCGCGGCGGCGAGATGGGGCAGGCCCTGCGCGACAAGATGATGGCGGGCCTGAGCGTCGGCGCGTCCGACTACATCGCGGCGCTGCGGGAAAGACGGCTGCTCGCGCAGGCCAATGCCGGGCTGATGGCGGATCTCGACCTGCTGCTGATGCCCGGCGCCTTTCACGTCGCCGCGCCGGCCGGTGATTTCGAGCGCGTCGCGGCCTTCACCGGCGACACCGCGATGACGCCCTTCAGCATCAGCGGCCACCCGGCGATGACGCTGTGCAGCGGCTTCGACGAAGACGGGATGCCGACCAACATCCAGCTCGTCGGCCGGTGGTTCGAGGAGGCGACGCTGCTGCGGGCCGCCTTCGCCTATGAAAGCGCCACCCCCTGGCGCGAACGCTTTCCGACGCTGACTTGAGGCAGGACCGATGGACATGCAGGAAACCGAACCCGCCCCGGAGATTCCCGGCCTGCCGGCCTGCCTCACCGCCGAGCAGAAGAGCCGCTACCCCGTCATCGCCGCCATCGTGCGGCGGACCACGGCCCGGCTGCCGCGCACGGCGGACAAATTCCTCGAACCGGCTCATGTCTTCGATCTGCATCTCGAAGCGCTGCGGCGGCGGGGATAGAGGCCGCGAGGCCTCCTTCTTCCCGCTTCAGCTGAACTCCTGCGGCTCGCGCTTGCGCACGAGCTGGGACAGCGCGACGGCGAGAACCAGCGCGCCGCCATAGAACAGGTTCTGCACGAAGGTCTGGATGCCGAGCATGGTCAGGCCGGTGATGCCGATCACCAAGAAATAGACGGCGATCAGCGTGCCCCACGCGTTGAAGCGGCCCGGGGTGATGCTTGTCGCGCCGAGAAAGGCGGCGGCGAAGGCCGGCAGCAGGAAGGTCTGCCCGGACATCGGGTCGGCCGCGCCGATCGTCCCCGCATAGAGGATGCCCGTTGCCGAACTGATCACGCCCGAAGCGATCAGGCACAGGAAGCGCACGCGCTCCACCCGGATCCCCGACAGGCGCGCCACCTCGCGGCCGCGGCCGACGAAGAGGAGCCGGCGTCCGGCCGTCGTATGGCCGAGAAAATACCAGATCGCGATGCACAGGAGCAGCGCGTAATAGAAGGCGAGCGGAATGCCGAACAGATGGCGCACCACCACCCAGTCGACGAGATCGTTGTCGATGCCGCTGATCGTGTTGGAATCGCTGATCCACAACACGATGCCGCCGATGAAGGTGCTGGTCCCGAGCGTGACGATCAGCGAGGGGATGCGGAAATAGAGGATGAAGGCGGCGTTGACGATGCCGACGACCACGCCGGCTGCGAGGGCCGCCGCCATGGCGGCCAGCAGAGGCCATCCGAGCTGGGCGTTGAGCACCGCCACGATCATGGCGGAGAGCGTCAGGTTGCTGGCGATCGACAGGTCGAAATCCCCGGCGGTGAGCGGGATGATCAAGGCGAGGCCGAGGACAACCAGGACCGCCTGGGAGCCGAGCATGGTGGAGATGTTGTTCCACGACAGGAAGATGCCGGGCACCAGAAGGCCGAACAAGGCGCCGAGCGCGATGGTGGCGGCGAGAAGTGCATAGGCTTCGGCGAAGCGAGCCCAGTTCACCCCAGCGACAGCGGCTCTGCCGCGCGGGGCGGATGCCGAATGCTTGGCACCGGCTGTTTCGGATGCGTTCGTCATGCTGCTGTAGCCTCCGATATGGAATCCGCATCGGCCGCGCCCACGCTGCGCAGGCATTGCTCGGCGATGGCATCCTTGCTGATGGCCGCGCCTTCCAGCGTCTGGATGACGCGTCCCCGGGCGAAGACCAGGACGCGGTCGCAGATCTGGGCGAGCTGCTCGTAGTCTGTGCTGGCGACGAGGATCGAGGTCCCCTGGGTGGTCGCGTGCTCGAGGGCGGCGAAGAGCTGCTGGCGCGCCCCGACGTCGACGCCCTGCGTCGGCTCGTCGAGCATCAGCAGGCGCGGCGAGGTCTGGAGCCATTTCGCCATCAGGGCCTTCTGGGCGTTGCCGCCGCTGAGGGAGACGAGAGTGAGCTCCGGCCGGTTCGGACGCACGTCATAGGCGCTGCCGAGCTCGAAGGCGCGGCGCCCGATCGCCGCCCCGTCCAGCCCGAACCAGCGCATGAAATCGGCAAGGGCGGGCAGCAGCATGTTGTCGGCGATGGAGAGACTGCCGACGCCGGCGGCGCCGAGCCGGTCGGACGGCAGCAAAGCGAGGCGGGCGGCGAGCGCGGCCGGCGGCGACATCCGGCTGACGGCCAGCCTCCGGCCGTCGATCACCAGCGTGCCGGCCTTCCCCGGCCTCGCGCCGTAGAGGAGATAGGGTATCTCGTCGAAGCCCGAGCCGATCAGGCCCGTGAGGCCCAGGATCTCGCCGCGGCGGACGGTGAGCGAGACATCCCGGACGATGGCGCCGGTCACCCCTTCGGCCGATACCGCCGCGGGCCTGCCGGCGAGCGACTTGGTCGCGGTCTTGTGGAGGCTCACCCGGTGGCCGATGATCAGCTCGACGAAGCGGTCGGCCGTCGCGTTCCTGGAGACGACCGTGCCGGCGAGATGGCCGTCGCGCAGCACCGTGGCCCTGTCGGTGATCTCCCGGATCTCGTCGATGTCGTGCGACACGAAGATGACCGCCGCGCCCTCCTTCACGATGGTGCGGACGAGGGCGAACAGCTGGTCGACACCCACCTTGGGCAGGAAGGGTGTCGGCTCGTCGAGCACCAGCACGCCCTGGCCGCCCTTGGCGGAGGTGCGGATATCCTCGAAGGCGCGGACGATCGCCACCAGCGCCCGCTCGACCTGCGGCAAGTCACCAATCTTGGCCATCGGATCGATCGTCAGGCCGAAGCGGGCGAAGGTGTCGCGCGCCTTCGCCGCCTCCCGGCGCCAGTCGACCCGCCAGCGCGTCTTCGAGGCGATGTCGCCGATCAGCAGGTTTTCGAGCACCGTCAGCGACGGGACGAGGCCGAGATGCTGGTGGACGAAGGCGAGCCCGAGACGCCGCGCCGCGCCCGGCGGCAGCGGCAGGCCGACATTCTCGCCATGCATCAGCAGCTCGGCGCCGGGCTCGGGATCGTGGAAGCCGGCGAGGATCTTGATCAGCGTCGACTTGCCCGAACCGTTCTGCCCGAGGAGGCCGTGGACCTCCCCCGGCATGACGTCGAGCGCCACGTCGTCGAGCACGAGCGAGGAGCCGAAGCGCTTCGACAGGTGCCGGATCGAGATCGCCGGGGCCTCGCCCGGATAGCGGCGCGGCAGCGGCTCCGTCATTCGAGCCCCCAGAGCTTGGCGAAGCCACCGATATGCTTGTCGCCATAGCCCTTGTCGAAGGTGGCGGGCACGCCGGCATCCTTGGCGTTGTCGCTGCTGAAGATGTAGAGGGGAACGTTCAGCGTATCGCCGGACGGCAGGCCGCAGAGGTTGCGCATCTCCCCGTCCAGGGTTGAGCGGGCGATCCAGCCCAGGCTCTCGCCGACATCCATCTCGACGTCGCCCTTGCGCACCATGTCGACGATGAAGGGGGTGCCGTTGAAGGTGGCGATCTTCACGTCCTTCTTGTGGCCGGTGATGGTGAGGGCGGGCAGGACGAACTGGGCCATGCTGTCATAGAGCGGCACGACGTAATTGATCGTGGGATCGGCGATCAGCGCCGACTGCACCGTCGTCTGGATCTTGCTCGACCAGTCGGCCAGCGTCACATTGACGTAGCGATGCTTGCAGCCGGCGCCGCAGACCGTATCGAGCGTCTCGGCGAGCTTGGCCGAATAGGGCCGGCTCGGGATGACGTCGTCCGAGCCGATGATCAGCACATTGGCCTTGCCGCCGGTCTTGAGGGTGATCCAGTTGCCGATGATTTCGCCGACCTCGTGGAACGGCAGCTTCAGCGTGACGGCGACCCCGGGATCCGCCGGCTGGCTGGTGTCGGAATAATGGGACGCGAACACCTTCACCCCGGCCTTGTTGGCCGCCGCCACCTGCGGCGCCAGCGAGGACGGGATGATGCCGCCCATCAGGTCGATGCCGTCGAACTTGTTGTTGGCGCCGAAATCCATGCCCTGGACCCATTGGGTCGGGCGTCCCTGGTTCTTCCACTGCTGGAAGGTGAAGCCGACATCCTTGGCCACCGCCGTCATCGAGCTTTCGATGCCGTCGACGAAGGGGATGGCGCTCGAGGTGGGAATGGAGAGGAGCTTCTTGCCCGCCATGCATTCCCTGGCCTTGAACGGCGGGCCGGGCGGCACGAAGTCCGGAATGCGCGAATGCGCCTCGACGACCGACTTGGCATGGTCGAGATCCGGGCCGGCGGCGGAGGCCGGCCCATAAGCGAGCACAGAGAAAAAGCAGCTTGAGAGGACGACGGACACCAAGGTGGACTTGCGCGACATGAATCTCTCCGATCAGGGCCGTGCCGCCCGGACAAGAGCAGGTCGCTGCCTGCCTGGCAGTCCCGCAACCTTGTCATAAGTTCGGACTAGCGCCGAACATCAAGCAAGGAGCGTGCCATATGACCACGAGGGATGGAGGCGGGTCTTTGTCCGTACATTAAAGGGTGGCCGCCCGCGAGAAAGCAGGGTAGAGGTTTCCAAAAGAGCGACTGCACAATATTTATGCCGCTTCCCGATCAGCGGCACAGCAGTCCGAGGGGAAGGCGACGTCGACGGGGCGGCGGCCGCCGAACTTCAGGGGAGCGTCGAAACATGATCGATCTGGCTGCGGGAACGGAGCGGGCCTCCGAAGCGTCCCTGCCCGACGCCCGGACCCGCCCGGGAACGCCGCTCTATCTGCTGGTCGCCAAGGCCCTCCAGGAGGATATCCGCAGCGGCAAATATGCGGTCGGCTCGCTCCTGCCCACCGAGCTGGCGCTGGCCGAGCAACATGGCGTCAGCCGCCAGACCATACGCCAGGCCATCGGCCAGCTCCGACAGCAGGGCCTGCTGAGCGCGCGCAAAGGTATCGGCACGCGCGTCGAGGCGCGGCAGACCCAGAAGCGCTTCAGCTATTCGGTGATGTCGGCCACCGATCTCGTCGAGATCGCCGAGGGCACGGAATTGCTGGTCCAGAGTTCCGAAATCGTGGCGGCGAAGGGCCGGCTCGCCACCGAGCTCGGCTGCCGCGCCAATCACCGCTGGCTCCATCTCGGCTGCCAGCGGCGCATCGACGGCGAGCCGCAGCCACTGTCCTGGATCGACGTCTATATCGACTGGCGCTTCGCCTCCTCCCTCAAATTGCCGAAGGTCGTCCGCCAGGCGCTCTTCGTGCTGGTCGAAAAGCAGTCGGGCGAGGCGCTGACGGAAATCCACCAGGAAATCCGCGCCACGATCGTGGACGGCAGGATGGCTGCCGAACTCTCCGCTGTGGAGGGGGAGCCGGCGCTCGAGATCACCCGCCGCTATTTCGGCACGGGACGGCGGCTGTTGATGATGTCCATCAATATCCTGCCGTCCGACCGCTTCTTCTATTCGGTGTCGCTGAAGCGCGATTAGACCGACGACCGGGGCGGCAAGGCTCGCCGCTCGCGATACGATCCCTCGTGCGAGACGGGCCGCAGATCACCCGCCTCTTCCGCCCTGCGCCGAGCGCTTCCGAAGGACCGCCGGAGGCGGACGACAGCGCGTGAGGCGGCGAGGTCCACAACCATCGATATGTACATTCACACGCCCTTTCGAAGGATTGTCATCGAAATTCCTTTCGCATAAGTTCGTACATATGAATGGCATGCACGAGTTCGACAGCGACGGGGCCGGTACGCTCGCGTCCCCGGCCGCCCCCCTCTTTCCGGCCGCCGGGCGGGAGCCGGGCGCGCCGTCACGCCGCCATCCGGGCCTCGGCCGCACCCTCGCCATCTGCACCGCATCGCAGATGCTGGCGACGGCATCGGTCCTCAGCCTCGCCGGCATCGCGCCGCTGGTCGCCTCCAGCCTGTCCATCGAGCCTTCCTGGATCGGCTATCAGGTCAGCCTGATCTATTTCGCCGGCATCTTCGCGTCCGCGGTCGCCGGCAGCCTCGTCAAGCGCTGGGGAGCGGCGCGCCTCAACGCCGTCGCCCTTGTCTGCGCCGGAGGCGGCATGGCGGGCCTCGCCAGCGGCCTGCTGTGGCTGATGCTGGCTTCTTCGCTGCTGCTGGGCATCGGCTATGCCTTCAACAACCCCTGCTCTTCGCACATGCTGAACCGGGTGACACCGGCGCGGCTGAGAAACGCGATCTTCTCGGTCAAGCAGGCGGGCGTACCGGCCGGCGGCATGCTCGCCGCCGTCAGCCTTCCTCACCTCGCCTCGGCACTGGGCTGGCAGGGGGCGGTCCTGGCCGGGGCTCTGCCGAGCCTGGCGCTGGCCCTGCTGTTTTTCGTTCTGCGCGAATGGTGGGACGACGACCGCAAGCCGGCCACGGCCGTGGACCTCAAGACCGTCTGGCGGGGCCAGTCGATCGTCTGGCGGCACCGGGGGCTTGTCGTGCTGTCGCTGCTCGGCCTGTTCTATTCGGCCATCCAGCTCTGCGTCTCGGCTTTCGTGGTGACTATGCTGGTCGAGGAACTGGGCTGGACGCCGGTCTCGGCGGCCGGCATGGCCGCCGCGGTGCAGCTGTGCGGCGCCGGCGGGCGTATTCTATGGGGCATCGTCGCCGACCTCCTCGACGCCGGCTTTCTGGTGCTGTCCTTCCTCGGCGCGGCGACGGCGTCGTGCTGCGTGGCGCTCGCCCTCGGTCCGTCGATGCCCGTCGGCGCCGAGATCGCCTTCCTCTGCGTGACCGGACTGTGCTCGGTCGGCTGGAACGGCGTCATGCTCGCCGAGACGGCGCGGCTGAGCCCGTCCAGCGCCGCGGGCGGTTCCGGCACGCTCACCGGCGACGTGCTCGTCTACACCTTCGCCGGCGTCGTGCTCGGGCCCTCGACGTTCGCCCTCGTCTATTCCTGGCTGGGCTCCTATGTCCATGCCTTCGCCCTCCTCGGCATCCCGGCCTTGCTGGGAACGGGCCTGGCGGGCTGGGCCCACCGGCACCGGCACGGCCTCGTTCAGGCCCAGCGCGAATGAGCGGCACGGCCGAAAGCGCCGCGCCGCCTTCGGCGGCCGCGCGGTGCCGAACCCTCGGGCGCCCGCCGGATCAGGCGCCGCCCGAAACCGATTTGCGATATTGATAATTCTTGTCGATGCGCTCCATCAGATAGTCGCCGTAGAGCACAGGCTCGAAGCGCGGGGCTTCGCCGGCAGGCACGCAGGCCGGGAGGCAGGTGATCGTCTCCGCCATGTCCGGGTCGAAGAAATACGGCGCCGAATAGCGGTCGACGACATTCTTGTTCTGCACGCGGTGCGGCGTCGACTGCCAGCGTCCGTTCGTCCAGCGGGACAGGATGTCGCCGACATTGATGACGAAGGTTCCGGGAACGGGCACGGCGCGGATCCAGCCGCCGCCGCGGCGGCGCACTTCGAGGCCGCCGACATTGTCCTGCAGCAGGATGGTGATGAAGCCATAGTCGGTATGCGGCGCCGAGCCGAATTCGTCGTCGGCGGCGTCCGGCTGCGGCGGATAATGGAGCAGGCGCAGGAATGTCGTGGGACGGTTGAAATGGTGGTCGAGCGCATGCGGATCCAGCCCGAGGGCCCGGGCGATGATCTGCGTGAACCGGCGCGCCAGCGTCTCGAGCGCGTCGATATAGCGGGTGACGGTCTCGCGGAACTCGGGCAGCTTCGCCGGCCACTGGTTGGGGCCCTGCAGGTCCTGCCCGAAGCGCGGATCGTCCTCCGGCACCTCGTGCATGATCAGCAGCGATTCGCTGTTGTTCGGCTTGGTGACGTTCGCCACCGACGAGGTGACGATCAGTGACGTCTTTGGCGCCATATAGCCGCGATGATAGGCATTGATCGCCAGCGCCTCCTTGTCCGCCTGCGGCTGGGCATGGAAGGCCTTGGAGGCCTCGAAGATCTCCACCATCAGTTCGTCCGGCACGCCGGTATTCGACAGATAGCAGAAGCCCGTCTCCGAAAAGATGCGATCCACCTCGCGGGCGATGCTCTCGGCCCCGGCTTCGTCGAAGGCGAAATTCCGGAGATCCACGATCGGAAGCCGGTCATCCGGCGTCTCCACGGCTTTCTTCTCCCCTGAATCCTTGCTCGTCGCTACCATGGCCTGACCCTTGCATGTGAGGAAAACGACTGCCTACAGGACTTGACTCGTTCTAATATACGGTCGACAGTATACAGGAAAGCAGAGAAGGGCCGCCCTTGTCCAGTCCCTTCTTGCACATGCCGGCGGGAGCCCCTTTCCTGCCGGGACCGTCGGTTGCAACCATCCTCGGAGGCACAGAATCCCATGGCGGCCAATCATTCGGCGAACGAGCATCTCCGGCGGCCCAGGCTCCTCGGGGAGGATCTGATCCGCCGCCTCGAGGACGACATCATCCATCTTCGCTTCGCCCCCGGGGCGCGCCTGGTGGAAGAGGAGATCTGCAACCGCTTCGGGGTCAGCCGCTCGCCGGTGCGCGAGGCGCTGCAGATCCTGGCCTCCTACGGCCTGGTCGAGCGGCAGCCGCGGGTCGGCATCTTCGTGACCGAACTGACGGCCCGCAAGCTCGACGAAGTCTATGCCTGCCGGGTCTCCCTGGAAGCGATGGCGTCGGCGGGCGTGGCCCGGCGGGCGAGCCCGCGAACCATCGCGTCGATCGCGGCGCTCGTGGCCGAGATGGGCAAGGCGATCGAGGCCGACGAGAGGGACAGGGCCTTCGCCGCCAACGTCGCCCTGACCGACAAGCTGCATGCCGAATGCGGCAACGAGACGCTGCGCCAGATCCTTTCGGGGCTCGACAAGCAGGCGCTGCGCTACCGCCTTTTTTGCTATCGCCACAATCGGGATCTCGTCCTCGCCAGCACGGAAGCCAATGCGTCGCTTCTGGCGGCCATCAAGTCGCGAGCCCCCGAGCAGGCCAGTTCGGTGACACAGGACCTCGTGACGCGGTCCTGGCAGATGATCCGCGCCACGCTCGTGGCGCAGGTCGGGGACGACACCGCCAAGGCGTCGGCCTGACGCCGCGTCCGCGCGGCGTCGCGTCACACATCACAGCCGCCCCTCCGAAGCGGGCGGGGAAAACGACTGACGAAAACACAGCGTATCCATTCAGATGAGAACAGGAGCTTCCATGAGGCGTTTCTTTAAGGCGATGGTCGGCGCCGGCCTGACGGCGTTGACGGCCATCGGGTGCCAGCCGGCGCAGGCGCAGACGAAGGAGCCAATCCCGGTCGGCGTGATCGCCAACCTCACCGGTATGGACGTCAAGACCAGCACGGACATGGTGCGCGGCATCCAGATCGCCGCCGACACCGTGAACAAGGCCGGCGGCGTCGACGGCCACCCGGTGAAGCTCATCATCGAGGATGCGCAATACAAGACGCAGGAGGCCCTCAACGCCGCCACCAAGCTCTACGACGTGGACAAGGTGACGGCCATCATCATGTTCGGCGGGTCGAGCATCGAGCTGGCGGTGGCCCCGATCGCCAAGCAGAAGGGCAAGATGATCGTCAACACGTCGTCGAGTTCCGCCAAGCTCGGCGACTTTGCCGGCACCGTCTACTCCGTGCTGCCGCTCGACGACATCGTCGGCAAGGCGCTCGGCGAATGGGTGGCGAGCCAGGGCGTGAAATCCGCCGCCTTCGTGGTTCCCAACAACACCTTCGGCACCGGCCTGATGGACGCATCCGCGGCCGCCTTCCAGGCCAAGGGCGGCAAGATCGTCGCCAAGATCGCCTATAGCGAAGGCCAGCCCGACTATCGCGCCGATCTCCAGCAGCTCGTCGCCTCCAAGCCCGACGCGATCGTCACCACCGGCTATGGCGACGATTCCCGCACCGTGTTCAAGAATGCGCGCGGCCTCGGCCTCAAGCAGATCTGGTATGCCGGCTATCCCTCGATCCTCACCGTCGAGAACGAGGCGTGGATGAACGGACGCCTGACGGGGGTCGACAATGGCGGCCTGACCGGCAAAGTCGCCAAGGAGGTCGGCGAGGAATATGCCGCCAAATACGGCAAGGACGAACAGCCCCTGCCCCACGTCTTCTATGGCTATGATGCCCTCATGCTGATCGCCAGGGCGGCCGCCGCGCCCGGCGGGCTGTCATCCGCCACGATGGGCAAGAGCGTCGTCGGCTATGACGGCGCGACCGGCACCATCACCTGGGACGACCGCGGCCAGCGGATCGATCCGCCGATCGACATCATCAGCTACAAGGACGGCAAGTTCGTCACGGTCGGCCAGAAATAAGCCGCGCCGTTTCCCGAGAACGGGCCTGCCGCTCCCGGCGGCAGGCCCCCTCCTTCCTTTGTCGATTGCGGCTCATCCATTGCTCCAGATCCTAGTGAACTCGGCCATCTATGCGAGCGAGATCGCAATCATCGCGGTTGGCGTCGCGCTGGCCTATTCGGTCGTCCGCTTCGCGAATTTCGCCCATATCCAATATGCGGTCATCGGCGGCTATCTGACCTATACCGTCCGCGGCATGGGCTTCGACCTGCCGGTCGCCACCGCCGTTTCCGCCGTCCTGACCGGGCTGATGGCGATCGCCGTGGAACGCCTGGTCTTCCATCCGCTCCGCGCGATGCGGCCCGAAGCCAAGATGATCGCATCCTGGGGCGTGGCGCTGCTGCTTCGCTCCGCCGTCGCCTCCGTGTTCGGCGGCGCGGCGCGCGTCTTCGACATCGATACGGACAGCTATCTGCTGGGAGACGCGGTCGTCACCAGCCTCGACCTCACGGTGATCGGCACCACCGTCGCCGCCATGATCGTGCTTCAGCTCCTCCTGCACCGCACCCGCCTCGGCACGGGATTGCGCGCCTTGGCCGACAATCGCGACCTGGCGCAGACCCGCGGCATCCCGCCCGACCGGCTGACGGCGCTGATGTGGTTCGTCGCCGGCGCCTTCGCGGCGCTCGGCGGAACGCTGTTCGCTCTCGAAACCCGCCTGCAGCCGGACATGGACCTGCAGATCCTGCTTCCGGTCTTCGCGGCGGTGACGATCGGCGGACTGAGCAGCCTCGCGGGCGCCGTCGCCGGCGCCTGCGTGTTGTCGCTGGTGCAGAACATCGCGATCGGGATCGATTTCGGATCGCTGTTCACCGGCACCCCCTGGTATCTGCCGAGCCAGTTCCGCGACACCATCGCCGTGGCGGCGATGGTGCTCGTGCTATGCCTCAAGCCGCGCCAGCGGCGCAGCAGCCTGGTGCGCTGACCATGCTCGATTTCCTCATCTTCGCCGTCACGATGATCTCGATCTGGTCGGTCGTGGCCCTGAGCCTGGACCTGCAGTTCGGCCTGACGGGCCTCGTCAATTTCGGCCAGATCCTCCCCTTCGCGCTGGGCGCCTACGGGCCGGCCATCGCCGCCGCCCACGGCTTCTCGCTGGAGGAGGGCATCGTGCTCGGGCTCGTCCTCGCGGCGGCGGGCGGCCTGGTCGTCCTCGTTCCCGCCGGCCGGCTGTCCCAGGATTACTGGGCGCTGGTCTCCCTCGGGGCGGCCGAACTGTTCCGCCTCCTGATGGTCAATGTCGCGCCGATCGCCGGCGGGCAGGACGGCACGGCGGTGCCCCGGGTATCGGATCCGGTGGTCGCGATGGTGCTCGCCGTGGCCTTGCTGGCCGCGATGCTGCTCCTCGCCCGCCGCATCGACCGCTCCCCGCTCGGACGGCTCCTGCGGGTGCTGCGCGAAGACGAATTGCTGGCCGCCACGCTGGGGCGCAATCCGTTCCGCGCCCAGGCCGTGATCACGCTGGTCTCCTGGCTGATGGCGGCCCTCGCCGGCATTCTCTATGCCCATATCGTGGGATATGTCGCGCCATCCTCCTTCACGGTGGGCGAGACCTTCATCGTCTGGACGGCCCTCATCCTCGGGGGAGCCGGATCGCTGGTGGGCGCGGTCGTCGGCACCGCCTTCGTGCAGATCATCAGCGTCTCCACCCGGTTCGTCGCGGATTGGAGCGGCCTGCCCTTCGACCTCGTCGCCAATCTCCGGCTCGGCGTGTTCGGCCTCATCCTCGTGCTGGTCTTCCTGTTCCGCCGGGAGGGCCTCTTTCCCGAACGCAAGGTGACGATCCATGCTGCTGATCCGTGACGTTACCGTCGCCTTCTCGGGCGTCCGGGCGCTCGACGGCGTCAGCCTGGAAGCCCGGCCCGGCCGGATCCTCGGCCTCATCGGCCCCAACGGCTCGGGCAAGTCGACGCTTCTCAACGTCATTGCCGGCGCCATCGCGCCCGACAGCGGCGCGGTGACCATCGACGGCGTGCCGGTGCCGGCCGGCCGGCCCGACCAGGTGGCCGCCCGGGGCGTGGCGCGGACGTTCCAGATCTCGCGCCTCGCGCGGCGCCTGACCGTCATCCAGAACATGATGGTCGGCCGGCGAAACCAGCCGGGCGAGAGCCTGATGACGCTGCTGCTGCGCCCCGGCGTCAGCCGCCGGGCCGAAGCGGCCTGCGCGCAGGCCGCTTATGCCATGCTGCAGCGGCTGGGGCTGGCGCATCTGGCCAACCACCCCGCCGGCAGCCTTTCGGGAGGGCAGCAGAAGCTCCTCTCCATGGGCATGGCGCTGATGAGCGAACCGCGCGTCATCCTGCTCGACGAACCCGCCGCCGGGGTCAATCCGGTGCTGGTCGAGCAGCAGATCGTCTTCCTCAAGGCGATGGCCGGCGAAGGGCGCACCGTGCTGCTGATCGAGCACAATATGGAGATGATCGCCGATGTCTGCGACGAGGTCGTGGTGCTCGATGCCGGCGCCATCATCGCGCGCGGTACCCCCGCCGACGTCCGGCAGGACGAGCGGGTGATGCGGTCCTATCTGGGAGAAGTGGCGTGAGCACGACCCTGCCGACGGCTTCGGCGCCGCCCTCGCTTCGCCTGCAGGCCGTGACGGCCGGCTACGGCCCGCTCACCATCCTCGACGACGTCACCCTGGAGCTGCGTCCGGACGAGATCCTCCTGGTGCTGGGCGCCAACGGCTCGGGCAAGTCGACGCTCCTCAAGACGATCATGGGGCTGACGGCGATCGGCGGCGGCCGGCTGTACAAGGGCACCGCCGACATCACGGGCTGGGCGCCCCACAGGCGCGCGGCCGCCGGCATCGGCTATGTCCCGCAGAACGCCAACGTGTTCTCCGGCCTCAGCGTGCGCGACAATCTCGGCATGGGCGCCTATCTGCAGCCCGCCAGGAGAGCGGCGGCCCAGACGGCCGTCCTCGACCTCTTCCCCCGCCTCGGCGAGCGGCTCGGCGCCACGGCGGGCGCGCTCAGCGGCGGCGAGCGGCGCATGCTGTCCATCGCCCTCACTTTGATGTCGGACCCGAGCGTCCTGCTGCTGGACGAGCCGTCCAGCGACCTCGCCCCCGCCATGATCGACATCGTCTTCGCCGCCATCCAGCGCATCCGGCGCGAACGCGGCATTCCCGTCCTGCTGGTCGAGCAGAATGTCGCGCGCGGCCTGGCGATCGCCGACCGGGTCGTCGTCATGGTGCGCGGCCAGGCCGTCGCCGACATGCCGGTCGGCGCGGTCGAGCGCGACCATCTTCACGCCCTCTTCCTCAACGGCAGCGTCGGCGCCCGGCGCCCGGACGCCCCCCATCCCCAACGTCGGAGACAGTGATGCAGACCTATATAGGCGGCGGCTACCTCATACCCATGAGCGGCGACGGAACCGCCGTGATCCGCGACGGTGCCATCCTGTTCGACGAGACCGGGATCCTGGCGGTCGGGCCGGCGGCGGATCTCGCCCCGCAGAAGGAAACCGCGGACCGCGTGATCGACGCCAGGGGCCGCGCCATCCTGCCCGGCTTCGTCAACACGCACACCCATCTGGCCGGCGCGCTGACCAAGGCCCTGACGGAGGACGTGCCGACGTTCGGCGGCCCGTTCAACATCGCGCTCGGCATGCACGAGAACATCATCACCTTCGACGACGTCTATCTCCCCGGCATCGTGCACGGCATCGAGATGCTGAAGACCGGCACCACCACCATCAACGAATGCTGGTGGCAGCAGCCGCAATCGGCACGCATCATCGAGGCCGTCGGGTTGCGCGGCATCGTGGCGGCTGAGGTCCGCGAAGTCGATTCCTCGAAGATCGGCTTCGGCCGGTTCGAGCGCAATTGGGACGAGCATCTGCTCGAGAAGGGCTTCGACGAGGCGATCGATCTTATCGAGAACTGGCACGGCAAGGCCAATGGCCGCATCACCTGCCGCGTCGCGCCCGACGGCCCCGACCGCCTGAAGCCCGAGAGCATGGGCCGGCTCGGCGAACTCGCCCGCAAATACGGCGTGGGGCTCCACACCCACCTGTGCGCTGTTCCCGGCGAGAACGAGTTCATGGTGAAGCTGTGGGGCAAGAAGTCGATCCCGTTGCTGCAGGAACTCGGCATGCTCGGGCCCGATTTCATCGGCGCCCATTGCGTCTACATGGACGATGAAGACATCGGCATGATGGTCGACACCGGCTCCTGCATGAGCCACACGGCCTTCCTGGTCGGCAAGCGCGCCTATTACCCGCCGATGAAGAAGATCTACGACGCCGGCATGAAGGTGTCGCTCGGCACCGACTGGCTCTCCAACGACATGTTCAACGTCATGCGCTCGGCGATCGTCATCGCGCGCGTGCTCTACGGCGAGGTCGGCATACGTGTGGCGAGCGATGTCCTGCGCATGGCGACGATCGACGGCGCCCGCTGCCTCAACCTCGAAAGCCAGATCGGCTCGCTCGAGCCCGGCAAGCGGGCCGACGTCATGCTGCTCGACGTGTCGACCTCCTGGATGAATCCGCTCCGGGTCGAGAACCTCATCACCAACATCGTCTACAACGCCTGCGGCCGCGACGTGACGCATGTGTTCGTCGACGGCGAATGCCTGGTGGACGACCAGCGCCTCACCCGCATGGACGAGGCCGAGGCGATCCGCGAGGCGCAGATCGTCGCCGAGAGCGTGTGGCAGCGCGCCAAGCCGCTCTTCACCGCCGAGGGCATGCCGTGATGGCGACGCCCCGCAAGATCATCATCGACACCGACCCGGGCCAGGACGACGCCTTCGCCATGCTCCTGGCGCTCGGCTCGCCGGACGAGCTGGAGGTGATCGGCGTCACCGCCGTCGCCGGCAACGTGCCGCTCGCCCGCACCACGCTCAATGCCCAGATGGTGCTGGAACTGGCCGGCCGCGCGGATATCCCCGTCTATCCGGGCTGCGAGCGCCCGATGGTCCGCTCCCTCTTCACGGCCGAATATGTCCATGGCGACTCCGGCCTCGACGGCTGCGACCTGCCGGCGCCCTCGGCACCGCTCGGGGAGAAGCACGGCGTCGATTTCATCATCGACAGCCTGATGGCGGCGCCGCCCGGCACCGTCACGGTGTGCACGCTCGGCCCGATGACCAACCTCGCCATGGCGATGGTCAAGCAGCCGGCCATCGTGCCGCGCATCGCCGAAGTCGTGCTGATGGGCGGCGGCTTCTTCGAGGGCGGCAACACTACGCCGGCGGCCGAGTTCAACATCTTCGTCGACCCGCATGCCGCCCATGTCGTCTTCACTTCCGGCGTGAAGCTGGCGATGGTGCCGATCGACTGCACCTATAAAGCCATCCTGACCCCGGGCTGGCTCGCCGAATTACGGACTGTCGGGTCCAATACGGCGATCCAGTCTGCCGGGATGGCCGAGTTCTACCAGCGTTTCGGCAACGAGAAATTCGGGACGGACAGCTATCCGCTGCACGATCCCTGCGTCATCGGCTATCTCCTCCGCCCCGATCTCTTCGGCGGCCGGATGTGCCATGTCGCGATCGACCTGGTCTCGCCGCTCACCGCCGGCATGACGGTGGTGGACTGGTGGAACGTCACCAAGAAGCCGCCGAACTGCATGGTGCTTCGCGACCTCGACAATGACGGCTTCTACGCCCTGCTCCTGGAGCGCCTGGCGAGGCTGCCCTGAAGCCCTCCGGCAGGCCCTTCCCGAAGGGCCTGCCATCCCCGTTCACGGCGCGGCAAAGGCGAAGGCGGCCGCCGGATGGCTCGGGCGCACCCGCGGCGTCGGCGTGCCGAACATGTTCTCGCGCAGCGTGCCGGCCTCATAGCGCTCGCGATAAATGCCCCGCTTCTGCATTTCCGGCACCAGCAGATCGGCGAAATCGTCGACCGAGCGCGGCGAGATCATCTGCCGCATCAGGAAGCCGTCGACGCTGAGCGTCTCCGCCCATTCCTCGATCTTGTCGGCCACGCGCTCGGGCGTTCCCCAGGTGAACAGGGACCGGGACGAGTCGAGCCGCGTCGCCTGGTCGATGACCCGGCCGACCGTCGTGCCCGGCGGATAGGTATAGCGGCTGAGGAAGCCGGCGCCGGGACCGCCTTCGGCCGCGATCTCCTCGATGGTCTTCGAGCGATCATATTTCAGGAGGTCCGCACCCGAGCCGAAATGATGGGCCAGATAGCCGTCGGCGCTGCTCATCGCCTGGAAATCCGCGAATTTGGCCTCCGCTTCGGCCTGGGTCGGCGCGACGATCAAGCCCATTTCGGCGAGGATCTTGACGTCGGCCGCCGCGCGGCCCTGGCGGACCACTTCGGCGCGGACGTCGGCGGCGTTCTGCCGGTAGGCCTCCGCCGACCGGCCGCCGATGAAGACGGCCTCGGCATGCCTGGCTGCAAACGCCTTGCCGCGGCCGGAACTCCCGGCCTGGATGATCACCGGCGTGCGCTGGGGCGAAGGCTCGACCAGATGGGGGCCGGCAACCTGGAAATACGGGCCCAGATGGTCGATGCGGCGCACCCGGGCCGGGTCGGCATAGACGCCGGCCGTCATGTCGCGGACGACCGCGTCGTCCGCCCAGCTGCCCTCCCACAGCTTGTAGCAGACCGCCATGAATTCCTCGGCGAGATCGTATCGCTCGTCATGGGTGTATCTGTCGGGCGCGACGCCGAAATTCTCGTTGGCGTTCGGCAGGTAGGAGGTGACGACGTTCCAGCCGATGCGCCCGTCGGTCAGGTGGTCGAGCGTCGACATGCGCCGCGCATGGGCGAAGGGCGCCTCATAGGTGGTGGAGACGGTCGCGGCAAAGCCGAGATGGCGCGTCACCGCGGCCATGGCGGAAATCGCCATCAGCGGATCGTTCAGCGGCACATGCATGCCTTCGCGGATCGCGATGTCGTTGTTGCCGCCATAGCCCGCCGCCACGCCGAGGACATCGGCAAAGAACAGCGTATCGAACAGGGCCCGCTCGCAGGACTGGGCGAAGTCCGTCCAGTATTTCAGGTCGTTGTAGCGCTTGCGATTATGCGGGTGGCGCCACAGGCCGTAATTGTTGTGGCTGACCGTCGGCATGTCGAGGAGATTGAAGCTCAGGATCTTCTTACCGGAGCGAGGCGCAGGACGCCCTGACGGCAGCATGACATTATTCCATGGAGTCTGGAGAAGGCTGACGGGACGAACGAAGGACCGTCCCCCGCAGGCGAAAACGCCGGGCGTCCGCCATTCTCTCCTCAGCTACGGAAACGGTCAACGGAGATGTCCGGAGCGACGCCGGCGCCCGATGGCGTCAGGCCATCGGCGTGAAATCCCAAACCGCGGCCGGGCAGGACGCCTTTCCGAGAAAAGCGCCCTGCCCGGCCTTGTGCGTGCATGCCTATATGCGTCGGGATATGATTTCGTGCTGAAAGCCCGGCGGCGAGCGGATCAGTTGTGCCGGATCTCGGTGCCCAGCACCTTGAGGCATTCGCGGATGAAGGCGGCCAGCGCCGTCCAGCCCTTCGCCGACACCATGGTGCCGTCGACATAGGCTTCGGTGGGCGACAGATCGATATAGGTGCCGCCGGCCAGGGTCACTTCCGGCTCGCAGGCCCCGAGCGCGCCCACCTTCTTGCCGCGCACCACGCCGTCGACGGCGACGAGGATCTGCACGCCGTGGCAGATGGTGAAGATCGGCTTTTCGGTCTCGTGGAAATGGCGCACCAGCGCCTGGATGCGCTTGTCGGTGCGGATATATTCCGGCCCGCGGCCACCGGCGCAATAGACGGCGTGATAGTCCTCGACCTTGATCTCGGAGAAGGTCTTGTTGATCAGCACCCTGTGGCCGAGCTTTTCCGTATAGGTCTGGTGGCCTTCGAAATCATGCAGCGAGGTGGCGATGGTGTCGCCGGCATTCTTGTCGGGGCATACCACATGCACGGTATGGCCGACCGCTTCCATCGCCTGCTGATAGACGAAGATCTCATATTCCTCGGTGAACTCACCGCACAGCATCAGGATTTTCTTGGCGGGCATCGGCTCTTCTCTGCTTGGAGGGAAATCAGCCGAAGGCGGCGAGGCTTCGATCCTGCCGCCTCCGGTCGTCGTCAGAAGGGCGAATCGGGGAAATAGAATTCCTTCGCATTGTCCTTGGTGATCAGCGGCGCATCGAGCTTGAGCGCGCCGCGGATGGGCGCCTGGCCGTTGAACTGGGCAGCCGTCATGTAGATGGCGGTCTTGATCATCGAGGGCGGATAAGGGGTCTCGATCGGCGTCAGCGCATCGCCGTCGATGACCTTCTTGACGACCTCCTTCATGCCGTTGCCGCCGAGGGCGAGCTTGATGTCGGTGCGGCCGGACTGCTTGATGGCTTCGAGAGCGCCCATCAGCATGTCGTCGTCATTGGCCCAGACCGCGTCGATGTGCGGGAACTTGGCGAGATAGTCCTGCATCAGCTTGAAGGCATCGTCGCTGTTCCAGTTGGCATACTGGATATCGAGCACCTTGACGCCGGTGCCCTTCACCACGTCCTGGAAACCCTTGATGCGCTCGTCGTCGATGACGGTGGGGATGCCGCGCATGACCACGACATCGCCCTTGCCGCCGAGCTTCTGGACCATGAACTTGGCGGTGTTGGCGCCCACGGCGATGTTGTCGCCAGCGACATAGAGGTCCTGGACCGTGGGGTCGGTGAGGCCGCGATCGACGATGGTGATGAAGGCCCCCGCCTTCTTGACCGCCTTCACCGGTTCGGTCAGTTCCTGCGAGGAATAGGGCAGGATGACCAGCGCATCGATGTGACGGGAGGCCGAGAGATCCTCGAGGGCGCTGACCTGCGCCTCGGCCGAGGGCGACGTCTTGACGATGACGTCGATATTCGGGAAGGCCTTCTTGATCTCATCGGCAGCAGCCTTGGCATGGTAGACGACGCCGGCGGTCCAGCCGTGGTCGGCGGCGGGGATCGACACCGCGATGGTCTTCTTGTCCTGGGCGAAGGCCGGCGCGGCGGCCAGTGCCACTATGGCGCCCATTATCGCCAAGCTCTTGATTTTAATCATGTAGTCCTCCCAAAATGAGCCTTTTCGTAAGGTGCCGTGCGGCTCTTGCACGGGTTATCTGGAGAATCTCTGGATGAGCATCGCGATGATGATGATGACGCCCTGGACTGCGGCCACCAGATATTCGGAGATGAAATCGGACAGGACCATCAGGTTGGCGATCATCTCCAGGATGACGGCGCCGGCGATGGTGCCCCAGATGTGCCCCTTGCCGCCGCCGAGCGCCGTGCCGCCGATGACGACGGAGGTGATCACCTGCAGCTCCCACAGCAGGCCGGTGGTCGGCGTGGCCGCGCCGAGCCGCGGCACGTAGCAGATGGCGGCGATGGCGACGCATGCGCCCTGGATGACGAAGGCGATGGTGCGGATGCGCGCCACCGAGATGCCGGAGAAGCGCGCCACGTCCTCATTGGCGCCGACGGCGGCGCAGCGGCGCCCATATTTGGTGCGATAGAGCACGAAGGCGCCGGCGAGCGCCACCGCCGCCGACACCAGGATCGGGATCGGCACGCCCAGCACGGTGCCGAAATAGGCCGGGCGGAAGGTGTCGCGCAGATCCCGGGCGAGCGGAATGGTGCCGCCATCGGCCAGGAAGGTGATCAGGGCCCGGAAGATGCCCATGGTGCCGAGGGTCGCGATGAACGGGTCGATGCGGCCGATGGTGACGATCAGCCCGTTGAAGAGCCCGCACAGGGCGCCGGCGCAGAGCACCAGCGCCATGCCGGCGAGGATGGCGCCGTGGCCCATGCTCGGCGCCAGATGGTTCATCGCCATGATCATGATGCCGGTCACGAAGGCCGCCATCGAGCCGACGGACAGGTCCAGGCCGCCCGACGAGATCACGAAGGTCGCGCCCACCGCGATGATGGCGATGAAGGCCGAACGCGTGACGACATTGGTGATGTTGGTGAGCGAGAGGAAATCGGGATTGATCAGGAAGCCGATCAGGACGAGGGCGATCAGCGCGATGAACGGGCCGGCATCGACCCAGTCGATCCGCCAGCGCCGTGCCTCGCGCAGAACCGGGACGGTGGTGTCGCTCATCGTGGGGTCTCCTGCGGGGATGCCAGGGGTTCGCGGCTGCCGGTCGCCGCGAGGATCACATTGTGCTCCGTCATCGCCTCGCCGCTGAGTTCGGCGGCGATCCGTCCGGCCCGGATCACCAGGATGCGGTCGCACAGGCCGATCAGTTCCTGCAGGTCGGAGGAGATCACGATGCAGCCCTTGCCGGCCTGCAGAAGGTCCTGGATGAAGGTGTAGATCTGGCGCTTGTTGCCGATATCGATGCCGCGCGTCGGCTCGTCGATGATGACGATGGCCGGATCGGTCATCAGCACCTTGGCGAGCAGCAGCTTCTGCTGGTTGCCGCCGCTGAGCTGGCCTGCGACCAGATGGCGGCTGCGCAGGCGGATGTCGTAGCGCTCGATGGCCGCGCCGAGTGCCGCGTCTTCGCGCCGCGTCTCCAGGAAGGGCCGCCGGTGGAACCGCGACAGGGCCGAGAGCGTGAGGTTCGGGGCGAGCCTCTCCTTCAGGAGCAGGCCCTTGCCTTTGCGGTCCTCGGTGAGGTAGCCGATGCCCGCTTCGATGCCGTCCAGGGGCGAGCGGATGCGGACGGGCTTGCCCGACACGCGGACGGCGCCCGCCTTGCCCGGGCGCAGCCCGAGAAGAGCCTCGAACAGTTCGGAACGGCCGGCGCCGATCATGCCGCCGAAGCCGAGCACCTCGCCGGCGCGCAGGGTGAAGGAGACGTCCTCGATGAAGCCGGGGACATGGGCATGCTCGACTTCCAGCAGCGGCGCGCCGCCGCAGACGCCGCGCTTGGGCGGGTAGAGCATCGACAATTCGCGGCCAACCATCAGGCGGGCCATGTCGGCCTGCGTCAGGGTATGTCCGACATAGCTGCCGATCATGCGGCCGTCGCGCAGGACCGTGATCTTGTCCGCGATCTGCTCGACCTCGTCGAGGCGGTGCGAGATGTAGAGGACCGCGACGCCGCGGGCCCTGAGGCCGCGGATGACGTCGAGCAGCCGCCCGACCTCCTCGTTGGTCAGCACCGCCGTCGGCTCGTCGAAGATCACCAGCCGGTGGTCGTCCAGCAGGGCGCGGGCGATCTGGACGAGCTGGCGGTCCGCGATGGCGAGCTTCCTGATCGCCATGTCGGGCGATACGGTGCAGCCGATCGCCGCGAGCTTCTCGCTGGCGATGCGCCGCATGGCACGGTCGTCGACCATGCCCCTGCGCGTGAGTTCGCGCCCCAGGAAGAGGTTCTCGGCGACGGTCAGCCCCTCGGCGAGCAGGATCTCCTGGTGGACCAGCACGATGCCGGCCGCCTCGGCGGCGGGCGGGCCGGAGAAGGCGATCGGACGGCCGTCGAGGCTGATCGTCCCGGCCGTCGGCCTGACATGGCCGGAGAGCAGGCGCATGAAGGTCGACTTGCCCGCGCCGTTCTCGCCGATGATGGCGTGGATCTCGCCGGGCACGATGTCGAGCGTCACATCCGCCAGCACCGTGTTGGGGCCATAGGCCTTGCCGAGGCCCTCGACCCGCATGAAGCGGGACGGGCCGGGCGAGCCGACTTCGCGGGCATCGTGCATTGCGGAAGGCAGGGCGATCGTCATCTATTCGAACACCGGCAGCAGGCGGTCGCGCGAGCGTTCGATATGCCTGTACATGGCGCCGGCAGCCGCTTCTCCGTCGCGCGCCTTGAAGGCGCCGAGCAGCGCCTCGTGCTCCTCCAGCGCCTCCTCGGTCACGCGGGAGTGGAACAGCAGGCGGAAGATGTGGAAATGCGTATGGAGATGGGCCAGCGTCCCGCGGATCAGCTCATTGCCGCCGATCTTGTGGATCATGTCGTGGAAGATGGCATCCTGGCGGGCGAACTGCGAATAGCGCACGCGCTCGTCGGCGCTGCCGCTGCGGCGGGACATCACGCCGGCGGCGTCGGCGAGCTCGGCCAGCTGCTCGTCCGTCATCGCCAGCGCCGCGCGGCGGGCGCCGTCGGGCTCGAGCAGCAGACGCAGGCTGTAGAGCTCCTGGAACTGCTTCCTGGTGATCTGGGGCGCCGCGTTGTAGCCGACCAGATGGGTCTTCACCACCAGCCCCTCGCCTTCCAGGCGTCCGAGGGCTTCGCGGATCGGCGTCTGCGAGACGTTGAGCTCGCGCACGAGATTGTCGACGGTGATGCGCGACCCCGGCGCGATCCGGAGCGACATCAGCTGGGCATAGATATTCTCATAGACCTCATTGGCCAGACCGCTCGGGCGCTGAATGTGAGGCGGGGTCGAATCGCCCCCGCCCTCCCTGCCTCCCGCGACTTCAGCGCGCTGCTTTGCCATGTTTGCCTCTTGACATTTCAGCGCTGATAGCACGATGGTTCGCGATATTCAATCAAATATCCTATAGGATCTGAAATCAAATACGCTGCGAAACACCGCCGATCCCGGCCCTGCGTTTCGCAGCGCTCCGCACCAGCCCGACGCCTCTCCCCGCGGTCAACCGACAGGAAACCCCATGTCCCTCTATTCCGCCATCCGCATGCCCCGCGAGGTGCTCTTCGGCAAGAACCAGCGGGCGGCCCTCGGCAGGGTTGCACGGCGGCTCGGGAAGCGGGCCCTGGTGTGCACCGATGCCCGGCTCGCCGGTGACCCGATGTTCCTCGACATGATGGCGCTGCTGCGCGAGGAAGGCCTCGCCGTGCATGTCGACGACAGCGTGCAGCCCGACGTGCCCCGCGACTCCGTCCGCGTCTGCGTCGAGGCGGCCCGCGGCTTCGAGCCCGACCTCGTCATCGGCATCGGCGGCGGCAGCTGCCTCGACATGGCCAAATGCGCCGCGCTGATCCTCAGCCATGGCGGCGCGCCGCAGGACTATTATGGCGAGTTCAAGGTGCCTGGCCCGATCCTGCCGCTGATCGCCGTGCCGACCACCGCCGGCACCGGCTCCGAGGTGACGCCGGTCGCCGTGCTGTCCGACCCCGACCGCACCCTCAAGGTCGGCATCTCCAGCCCCTATCTGATCCCGCTGGCGGCCATCTGCGATCCCGACCTCACGCTCACCTGCCCGCGTTCGCTCACGGCGATCGCCGGGGCCGACGCCATGACCCACGCCATCGAGGCCTTCACGGCCATCCGCCGCGAGCCGAGCGCCGACCTCGCCCAGCAGCGGGTCTTCGTCGGCAAGAGCGCCCTGACCGACCATTATGCCCTGATGGCCATCGGGCTGCTGGCCAGGAGCCTCGAAAAGGCCTGCACCGACGGCAGCGACGAGGCTGCCCGGGCCGATGTGATGATGGGCGCGCTCGCCGCGGGCCTCGCCTTCGGCACCGCCGGCACCGCCATCGCCCACGCCATCCAATATCCAGTCGGCGCCGTGACCCACACCCCGCACGGCCTCGGCGTGGCCTGCCTCCTGCCCTATGTCATGGCCTATAACCGGGACAGCTCGATCGGCGAGTTCGCTCAGATCGCCCGCACCATCGGCCTCGCCGGCGCCAGCGATGCAGCCCTCGCCGACGCCGCCATCCGCACCCTGGCCGAACTGTTCGAGCGGATCGGCATCCCCACCACCCTGCAGGCCCTCGGCCTCTCCGCCGGCGATCTGGCCTGGACCGCCGAGCAGGCGCTCGGCATCGACCGGCTGGTGAAGAACAATCCGCGCCCCCTCGATCTGGCCGCGATGACGAAGGTGGTCAATGCCGCCTTCTCCGGCAACCGGCAGGCCCTGCACTGACACCCTATCGACAGAGGAACCCGACCATGAGCGCAACACCGATGCCAAGAGCCGCCAATGCCGAAGGCGCCATTGCGGACCCCGCGGCCTCACTCGACTGCCGGCCGTTTTCGAAGGGGCTCTATATCGACGGCCGCTGGCAGAAGGCGTCGCAGGCGCATACCATCCCCGTCATCGATCCCGCCACCGAGGATCTGCTGGCGGAGGTGGCGGACGCCACGGTCGACGACGCCCGGCGCGCCGTCGATGCCGCCGCCGGGGCGGCCAGGGCATGGCGGCTGACATCGCCGCGCCAGCGCTCGGAAATCCTGCGCACCTGCTATCGGCTGATGATCGAGCGCTCGGACATGCTGGCGCGGCTGGTCTCGCTGGAGAACGGCAAGGCCCTGCCCGACGCGCGCGGCGAGATCGCCTATGCCGCCGAATTCTTCCGCTGGAACGCCGAGGAGGCGGTGCGCATACCCGGCGAGCTCGGCCGGGCCCCGTCCGGCGGCAACCGCATTCTCGTCGATTACGAGCCGATCGGCATCGCCGTGCTGATCACGCCCTGGAACTTCCCCGCGGCGATGGCGACGCGGAAGATCGCGCCGGCGCTCGCCGCCGGCTGCACCGTCATCCTCAAGCCGGCGAGCGAGACCCCGCTCACCGCCTATGCCCTCGCCGGCCTCTATGAGGAAGCCGGCGTGCCGCCCGGCGTCGTCAACGTCATCACCACCTCGACGCCCGGCCCGGTCACGGCGGCCATGCTCGGCGATCCGCGCGTGCGCAAGCTTTCCTTCACCGGCTCGACCGGCGTCGGCCGCCAGCTCCTGGCCGAAGCCGCCAAGACCGTGCTGAGCAGCTCGATGGAGCTCGGCGGCAACGCTCCCTTCCTGGTCTTCGACGATGCCGATCTCGACGCGGCGCTCGACGGCGCCATGGTCGCCAAGATGCGCAATGCCGGCGAAGCCTGCACCGCCGCCAACCGCTTCTATGTGCAGGCCGGCATCCACGACGATTTCGTCGCCGGCCTGGTCGGGCGCATGGGCGCGCTCAAGGTCGGCCCCGGCAGCGACCCTTCCACCGCCTGCGGACCGATGATCACCGCCAAGGCCGTCGACAAGATCGACCGCCTGGTCGCCGATGCCGTCGCCCGCGGCGCCAAGGTCGTGCTCGGCGGCCGCCGGCCGGAGGGCAAGGGCTTCTATTATCCGCCGACGGTGTTGATCGACGTATCCCCGGACGCGGAAATGGCACGCGAGGAGATCTTCGGCCCGGTGGCGGCGATCTATCGCTTCGAGACACAGGAGCAGGCGATCGCCTGGTCCAACGACACCGAATACGGCCTGGCGAGCTACATCTTCACCCGCGATCTCAAGCGCGGGCTCGCCGTCGCCTCCGAGATCGAATCCGGCATGATCGCCCTCAATCGCGGCCTCGTCTCCGATCCGGCGGCGCCGTTCGGCGGCGTCAAGCAGAGCGGCCTCGGCCGCGAGGGCGGCGCCCACGGCGTGCTCGAATTCCTGGAGGCCAAATATATCGCGACGTCGTTCTGACCGGCGGGCGGGCGGTCCCGTTTCGGGGCCGCCTGCCGATCGGGGGCCGGATCGGCGAGCGGTCGGTACGCTTCGCCGTCAAGGCGTTCGAATGCCCACCGTGGCTTGAACCCAACCGATAATATTCCACCCTACCAGACAGCGCCGCATCGCGCCCGCGGCCCCGGGGTTGCATCCGAAAACGCCCTCCGCTATGCCTGTATACAAGGATGCACAGAGGAGACTGGAATGAAATCCGTGGGAGCAGGGTCGGAGCAGGCGGCACGGGAGGACCTCGCCGCCGCCTACAGGCTTATTGCGCGGTTCGGCATGGACGATCTCATCCATACCCACGTCTCGGCGCGCCTTCCCGCCGAGCCCGACCTGCTGCTCATCAACCGCTACGGGGACCTCTTCCGCGAGGTCTCGCCGGAGTCGCTGCTCGTCATCGACCATGACGGCAACCAGGTCCGCGGCACGCAGGCGCCGGTCAACACCGCCGGCGTCGTCATCCATACGGCGATCCACGCCGCGCGGCCCGACGCCATGTGCGTCGCCCACACCCATACGGTGGCGGGCGTCGCGGTGAGCTGCCTCGAAGAGGGGTTGCTGCCGCTCAACCAGACGGCGCTGCTCTTCCACGGACGGCTGAGCTACCACGCCTTCGAGGGCATCGCGCTCGATCGGGACGAGCAGGCGCGGCTGGTGGCGGATCTCGGCGCCAACAATGCGATGATCCTGCGAAACCATGGCCTGCTGACGGTGGGACGGACCGTGGGCGAAGCGTTTTCGCTGATGTACGGCCTCGAGCAGGCCTGCCGGATCCAGTTGGCGGCACAGGCCTCGGGCGCGCGGCTCCTCATGCCGCCGGAGAGCGTGCAGGCGCGGACGGCCGGGCAGTATGCCGCCGATCCCGACGGGTCCGCCGAACTCGAATGGCTGGCGTTGCGGCGGCTCGCCGACATGCCGTTCTGAGACGGCACCCCGGCATGTTGCGCATCCTGCTCGCCGATCCGCTTGCCTATGACGCGGCGTTCGACGCGGTTCTCGCCGAGCTGGCTCCGCATGTCGAAACCTATCGATGGCCGGACGGGCCGGCGGACGGGCGATACGATGTCCTCGCCGCATGGCGGCTTCCGGATGGTTTCGGCGTGGTGTCCGACAGCGTGAAGCTCGTCTTCTGCTTCGGAGCCGGCGCGGACCACCTCCTGGCCGATCCGCGACTGCCCGCCCACCCGCCGGTGGTGCGGCTGCTCGATGCCGGCCAGGCCGCGCAGCTCGTCGACTATGCCCACCATGTCGCCTTCGCGCGCCTCCAGAACGACCAGAAATATCTCGACGATCAGCGCCGCCATCTCTGGGACCCCGCCCCCTCGCTCAAGCGCACGCGGGCGACGACCCGGGTGGCGGTTCTCGGCCTCGGGCCGATCGGGACGGACGTCGCGACCGCGCTCGCCGCGACCGGCTTTGCCGTCCGCGCATGGTCGCGCCGTCCGCGCCGGCTGGAGGGCATCGACACATCCGCGGGCGCCGAGGGCCTGCCGGACTGCGTGCGCAGCGCCGACGTGCTCGTCAACCTGCTGCCGCTGCACCCGCAGACGGCGGACCTGCTCGGCGAGCCGCTCTTCTCCCTGCTCGCCGACGGCGCCTATGTCGCCAATCTCGGCCGGGGCGGCCATCTCGACGAACTTGCGCTGCGCGGGGCGCTCGACAGCGGCCGGATCGGCTGCGCCTGGATCGACGCCTTCGGCGAAGAGCCCCTGCCCTCCTCGCACTGGCTGTGGACGCATGACAGGGTTCGCCTGACCCCGCATGTCGGCGGCCTGCCGACCCCCGCCGGCTCCGCCCGCTCGCTCGCCGCCGCCATCGCCGCCTACCGCGCCGGCGCGCCGCTGCCGGGCCTGGTGCGAGCGGCGGCGGCCACGCGAGACACGGCCTGATCGCAGTTGCCGCTTGACTCCCTCACCGTCTGGATCCCAGTATACAGCCATGTTGCAGCTCAATTCGCCCGTTATTTCCTCCCAATCCGGCAAGCGTGACACCATTGCCGCGCGGGCCTGCGTCGAGCTGCGCGAGGCGATCGTCACCGGGCGGCTCAAGCCGGGAACCAATGTCTCGGAGACCGGCGTCGCCAAGTCGATGGGCATCAGCCGGACGCCGGTGCGCGAGGCCTTCGCCCGGCTCTTCGACGAAGGGCTGATCGAGATCTCGCCGCAGAGCGGCACGCTGGTGTCGCGGATCGACACGCAGCTCGTGCGCGAGGCGGTCTTCATCCGCTCGACGCTGGAGAGCGCGGTCGTCGCCCGCACGGATGTGACGCCCGACGCGGCGACCCTCGACGAGCTGGAGATGCTGCTCCGCGACCAGGAGCATTCCATCGACAAGAACGACATGGCCGCCCTGCACCGGGCCGACATGCGCTTCCATTCCGGCCTGATGCGCGCCTTCGGCGTCGAACGGGCCTGGGCCGCCTGCCAGCATGTCGGCGCCGACATGATGCGGGTGCAGTTCCTGATCGGCATGCGGCGCGACCACATCGAGGCGGTCGTCGGCGAGCACAGGGGCGTGCTGACGGCGGTGCGCGACGGCGACGCGGTGCTCGCGGCTGCCCGCCTCGCCGCCCATATCCGCAACGTCGACATCGATCAGATGGACCTGAAGGCGCTGAATGCCGACTATTTCCGCACCCATGAGGACTCCCGATGAGCCATCGCAAAGCCGAACGCCGGGCGGTTTTGCGAGACGCTCTTCCGGCGGCCGGGTGAATTCAAGAATCCGGACCGCCCCGCGGTCCGCCCTGAAACGGAGAACCGAAAGGCGATGAAAGGCATCGGCATCGATGCCGTCGGCAAATCGGCCGGTCCGTCCGGAGCACCGATAGGGGGCTCGGGACGGCCGGAAGGCGAGAGACGGGGAACCCGCCACGCCTTTTCCCGGGAGAACGTCCACACCAGAAGCACCACCAGAACACAGGGGAACACCATGTCGGTAACACGCTTCACTGACGATACCGCGCAGATCGCGCTCGATAAGTTCCGCGCCGGCCGGATCGATCGCCGCGCCTTCCTCACCGCCATGGCGGGCCTCGGCCTCGCCGTCGCGGCCCGGCCGACCACCGCTGCCGCGGCAGCGGGCGAGATCGTCATCTGCAACTGGGGAGGCGCCGCGCTGGAAGCGTTCCAGAAGGCCTATGGCGCGCCCTTCAAGGCGGCGACCGGCATCAACGTCGTCGTCGACGGCGCCGGCCCCGCCACCGGCGCCATCCGCGCCATGGTCGAATCGAAGAACGTCACCTGGGACGTCACCGACGGCGGCATGGTGGATGCCGTGGTCCTCGGCAAGGGCGGCTTCGTCGAGCCGATCGACTATTCGATCGTCGACAAGAGCCTCGTCGGCCCGGACATGGCGGCTGAATTCGGCATCTGCAACTACACCTTCGCCAATGTGCTCGCCTATGACGCCAAGAAGACCGGCGGCAAGGTGCCCGCCGGCTGGGCCGATTTCTTCGACCTCGAGAAGTTCCCGGGCAAGCGCACCATGTGCAAATGGATCCAGGGCCAGCTCGAATCCGTGCTGCTGGCCGACGGCGTCAAGCCGGAAGAGATGTATCCGCTCGATGTCGACCGCGCCTTCAAGAAGCTCGAGCCGCTGCTGCCGCACATCATCTTCTGGGAGGGCGGCGCGCAGAGCCAGCAGCTCTTCCGCGACGGCGAGGTGACGCTCGGCAATATATGGCACACGCGCGCCAATCTCCTGCACAAGGAGAACCACGACTTCGCCTGGACCTGGTCGCAGCAGCTCCTGTTCTCCAGCGCCTGGTCGGTTCCGAAGGGCAACCCGGCCGGCAAGAAGGTGTTCGACTTCATCAATTCCTCGCTGCAGCCGGAGGGCCAGGTCACGCTGCTGCGCCTGATGGGCAATGGTCCGTCCAACCCGAAGGCGCTCGCGCTGATGAACGACGACGACAAGGCCGTCTATCCGCTGGCGCCTCAGAACGTCGCCACGGCGCTGAAGATCCAGGCGGCCTATTACGCCGACAACGAGGCCGAGCTGCAGAACCGCTTCCTCGACTTCATCTCGCGCTGATCGATCGCTCCGGGCGGCCGCCGACGGCCGGCAGCCCGGAGCGGCCCGCGGACCAGACCATGACCCATTTCCAGCGCTGGGCGCTCGCCCTCACCTTGCCGGCTGCGGTCCTCGCGATCGCCCTCTATGTGTTTCCGATCGTCCAGGTCCTGGCGCTGAGCTTCCTCGAGCCGAAGCCCGGCTTCGGCAATTATGTCAGCCTTCTCGGCAACGCCGCCATCGGCCGCGTCGTGCGCACGACGATCGTGGTCTCGGCGCTGACGACGGCGATCACCCTGGTGCTGAGCTACATCGTCGCCTTCGCGATCGTGCACATGCCGCGCGAGCGGCGGCGCGTCGCGCTCTTCCTCGTCATGGTGCCGTTCTGGATCTCGGTCCTCGTGCGCGCCTTCTCCTGGATCACCATCCTCAGGCGCAACGGCGTCCTCAATTCCGCGCTGGTCGAGGCCGGCGCGATCCAGGAACCGCTTGACCTCGTCTACAACCAGCTCGGCGTGGTCATCGGCATGGTCCACTACATGATGCCGTTCGCCATCCTCCTCCTCGTCGCCAATCTCGACGACATCGACCGCCGCATCATCCAGGCCGCCCGCTCCCTCGGCGCGCAGCCGGCCACGGTGTTCTGGCGTGTCTGGCTGCCGCTGAGCCTGCCGGGCCTCTCCATCGCCACGCTCTTCACCTTCATCTTCTCGCTCGGCTTCCTCGTGACGCCGGCCCTCCTCGGCGCCGGGCGCGTGCTGATGATCGCCGAATATATTTCGGTGCAGATCTCCAGCACCCTGCGCTGGGGCGTGGCGACGGCGTTGTCGACGCTCATGCTGCTCGCGGTCGGCCTGCTGGTCGCGATCGCGATGCGCCATCCGGCATTCCGCGCCGCCTTCGGGGGAGGCCACAGATGACCCCGGTCCGGCGACGGATACAGGTCGGCCTGCCGCGGATGCTGGCATGGCTGCTGCTCGCCTTCCTCTTCGCGCCGATGCTGGTGGTGATCCCGGTGTCGCTGACCGACCGCGACTACCTGTCCCTGCCGCAGCACGGCCTCTCGCTCGCCCATTACCTCCCGCTGCTCGACTGGAGCGCCGGCTGGCTGCCGAGCATCCTGACCAGCTTCACCACGGCGCTCGCCGCCAGCTTCGCCGCGACCACGGTCGCCGCCGCCTATGCGATCGGAGCGTGGGTCTATGTCGGCCGCTGGCCGTCCTTCCTGCGCGTCGTCCTGCTGTCGCCGCTGATCGTGCCGCCCATCATCTATGCGGTCGGCATCGTGCGTCTGTGGTCGCGCCTCGGCCTGCTCGACAGCTGGATCGGCGTCGTCATCGTCCATGTCATGCTCGCCATCCCGCTCGCGGTGCTGGCGATCGGCGCCAGCCTCTCCAATCTCGATCCGCGCATCGTGCAGGCCGCCCGTTCGCTCGGCGCCCGCCCGCCGACGATCTTCGCCCGCGTCATCCTGCCGAATCTCGCCTCGGGCATCGGGGCCGGCGCCGTTCTCGCCTTCATCACCTCATGGGACGAGATCACGGTGACGCTGTTCATCACCAGCCGGCGGCTGGTGACGCTGCCGCGGCGGATCTGGACGAGCATCGCCGATTCCGTCGATCCGACCCTCGCCGCCATCGCCTCGGTGATGCTGCTGGCGACGCTCCTCGGCCTTCTCGTCCGGGTGCTGTTCTTCGAAAGAGGCCGGCCTGCCCGATCGACCCGAAAATCCCTGCTGTGAAAGGAAAACGCCAGTGAGTGCGCATACCCCCGCGATGAGCGAGCACGAATACAAGGAAGCGAAATTCTTCCAGACCTTCGGTTCGGTGCCGACGCCCGCCTTCCACGATCCGGACGAGCAGACCCGCGTCTGGGGCCGCCCCTGGGGCTGCACCACCGACGTCGGCAAGCTGCGGGCCGTGCTGATGCACCGGCCGGGCGAGGAGCTCGGCATCGTCGAGAACAAGCCGATGGCGGAGATCGGCGGCTTCGGCGATCCGGAGAAGGGCTGGTACTGGATCGGCAAGACCCTGCCGGACCTTCCCGCCATGCAGGCCGCCCATGACAAGCTCACGGCGGTGCTGCGGGCCGAGGGCGTCGACGTCATCCTGATCGACAAGGCGCCGCCCGGCGCGATGAAGCAGATCTACTGCCGCGACAGCGTCATCTCCGTGAAGGGCGGCGCCATCGTCACCCGCCTCGCACGCAAGGTCCGCCGCGGCGAGGAACTCGCGGTGACGCAGGCGCTCGCCAAGGCCGGCTGCCCGATCCTCGGCACGCTGCACGGCGAGGCCGTCTTCGAGGGCGGCGGTTTCGCGATCATCGACGAGAAGACGGCGGTCTGCTCGGTTTCGGTGGCCTGCAATCCCGAGGGCGTCCGCCAGGTCGAGCGCATCCTCAACGGCCTCGACATCGAGCTCATCAAGGTGCCGATGCCGGGCTATCGCATCCATATCGACGGCAGCTTCATCATGATCGACCACGACAAGGCGATCGTGAACATCAACGAACTGCCCTACATCTTCATCCAGGAACTGGTGAAGCGAGGCATCCAGATGATCGAGCTGCCCCCCGAGGACAACGCCTTCTCGCTCAACTGCCTGGCGCTGGCGCCCGGACGCGTGCTGATGCACGAGACCCGCACGCCGCGCCTCGCCGACCGGCTCGACAAGGCCGGCATCGAGGTGCTGACGCTCGACTATGAGTGCGTCGAGCTCGGCGGCGGCGGCATCCATTGCTCGACCGGCCCGCTCGCCCGCGACCCTGCCTGACCATGGCATTCCTCGACATACGCAAGCTGCGCAGGACCTATGGTTCTGTGGTCGCGCTCGACGGCATCGACCTTTCGGTCGAGGAGGGTGAATTCATCACCCTCCTCGGCCCATCGGGCTCGGGCAAGACCACGCTGCTGATGTCGATCGCCGGATTCGTCAAGCCGGACGCCGGCGGGATCGTCCTGTCCGGCGTCGACGTTACGGACATGGAGCCGGAAGACAGGAATTTCGGGCTGGTCTTCCAGGGATACGCCCTTTTTCCGCATCTGACCGTCCGCGACAACATCGCCTTCCCGCTCCAGGTGCGCAAATGGCAGAAGCGCGCCGTCGCCGAGCGGGTGGAGGCGATGCTGGACCTCGTCGGCCTGGGGGCGCTCGCCGCGCGCAAGCCGCGCGAGCTTTCCGGCGGGCAGCAGCAGCGCGTCGCCCTCGCGCGCGCCCTCGTCTACAGCCCCCGCCTCCTCCTGCTCGACGAGCCGCTGTCGGCGCTCGACCGCTCGCTGCGCGAAACCATGCAGCGCGAGCTGAAGCGCCTGCATCGGGAGACGGGCGTCACCTTCATCTTCGTCACCCACGACCAGGAGGAAGCCTATGCGATGTCCGACCGCATCGCGGTCTTCCAGAACGGGCGGATCATCCAGGTCGGCTCGCCCAGGGACATCTATCGAAAGCCGGTCTCGCGTTTCGTCGCCGGCTTCATCGGCGGCAACAACCTGATCCGTGCGCGCTTTTCCCCCGAGCGGGGCGAGTTGTCGCTGCTCGGCCGCAGCCTTGCGGCGCCGGCGCATTTCACCCCCGCCCTCCACAGCCGCGACGGCGACGTCTCCGCCTGGATCCGCTCCGAGGACATCGCCATCGGCGGCGAGGAGGCCGGCCGGGAGAGCTTCGAGGTCACGGTGATCGACCGCTCCTTCATCGGCGCGACCGAGCGCGTCACGGTGCGGACCGCCGAAGGCGGGGAACTGGTGCTGGTCATGCCGGCCGGCGCCGCCGACGCGGTGACGATCGGCATGGCGCTGCAATGCCGGGTCAGGCCCGATGCCATCGGTTTCCTCCTGCCGGACTGAAGCGGCCGCCGAGGTCCGGCCCGCCCCGCCCTATCCACCTTGCCCGTGACGACCGTCACCCCATCAACCAGCCCCGCGAGAACCCATGTCGATCCATCTGCGCCCCGTCACCCTTCCCGATTTCGGCACGCCGGTCGAGCGTCCGCAAATCCCCGCCGCGACCTATGAGGCGCGCATACGGGCCGCCTATGAAGCCGCGGGCGCCGACTGGCTCGTCGTCTATGCCGATCGCGAGCATTTCGCCAACATCGTCTTCCTCACCGGCTTCGAGCCCCGCTTCGAGGAGGCGCTCCTCCTCCTCGGCCCGAAGGGCGAGCGCATCGTCGTCACCGGCAACGAGAATCTCGATTATGTGCCGATCGCGGGGCTGCCCGGGATCGAGGTGCGGCTCTGCCAGGCGCTCAGCCTGATGGCGCAGGACCGCAGCGCGAAGCCGAACCTCCCGGCCGTGCTTCGCGAAGCCGGCATCGCCAAGGGCGACCATATCGGCCTCGCCGGCTGGAAATATCTGGAGGCGGCGGAGTGGGATGGACCCCGTCCCACATTCTTCGTGCCGGCCTATGTCGTCGACAGCCTGGCCTTCGTCGTCGGGGCGGCGGGCACGCTCACGGATGCGACCGCCGTCCTGATGCATCCGACCGCCGGGCTGCGGGCGGTCGTCGACGCCGACCAGATCGCCGAGGCCGAATGGGCCGCGACCCGCGCCTCGCTCGCCGTCTGGCGTATCATCAGCGGCTTCAGGCTGGGCGACGACGAACTGACAGCGGCCTCGCGCATGGGCTATGCCGGCGAGCCGATGAACTGCCATCCGATGCTGGCGTCCGGCGCTCCGGACCGGCCGGTGATCGGGCTCAGGAGCCCGACGGCGCGCCGGCCCGGCCGCGGCGACGGCATCACCGCGGCGGTGAGCTTCTGGGGCGGCCTCACGGCGAGGGCCGGCCTGGTGAGCGACGGCGACGATGATTTCGTCGCCGTCGCCTCGGCCTATTTCAAGGGTCTGCTCGCCTGGTACGAAACGGCCGACATCGGCGTCGAGGGCGGCGCCATCCACGATGCGGTCGTCTCGGCGCTCGCGGCGGGCGGCCTGCGCTCGGCGCTCAATCCGGGACACCTCACCGGCCACGACGAATGGATGCACTCCCCGATCCGCCCGGGCTCGACCGAGCGCCTCGCCTCCGGCATGCCGTTCCAGATCGATATCATCCCGGTGCCGATGCCGGCCGGCCAGGCGCTCAATTGCGAGGATGCCGTCACCTTCGCCGATGCGGCGCTGCGTGCGGAGATCGCCGCGCGCCATCCGGCGGTGGCGGCGCGCTTCGAAGCCCGCCGCGGCTTCGTCCGCGACCAGATCGGCGTCGATGTCAGGCCGAACGTGCTGCTGCTCTCGGCAATACCGCTCTACCTGCCGCCGCTGTGGCTGGCGCCCGAGCGGATCCTGACGCTGGGCTGACGCGCTGCGCGACCCTGAGAAAATCGGCTCGTGCGCCGCGGCAGGCGGCGCCGGGTCTTCCCGCATGGCGGCCGCGAACAGCGATCAGTTGCGGGCCGAAGCCGCCTCATCCTCGGAAAGGTGGCGGCGCGCGGACTCCTTGACCTTGCCCATATGGACCAGCAGGCCGGAGACGATGATCGGATCGACGTCCGCCATCATCTCCCGCAGCCAGTTCTCATGCGCCACCGCCATGACCTCGAAGATCGCCCGCCCCTTCGCCGTCAGGCGGGCGACGGTGACGCGCCTGTCATCCTCGGGCCGCGTGCGCAACACCATGCCATCGGCCTCCAGCCGCTCGACCAGGCCGGTTATGTTGCCGTTGGTGACCATGGTGCGGCTGGAAAGCTCGCCCAGGCGCAAGCCGTCCTCCTCGCGGTAGAGCTGCGCCATCAGGTCGAACTGCGGCAGGGTGGCTCCGAACTCGCGCCGCAGGCGCCGGCGAATTTCCTGCGAGATCAGCTTCGTGGTGGAGAGAAGCCTGAGCCACAGCCGCAACTCCTCCTTCTTGCCTTCCCGAGCATCGCTGACGACGAATTCCAGGTCCATCATCGGTGCTGCTCCCATGTCGCGATGCCTCCCCGAAGCCTCAAGCAAAACGTGTTTCGGCGGAAACGCGCTTCCACTCTAACTCATTGTTCCGACGCGTCTTTGCGATTCTGGTCGATTCCGTCAAACCGCAAAACGTTTGAAGTGCGGGAGACCGGCCTGTTCGTCAAGCGTATTTCCTTCAATCCTGAAATAGAAGGCGGGCTTCATCCCGCCAGGCGACGTGCCAGCAGGAAGCCCGATCCGGCGCCGGTTCCCGCCCCGGGCCAGGTGGCGGCACCACACAGATAAAGCCCCTCGACCGGGGTCTTGTAGCGCGAATAGCCGGCGACCGGGCGGAACAGGAAGTTCTGGTCGAGATGATGGGATCCCGACAGGCTGTCGCCGCCGATCAGGTTGGGATTGTCCTGTTCCAGGTCCAGCGGTGAGACGACGCGGCGCCCGCGGATCTTCGCGCGCAGGCCCGGCGCATGGGTCTCGATCAGGTCGAGGACCCGGTCCGCATAGGGCTCCTTGGCCGTATCCCAGTCCCTCGATGCGATCTCGCCCTTGGCGTCGCCCAGGATCTGCGCCGGAAGCACGCGGACCTGCACCCACAGCACATGCTTGCCGGCCGGCGCCCGCGACGGGTCGATGGCCGTCGGCTGCCCGACCACCAGCGCCGGTTCCGCCGGCAGAAGCCCGGACACCGCCTCCGTATAGACCCGGCTCATCATCGCCAGGTCCGGGGCGATATGGACATAGGCGTAGCGCCTCAGATCCGGCGAGGCCGTCCATTCGGGCAGATCCTCCATCGTCAGGTGGATCATCATGGTGCCCGGCCCGGACCGGTAGCGCGACAGGCCGCGGCTGAAACGTTCGGGAAGCCGGGCGGCGCCGACCAATGATCCGAAAAGCAGCTTGGGGTGGATGTTGGAGATCACGGCGCGGCCCGCCTGCAGCCGGCGGCCGTCGGCCAGCACCACGCCGGTCGCCCTGCCGCCTTCGAGGACCACCTCGGCGACGGCGCTGCCGAGCATCACCTCCCCGCCCCGGCTGGTGACGAGCCTGGTCATGGCGTTGACGATCGTATCGGCGCCGCCGGCGCCGATCACCATGCCGAACGCCTGGTTGGCCATGGATTCCAGATAGGGAAAGAGCGCCCCGCCGGCGATATCCGGCGGAAAGTCGAGATGAAGGCCCCAGGCGGCCATCGTCGCCTTCAGCTTCTCGCTGCGGAAATGGCGGTCGAGGAACTCGCGCGGCGAGGACAGCAGCAATTGGCCGAGATCGTAGAGCAGCGGCAGGCCGCCCGCCCGCCAGGCGCGCCAGAGCGTCTTCACGGTGTCGAAGGAGGGCATCGCCGCGCCGAGCAATCCGAACAGATGCGGCGCCGTCTCGCCGAACTGCGCGCTCATCGCGTCCCAGCTCTCCGCATCCGCCGCCGACAGGGCCGCGATCGCGGCGCGGTTCTTCGCGGGATCCGTGCCGATCCCGAGGCAGGTCCCGTCGCGAAAGACGCTGGCGAAGCAATCGGCAACCGGCGCGAAAGCCAGGCCCTGCGCCGCGAGTTCCGTCCCGTAGCGCTTGTGGAAGGCCGAGCCCGCGAACATCGACAGATTCATGGCGCACAGATCGTGCCGGAAGCCCGGCTCGATCAGTTCCGCCGTCTTCACCGCGCCGCCGGGCGTCGCCGCCGCCTCGATCACCGCGACCTTCCAGCCGCGGCTGGCCAGATGCACGGCCGCCGCCAGCCCGTTATGGCCCGCGCCCAGGACCAGCGCATCATAGGTGGACATGACTTCCCCTCATTGTCGTGAATTTATTTTTGTATGCATACATTTTCACGAAATTCACTCAAGCGAGAATTCTCACACGCTGACGAAGTCGATGTAAACCGGCAAAAACCATCCCTTTTCGGATGGAATAGGCGGCATTCCGCGATTTGGTTTAGGATTAAAATAATATCCGACACCCCTCAATAATTGTTGCATTCTCATATTCGCCATCTAAGCTCGGGCGAAAGATGCCTTTCCGCCGTGGGTGCGGGGGAATGGCCACCAGAAGGGGGACTTCATGACCGGCACTCTCGCGCTTTCCACCCTCGCCGCCAATCTCCTCAGCGGATCGATCAAGATCGTCGACCTGACGGCGCCCCTCGGCCCGGACACGCCTGTTCTCTACCTGCCGCCGCAATTCGGCAAGAACACGCCGAACGTGAAGGTCCATACCATCTCCGCCTATGACCAGGACGGCCCGTTCTGGGCCTGGAACTGGCTGGAGCTCGGCGAGCACACCGGCACGCATTTCGATGCGCCCTGCCATTGGATCACCGGCAAGGATAACCCCGAAAACACCACCGACACCATCCCGCCGCGGAACTTCGTGGCGCCGGCCAACGTCATCGACCGCTCGAAGGAGACGGCCGAGAACCCCGATTACCTGCTCACCGTCGACAGCATCAGGGAATGGGAAGCCGAGCACGGCGAGATCGAAGCCGGAAGCTGGGTGCTCATGCGCACCGACTGGTACAAGCGCAACGGCTCGACTGAGACGTTCCTGAACGCCGACGAGAACGGCCCCCATTCGCCCGGGCCGACCGCCGAGGCGATCGAATATCTGCTCTCCAAGGGCATCATCGGCTGGGGGCAGGAGACCATCGGCACCGATGCCGGCGCCGCCGGCGGCATGACCCCGCCCTTCCCGGCCCACAATCTCATGCACAAGGCCAACCGATACGGCCTGGCGAGCCTGTGCCATCTCGATCAGCTGCCCGCCAAGGGGGCGATCCTGATCGCCGCACCGCTGAAATTCGTCAAGGGCACCGGCTCTCCGGTGCGTGCCCTGGCCCTGATCGCCTGATGCAGGGCTGACGCGGCCTCCCGCTGGCCGGGCGGGAGCCGCGCGACACCAGCCGGAGCGCGAGCCCCATGAGCGACTTTCGTTACATCATCGTCGGAAGTGGCATCAACGCCCTGGTCGCCGCCGCCCTTCTCGGCAAGAAGGGCCACAGGGTGCTGGTGCTGGAGCGCAGCGACCGCATCGGCGGTTGCCTGCGCACCGAGGAAATTACCGTGCCCGGCTATGCGCATGACGTCATGGCCACCACCATGGTGCTGTTCGTCACCTCGCCGGCCTATCGCGCCCTCGGCAAGCACCTGGAGGCGCGGGGGCTCGCCTTCTGCCACTCGCCCCTTCCGACCGGCGTTCTGAGGCCGGACGGCTCCCATGCGATCCTCAGCATGGACCGCGACCGCAACATCGCCAGCTTCGACGCGCTGGCGCCCGGTGACGGCAAGACCTTCGACGCGGAAATGCGCCGGTTCGGCGCCGATGCCGGTTTCGTCTTCGGGCTGCTCGGCGGCAGCCTGTGGTCTTCGGCGACGCTGAAGCTGGTGGCGCGCGAAGCCTGGAAGCGCGGCCTCAAGGGCCTCGCCGCCTTCTTCGGCGAGGCGCTCGCGCCGGCACGCGCCTATCTGGAAACCACCTACCGGTCCGAGGAGGTCCGCGCGCTGTGGGCGCCCTGGGCGCTGCATTGCGGCCTCGGGCCCGAAAGCAGCTATTCGGCCGAGATGACCAAGGTGATCGGCTTTGCCATCGAAGCCGCGGGCTGCCCGGTCGTCGAGGGCGGCGCGAAAAACCTCCTCGGCGCTTTCGAACGCCTCATCCGCGACCAGGGCGGCGAGATCCTCACCGGCGCCGACGTCGAGCGGGTTCTGCCCGACGGTGCCGGCGGACGGGCGGCGGGCGTGGCGCTCGCCGACGGGCGGCGGTTCGCCTGCCGGCAGGGCGTCATCGCCTCCGTCACCCCGGACCAGCTCTATGGGCGGCTGCTGAAGGATTGGCCGGCCCCCCCGCCGCAGGAGGTGACGACGGGCCTTGCGCGCTACCGCTACGGCAAGGGCAACATGCAGATGCATTATGCGCTGAAGGCGCCGCCGCGCTGGAAGCATGGCAGCGAACTGGGGCAGGTGGCGCTCCTGCATCTCACCCCGGGGCTCGACGGCGTCTCCCGTTCCGCCAATGAGGCCGAGCGGGGCATGCTCCCGGCGGTGCCCACCATCTGCGTCGGGCAGCCGACGGCACTCGACCCGAGCCGCGCACCGCAAGGCGGCGCCATCCTGTGGCTGCAGCTTCCGGACACGCCGCGCTTCGTCAAGGGCGATGCGGCCGGCGAGATCGCCTGCCCGCCGGATGGGCGATGGACGGAGGCGCTGCGGGAGGCCTTCGCCGACCGCGTCGAGGCGGTCCTCAGGACCCATGTCGACGGCTTCGACGAGACGGTGATCGCGCGCCGCGCCTATTCGCCGGCGGACCTCGAGGCCTTGAACATGAACCTCGTCGGCGGCGATCCCTATGGCGGTTTTTGCGGTCTCGACCAGTTTTTCCTCTGGCGCCCCTTCAAAACCACCACTAACTACAGCACGCACGTGCCGGCGCTCCACCATATCGGGGCATCAACCCATCCGGGTCCCGGCCTTGCCGGCGGATCGGGCTTTCTGCTGGCGACATCCCTGAAATAGCGGCAGGAAAATCACAGGATGGAAAACGGCTTTTCGGGTGAGGTTCTGGGCAATGCGCGAAGCCCGCGCGGTCGCCTGCCGAGCCTCGGCGAAATCGGCCTCAACAATTTCGCGCCCTACATCATGAACCGCGTCATGGCGCGCTGGAACGCCAACCTCGCCGAAGAACTGAAGACGCGCGACATGACCACGGCCAAGATGCGCGCGCTGGCCGTGCTGAGCGTTTCCCCGTCCCTGACGATCAACGAACTCGCCGTCTTCGCGGTCATGGAGCAATCGACCATGAGCCGGACGGTGGATTCGCTCGAGGAACAGGGCTTCATCAGCCGCACGCCGCGCCCGGGCGACATGCGGGTGCGCGACGTCTCGATCACGGAGGACGGCCGCGCCCTGTTCGAGGACGTCTGGCCGACGATGTATGAGGGCCTCGGCCAGATGTTCAAGGACATCGACGACGACGAATACCGGGCCTTCCTGACGACGCTTCACAAGATCCTGCGCAACATCCGCAGGCACGATCTGTAAGCCGCGCAGCCGGCCGCCGGAAGCTCGCCCCGGCATCTCCCTCATCACGACGGATGCCGGGCCGCCCGGCCCGCGGCGTCGCTCAAAGCGTCGCCACCGTCTTCAGCGCGCCCTCCAGGGCCACGCCCTGTTCGTCGAGAAGGGCGGCCTGCCGCAGGCGGCGCATCCAGGCCGCTCCGTCCGCCCGGTCCTTCAGCATGGGCAGCGCCGACATGACCCGGTCGAACTTGGACAGGCCGCGCGCATGGGTGTCGGAATAGCCCTTCACCAGCCGCCGGTTGCCGAGCACCTCGACCGCCAGCTCATAATGGCCGGGCAGGACGTCGAGCGCCGTGGCGAGCCACCGATCGAGATGCGCCATTTCGCGGTGGTGGCGAAGGCTGCCCCGCCGGAACCGGCGCAGCCCCGAGACCAGATAGAGGCCGGTGAACCAGAAGAGCGTGCCGGTCTTCACCCGCCGGCCCTTGTTGACCATGCGGTCGAGCCGCGCGAACAGCGCCGGGCGGTCCTCGATCCACCGGCCGAGCCTGCGGGGCAGCGTACCGCACACCTCGTCCATGCGCGGATGCATATATTCGGTGGTGTAGAGGATCTGCTCCTTCTTCACGCCGACCTCCTTGCGCACGCGCTCGAAGCGCATGGCGCGTGTCTTGAGGTCGGCGACCCGGATCACGTCGTCATAGGCCATGGCGATGGCGACGTATTTCGCCGCCTGCACGGTGAAGGCGAAGCGGTTCTCCGCGCCGCCGGCCGCCCTGTCGGCCTCGTGGAGCGCGGCGACGCGGGAGAGATAGTCGTCGGCATAGGCGGGGTCCTGGAAGTCGGTGAGCTTCCTCACGCCGGCATAGAGCATGGCATGCGCCTCGACCGGAAAACCGCTGCGGATGCGCGAGACCAGCCCGTCGAGCACCGGATGGCCGGCCGATTCGGGAAGTGGCGGCAGCGATTTGGCGGGCGTGGCCGAGAGCCTGTCGTTCTCGCCCTTCAGCGCCCGCCCGTAAGCCGCCTCGAAGGTCCGAAGGCTCGCCTCGATCCCCTTGCCGCCGGAGCGGATGGTCGCCTCGAAAGCCTCCTTGGCGAAAGGCAGCGCCTTCGAGGCGGCGAGCGCGCCGAACAGCGCGGAGGAGACGACGCTGCCGTTCTTCGCCGCCAGCGTGTCCATGTCGAAGGCGATGGTCTTCCGGGCGGCGAAATCCGTGGCGTCGACCACGACGACCGGATTGCCGATGCCGTCGCCCGGCCTTTCCTTCTCACCCACGGCATAGGAGCGGTGGGTGGAGGCGATCAGCAGCGTCCTGTCCGGCGTCACCAGCCCGCGGATGACCGAGCGGCCCGCTTCCATCAACTCGGCGGCGATGACGACGTCCACGTCGCCGGGCGTCGGCATCAGCGACAGGATCGGCCGCGCGCTCCGGCGGGCCTGCAGCAGCTCCAGATAGTAGATGGTCGCGCCGGTGCGCTGGGCGACGCCCGGCACGGAGGTCGTTTGCGCAGTCCAGCCCTGCTGCTCCGCCAGCGCCACGATCCAGTCGGCGAGGACCCCGCCGCCCTGCCCGCCCATGGCGAGGATGGCGAGCGTCAGCGGCTTGTCGGCGGACAGGATCGTCGTGTCGGCGGTCACCGTCATGTCCATGGCGTGCGCTCCTTGCTCAATCGGCGAAGACGATGCGGCGGGCGGCGCGGCGCGCCTGCAGCCAGCCGATCACCGTCGAGCGGAGCCGGTGGAGGATACCGTCCCACCGGGTCGGGTTGTGGATGACGTCGGCGCGGTAGAAGGAGGGACAGAGCACGGCGGCTTCGGAGACCTCGCCGCAATTGCCGCAGCCGACGCAGGAATTGTCGATCGCGGCCACCGGGTCGTCCTTCAGGGGATCGTCCGTATGCTTGACCGAAAGCGAGGGACAGCCCGACAGGCGGATGCAGGCGTGATCGCCGGTGCACACATCCTCGTCGACGCCGAAACGCTCCTTCACCATGCGCTTGCCGGCCTTCACCGCCTTGGCGAATTCCGGCTTCACGCGGCGCTGCTTGTTGAGCATGCATTCGGAGGAGGCGACGATGATCTTCGGGCCTTTCGCGCCGGTGGTCAGCGCCTCTCTCAGCGTGTCCCGCATCTTCGCCACGTCATAGGTGCGGTCGATCTGGCGCACCCAGGTGGCGCCGATGCCCTTCACCGCATCGACGATGGAATTGTTGGTCTTGCGGCGCGGATTCCGGGCGCGGGAGGACATGAGGTCCTGGCCGCCGGTCGCGGAGGAATAGAAATTGTCGACGACGAGGATCACGCCGTCCTGCTTGTTGAAGACGGCATTGCCGACGGAGGTGGCGAGCCCGTTGTGCCAGAAGCCGCCGTCGCCCATCACCGAGATCGAGCGCTTGCCCGCCTCGACGTTGAAGGCCGAGGCCGAGGCCGGCCCGAGGCCGTAGCCCATGGTCGTGCCGCCGATGTTGAACGGCGGCAGGATGGAGAACAGGTGACAGCCGATATCCGCCGCGACGTGATGGACGCCGAGTTCCTTCTCCACCAGTTTCATGGCCGCGAAGATCGGCCGCTCGGGGCAGCCGGTGCAGAAGCCCGCCGGACGCGGCGGCACCACCTCGGCGAGCGCCTTCACCCTGGGATCGTTCAGCACCGGCGCCGGGTCCGGCACCGGCGGCCGGTTGCCGAGAAGCGCGGGCGCGTTCGCCTCCAGGAAGGCCGACAAGCCCTTGACGAGCACGGGTGCCGAATATTCGCCGCCGAGCGGCAGCACGTCCTTGCCGGACACCTTGGTCACGATGCCGCGCCGGCGCATCAGCGTGTGCAGCGCCTGCTCGATATACTCCGGGGCGCCCTCCTCGATCATCAGCACCGCGCTCTTGCCGGCGGCGAAGGCGATCACCTCGTCGTCGATCATCGGATAGGCGACATTCATGACGTAGATCGGCACGCGGCTCGTGCCGTAGACGTCGGCCAGCCCCAGATGCTGGAGGGCGCGCATGGTGGAATTGTAGAGGCCTCCCTGGACGATGAGGCCGACCTGCCCTTCCGCGGGACCGAAGAATTCGTTGAGCCCGGCCGCCTTGACATAGGCCACCGCGGCCGGCCAGCGGCGCTCGAGCTTCTCCCGCTCATGCAGGAAGGAAGCCGGCGGAAGCACGATACGGTTGACGTCACGGACCGGGTTTTCCAGCGCCTGCCTGAGCGTGTAGGCCGGCCGTTTGTTGTCCTTGGCGACGAACTGGCCGTGGACGTGGCAGCTGCGGATGCCGACCTGCAGCATGACGGGAGTGTTGGAGGCTTCCGAGAGCTCGAAGGCCTTCTCCACCGCATCGACGATCGAGGGCAGGTTCGGGCGCGGCGTCAGAAGCCACATCTGCGATTTCATCGCGAAGGCGTGGCTGCGCTCCTGCATGATGGACGAGCCTTCGCCATAGTCCTCGCCGATGACGATGAGCGCGCCGCCGGTCACCCCTCCCGAGGCGAGATTGGAGAGCGCGTCGGAGGCGACATTGGTGCCGGCGGTCGATTTCCAGGTGACGGCGCCGCGCACCGGATACATCACCGAGGCCGACAGCATGGCGGCGGCCGCCGCCTCCGAGGCCGAGGATTCGAAATGGACGCCGAGATCCTCCATGACGTCCCTGGCGTCGGCCAGCACGTCCATCAGATGCGAGATCGGGGAGCCCTGATAGCCGCCGACATAGGACACGCCGGACTGCAGCAGCGCCTTGGTGATGGCGAGGATGCCCTCGCCGCTGAAGACTTCGCCGGCGCCGAGCTTCAGATCTTCCACCTCCCGTGCGAATGACCGTTCGGCCATGGTGGTTCCCCTTCATCGGTTGGTCGCAGCATTATATGCAAAATCATGTTTATGATATCGGGACTTTTGTCAATCGAGAAAGTTCGAACTATGGGAATGGGATTTCTACTCTCATGGAGCGCCTCTTTTTAATGCTCATGCATATATAACAGCGACTTCCCGTCCCATCCTGCTCATTTGTTCCGCAGCGCGCCGCCCTGCCTCGCCTTTTTGCAACCGCGTGAAAAAACGAGCTTGCAGAACGCCGTTCTTTCATTTTAAGCTTCGAATAAATCAGCGACCGGCAATGCCCGGACCATCCGTACAGGGAACAACGGAGCCACGAACATGACAGAACTGACACGCCGCCGGGTGCTGGGGCTCGGCGCCTGCACCTTCCTGTCCGGGATCCTGGCCGGCACCATTCCGGTGCAGGCCGCCGATGCATCGACCCTGGTCATCGCCTTCAACGCCAACCTGCCCTCCTTCGACGGCACCGTCGGCCTGTCGGGCGTCAACCCGGCCATCCAGGCGATATACCGGTCGATCTTCGACCAATATATCGGCCAGGCACCGGACCTGTCCTTCAAGCCCGGCCTGCTGACCGCCTGGGGCTGGAACGACGACCGGACCAAGGTCTGGATGGACGTGCGCGCCGGCGTCACCTGGCATGACGGCTCGGCTCTCACGCCCGAGGACGTGGTCTGGTCGCTGGAGCGAGCGGCAAAGCCCGAGACCGGCAATCCCGTGCAGAGCGTATGGGCTGGCATCGGGAACTTCAAGATCGACGGCCAGCGCATCACCGGCGACGTGAAGAGCTTCGACCCGACGATCTTCAAATGGATGGCCTTCCTCACCGGCTATGTGCTGCCGAAGGCCTATTATGAGAAGGTGGGCGCCGAAGGCTTCGAGAAGAAGCCGATCGGCAGCGGCCCCTATATGGTCGACGCCTACGAAGGCAACGCCTTCCTGCGGCTGAAGGCCAATCCCAATTATTTCGGCGGCAAGCCGGCCTTCGAGACGGTGATCTTCAAATTCGTGACCGACCCGACGAGCCGCGTGGCGGAAATCGAATCCGGCTCCTCCGACGTGACGCTGGAAATCCCCTATGAGGAGTTCGACCGGCTGAAGGCAAAGAGCGGCCTTTCGGGCGTTTCGACCCCGATCTCCGACATCGGCATGATCTTCGTCACCAATGTCGAGCCGATGCTGGACAAGAATGTGCGCCTCGCCGCCCACCATGCCATCGACAAGCAAGGCATCGTCAAGAAGCTCCTGCGCGGCTATGGCGTGCCGATCGACACGCTGGAGGCGCCGCAATATGCCGCCTTCGACCCCACGATCAAGGTGGGCTACGATCCGGCCAAGGCCAAGAGCCTGCTCGCCGCCTCCGGCTATTCCAAGGACAAGCCGGTCAAGTTCAAGATCCAGACCACCCGCGGGCTGAAGCCCAAGGACTATGAGATGATCCAGGCGATCGTCGGCATGTGGCGCAAGGTCGGCATCGAGGCCGATATCGAGGTCTACGAGATCGCCAAGCATTTCGAGCTGCGCGCCGCCCACAAGCTGGCGCCGGCAGCCTTCTACAATTGGGGCGATGCGATCGGCGATCCGACGACCTCGACCGGCTTCGCGATGTTCTCCAAATCGCCGCACTCGGCCTGGAAGAGCGACGACGTCGATGCGAAGATCGGCCCGCTCTGGGGTGAGAAGGACGAGGCCAAGCGCATCGCCGGCTGGAAGGCTGCCGACAAATATATCGCGGAGGAAGGCTACGTCATCCCGCTCCTGCAATATGTGCAGCCGATCGTCTTCAAGGCGGCTCTCAAGGTCACGCCGAACGTCTCGAGCGCCTTGCAGCCGACGCTGATCGCCAAGAGCTGACGTCGCCGAAAGCTGACGTCGTCCGGGCCGGGCGGCCAGACCGTCCGGCCCGGCGATGCGTCGATCGCGAAACCTGCCCCCGGCGGCAACGACGCTGCCCGGACAGATGAAAGCAGGCCGGACCGTGGCTGTCTCCTCGATCTTCAACCGCCTCCTGATGGCGCTCGTCACGCTGTTCGGCGTCGGCGTCATCATCTTCTGCCTGCTGCGCGTCGTGCCCGGCGATCCGATCGCCATGATGATCTCGCCGAGCGCCACCCCCGCCGACATCGCCGCGCTGCGCGCCCATTACGGGCTCGACCTCGGCCTGCCGCAGCAATTCGTCCTCTGGCTGCGCGCCGTGGCGGAGGGCGATTTCGGCACCTCGATCTCGCTGCGCCGCAATGTGATGGAGGTGATCGGCGAACGCCTGCCGGCGACGCTGGAACTGACCTTCGCGGCCCTCGTCTTCGGCGTTCTCGTCGGCGGGATCATCGCCGTCATCGGCACGCTCGCCCGCCGCACGCCGCTGGAGCCGGTTCTCGATTTTCTCAACGGCCTGTTCCTCGCCGTGCCCGATTTCGTCTGGGCGTTGGCGCTGGTGCTGGTCCTGGGGGTGTTCCTGCCCGTGCTGCCGATCTCCGGCCGCCTCGATCCCGCGGTCGCCACCCATTTCAGGACGCCCTTCTATCTCGTCGAAAGCGTCGCGACGCTCGATCCGGCCGCTCTGGGAGACCTGCTCGCGCATATGGCGATGCCGGTCCTGGCGCTCGGCCTGCCGCTGGCGGCGGTGATCGTGCGCACGCTGAAGGAGGCGCTGGTCGAGGCCATGCTGCAGGACTACGTGCTTCTGGCCCGGCTGAAGGGCATGTCGTCGCTGCGGCTGGTGCTGCAGGAGGCGCTACGCAACGCCGTCGGCCCGACGCTGACGCTGACCGGGGTGCAGTTCACCTTCATGATCGGCGGCACCGTCATCGTCGAGCGCATCTTTTCCTATCCGGGGCTCGGCAACATGGCGATCGACGCGGTGATCAATCGCGACCTGCCGCTGATCCAGGGTATCGTCCTCGTCTTCGGCGCGCTCTTCATCGCCGTCAACATCCTGGTGGATTTCATCGCCGCCCTTCTCAATCCGAGGCAGGCCCATGGCTGACGCAGCCTTTTTCCTCCCGGCCGCGCGCCCCGCCGCGAGGACGCTGCGCGCGCTGCTGCGCGAGCCCCGCGTGGTCATCGCCGGCGGCTTCCTGCTCGTGCTCGTCATCCTCGCCCTGTTCGCGCCTCAGATCGCGCCGAAGGACCCGCTCGAACAGGATCTCATGCTCGCCACCATGCCGCCGATGACCTCCCCCGATGCCGCGCCCGGCTGTTTCCTCGGCACCGACGATCTCGGCCGCGACGTGCTCTCGCGGGTCATCTTCGGCACGCGGATCGCCCTCACCGTCGCCTTCACGGCGGCCGGCCTGTCGGCGGTCATCGGCACGCTGCTCGGGCTTGCCGCCGGCTGGTATGGCGGCTGGACCGACCGGCTCGTCTCGAGGCTGGTCGACATCTGGATGGCCTTTCCGCCGGTGCTGCTGTCGGTGCTGCTCGTCGCCGTGCTCGGCCCCGGCCTGCATTCGGTGATCGCGGCGATCGTCATCATCGACTGGACGCGCTTCTGCCGGGTCGTGCGGGCCGAGACGCTGACCCAGGCCAAGCTCGATTATGTCACGGCGGCGCAGGCGCTGGGCTTCTCCCGCCTTCAGATCCTGTTCAAGGAAATCCTGCCCAATGTCGCCCCGGTGCTGCTGGCGCTCGTCAGCCTCGAAATGGGCATCGCCGTCATCGTCGAGGCGATCCTCTCCTTCGTCGGACTGTCGCTCTCCTCCGACACGCCCACATGGGGCGGCATGATCGCGGCGGGCCGCGAAATCGTGCACCAGGCCTGGTGGGTGCTCGTCTTCCCTCTCCTCGCGCTGTTCGCCACCGTGCTCGCCTTCAACCAGCTCGGCAACGGGCTGCGCAACGCGCTCGATCCGGTGATGCGCCGATGACCGCTCCCCTGCTTTGCGTCGAGGCGCTGAGCGCGGCCTCCACCCGCGATGCCGGCCAGCCGATCCTGCGCGACGTCAGCCTGACGCTGGAGCGCGGCGAGGTGCGCGGCCTCGTCGGCGAATCCGGCGCGGGCAAGTCGACCATCGCCAAGGCCCTGCTCGGTATTCTGCCGCGCACCGTCGAGATCACCGGCGGCTGGGTGCGCTTCGAGGGCCGCGACCTTCTCGCGATGAAGCCGCGGGCGCTGCGCGACATCATGGGGCGCGACATCACGCTGATCCCGCAGGATCCGCAGACCGCGCTCAACCCGTCCCGCCGGATCGAGGCCCAGCTCACCGACGGGCTGCGGCTGAAGCTCGGCTTCTCGGCGAAGGCAGCGCATGCCCGGGCGCTGGAACTGCTGGAGGAGGTGCAGATCCGCGACCCCGCGCGCGTGATGGCTTCCTATCCGCACCAGCTCTCGGGCGGCATGCGCCAGCGCATCCTGATCGCCTCGGCCTTCGCGCCCGGCCCGAAGCTGGTGGTCGCCGACGAGCCGACGACGGCGCTCGACGTCACCGTCCAGAAGGAAATCCTGCGCCTCATCCGCCGCATGCAGGCAGCGCACGGCACCGCCGTCATCTTCGTCACCCACGATCTCGGCGTGGTCGCGAAGATCTGCGACAGCGTCACGCTCCTCTATGCAGGCAAGGTGATCGAGGCCGGGCCGACCGCGGACCTGATCGAGCGCCCCAAGCACGCCTATACGAGGGCGCTGATCGCCGCGAGCCCGCGCTACGACCGGCCGGATGCCGGGCTTCATCCGGTCCCGGAGGCCGTCTTCGAGCAATTGCGCGGCGCCGTCGGCGCCGCGGACAAGGGGGGCCTGAGATGAGCGGCACCGAAGCGACGGCGCTGGTCGAGGCGAGAGGCGTCGAGGTCACCTATGGCGGCGGCAGGCCCCTGTTCGGGCCGAAGCAGCCGGGCATTCGAGTGCTGCACGGCGTGAACGTCACCATCGGCCGGGGCGAGACCGTCGGCATCGTCGGCGAATCCGGTTCCGGCAAGACGACGCTGGGCCGGGCGCTGCTGCGCCTGGTGCCGGTCTCGGCCGGCACCATCCGCCTCGACGGCCGGGACATCACCCGCCTGGGCGGCGCCGAGATGCGGCCCCTGCGCCGGCGCATGCAGATGATCTTCCAGGACCCGATGGCCTCGCTCAACCCCCGCCATTCGATCCGCCGGATCCTGGGCGAACCGCTCCTCCTGCATGGCGTGGCCGGCAATCGCCGCGAGGCCGAAGTACAGATCCGGGCGATGCTGAACCGCGTCTCGCTTCCCGCCGCCGTGCTGGACCGCAGCCCGCACGAGCTTTCCGGTGGCCAGCGCCAGCGCGTCGGCATTGCCCGCGCCGCGCTGCTGAGGCCGGATTTCGTGCTGGCCGACGAAATCGTCTCCGGCCTCGATGTCTCGACCCAGGCGCTCGTGCTGCGCCTGCTCAAGGAACTCTCCCGCGACATGGGCCTCGCCATGGCCTTCATCAGCCACGACCTCTCCGTCATCCGCGCCATCTGCGATCGGGTCTATGTGATGCGCTTCGGCGAGGTGGTGGAGGAAGGCCCCTGCGCGCAGGTGTTCGACCATCCGCAGTCCGACTACACGCGCCTGCTGCTGGATGCGATCCCGCTGCCGGAGGTCGATCCGCACTGGCTGTTTCCCGGCACCGCCGATGCCGTTGCCCCGCCGCCCGTTCCAAAGGAGACCTGCGCATGACGACCGCTCCATCGACCGAAAAACGCCTGCCGGGGCTGGTCGGCCTCGACCATGTGGGCCTGACGGTGCCGGATCTCGATGCCGCCGTCGCCTTCTTCTCGGGCGTGCTCGGCTGCCCCAAGGTGCTGGGCTTCGGGCCGATCGCCGATGACGAGGGGTCCTTCATGACCGATGCGCTCGGGGTCCATCCCCGCGCCCGCATCGAGCGTGTCGCGATGGTCCGCACCGGCAGCGGCTCCAATCTCGAGCTGTTCGAATATTCCTCGCCCGACCAGAAGGTGCTGGCGCAGAAGAACAGCGATATCGGCGCCTTTCATCTGTGCCTCTATGTCCGGGATATCGCCGCCGCCAAGGCCTATCTGGACGCGGAAGGCATCGCGACCCGCCTCGGCCCCATCCCGATCGCCGACGGGCCGATCGCCGGGCAGACCATCCTGTATTTCCAGGCTCCCTGGGGCCTGCAATTGGAGGCGATCAGCTATCCCGACGGCATGGCCTATGAGCGGGAAGCCGAGATCCTGCTCTGGCATCCCTGCAAGCCCGCCTGAACCGCCGCCCCGCACGGCCGGCCCGCCTGCCCGGCCGCGGCGATCCGCTCAGCGAAAGCCGCGCCGATGGGTGGCGGCGGTGCGGGCCACCTGCTCGTAGATCCCCGTCATCAGCTCGAGGGTCTTCGTCGCCTCCTGCAGCCTGGCGCCGAAGTCGGGCAGGGAGCTCAGGGCCTCGATCAGCAGCGAGGCGCGCACCTGCGCATAACGGTCGGTCACCTGCCGCCCCCTCTCGGTCACCGAATAGGTGACGCCCGACCGTCCGCTCCCCCGGCGCTCGACGAGCCCGGCGCCGATGAGCTTGCGCAGGCTGTACTGGATGTTGGGAATGTCTTCCCGGTTCGACAGCCGCGCCAGATCCTTGATGGTCTTCGGCCGGTCGTTCATGCGGATGATGTGCAGCATGGCGTTTTCGGGGCCGCTCGCGGCGAGATCGATCACGGTGGCCAGGCATTCGGCCTGCCACCGCCCGAACGCCTCGAAAGCGCGCATCAGGGCATATTCGAGCTCCGCCACGTCGATTTCCGGCACGGTCCTGGCAAGATGCCAATGCCGGTCCAGCCCCCTCTCCGCCTCGTCGGCGTCCCCGTCGTGCGCGCCCATCGGCTCTTCCTCATTTCCAGCGCCGCAAAGGTCGCGCGGCGGATTCCAATTGACAAGCTTTAGATTTCAAATAAATTTTCTATCGTAATTTCTAACATAAAATCGGGGAACCATCATGACGGAGAACTCCATGTTCACCGACGGGCAGTTTTTGCTCGGCACCTTCGCATCCAACTGCTCCGGCGGCATGTCCGTCACCAAGGTGCGGGAACGCTGGGTGAATTCCTGGGACAACAATCTGCGGCTCGCAAGGCTCCTGGACGATGCCGGGATCGACTTCATGCTGCCGATCGCGCGCTGGATCGGCTATGGCGGCGAGACCAACTTCCACGGCGGCGTCCTGGAAACCATGACCTGGGCGGCGGGCCTGCTGGCCAGCACCCGCGCCATCAATGTCTTCGCGACCATCCACACCGCGGCCAACCACCCGGTCGTCGTCGCCAAGCAGATCGCCACCATCGACCAGATCAGCAGAGGCCGCATCGGTCTCAACATCGTGGCGGGCTGGAACCAGCCGGAATATGACGCGCTCGGCCTCGCATTGCCGTCCGATCACGAGTCGCGCTACGCCTATGCGGAAGAGTGGTTCGAGGTGGTGAAGGCGCTGTGGCGGAACACGGAAGCCTTCGATCATGAGGGCCGGTTCTTCCATTTGAAACAGGTGCTTGGCGACCCGCGGCCGTCGCGGAAAGTGCCGATCCTGAACGCTGCGGGCTCCGCCCAGGGCCGGGCCTTCGCCGCGCGCAATGCCGACTTCCTGTTCACGCCGGCAATCGACCTTTCACGCTCCAAGGCCGAGATCGCCGAACTCAGGCAGCAGGGCAGCGCGGCCGGCCGGAACCTCGGCGTCCTCACCTTCTCGCATGTGGTCTGCCGCCCCACCGAGAAGGAGGCCCTCGACTATCTCGCCTATTTCGGCAAGGACAATGCCGACTGGGAGGCCGTCGACAACCTCGTCCGCCTGCAATTCGCCCATGCCCACTCCTTCCCCCACGATCTCCTGGCGCTGATCCGCGACCGCATGGCCGCCGGGCATGGCGGCTTTCCGCTGGTCGGCACGCCGGAGCAGGTGGCCGAAGGCATCCTCGCTTTGCATGAGGCGGGCTTCAGCGGCACGACGCTCTCCTTCGTCGACTATGCCGAGGAGTTCCCCTATTTCCGCGACAACGTGCTGCCGATCCTGGAAGCCAGCGGCATCCGCCGCCCCGTGGCCGCCGCCAGGGACGCCGCCTGAGCGCTCGGACGCCCCCCGCGCGGCGAACCCGCGCGGGGTTTCTCCGCCCCTGCCGATGGAAGATCGGCCGAATTTCGGCTTGACGGGCCAACAGCCGGCCATATATTTTAAGCTTAGAATATATGGTGGGTTAAGCCGGGCACCGCGAAGGGAACGACAATGCGCATCGTCTGCATCGGCGGAGGCCCGGCAGGCCTCTATTTCAGCCTTCTCATGAAGAAGCTTCACCCCGAGCATCACATCGCCGTGGTCGAGCGCAACCGCCCCTATGACACGTTCGGCTGGGGCGTGGTGTTTTCCGACGCCACCATGCAGTCCATGCGCGCCTGGGATCCGCAGAGCGCCGCCGAAATCGAGGACGCCTTCAATCACTGGGACGACATCGAGATTCTCTTCAAGGGGACGCGCCAGCGCACCACCGGCCATGGCTTCGTGGGCATCGGCCGCAAGAAGCTGCTGAACATCCTGCAGGCGCGGTGCGAGGCGCTCGGCGTCGAACTCGTTTTCGAGACCGACGTGGACAGCGATCTCGACTTTCCCGATGCCGACCTCGTCATCGCATCGGACGGGCTCAACTCCAAGATCCGCAACCGCTATGCCGAAGCCTTCGCGCCCGATCTCGTCGTCCGGCCCAATCGCTATATCTGGCTCGGCACCAACAAGCTTTTCGATGCCTTCACCTTCGACTTCCGCAAGACCGAGCACGGCTGGTTCCAGGCGCATATCTACAAGTTCGACGACAAGACCTCGACCTTCATCGTCGAGACGACCGAGGAGGCCTATCTCGCCCACGGGCTCGACCGCATGGACCAGCAGGGCTCGATCGACTTCTGCGAGACCGTCTTCGCCGACGTGCTGGAAGGCGCCTCGCTGATGACCAATGCCGGCCACCTGCGCGGCTCGGCCTGGCTCAATTTCAACCGCCTGATCTGCGGCCACTGGAGCCATTTCAACGGCAAGTCGCACGTGGTGCTGATGGGGGACGCCGCCCACACCGCGCACTTCGCCATCGGCTCCGGCACCAAGCTGGCCATCGACGATGCGATCGAGCTGACCAACCAGTTCGAAAGGCTCGGCCACGGCGGGGAGGCGATCCCCGCGGTGCTCTCCGCCTATGAGGAGATCCGCCGCGTCGACGTCGCGCGCATCCAGAACGCCGCCCGCAACGCCATGGAATGGTTCGAGGTCGTCGGCCGGCGCTATGCCGACACGATGGAGCCCGAGCAGTTCATGTATTCCATGCTGACGCGCTCGCAGCGCATCAGCCACGAGAACCTGAGACTGCGCGACAAGGCCTGGCTCGAAGGCTATGAGCGCTGGTTCGCCCGCAGGCAGGGCCTCGACGTGGCCGACGGCGAGCGCTGCATGCCGCCGATGTTCACCCCCTACACGGTACGCGGCGTGACGCTTCCCAACCGCATCGTCGTCTCGCCCATGGCGATGTATTCGGCGATCGACGGGCATATCAGCGATTTCCATGTCGTGCATCTCGGCAGCCGCGCGCTCGGCGGCGCCGGGCTCGTCTTCGCGGAAATGACCTGCGTCTCGCCCGACGCCCGCATCACCCCGGGCTGCCTCGGGCTCTGGAACGACGAGCAGACCGAAGGCTGGCGCCGGCTCGTGCAGTTCATCCACGGCGAGACCGGCGCCAAGGTCGGCGTCCAGCTCGGCCATGCCGGTCGCAAGGGGGCGACCAAGCGCGCCTGGGACGGCATCGACCAGCCGCTGGAAAACGGCAACTGGCCGCTGCTGTCGGCTTCCGCCCTGCCCTATCTCGGACATGGCCCGGTGCCGAAAGCCATGGACCGGGCCGACATGGACCGGGTGACCGCCGATTTCGTCGCGGCCGCCCAGCGGGCAGCGGATGCGGGTGCCGACTGGCTGGAGCTGCATTGCGCCCATGGCTACCTTCTGTCGAGCTTCCTCTCGCCGCTCACCAACCGGCGCGAGGACGCGTATGGCGGCAGCCACGAGAACCGGATGCGCTATCCCCTCGAAGTCTTCCATGCGATCCGCGCCGCCTGGCCGGACGACAGGCCGATTTCGGTGCGCCTGTCCTGCCACGACTGGATGGAGGGCGGCAACACGCCCGAGGATGCGGCGATCTTCGCCGAGATGTTCAAGGCCGCCGGCGCCGATCTCATCGACTGCTCGTCCGGGCAGGTCTGGAAGGAGGAAAAGCCGGTCTATGGCCGCCTGTTCCAGGTCCCCTTCTCAGACAAGATCCGCAACGAGATCCTGATCCCGACCATCGCGGTGGGTGCCATCTCGGAGGCGGATCACGTCAATTCGATCATCGCCGCCGGCCGCGCGGACCTCTGCGCCGTCGCCCGGCCGCATCTGGCCGATCCGGCCTGGGTGCTGCACGAGGCCGCCGGCATCGGGTTGAAGTCAGTGCCGTGGCCCAAGCAATACATGTCCGGCAAATACCAGTACGAGGCGAACCTCGCCCGTGCCGCGGCAGCGGCGAAGTGAGGGCGTGGTGACCGTCCGTCTTCGCGATCGCCACGCGCTCGTCACCGGGGCCGGCAGCGGCATCGGCACCGCGATCGCCCGGCGGCTCTCGGCAGAAGGCGCCCGCCTGACGCTGGCGGGCCGGCGCGGGGAGCCGCTCGAGGCGCTGGCGGGCGAGTTGGGCCGGGAGGCCGTCTTCGTCGCTGCCGGCTTCGACGTCACCGAGCCGGCCGCCATCGCCGCCGGGCTCGCCGCGGCGCGCGCAGCGCTCGGCCCCGTCTCGATCCTCGTCAACAATGCCGGCGAGGCCCCGAGCGCGTCCTTCGAGAAGACCAGCCTCGAAATGTGGTCGAGGGTGCTGTCGGTCGATCTCACCGGCGTCTTCAACGTGACGCAGGCCGTGCTCGCCGACCTCAAGGCGCACGGGCCGGGCGCGCGCATCGTCAATATCGCCTCGACGGCGGGGCTGACGGGCTATGCCTATGTTTCCGCCTATTGCGCGGCCAAGCATGGCGTCGTCGGCCTCACCCGCGCCTTGGCGCTGGAACTCGCCGGCAAGGGCGTGACGGTCAACGCCGTCTGCCCCGGCTTCACCGATACGCCGATCATCGCCCGCTCGATCGCCGCGATCGCCGAGAAGACCGGACGGACGACGGAGGAGGCGCTTGCCGAATTCACCGCCTTCAATCCCCAGGGCCGCCTCGTGCTGCCGGAGGAAGTGGCCGACACCGTCGCCTGGCTCGCTTCGCCGTCTGCGGGAGCGGTCACCGGGCAGGCGATCGCCGTCGCGGGCGGCGAAATAATGGCCGGATGAACGGCTGCGACGAGAACAACACGGCGAGGAAAGCCCGAATGCCCTTCACCCTTTCGAAGCCGATGCGGTTCGGCGATTGCGACCTCACCGGGATCGCCTATCACCCGGCCTATCTTTCCATGCTCGTCGATGTCAACGAGGCGATGTTCGCCTCCTTCGGCATCACCTGGAAGGAGATCATGTTCGAGCGCCGGCTCGGCCTGCCGACCGTCACCCTCCATCTCGAATTCAAGGCGCCGGCCGTCTATGGCGACGTGCTCGATTTCGCCGTGCATGTGCGGGCCATCGGCCGCGCCTCGCTCGATCTCGAAACCGTGGTCACGGTCCGCGGCGCCATCATCTGGACGGTGCGCCAGCGGATCGTCCTCACCTCGCTCGCCGACCACAAGTCCCATCCCTGGCCCGACGATATCAGGGCCGGCCTCTCGCGTTATTTGGAACCTCATCATGATGCATGAAATCATCCAGCCGGAGGGCTGGGCCAAGCCGGTCGGCTATTCGAACGGGATCAGCGCCCGCGGACGGATCGTACAGGTCGGCGGGCAGATCGGCTGGGACGAAAACTGCCGGTTCCATTCCGACGATTTCGTCGACCAGGTGCGCCAGACCCTGCTGAACGTCGTCGGCGTGCTGAAGGCGGCCGATGCACGCCCCGAGCACCTGATCCAGATGACCTGGTACTTCACCGACCGCGCGGCCTACAAGGCGCGCATGAAGGACATCGGTGCGGTCTATCGCGAGATCATCGGCCGGCATTTCCCGCCGATGGCGGCCGTCCAGGTCGTGGCGCTGATGGAAGACCGCGCCCGCGTCGAGATCCAGGCGCTGGCCGTCGTACCCGATTGAACGCAATGCCAGGGCTCGGCGGCCGTCAGGCCGCCGGCCCCACGAATATCATGCCCCGAGGAGGAAACCATGAACACAACGGTCAGAGCCGTCGTCACCCGCAAAGGCCAGGAGGACAGGCAGACCGGCCAGTCCGGCGGCTGCGTCAGGATCAGCGGCGTCGGCCCGCAGCACACCCCTGCCACCAAGATCTGGTTCGGCAAGGTGTCGAACGAGCCCGGCTACCGCTCCCTGCCGCATCATCACGGCGAGGCGGAAACGGGCGGCTACGTGCTGAAGGGCAAGGGCCGCATCTATTTCGGCGAGGGCTATTCGGAATATCTCGACATGGAGGAAGGCGACTTCGTGTTCGTCCCGCCGAACTGGCCGCATGTCGAGGTCAACATGTCGACGACGGAAGAACTCGTCTGGCTGACCACGCGCACCCCGGACAATATCGTCGTCAACCTGCCGGACGTCGACGATTCCACCCTCGCCGGCTACAGGCGCGCCTGATGAAACGCCTGCGCCACGGCCGGGCGGGCGCCGAAAGGCCCGCCCTTTGCGACGCGGACGGCACCGTCCGCGTCCTCTCCGGCCTGCTCGCCGGTCTCGCCGGCCCCGGCGCCCAGCGCCGGGCCGCCATCGTAGGGAGGGATTGAGCATGGCGGATCTCACGGGCCGGCTGGCCATCGTCACCGGCGGCGCCCGCGGCCAGGGCGAGGCCGAAGCCCGCCTTCTGGTGCGGCACGGCGCCGCCGTCCTCATCGCCGACGTCCTCGCCGAGGAAGGACGCGCGCTCGCCGAAGCCATCCGCAGCGAGGGGGGCGAGGCGCGCTTCGTGCATCTCGACGTCACCGACCCCGAGAGCTGGGACGGCACGGTGGCGCAGGCGCGGGAATGGAAGGGCCGGCTCGACATCCTCGTCAACAATGCCGGCATCATCAACCGCTCGACGGTCGCGGGCACCGAGCTCGACGCCTGGGAGAAGGTCCTGAAGGTCAACCTCACCGGCGCCTTTCTCGGCATCCGCGCGGCGAGCCCCCTGATGGCCGAAACCGGCGGCTCGATCGTCAACATCTCCTCGAACAGCGCCTTTTCCGGCCATTACGATCCGGCCTATACGGCGAGCAAATGGGGCCTGCGCGGCCTCACCCGCAGCGCCGCGATGGAACTGGCCTCCAAGCACATCCGCGTCAACGCCGTCTGTCCCGGCCTCGTGGTCACCGGCCTCAACGCCGCGAGCCCGCATCTGAAGCCGATGATCGCGATGACGCCGATGAAACGCAGCGGCAAGCCGGAAGAAATCGCCGAACTGGTCCTCTTCCTCGCCTCCGATGCCTCGGGCTTCATCACCGGCGAGGATTTCGTCATCGATGGCGGCTTCACCGCCGGGGCGGCCTATCGGCGCGTCGCGACCGAAACCGGGATCTTCGACAATTGACGGGGCATCCCGCAGCCGGCCCGACGTCTCGCGGCCTGGAGCCGATTCAGGGAGGCCGCGACCCTGCTCGCGCGGGGAGGGAACTGTCCCGGCGGCGCTTCCGTCAGCCGACAGCCTGCTCACGGCTCCGTCGTTTCGACCACGAGATCCGTCGACGTCACGGCTCGCATCAGAGCCCTGAGCTCCGAACCCTGATGGCTGCCGAAGGCGGCGTCGAACCCGGCCTGGGCGGCCGCCCAATAGGGCCGGGCCGCGTCGAGCCGTTCCCGACCGAGGTCCGTCAGGTGAAGGTCCTTGCTCCGGCGGTCCGCCGCGCCCTGAACGATCGCGATGAGGCCATCGCGCCTCAGCGGAAGGATATTCCGGCCAAGGGTTGTCCGGTCCATGACCATGACGTCGGCAAGACCGTTGATCGTCAACGGCCCGCGCGCCTTCAACTTGGCGAGGATCGAGAACTGCGTGATGCGCAGTCCCGACGGCGCCAAATGCTGGTCATAATATTGGCTGACGTGCCGTGCGGCTTGGCGGATCGCCAGGCAGGTGCAGAGCTCCGGCGACGTGGGCCGCATGGCAACCTTGACAGCCCCGAGGAGATAAGGGTAACTGCGCATATAAGGGCGTATATGCGCTCATGTCAAATCGACGTATCCGACACCTTCTGGGCCATCAGCCGAATTCAGCCGCGGACGGACAGCCAGCCATGATCGAGAGCTTTACCGTCCAGCATTGCGAGCATGTCAGCCAGCGCTCCCTTGAAGACGTCGTCACCCGTTTCGAGGCCGAGTTCGGCAATATCGCGGAACTCGCGACCGGAGCGCTCGCCTGATGGCGGCGGAGGGGCCGTGCCGCGCGGGTCGCGAAGGGAAGAATCGTTCGAACGGACAGGAAGGATAGCGGAGAGTCTGTGAGACCCGGTGTCTCGCGCTTTTCAATGGCTATCGTGTCGAGGCTCCATGGCTGCTGGCGACGTCATTTCCTTCGGCCCCTTCCGGCTCATACCGGAGGAGCGCCTGCTGTTGAGGGACGGAGAGGCCGTCGGCGTCGGCAATCGCGTGCTCGATGTCCTCGTCGCGCTCGTTGAAACGGCGGGCGAGGTCGTCAGTCAGCGCGACTTGATTGCCCGGGCATGGCCCGGCGTGATGGTGGGCGACGGCAGCCTGAGAGTGACGATCGCCAGTCTGCGCAAGGCGCTCGGCGACGGCGAGGACGGGGCGCGGTACGTCGCCAATGTGACGGGGCGCGGATATTGTTTCGTCGCGCCGGTTGATCGTGCAGCCGCTCAGCCATCGGCATCGGCGCCGCTGCCCCCCCTCCCCGAGGCTCGTTCCGTGCCGAAGCTCAAGCTTCCTCCCCGTCTGCCTCGTATGGTCGGGCGTGACGACGCCGTCGAGGCGTTGTCGATGCTGCTCGCCTCCCGGCGCTTCGTCAGCGTCGTCGGCCCGGGCGGCATGGGCAAGACCACGGTGGCCGTCTCCGTCGCCCACGCCCTGCTCGATGCGTTCGGCAACGCCGTCTATTTTGTCGATCTCGGTGCCGTCACCGACGCAGCCGTCGTCTTGAGCGCTGTCGCAACCGCCCTGGGCAGTTCCGTACAGGCGCACGATCCTCTTCCCGGCCTCGTGGCATTCCTGGCGGGGCGTCGGATCCTGCTGGTCCTCGACAATTGCGAGCATGTCATCGACGCCGCGGCTTCGCTGACGGAGCGTCTCTACAACGATGCCCCCGGGGTGCATATCCTCGCCACGAGCCGGGAGGCGCTGCGGGCGGAGGGGGAGCACGTCCACTTCCTGACGCCGCTGGGTCATCCGCCCGTGCGGGAAGACCTGACCGCGGCCGAAGCCCTGGCCACACCCGCGGTGCAGTTGTTCATGGAGCGTGCATTCGCCAGCGGCCATAGCGGTGCGCTGACGGACGCCGATGCGCCGACCGTGGCGGCCATCTGCAGCCGACTGGACGGCATCGCGCTCGCGATCGAACTCGCGGGCAGCCGGGTCGGCGCCTATGGGCTGCAGGGCACGGCCGACCTGCTCAGCAATCGCTTCAAGCTGCTGTGGCAAGGGCGCCGAAGCGCCCCGCCCCGTCATAAGACCCTCGCGGCGATGCTGGACTGGAGCTTCAACCTCTTGTCCGACCGGGAACGGCGCGTGCTCCGCCGCCTCTCGATCTTCGTCGGCGTGTTCACGCTGGAGGCCGCTCAGGCCGTCGCGGCCGACGACCAGATCGATGCGGGCGATGTCGTCGAAACGATTGCCAGCCTGATCGACAAATCGCTCGTCTGGATCGCCCCGTTCGATGGGATCACCCATCATCGGTTGCTCGATTCGACGCTGGCCTTCGCGGCCGAAAAACTCGCGCAGGCCGAAGAGGCGAACGCCGTCGCCAGACGGCATGCCCTCTATTACGCCCATCGACTGTCGAGCGGTGCGGGCGAGGGCGTGGCGATCACCATCGAAGACGTGGCATTCGCCGCCCCGTATCTGGGCAATATCCGCGCGGCCTTGGAATGGAGCTTTTCGCCTGCCGGCGAAGCGGCGATCGGCGTGGAGCTGGCAGCCGCGGCGGTCCCGTTGCTGTTCGATCTCACCTTGTTCATCGAATGCGGCCGCTGGTGCGAGCAGGGCCTGGCGGCTTTGCCCGCGGACGAAGAAGGGAGCGCTACCCACCTGACGCTGCAGGCCTTCCTCCCCGCCGCAGCGATGTTCACCCGAGGCAATGGCGACGATGTGGGGAGAGCCGTCGAGGCCGCTCTGAACTTGGCCGAGACACGCGGCGACCGCGTGTATCAAATGCACCTCCTGGTCGGCCTCGGCATCTTCCTCACCCGCATCGGCGATTTCCAGGGCGCGCTCAGGGTCGCCAGACGCGGCATGGCCGTCGCGGAGGCGACCGCCTCGCCCGGCATCGTCGCGACGGCAGAGTCGGTGCTGGGAGTCGCCTGCCACCTGGTTGGAGATCAGCTGGGCACCCGGCGGCACTGCGAACGCGGCCTGGCGATCGCCGAGGCTGCCGGCGCCGGGCAAGTGGCCTTCTTCGGCTATGATCATGAGGTCCGCGCCCTGATCGCGCTCGCGCGCTGCTACTGGCTGATCGGGCTTCCGGATCGTGCCGCCGAGACCGCGAGGCGCGTGATCGACCTGGCGACCCACCGCGACGACCCGGTCAATCTGTGCATGACTCTGATCTTCACGACGACCGTGTTCCTGTGGCGAGGCGACCTCGACGAGGCGGAACGGCTCGTTCGACGCCTTCTTGGTCATGCGGCGCGGCATTCCCTTGGCCCCTACCACACGCTCGGCATGGCGCTGAGCGGCGAACTCGCCGTTGCCCGCGGCGATCCGGCGGAGGGCGCGGCACTCCTGCGGCGCTCTCTCGGCGTGTTGCACCTGCAGAAGCATCACGCTTTGACGCCGGCCCTCCATGGGGCCCTGGCCGAAGGCCTGATGAAGGCGGGAGAGGCTGAGGAGGCCGCGGCGGTGGTCGACGCCGGCCTGGCCCTGAGCGAGGCGTTCGGCGAAACCTTGAACGTGCCGGAACTGCTGAGGCTCCGTGGGGAGGTATTGCTCCAGACCGTGCCGGCCGACCCGGCTGGCGCGGAGCGGGCTTTCCGGCTCTCCCTGCAGCAAGCCGAGGAGCAATCGGCCCTCAGCCTCGAACTGCGATCGGCGATCGGGCTCGCGCGGCAGTGGTCCAGCCTCGGCCGATCGGCCGAGGCCGCCGACCTGCTGGAAGGCGTCCATCGGCGATTTGGCGAGGGAGGCCAGACAAAGGACCTGAAATATGCGCGTCAGCTCCTCGCAGACCTCGGACGATAACGCCGTTTAACATCGGATAACATGCCCCCCCGCGCCTCCTCCGGCACTATTGGCTCGAGCCAATGCAGGACGGGGCGTTTGTTGACATGTCTCACTTCGATAAGCAGCGGGAGCCCGGGACGCAGCCTGCGCCTCCGGGCACGTCGATCGCGACGCTGCCTTCATCCGTGGCCGCCTATGTCCACGCCACGAATGCGGGCGATCTCGACGCCTTGCTGGCGACATTCGTCGACGACGCCCTCGTCAATGACCAGCTTGTCGACTACTGGGGCAAGCAGGCCATCGCAGCCTGGGCGGCCCGCGATATCATCGGCGAGCGCTTGACGCTGGAGGTCGTCAAGACGGTGCAGCATTATGGGCATTCGATCGTGACCGCCCATGTCGACGGCTCGTTCGACAAGCGCGGCCTGCCCGATCCCCTCGTGCTCGCGTTTTATTTTTCATCTCACGACGACAAGATCGTTCAGCTGATCATCCTGCGCAATCAATCCGGCATCTAGCGTGTCCCGCTCGGGCCGGTACCGAAAGTCCTGCCGGGCTTGCCCCCGTCACGCGCGAAGCGCATGCGCGGCGCCCTGGCGATGCAAGATTTCGAGATCGCGGCGAGAGGCCGCGACGGGCGCCGCGTCTCGTCGTTCGGCCATCGGGATCCACGCCCGAGCACGCCGCAGGCCCGTCGGGCGTCGGGCGCGAGGCGGGGCGAGCGCAAAGTCCGCGAGCCATGCTCCCCCAAATTCCTTCATTACGTGAATGGCATCTTCCGGCAGGAATGGATCGGCCGAGCCGATGTCGGCAGAAACAACGCTCCATCCACAGCAAGCTGAAGATGCATTTCCTGCTTCGGAAGAGTTCATCAGGAAATTTCTCATCAAATCTGCTCGATGACAGGACTTTACATCCGCTTACGCTACATAACACGCCATCCAACAATCGCTCTGTCATCCTTCGCCTCATCGCCCTGAACCAGCGATTTACTCAGGCAACCTGGAGGATGACATGACTGAACTCAACGCCGCAGCCTGCGAGGGTACCACGCTGGAGACGGCCCCCACCCGTTACGTCGAAGGCGGCGGCATCCGGTTCGCCTATCGCCGGCTCGGCCCGTCGAACGGAACGCCGCTGGTCCTGCTGCAGCATTTTTCCGGCAACATCGACGCCTGGGACCCCGCCGTCGTCAACGCCTTGGCCGCCGACCGTACGGTGATCGTCTTCGACAATGCCGGCGTCGGCCGCTCGACCGGCCAGACCCCCGACAATGTCGCGGCGATGGCCGACGATGCGGTGACCTTCATCAACCTGCTCGGTTTGTCCGAAGTCGACCTGCTGGGCTTTTCCCTCGGCGGCTTCCTCGCCCAGTTGATCGCGGCCCGGCACGGACGTCTGGTCCGCAAGGTGATCCTCGTCGGCACCGCCCCGCAAGGGGGCGAAGAACATCTGATGGCGGTTCTTCAGGAGGCCTTCGCCGACAAGCAGGCGCCGGACGTGCGCCTGCCGCTGTTCTTCACGCCGTCCTCCGTCAGCCAGGCCGCGGGCCAGGCGTTCCTGAAGCGGGCAAAGGCCCGCACCGAAGATCGGGACACCGACAGCGGCAGCGACGTGACCAATCCGCAGGCCAAGGCGCTGATCACCTGGTGCGCGACGCCCGATCCCGAGCACGCCACCCTGCGCGCCATCACCCAGCCTGCGCTCGTGGTCAGCGGCAGCAATGACACCATGCTGCCGGCGGAGAACGCCTACGCGATGTTCAAGGTTCTGAGCGACGCCCAGCTGGTCCTCTATCCCGACTCCGGCCACGGCGCCCTCTTCCAGCACCACGCTCTCTTCGTGAGCCACGTCCGCACCTTCCTCGACGCCTAGCCGCGATCACCATCGCCTCGGCCCAGCCGCCGAGCGGCCGGGCCGCACCGTCCACATTGACGGGGAATTCCCTTTCTGGGGTATCAGATGAGCGAAATATCAATTCCTGAGGGTCTCGACGCGGAATTCGCCCGCGAGGCCGAAGAAAACCAGCTGCGACTTCGCGGCGCCCTGCGGACCACCTACGACTTCATCGTCTGCGGATCCGGCTCCTCCGGTTCGGTCGTGGCGCGGCGGCTGGCCGAGAACCCGGACGTTTCGGTCCTGCTGATCGAAGCCGGCGGCAGCGACCATACGCCGGAGGTCGAGATGGCGGCGGCCTGGCCGCTCAATCTGGGAAGCGTGCGCGACTGGGGCTTCTCAGCCCTGCCCAACCCGCATCTCAACGGACGCGCCATTCCCATGAGCATGGGCAAGGTGCTGGGCGGAGGATCGAGCATCAACGTCATGCTCTGGGCCCGCGGCCACAAGAGCGACTGGGATTATTTCGCCGCCCAGGCCGGCGATCCCGCCTGGAGCTATGCATCGGTTCTGGACATCTACCGCGAGATCGAAAACTGGCAGGGAACGCCCGATCCTGCCCGGCGCGGGCAGGACGGTCTCCTCTACATCACGCCTCCGATCGAGCCCCACCCCGTCGCAGCCGCCATGCTCGACGCCGCCGTCGAACTCGGCATCCCCGTCTTCGACGATGTGAACGGCGCCATGATGGAAGGCCCGGGGGGCGCCTCCTACTTCAACCTGCGCATTCGCGACGGCCGGCGGCAGTCGATTTTTCGATCCTACACCTACCCGCTGACGAACCGGCCGAACCTGACGGTGCTGCCCGGCACCCTGGTCACGCAGGTCCTCGTCGAAGGCGGAGCGGCGATCGGCGTGGCGTGCATTCTCGACGGCCGGAGCCACCGCTTCCTCGCCTCGCAGGAGGTGATCCTGTCCCTGGGCGCCATCAACACCCCGAAGGTGCTGATGCAGTCCGGTATCGGCGACGCGGCGATGCTGACATCGCTGGGCATCCCGATGGTCGAGCACCTGCCGGGGGTCGGCGCCAACTTCCAGGACCACATCATGGTCTCGAGTTGCATCTGGGAATATCCGGAGCCGATTCCCCCGCACGGCAATGGCGGCGAGGCCACCATCTTCGCCAAGAGCGCGCCGGAGCTGGACAGTCCCGATATCCAATTGCTCCAGATCCAGTTTCCGGTTCCGACCGCCGAGCTCGCGGCGCGCCACGCGATACCAGGCGGATCCTGGGGGATCTTTCCGGCGCTGCTGCGTCCGCACAGCGTCGGCCGTCTGCGCCTCACCGGCGCCGGACCGGAAGATCCGATCGAGATCGATTCGCAGATCCTCTCCGATCCGGCCGACCTGGTCGCCTTGCGGCGATGCGTCGAACTCGCGCGGGAGGTGGGCAATGCGCAGGCGCTTCGCGGCTTCGTGAAGCGGGAAGTCATGCCGACGGCGCTCCCGCCCGCCGCCATGGACGATTTCATCCGCGATGGCGTGACGACCATCTGGCACCAGAGCTGCACCGCCAAGATGGGGCGGGACGCCATGTCGGTCGTGGACAGCCAGCTCAAAGTCTACGGCGTCGACCGCCTGCGCATCGCCGACGCCTCGGTGATGCCGCGGGTCCCCCTCGCCAACACCATGGCGCCCAGCGTCATCGTCGGCGAGCTGGCGAGCAGGGCCATCGCCCGTGAACGCCGGCTTTGATTTCCCCCTCCAACCAACGGAAAGAGAGATTTCGATGAAACTCACGGCTTACTTGGGACGGGCGGCTTCCGTCGTCCTTCTGGCGCTCGGTGCCGCCGGCATGTCGAGCATGGCGGCGGGTACGGCTTCGGCCGCCGCGCCCGCATCGGCGAAGGCCACCATTGTCCTGGTCCACGGAGCGCTCGCCGATTCCTCGAGCTGGAACGGCGTCATCGCCAGGCTCCAGGCCGACGGATATGTCGTCGTCGCCGCTGCCGATCCGCTTCGCAGCCTCAAGAGCGATTCGGATTATGTCTCGGGCATCGTCAAGAACGTCGGGGGGCCGGTGGTCCTGGTCGGCCACTCCTATGGAGGTTCGATCATCACCAACGCCGCGACGGGCGCCGACAACGTCAAGGCCCTGGTCTATGTCGCGGCCTATGCTCCGGACGACGGCGAGAGCGCCTTCGATCTCACCGGCAAATTCCCGGGAAGCATCCTTCCCGCCGCGCTGGCGCCGCCGATCGCCCTGGCGGGCGGTGCCCACGATCTCTACGTCCAGCAGGCCAAGTTCCGACCCGTATTCGCGGCGGATGTTCCGGAAAGGCAAACCCGGCTCATGGGCGCTACCCAGCGCCCGGTGACGGATGTCGCGCTCAAGGAGGCCTCGGGGGCACCGGCCTGGAAGACCATCCCGTCGTGGTTCGTCTACGGGAGCGCCGACAAGGTCATCCCGCCGGCCGTGCACGCCTTCATGGCGCAGCGGGCGGGGGCACGCGAGGCAATCGTCGTGAAGGGCGCCTCCCATGTCGTGATGGTCTCCCATCCGGGCATTGTCGCCGAGCTCATCGAACAGGCTGCGGCAGAAACCGCGAAATAGCGATGATGCCCGTTCCCGGATGGCGCTCTCGAAAAAGTCCGTCCGGGAACGGCGCTCCACATCTCGCGCGGTCATCGCCGCGCGCGATCCGGGTTTTTGCATGAGGACAAGGATCCAATTGCGAAGCCGCCAGCACGTCGACATCTGCACATCACGATTCGCGGGCAGATCGACCCACCCCATCGGAAACCGAGGAAGACATATCATGATGTTGAACAGACGCGTTTTCTCGACCGCCCTCGTTGCGGGCGCGGCCGCCTCCCTGATCTCCACCCGCGGCAGAGCGGCCATCCCTGCGCCGGTCAAGGCGCGCAACATCGTCCTCGTGCATGGGCTGTTCGCCGATGGCTCCTGCTGGTCCGAGGTGATCATGCGTCTTCAGGCGGCGGGGCTCAACGCCACCGCGGTGCAGAATCCTCTGACGACGCTGCCGGAAGCCGTCGCCTCGGCCCAGCGCGTGCTCGATCGGCAGGACGGCCCGACGGTGCTGGTCGGGCATTCCTTCTCCGGCATGATCGTCACCGAGGCAGGCATGCATCCCAAGGTCTCGGCTCTCGTCTATGTCGCGGCGCGGGCGCCGGACGCGGGTGAGGATTACACCGCCCTGGCGAAGACCTATCCCACGCCGCCGGCCTCCGCCGGCATCGTCTTCGACGGCGACGAAGGACGGCTCACCGAGGCAGCCTTTCTGCGCGATTTCGCCGGCGACCTGCCGGAGGCGAAGGCAAAGGTGCTCTACGCGGTCCAGGAGCCGTTTCACAAGGCCCTGCTCACCGGCAAGACCACGCAGGCGGCCTGGCGCGCGAAGCCGAGCTTCTATGCGGTGTCCACCGAGGACCGCACGATCAATCCGGACCTGGAGCGCTTCATGGCCAAGCGCATGGGTGCCAGGACGATCGAGGTCAAATCGAGCCATCTCTCTTTGATCTCCCATCCCGACGAGATCACCGCCCTGATTCTGGAAGCGGCCGGCCAATCCACCTGAGCGGTGCCGGCGGCGTCATGTCGTTCAGCCCCTGCGGCCGATAAAAAAGGCGCCTGCCGCTGAGGGCAGGCGCGGGGGACTCGCCTCGGACGCCTGCCGGCCGTTCGCTGCAGCCCCTCTCAGTCGAAATAGGCGGGCGCATGCGGGATGGTCGCCGTCTGCACGACGTCATGGTTGAGCCAGAGCTGCGCGCCTTCGCGGCGGACGATCGCATCCACCCGTTCCATCGATCGCCGCGATTCCCCGGGGTCGCTGTTCATGGACGGGACGCAGCGATGCTCCATGTTGAAGCGATAATGGGCGACATCGCCCGAGAGCAGGACCGGCCCCGTCTTCGCCAGCCGGACGAGAAGCGAGCAGTGGCCGGGGGTGTGCCCCGGTGTCGAGACGACCCTGACGGAGCCGTCGCCGAAGACGTCGAGATCGCCATCCGCCAGTTCGACCTTCGCCTCGTTCAGGCACCGATAGAGCGAGGGAGCATAGCCATGATCCTCGTAATCGGGGCCGAACATCGCCTCATGCTCGCGGCGCTGGATGTGCCAGACCGCATGCCGGAACAGTCCGGCATTGCCGATGTGGTCGAAATGGGCATGGGACAGGAACACCCGCCCGACATCGGCGGGCGTGATACCCACATCCGCGAGTTGGCAGACGATGGTTCTGACCACGATGCCCCGAATAGTGTGGGCGATGACCCTGCCGCCCGCCTCCTCGGCGACGCCATCGTCGATGCCCGTATCCCACATCATCCATTCGCCCGCGCGGCGCATCAAATAGGCGTTGCAGCTCAGCGTGATCTGCTCGCCCTTCCATCGGCCCGGCGAATAGACGGATCTGTCCGGCGCGACCGCCAGCCCGGCATTGAGGGCGTAGAGCCGGTCGATGGTTCCCCGGGGTGTTGCGTCGCCTGTCATCGCGGTCTCCAATCAAGTCGCCGTTCCAGCTTTCCGTTCAGATTCCCTGCCCGCCCGACACCTCGATCCGCTGGGCATTGACCCAGCGATTATCCTCGGAAAACAGCGCCGCGATCATCGGCCCGATGTCGTCCGGCAGGCCGACGCGCCCGAGCGCGGTCATGTCCGCGAAGAACTTGTTGAAATCCGGCGTGTCGCGCACGGCGCCGCCGAAGAAGTCCGTTTCGATCGCGCCCGGCGCCACGGCATTGACTGCGATGCCGCGGCTGCCCAGTTCCTTCGCCATATAGACGGTGAGCACCTCGACCGCACCCTTCATCGCCGCATAAGCCGACCAGCCGGGCGCGGAAACGCGGGTCAGGCCGGTCGACAGGTTCACGATGCGGCCGCCTTGGGCGATCAAGGGCAGCAGCTTCTGGGTCAGGAAGAACACGCCCTTGAAGTGGACGTTGCATAATTTGTCGAACTGCTCCTCGGTCGTCTCGGCAATCAACGCCACATCGCCGTGACCGGCATTGTTGACGAGATGATCGAAACTGTCGCGCTGCCAGACCTCTGCGAGCGCCGTCCGCACCTTGTCGGCGAACGCTCCGAGGCCGGCGACGCTGCCCGCATCGAGCTGGAGGGCGACCGCCTTGCGGCCGAGCGCCTCGATCTCGCCGACGACGGCCTTGGCCTCGTCCTCCCGGCTCTGATAGGTGAGGATGACGTCGCCGCCCTTGCGGGCGATGCTGATGGCGGTATTGCGGCCGAGGCCGCGGCTGGCGCCGGTAACGAGGCTGATCTTGGTCATGGTCCGACTCCTGTCTGACGGGTTCGGCCGCACTATCGAGGCGGGAGGCTCGCCTGTGTTGCCGGAAGCTCGGCGTTCTTTGCCTGATGCTCCGAAAGGGATGCACCGCCGCCGAAGATGGCGTAGACAGGCCCGATGACCGCGCTGCTCGATGCCATCAGCCGCTATGCCGAAGGCCGCGCCGATGCCGACGGCGTGGCCCGGACGCCGATCCCGGGACTGACGATCGTCCGGGTGACGGCGCCGAGCGGCCTCGTCTACGCCATCGCCCGGCCGCTCGTCTGTCTCGTGCTGCAGGGCAGCAAGCATGTCACGATGGGACCGCAGGGCTTCGCCTTTTCGGCGGGAGACACGCTGCTGATCACGGCGGACGTACCGACCGTGAGCAGGATCACCGGCGCGAGCCTCGCCGCGCCCTATCTCTCGCTCGTGCTGGAACTCGACCCGACCGTCATCGCCGACCTCGCCGTGGCGATGAAGCTCGTGCTGGCTACCGGCGAAGCGCCGGTTCGGGTCGATCCGACCGACGCCGAGGTGACAGACGCGGCGCTGCGGCTGATACGTTTGCTCGATCGTCCGGCGTCGCTGCCGGTGCTGCAGGGCCAGCTGGTGCGCGAGATGCATTATTGGCTGCTGGCCGGCCGCCACGGCACGGCGATCCGGCGCCTCGGCTGGCCGGACAGCCACGTCCAGCGCATCGCGCGTGCGGTCGCGATGCTGCGCGCCGAATATGCCCAGCCCTTGCCGGTCGCGCGCCTGGCGGCCGCCGCCGGGATGAGCCCCTCCTCGTTCCACGAGCATTTCCGGGCCGTCACCTCGCTCTCGCCGCGGCAATTCCAAAAGCAGCTTCGCCTGATCGAGGGACGCCGGCTGATGCTTTCGGAGGGGCTCTCGGCCAGCAGCGCGGCATTCGCAGTCGGCTATGAGAGCGTGCAGCAATTCACGCGCGAATATGGCCGCCTGTTCGGCCTGCCGCCCGTCCGCGACATCAAGGCGGCGAAGCGCGTCGCGGAAGCAGCCGCATAGGGGATTTCACGGCCGATCCGAAAGGCCATCCCTGCCCCGGCGCGCGTCCCCGCTTCAACCCGCCGCTTCGGCCCCCTGCCTGCGGAGGCGGACGATCTGGGCTGCCAGGCCGATGACGAGAAGGACGAGAAGGCTCGCCTGAGCCCCCAGGAGGAGCGGTGCATTCAAATCGGTGACGAAGGGGTGACCATCTGGCACACGGCGCAATATCTCGGTGACGGTCGGCAGCATCAGCAGAAAGGCGGTCAGGCTCAGGCAGACGGTCTCGATATAGGCCTTGCCCCGTCCGAGCCCCGAAAGCCGCCCGACGCCATAGCCGGCGACCAGCAGCACGATCGTCGCCGTGCCGATGCCGTAGCTCACCGACTGATGCGCGACGAGGAACACCGTGGCGGCGCCGATCAGCATCGAGACGAAGTAGACGGCGCCGGGCCTCGACCGAGGCACGATCCGCCCGTGGCCGGCAAACATATAGACGGCCATCGGGATGGCGGGCAGGCTGCCGAGCGTATGCACCCAGCCGAGCGGCGAAATTCCAAACATATCGGTTTCCTTCTCAGTCCTTCGGGACAAGGGTCGTTCCGTTCCGTCGACAGTTCGGCGCGAGCCGGCATCGGGGCATGCCGGTGTCGGCTCGCGACGGTGGGCCTATGCAGCCTTCCGCCGCCCTTGGCTCACGCTCAGCCACACCGCCGAAACCAGGAAGTAGAAGGCGCCGACCGCGGCATAGCCGGCGATGTTGGCGATGGATGGCGGCGTCGGCATCTGCGCCTGCACGATGAAGAAGGTGCCTGCCAGCGCCGATTGCGCTCCGCTGAGGATCATCGCCCACTGCGCACCATGGCTTTTCCAGCGGCGGACCGCGGTGCCCAGTTGCAGCAGGCCGGACAGGATCGCCCACAGGCCGAATACCGAGAGCACCCCGTTCATGCTCATCCCGAGCGCGACGACGACCGCGAGCGTCGTCGCCGCGCTGACCGCGACATTGATGGTCTGGGTGCGATTGCGTGCCAATCCGCCGCTGTTGGAGGCGTCGACGAAATTGGCCAGGGCATCCCATGCCGGATAGGCCACGAGCAGGACCGCCGCGATCACCCCGGAATTCTGTCCGAGCGTAAAGGCAGCCGCCACCCAGACGGCCGAGAACGCCGTCCGGGCGAAGTAATAGAGCTTGAGCCATTGATCCTGGCTGGTGCGGGAAAGATCGTCATCGGGAGTGTTCATTGGATTTTTCTTTCTACTAGTAGGTAGGTATTTGTGCAGGCGCCGCAGGCCGTCGATGGCGGTGGCTAGTCGGGAGCGTGGGCCGTATCGGCGGGCGAGCGCGGGGCGAGGCGTTCCAACAGCGGGCGCGTCACGATGCCGAATATCTTCGGGTCGCCATAGGCCCTCGCCGAAAGCATCGCGCCGTGCACCGCCGCCATGAAGGCCTCGGCCTCGGCACGAGGCGTGCTCGTCAGCCGGAGCCGGCCGTGCTGGGCGCCGCGCTCCAGCACGGATGTCAGCCATGCCGACAGGGAACGGAAATGCGCCCGGACTTCCAGAGCAACTTCCTCGGGCAGGACGGGAAGCTGGCTGGCCAACAGCGCGCAGACGCAGAACGGCGCGCTGGCGTCGGCGATGCAGGCCTCCCAATATCCGGCGTAGAGCCGAAGCAGTTCGAGCGGATCGGACACCTGCCGTTCGAGATGCGCCATCCCCGCTTCAGCCTCTTCCCGATACCGCACGACCAGCGTTCGGACCAGATCGACCTTGGCCGGGAAATGGTGATGGATGCTCGCCTTGCGAATCCCGACCACGTCGGCGATGTCGGCATAGCTGAAGCCGTTGTAACCGCCGGCGACGATCAGGGTACGCGCGCAGGCCAGGATGTGGTCGGAGGTGGTGGACAGATTGCTCATGCCCTTTCACCTACCTTCTAGTAGGATGATTGTCAAGCCGCGTTGCAATGCGCATGGACAGCCGGTGTCCGGTCGCTGGGCTCATGCCCGCGATTGTCGCCGCGTCGGCAGGGCCCGACAGCGTCCTCCCTCCCCTCGCGGTTCCGAAAAATCAGGAAAACGCCGGCTGTCCAATCAGGCCGTTCGCCCCCTCCCGCACGGTTACGGGGCGGGGCAAGATCGCGGATAGGCATTCGCATCGGTTGGAGGGACCTATCGTCATTGGACTGGTCCTTGCTGGGCCTCGCCCGCAGACGCCCCTGTCAGCACGCTCTCGGCCGCCGCTTGCAGGAACCGCTTCGACAGGTGCTCGTCGTTGACGGCCCGCGCGAGCACCACCGCTCCGACCATGGTTGAAAGAGTTGCCATGGCTTTGCTGCCGGGCTCCCCGTCACCGGCCTCGCCGACCCAAGGGCCGAGCAAATCGAGGTAGTCCTTGATCCCGGCTTCGAATGACGCCTTCACGTCGAAGCCCTGCCTGGCGGCATCCGAGCCGAGCGCAACGACCGGGCAACCGTCCATCCTTTCTCCACGATGGTCCATACTGAGGTAGAACGCGATGACCGCGCCAAGCGGGTCTTGCGGATGAGCTGCTGCTGCGGCTGACCACCTGTGAAATGCACTCTCCAACGCACGCCTGGAGGCTTGGGCAGCCAAGTCGTCCTTCGACGCGAACTGCTTATAGAACGCGCCCTGGGTCAGCCCGGCGCTCTCCATCAGATCCTTGAGGCCGATGCCGTCAAAGCCGTGTTCCCGAAAAAGGCGGCTCGCCACGTTGATCACCATCTGCCGGTTTTCCTCAGCCTGAACGCGACTGACACGCATCGTCGACCTCCACAATTAGATTGCACTCGACATCTATATTCAATATAGAACTCGAACGCAATCTAATTTGGCAAGGCGACGAGCATGAAAATAAGACCCGCTATTATGCTGTCGGGCGCCCTGATCGCGGGGTTGGGGGCAGCCGCATTTGTGGCGCTTTCCCTTCCCGCGCAGAAAGCTGCGGCGGTGAGCGACCCGAGACAGGAAGCCTCCCTCGTCAGAATGGCGACGGCAGTGCCGGTGACCGGTTCCGAACGCGCCTTCACAGGCATCATAGGAGCGAGGGTGGAGAGCAATCTCGGCTTTCGCGTCCCCGGCAAGATCGTGGAGCGGCTCGTGAATGTCGGCCAGCAGGTCAAAGCCGGTCAGGCGCTGATGCGAATCGACGAAACCGACCTCCGCCTTGCGCTGACGGCGAAGCGCAACGCTGTCGTGGCGGCACGCGCCGTCCTGACGCAGGCGAGCGCGGACGAGCAGCGCTATGCGGCGCTGGTCAAGGGCGGATTGGCGGCAACGCCACAGCGTTATGAGCAGGCGAAGGCCACGCTCGATACCGCGGCGGCACAGCTTGCCGCTGCAGAAGCGGAAGCGAAAGTAACAGAGAACGAAGCCACCTATTCTGTCCTTGTGGCGGATGCCGACGGAACGGTCATCGAAACGCTCGCCGAGCCGGGACAGGTCGTCTCCGCCGGTCAGGCCGTGGTTCGACTTGCCCATGCCGGTCCCCGCGAGGCGGTGGTCTCGCTTCCCGAAACAATCCGGCCGGCAATCGGCTCGATGGCTGAGGCCAACGTGTATGGGAGCGATGGCCGCCGCTACACGGCGCATCTCCGACAGCTATCGGATTCCGCCGATTCCCAGACCCGCACCTACGAAGCCCGATATGTCCTTGACGGCGATGCCGCAGCGGCGCCGCTTGGCGCGACCGTAACCATTCGGGTGGTCGATCAGGTGAGCCGGCCCGAGGTGGAAGTGCCGCTCGGCGCAATACTGGACAATGGCCTGAGCAGTGGCGTCTGGGTCCTGAACGGCGCCACCTCGACAGTGAAATTCCAGCCTGTCACGCTTGTACGCGTGACCAGTGAGACAGCTGTGATTGCCGGACTGCGTTCCGGGGTTCCGGTCGTTTCGCTCGGCGCTCATCTTCTGCAGGAGGGTGCTCGCGTCCGGACCGCCTCCGAAAGCGGGAGCAACTGATGAGCTTCAATCTTTCCGCAATCGCCGTTCGCGAGCGGGCCGTTACCTTGTTCTTCATCGTCCTCCTGACCGCAGCAGGTGTCTATTCCTTCATCAAGCTCGGGCGGGCGGAGGACCCCTCCTTCACCATCAAGACCCTGACGGTGACGACCGTATGGCCAGGGGCGACGGCACGCGAGATGCAGGATCTCGTCGCCGAGCCACTCGAAAAGCGTATCCAGGAGCTGACATATTATGACCGCGTCGAGACGACGACACGGCCCGGCTATGCCTATCTGACCGTCACGCTGAAGGACAGCACGCCCCCCTCGGCGGTGGCGGAAGAGTTCTACCAGGCCCGCAAAAAGCTCGGAGACGAAGCCCGCAATCTGCCGTCCGGAGTCCTCGGCCCGTTCGTCAACGACGAATATTCCGATGTGAGCTTCGGCCTTTACGCGCTGAAGGCCCCGGGCATGCCGATGCGCGAGCTTGTGCGGCAGGCCGAGGTGATCCGGCAGGATCTTCTGCATGTGCCCGGGATCAAGAAGATCAATATCCTCGGCGAGCGCCCCGAACAGATCTTTGTCGAGTTCTCCTATGCCAAGCTCGCCACCCTTGGCGTATCGGCGCAAGAAATCGCCTCTGCACTGCAAAGACAAAACACCGTCACGCCGGCGGGCTCGATCGATACACGCGGCCCGCAGGTCTTTATCCGGTTCGACGGCGCTTATGACAGCGTCCAGGCGATCGCCGATACGCCGATCGTCGCCGGCGGACGGACGTTGAAGCTCTCCGACATCGCAGATGTGCGGCGCGGTTATGAAGATCCTCCGACCTACATCATCCGCCATGACGGGGAGCCCGCCGTCATGCTTGGGGCGGTGATGCAACAGGGTTGGAACGGGTTGGAGCTCGGCAAGGCCCTGGATGAGAGATCGGCCGCCATCGCCCGGACACTGCCTCTCGGAATGACGCTCGCCAAGGTCAGCGACCAGGCGGTGAACATCGAAGAGGCGGTCGGCGAGTTCATGCTGAAATTCGCGATGGCGCTTGGTGTCGTCCTTTTCGTGAGCCTGGTCAGCCTCGGCTGGCGGGTTGGTATCGTCGTGGCCCTGGCCGTCCCGCTGACGCTTGCCGTCGTCTTCTTCATCATGCTGGAAACCGGCCGGTTCTTCGATCGTATTACGCTCGGCGCGCTTATTCTGGCGCTCGGCCTTCTCGTCGACGACGCCATCATCGCCATCGAGGTGATGGTGGTGAAGATGGAAGAGGGCATGGACCGCATCAAGGCGGCTGCCTATGCCTGGAGCCATACGGCAGCCCCGATGCTGTCGGGCACGCTCGTGACAATCATCGGGTTGATGCCGGTTGGCTTCGCCAGCTCGACCGCCGGCGAGTATGCAGGCAACATCTTCTGGGTCGTTGGCTTCGCGCTGATCGTTTCCTGGATCGTGGCGGTGATCTTCACCCCTTACCTCGGCGTCAAGATGCTGCCCGCGATCAAGCCGGTCGAGGGGGGCCATCACGCCATCTACGACACGCCGAATTACCGACGCCTGCGGGGGCTAGTCAAATTCACCGTGCGCCACAAGTTCGTAACCTGCGCTGTCGTCGGCGTTGCCATGGCCCTGTCTGTCGTTGGAATGGGCGCGGTGAAGCAGCAATTCTTCCCGACGTCGGACCGGCCCGAAGTGCTGGTCGAAGTGCGCATGCCGGAAGGCACCAGTATCGAGGCAACGACGGCCGCGGTGGAAAAGCTCGAACGCTGGCTGAAGGGCCAGCCCGAGGCGAAGATCGTCACGAGCTATATCGGCCAGGGTGCTCCGCGTTTTTTCTTCGCCATGGCACCGGAATTGCCGGACCCCGCCTTTGCCAAGATCGTTGTTCTGACCTCCGATGCAGCGGCGCGTGAGACGTTGAAGCATCGGCTCCGTGACGCCGTTGCGCAAGGGCTGGCACCTGAGGCGTTTGTGCGGGTTACGCAGCTCGTCTTCGGTCCTTACACGCCATTTCCTGTCGAGTTCCGCATCATGGGACCCGATCCTGCGCAACTCTACAGCATTTCCGAAAAGGCCCTCGACATCATGCGGGGCGTCGCGGATGTGCGGCAGGCAAACCGCGACTGGGGCAATCGTACGCCTGAGCTTCGCTTCATTCCTGACCAGGATCGGCTAAACCTGATTGGCCTTTCGCCTGCCGAGGCAGCGCAGCAGCTGCAGTTGCTGCTGACGGGTATTACGGTCACGCAGGTTCGCGAGAACATTCGCAACGTGCCGGTGGTAGCGCGCAGCGCCGGCGAAAATCGCCTTGATCCGGCACGGCTGGCCGATTTTTCTCTGATGAGCCGGGATGGCCGCCAGGTTCCGCTCGAGCAGATCGGCCATTCCGAAATCCGGTTTGAAGAACCTATCCTGAAACGCCGGGATCGAACGCCGGTCATCACGATCCGGTCCGACATCAATGAGGCCACGCAGCCGCCGGAGGTTTCACAACAGGTCATGAAGGCACTTCAGCCGCTGATCGCCTCGCTTCCCGTAGGCTACCGCATCGAGATGGGTGGAAATATCGAGGAGTCGCTCAAGGCCAATGTCGCGCTTGTGAAGGTATTCCCGGCCATGATCGCCGCCATGTTGATCGTGATAATCCTGCAGGTACGCCGTCTCTCGACGATGACCATGGTCATGTTGACGGCGCCGCTTGGCCTTGCCGGTGTGGTTCCCACATTGCTCATGTTCAATCAGCCCTTCGGCTTCAATGCCATCCTCGGACTGATAGGACTGGCCGGCATCCTGATGCGCAACACCTTGATCCTGACGGAGCAGATCAAGGAAAATCAAGCGGCCGGGCTCGACGATTATCATGCGGTCATCGAGGCGACCGTCCAGCGGACGCGCCCCGTTATCCTGACCGCGCTGGCTGCCGTTCTTGCGTTCATTCCACTCACGCACTCCGTGTTCTGGGGGTCGATGGCCTACACGCTGATCGGCGGCACGGCGGCCGGCACGGTTTTGATCCTGCTCTTCCTTCCGGCGCTCTATGCCGCGTGGTTCCGGATCAGGCCGACTGCGGATGAAATCCATGGGGTTTCGACGGAGGAAACGGAACTGCGAGCGGCCATGGCGGCGGAATAATATATGACACGGCAACGCCCGCCGCGGACCGCAGTTGGCCCCGAAACGGCCCTTCGGCTGTCACCACGGCCCATCGCCACGATCGGCATTACGGGCCAGACTGCGGGGTCCTCCATCGAGTGACGTCGATGACGATCTTCCCGAAGGCCCCTCGATCCAAATGGTCGAAGGCTGCGGGAAGATCGGCCAGTGAATAGCGCGAATCGACGACGGGAACGATACGGGTCTGATCGATCGCCCTGACGAACCGCTCCAGCGCCTTTCTGCTGCCGGTTCCGATGCCGTGGATGGTGATGTCCTTGAGCATCAGCGGCATGGCGGGCGCGGTGATGTCCCATCCGTCGAGCGCGCCGATCTGACAGACGCGGCCGCCCACGGCCGTGACTTCGACAGATCGTCCGAGATGCCTGCCGCCGATGACTTCCAGGATGATGTCTGCACCGCGTTCGGAGGTGAGCCGATAAACGGTTTCCATCCAGTCGCTGTTGGCGTCGATGAAGTGGTCCGCTCCGAGTGCCCTCGCACGTTCCTCATGCTCAGGCTGGCTGCAGACAATGACTTCAGCACCATTGGCCTTGGCAATCTGCACCCCGAACAGGGCGACCCCGCCTGTGCTGGGAATGAAAACCGTATCGCCGGCCCGAACGCCCGCTTTTTCGACGAGAGCGAACCAGGCCGTCAGCCCGGCAACCGAAAGCGTGCAGGCCTGCCAAGCCTCCAGCGACGCCGGTGCGAGGACAAACCAGTCTTCCGGCATCGCCACATACTCTGCGAGGACGCCCGGATAAAAGCCGCCCAATGTCCGGTAGGCCGGTGTGCGCGCGGTCCCGGCACGCAGGCCGTCGATCCAGTCCGGTGTCGCCGTCGAGATGACGTTCATGCCCACCTCGAAGCGTGCAGCGCCTTCGCCGAGAGCGACCACCTCGCCGGAAAGGTCGGAGCCGGGCGTGAACGGAAATTTGAGAGGAAGTCCCCGGCCGGTCTCGACGACCATCTTGTCGCGGTAATTCAGCGCGACCGCGTTCGCTTTCACCAAAACCTCGCCGCGACCGGGTCTTGGGATCTCGACATCGTTCAGCGTGAGGTGCCGCCTGCCGATCGCTTCGATTTCCCAGCGTCTCATCCTCGCCATTCTCCGCTTCCTTCCGAGCGACGAGCGCGTTCCCGATATCGCACCGGATGGTCCGTCCCGTCTTCCGGCACACTATGCAGCAGGCGATTATGCTCGAATATGGTACAAATTCGGCATGAAGTATTGCGTCTGGGGATCACAATGGACGGGACGGAATTTAGCCAGCTGAAGGCCTTCGTCGCCGTCTGCGACGAGCGGGCATTCGGGCGCGCGGCAAAAAGGCTGGCGATATCGCCGTCCGCGCTGAGCCGCACGGTCCGCTCCCTGGAGAGCCGTCTCGGCATACGCCTCCTCAATCGAACCACCCGCAGTGTCGGGCTGACGGAAGCGGGGAGTGTCCTTTATGATCGGGTCAAGCCGATGATGATGGCTATGGACGAAGCCGTCCTGGCGGTCGGGGCCTATCAGGACGAGCCGAAAGGCGTGGTTCGCATCAATCTGCCGAGCATCGCCGCGCGGATCGCGATCCTGCCGAGGCTGCAGCAGTTCCGCCTTGCCTATCCGCAGGTCCGCCTCGATCTCGCGATAGACAATGATATCGCCGATGTCGTTGCCCAGGGTTTCGATGCGGGTGTGCGGATCGGGGGGCAGATCAGCCGTGATATGGTCGCCGTGCGCCTTACGCGCGATCTTCGCATGGCGGTCGTGGGAGCGCCTTCCTATTTCGCGGACCGGCGGCTGCCTCAGGCTCCGGCCGATCTGAAGGATCATTTCTGCCTGACCTACAAATGGAAGAGCACGGGCGCCTTGTATCCGTGGCGGTTCGAAGGTGTCGACGGTGCGATCGACGTCGATGTCGAGAACGTCCTCACCGTAGACGACACCGACCTGCTGCTTTCAGCGGCGCGGCAGGGGCTCGGATTGGCTTACCTCATCGAAGACCTGGTGGCGCCCTTCGTGGAAAGCAAGGAACTCATCCGGGTCCTCGAACCCTGGTGCAGGGTCTTTCCGGGGTTCTACCTCTATTATTCGGAGCGCACCCACATGGCAGCATCCGTGCGGGCCTTCATCGACTTCATGAAAGTGGCGGGCGCCTGAGCGATCGGCCGGGAAGAGGGTCCCCCGTGGCAACGGGCAAGGTCTCCTCGACGAGAGGAAGAAGACGGGAATCTTCCAATGCCGCCATGCGATGGCCGAGACCGGCGAGATAGGGCCCGTGGCTGGCAAAGGCGAGGAAGGAGGAAACGCTCTTCTGGCGGACCAGCATCGCCTTGTCCCACCGCTCGCTCTCCGGGCCGATCAGGAACGGCCCACCCGAACCGAGAAACAGGACGTCGCCGCCGCTCTCGCGCAGATAGGGCAGCGTGTGCCGGATGTAGCGGTCGAAAGCCTGCGCGCCGCTGATCGGCGAGACCGGCGCCAGTTCGGGGTGATCCGTGTAGTCGGCGACCTCCCTGAAGCGCAGCAGGTTCAGCATGGTGACGATGCCCTCAAGGCCGCGCTGCATGAACAGCCCGCCGGCTTTCCGGCTTGGCTCGAGATGGCGAAGGGCGACATCGGCATGGGGGCTCGAGATTGGCATTCCGTGGCCGTCGAATGCCCTGCAGGGCTTTGAAGGACGTTCAGTCATGACGCGCTCATCCGGACGAGATGGCGCAATTAATACCCGGATAAAACAGAACCGTCAATAATACCCGTATGAAAATAGCCCCCCGTCGATCCGCAGCCCTGATGCCGCCGACGCAAGGCCGGCCCCCTCCCCGGCCGCGGCTGGTCGAATGGGCGGGGCCGGTGCCTGGGCGATCTTCCTCACCGGATGGATCGGCTCTCCTCGACGCCCTCGCCTCACGACAAATCGTGCAGATCCTTGCGCAAGGCGGGACCGATGGAGAATTCGGAGAAGCGGACCTCGAGGCCGCTGCGCTCCGGCGTGCAGCACATCGGGCCGACGAAATAGCGCTCGCTCCGCGGGAAAGGGCATAGCCGCACCAGGGGCCAGAGGCGGCCGTCCTGCGAAACCTGGAGGCGCAGCACGCCGGCGTCGACGGTCGCCCTGAGCCAGAAGTTCGAGGCATCGCTCTCCAGCGCGCCGACCGCCCAATCCGACTGCCCGACGGTGAGCACGCTGGCGAGCAGTGCCTTGTCGTCAGCCCATTCGACGCCGGCCTTGATCCAGGTCTTCTCGTCGACCAGCACCATCAAGCCTGCCTGGTCGTAGAGTTGTTCATAGCGGCCCTGCACCCGCACCGTCGCGGTGAAGCCCTCCGCCGCGTCGCGGCCGAAGACATGGCCGCTATGGCGGGTGAAGCCGTAATGCGTCTCGCGCCAGAAATCGGTCGAGGCGTCGGTGACGACGGTCAGGCCCGCCGCATCGAGGCTCCAGCGAGCCGGCTCGTTCAGCCAGCGGCATTGATCGAACATCGTTTCGCCCTCCCGGCTCCGTCAGTCCGCCACCGGCGGATTTTCGATCGTGCCCTTGCGCAGAATGACATTGCCGTAGAAGCCGGTCTCGCCGGTGGCGACCACGGCAAAGGCCTGCGTCGAGCGCCGGTAGAAATCATGGCGGTCGATGAGCAGCGGCTTGAGGCCGGCGGCGACCCGCGCCACGCCTTCTGCGATTTCCTCATGCATGGGCATCCATTTGCCGGGATCGCCGATGACCTGCATGCCGATGACCGGATCAGGCTCGGATTCGTCGAGCGGCAGCAGGGCGAGCACCGCCCGCAGCACGCGGCGCAGGCCGACGCCGTCGACCCGGACCAGGCGTCTGGCCACGGTGGCGGCGGGAAAGCTGCCGTCGGCGATGACGATTTCGTCGCCATGGCCCATGGCGCGCAGATGCGACAGCAGGTCGGGAGAGAGGATGGGGTCGAGACCGATCAGCATGGGAAACTCCGGCGTCAGGATTGAAAGCGCGTCTGCGGCAGCGGCGCCTCGGCGGGGATCAGGCCTTCCTCGACGAGGTCGCTCCAAAGCGCCGACGGTATCGACGTTTCGGCCATGTCGAGATTGTCGCCGAGCTCGGCCGGGTTGCGGGCACCCGTCAAGGTCGAGACCACGGCCGGATGGGCCGAGGGGAACTGCATCGCCGCCGCGCGCAGCGGCACGCCGTGGCGCCGGCAGACGGCTTCGATCCTCAGCGCCTTCTCGACGAGCGGAGTGGGCGCGTCGTCATAGTTGAATTTCGCCCCGGCCCGCGGATCGGCCAGGATACCGCTGTTGTAGACGCCGGCGGCGAAGACCGCGATGTTGCGGGCCTGGCAGAGCGGCAGGAATTCGGCGAGCGCGCTCTGGTCGAGCAGCGTATAGCGTCCGGCCAGGAGGAAACAGTCGAACACGCCGTCCTGCGCAAAACGGGCCAGCATCTGCCACTGGTTCATGCCGGCGCCGACCGCCTTGATCACGCCCTGGCTGCGCAGCGCGTCCAGGGCCTTGTAGGCGCCCGAGATCGCCGCCTCGTAATGATCGTCGGGATCGTGGATATGCAGGATGTCCACGCGCGCCAGCTTCAGCCGCGCCAGGCTTTCCTCGACGCTGCGCATGACGCCGTCATAGCTGAAATCGAAAACCGGCCGCTCGGGAGGCGTGCCCTTGTAATAGGCGTCCTCGCCCTGCGCGCCGGCGGGGACGCGCAGCAGGCGGCCCACCTTCGTCGCCAGCACGAAATCCTCGCGTGGCTTGGCGGCCAGGAAGGCGCCGAGATGGCGCTCCGACAAGCCGTTGCCATATTGCGGGGCCGTATCGAAGAAGCGCACGCCGCGCGCCCATGCGAGCTCGAGCGTCGCCGCCGCGTCTTCGGGCGAGACGGGCGCATAGAGGCCTCCAAGGGGGGCGGTGCCGAATCCGAGCGCGGGCACCGCGCATCCGTTACCGATCACTCGTTTCGCAAATGTCATGCTTTTTCTCCGACCTCGGTCGCAAACTACCCATACGAAAATTCCGGTCAAGAAAATTCGTATACGAAAAAAAGCTTGAGTTTGGAAAAAATCCACGCTACCGATCTGCATGCCGCGCCGATGAGGGGAAAGCGGACGGCGACTATCTCCAGGTATAGCAGGCGTTCCCACGGTCGCGTCCCAGCCTAAAAATGCGAGACGACAGCGATTATATCGATCACTTCGATGATAAGAGCTTGCGAACGGCCACTATACCGAGGAATTTAACGCCACAATACGAAGAATATATGAAAAACGATCCTTCCATTCCATGAGGAGAACGACGTGAACAGGCGCGAATTTCTCTCGACAGCCGCCGGGGCGGCGGCTGCGCTCTCGACCACCATGATTCCGGGGCGCTCCCATGCAGCGGCGCAGGAGCTGCGGCTGCTGACCTGGGAAGGCTATGCGGACGATCAGTGGGTCAACGAATTCCAGGCCAAGCACAACGTCGCGGTGAAGGTGACCTATACCGGCAGCGTCGACGAGATTTTCGCCAAGCTGCTCGCCACCAATGGCGAGGATTACGACGTCATCGCGGTCGAGACTTCCTCCTACAAGCGCCTGGTGGAGCAGAAGCTCCTGAAGCCGCTGCAGCTGGACCTGCTCGCCAACCGCGCCAATCTGGGTCCCGCCTTCCAGAGCGTGAAGGCCATCGTCTTCGACGGCAAGACCTATGCGGCGCCCTTCGCATGGGGTTCCATCCCGCTCATCTACGACAAGAAGGAATTCCCCACGCCGCCCGACAGCTGGGGCGTCCTGTGGGACGACAAATATCAGGGCCGTGCGATCGCCATGGACGACGCCACCAATGCCATCGTCACCACCGCCCTGTTCCTGAAGGTGAAGGACCCCTTCAATATGAACGAGGCGGAGTTCGCGGCGGTGAAGGCCAAGCTGGTCGAGCAGAAGAAATATGTGCTGACCTATTATGCCGGCTTCGACGATGGCGTCTCCATCTTCTCGCAGGGCAATGTGGTGCTGATGATGTCGATGGGCGAGCCCCAGGTCCCGATGCTGCAGAAGAAGGGGATCGATGCCGCGCTGACCATTCCGAAGGAAGGCGCGATCGGCTGGATCGACTGCTGGACCATCAGCGCCGGCGCGCGCGACGATGCCCTCGCCCATGCCTGGATCGACTTCATGCTCGACAAGCGCGTCGGCACCTATATCAGCGAGAAGACCGGCTACGGAAATACCACCAATCTCGACGCCAACGCGAAGATCGGCCTGACCTATGCCGATCGTCTCGTCTTCCTGGAGGCGCCTGAGGACCAGGCCAGGCGCATCAAGCTCTGGAACGAGATCAAGGCCACCCAGGCACCGTAGCCATATGCGCTAACTTTAGGCTGTTAAACGCGACGCTTGGGCCTGCCCTCCCCCTTGCGGGGAGGGAATAGAAGGGTGGGGGTCGAGACAACAATCTCATCGGTCGAGACCATGTCTTGACCCCCATCCCTTACCCCCCGACATTTCCGCAGGAAATGCGGAGCCCACAGGGGGGAAGGGAGAGCCCGGCGTCGCATTCGTCTCAGTTAAGTTAGCGCATAGGGGCGCCGTAGATCCGCTTTTGCGCCATTCGTCCGGGAAGGGCCCATGACTCGCGACATCATCCTCCGCCTGGCCGGCGTCAGCAAAGCCTACGGCCAGGCCACCGTTCTGGAACCGATCGATCTGACCATCGAGGACGGCGAGTTCATCGCCATCCTCGGCCCGTCCGGCTCGGGCAAGACCACGATCCTGCGCATGATCGGCGGCTTCACCGCGCCCAGCGCCGGGCAGATCCTGTTCGAGGGGCGCGACATCGTCGGCGAGCCGACCTTCCGGCGCCCCTTCAACACCGTCTTCCAGGACTATGCCCTGTTCCCGCATATGCGCGTGACGGACAATGTCGGCTACGGCCTGCGGGTGCGAGGCTGTCCGAAGGCCGAGATCGCCGAGCGGGTCGCCAAGGTGCTCGCGGTGGTCGAGCTGGCCGACAAGGCCCGCCGCTATCCGAGCGAGCTCAGCGGCGGCCAGCGCCAGCGCGTGGCGCTGGCGCGCGCCATCGTCTGCGAGCCGCGCATCGTGCTGCTGGACGAACCGCTCGCGGCGCTCGACGCCAGTCTGCGCCGCTCGATGCAGGAATTCCTCAAGGAGCTCCAGCAACGCATCCGCACCACCTTTCTGTTCGTCACGCATGATCAGCAGGAAGCCATCACCATGGCGGACCGCATCGTCGTGATGAACCATGGCCGCATCGAGCAGGTGGGCACGCCCCAGGAGATCTATTATCGCCCCGCCAGCGAGTTCGTCGCCCGCTTCTTCGGCGAGAACAATGTCATACCCGGCATCCTCGGCCCCAGGGCCGAAGGGCAGGTTCTCGTCGACAGCGCCGTGGGCCGCATCGTCGTCCCCGCCGACGACCGATCGGCCGAGGGCTCGAGCATCAGCCTCGTGGTGAGGCCGGAGCATGTCGAGATCTCGCGCCTGCCGGCCGCCGGGTCCGCGGACGTGCAGGCGCGGGTCCGCTCCGTCACCTTCCTGGGCGCGGTCTCGCAGGTCGTGCTCGAGGCCGGAGCGGACAGATCCTTCGCCCTGCGGGCAAGCATCCCCACCGCCAGCCTGCCCGAGCTCGCCGTCGGCGAGATCGTGGCGGCCCGCTGGGATCCCCGGCGGACCAGCCTGCTCCAATCGGGCGTCACCGTATCATGACGCCGGTCTCGACCATTTTCGAGCCGGCGGTGCCCCATGCGGCGGCGGGGCGACGGCGCTACGATGCGGCCGCCCGCTGGGCGGCGCGGCTCTTCATCTACGGCATACCGACCGCGCTGATCCTCGTGCCGATGATCGCCTTCCTGATCTCCAGCTTCTGGAGGATCGACGGCGCCACGGTCGATCGCAGTTTCACCCTGGAGAACTACCGGACCTTCCTGTCGGACGCGACCTATTGGGGGATCTATCTCGGCACGCTCAGGCTCGCCGGCGTCGTGGCGCTGTTCGGGCTGGTCGCCGGCTATATCGTCGCCTATCTGATCTGGCGGCTCGAAGGATCGTTCCGCTACTTCATGCTGCTGTGCAGCGTCATCCCGCTGGCGATGAACTACATCGTCAAGATCTATGCGATGCGCAATATTCTCGGCTTCAACGGCATCCTCAACACGATGCTGGTCTGGGCCCATATCCTGCCGGCGCCGAGCACCCTGTTCGTCTTCAACCAGACGGCGGTGCTGATCACCATGACGGTGATCTACCTGCCTTTCGCCATCCTGCCGATCTTCCTGTCGCTCGAACGCATCCCGGCTTCCCTGGTGGAGGCTTCGGCCGATCTCGGCGGCCCGCCCGGCTACACCTTCCGCCATGTCGTGCTGCCGCTGAGCCTGCCCGGCTCGATCGTCGGCGGCCTGTTCGTGATGGTGCTGGCGCTGGGCGACTTCCTCACCCCGCAGATGGTCGGCGGCAGCCAGGGCTTCACCTTCGGCCGGGCCATCTGGAGCCAGTTCGGCATGGCTTTCGACTGGCCGTTCGGCGCGGCCCTCGCGGTCATGCTGCTGCTCGCCATCATCGCCATCCTGGCCGTGGCCGGCCTGCTCAGCCGCTATGGACGCCTATCATGACCCGCGCCGAGCGCATCACCATCGCGATCCTCTGGCTGTTCGCCGGCCTGGTCTTCCTGCTGCTCTACGGGCCGGCGGTGCTCGTCGTCGTGCTGTCCTTCTTCGACATCCGGCGCGGCGCCGTGGTCTGGAACAGCTTCTCCTTCGAGCACTATGCCGCCCTCGCGCACAATGCCTCGATCCTGTCGGCGCTCGGCAATACGCTGCTCGTCGCCGGCGGCTCGGTCAGCGTGGCCATGGTGCTGGCCCTGGCCATTGCCTATTACATGCGGACCGGCCAGCGCCGCGGGCGGGCCTATATCGAGTTCGTCATCTTCCTGCCCTTCGTGCTGCCCGCCATCATCACCGGCATTTCGCTGCTGATCACCTTCCGCGAGCTCGGCGTCGAGCGCAGCCTGTTCACCGTCGCCATCGGCCACATCGTCATCGTCATCAGCATCATCTATCGGCTGGTGATGGTGCGCCTCGAAGCCCTGCAGACCTCGCAGCTCGAAGCCTCGGCCGATCTCGGCGCTCGCGGCTTCACCACCTTCCGGCTGGTCGTGCTGCCCCAGCTCTCCTCCGCGATGGTCACCGGCGCCCTGCTCGCCCTGACGATCAGCCTGGACGAGACCTTGGTGACCTTCTTCCTGGCGGGCGGCGATCCCACCCTTCCCCTGCGGCTGTGGGCGATGATGCGCGTCGGCTTTTCGCCGGAGATCAATGCCCTGGTGTCGATCGTCTTGTTGATCACCACAATCGCTGCCAGCATCGGCGCGTTGCTGCTTCGCCGCAGCATCCCTGCGCGCAAGGCGTGAGTACGAGGAACGACGATGGTCGAAGACAATCCCCCCCTGGGCCGGCTGTTGAAGGAGCGCAGGGCGTATCATGGCTGGACGCTGGCCGAGGTCAGCGCCATGACAGGCATCTCGACGGCCACGCTCTCCAAGATCGAAAACGGCCTGCTCTCGCCCACCTATGAGAAGATCCTGCAGCTCAGCCGAGGCCTGAATGTCGAGATCGCCGATCTGCTCGGCCCGCAGCCCGTCCAGGAACAGCCCGAACGCATCCTGGCGCGCCGCAGCATCAGCCTGCAATTCGCAGGAAGCCCGCTGGAAACCGAATACTACACCTATACCTATCTGTGCTCGGACGTCGCCCATAAGCGCATCGTGCCCATCCATGTCGATGTGCGCGCCACCACGGAAGAGCAGATGGGCGAGCTGACCTCGCATGTCGGCGAGGAGTTCGTCGTCGTTCTGGAGGGCGCGGTGCGGATCTTCAGCGAATATTACGAGCCGATCGATCTCCTCAAGAACGACTCCCTCTATTTGGACAGCACCATGAAGCACGGCTACATGTCGCTCGATCCCGCCGGCAGCCGCCTCCTGGTCAATTGCTCCAGCGCCACCCCCAATCTGGCGCAGACCTTGCGCGAGATCATCAAGGCCAAGATCGTGGAGGAGAGCCGGCAGCACAGCCCGCCGGCCTCCGCCGCCGCGCCTCGCAAGCAAAAGGGCTGAGACCGCCGCCGACACGCCGGCCGACGCCCCTCCGCTCACCGCCCCCCTCCCCGCGGCGCTCCCGACCGGTGCCGCGAACCCTTCTGCACGTCCAACAGGAAGCAAGACCATGCCCGCTCAATTGGCCATCGACGGCGGCTCGCCGGCAATCGGCGAACGTCTCCCCAGCATCCGGGACGCCTCCGGACGCTCGCTCGGCGCCGAAGAAATGGAGCAACTGCGCGAGGTCATCGAATCCGGCAGCCTCTCCTTCCTCTATGGCGGGAAGACACAGGAATTCGAGACGGCCTTCGCCGAGCTCTATGGCGTCGAGCATGCCGTCTCGGTGAGCAGCGGCACGGCGGCGCTCCACACCGCGCTGCTCTATCTCAATCCCGAGCCCGGCGACGAGGTCATCCTCTCGCCCATCACCGACATGGGCACGGCCATCCCGATCCTGTCGCAGCTCGCCATTCCGGTTTTCGCCGACGTCGACCGGGACACCCAGGCCATCGATCCCCGATCGATCGAGGAGAAGATCACCGATCGGACGCGTGCGATCATCGTCACCCATATCTATGGCAATCCCGCCGACATGGACGCGATCATGGCGATCGCCGCCCGTCACGATCTCTTCGTCATCGAGGACTGCGCCCAGGCCTTGCTCGCCACCGACAAGGGCCGCCTGTGCGGCACCATGGGTGATATCGGCTGCTTCAGCTTCCAGCAATCCAAGCACATGACCACCGGCGACGGCGGCATGGTGATCGCCAGGGAGGACGGCCGTTTCGGCCGCAGGCTGCGCCAATGCGCCGACAAGGGCTGGCCGCGCGACCAAGGCGGCCGCAACCATCTCTTCCTCGCCCCCAACTACCATATGACCGAGCTGCAGGCGGCGGTCGGGCTCGCCCAGCTGCGCAAGCTGCCGGGCATGGTCGAAAGGCGCATCCATTCGGCCGGCCAGCTCACCGCCGCCCTGCAGGGGCTGGATGTCGAGCCGGTCAGGATCCGCGAGGGCACCACGGGCACCTTCTTCTTCTACGGCTTCCGGCTCTTCCCCGAGCGGCTCGGCGTTCCCGTGCCGCAGGTGATGAAGGCGCTGCAGGCGGAGGGCGTCGATGGCTTCATCGGCTATCCCGGTCCCATCCCGCTCTATAAATATCCGGTCATCCGCGACCACAAGACCTTCGGCAATTCCGGCTGGCCCTTCACGCTCGCCTGCGCGCGCAACTGGAACTATGCCGACGCGATCTGCCCGGTGGCGGAGCAGGCCTGCAGGGAGACGGTCTGCATGTGGTGGACCGAAGGTTTCAGCCAGGAACAGCCGCAGCAGATCGCCGCCGCCATCGCCAAGGTCCTCGACGCCTATCGGCGCTAGGATAGGCTCGGGCGGAACCGATTCCCTTCGCTCCCCCTTTCACCGATCGAAAGGGCGGAGCGATTCCATTATCGCGGATAGTCATGGAACATTCGATGATCGCAACCAGGCCGGCCTTCGCATCGGGTTTCGACCTGTCCGGCAAAGTCGCGCTGGTGACCGGCGGCAATGGCGGCATCGGCTTCGCGATTGCCGCCGCCTTGGCTTCGGCCGGCGCCAGCATCGTCGTCGCCGGGCGGAACGCCGACAAGAATCGCAAGGCGGAGGCTGCCTTGCAGGCCGCCGGCGCCGCCGCGAAGGCGCTGCACGCCGACGTGACCCAGGAGGCCGATTGCAGGTCGCTCGCACGCCAGGCGATCGACAGCTTCGGCAGCATCGATATCCTCGTCAACAATGCCGGCACCAACATCCGCAAGCAGCCCGAGGACTACAGCCTGGAGGAGTGGCGCATGCTGATCGACGTCAACCTGACGAGCGCCTTCCTCGCCTCGATGGCCGTCTTCCCCCATATGAAGGCGCGGGGCGGCAGGATCATCAATATCGGCTCGATGACGTCGCTGTTCGGCACGAGCTTTTCGGCGCCCTACGGCGCCAGCAAGGGCGGCGTCGTGCAGTTCACCAAGGCGCTCGCATCGGCCTGGGCCAAGCATCGGATCACCGTGAACGCGATATTGCCGGGCTGGATCGAGACCGATCTGACCATACGCGGCCGCGAGGCGACCCCGCATCTGCACGACCAGGTCATCGCCCGGACGCCGGCCGGGCGCTGGGGCAAGCCGGAGGACCTCGGCACGGCCGCCCTCTTCCTCGCCGGCCCCGGCGCCGATTTCGTCACGGGCATCGCGCTGCCCGTCGACGGCGGCTACTCCGCGCAGGGCTAGAATGGAAATCGAAATCCGCGTTGGCTCGGTTCCATGCACCAGCGCGATGTCCCTTTATCCATCAGGGACGATAGCAATTCGTGACCGGTCGATGGCGTTCCGCAGCGCCGCGACGGCGAGGCGGCCCCTTCGGACTTATTCCACGGTCGTCGGCCGCCTTGCATCGGCCGGCTGCAACGCTCGCTCGGTCGCGACATAGACGAGGTCGTGCAGATACATGCCGACGGCCATGCCACGATCGTAGCTCGCCCATTGCCGGGGCAGAATTTGGACATGACGGCCGCCGCGCGTGTGAAGCCTGACGAGATCCGCCGCCTCGGCGGCGATCAGCAATTGGCGGACATGCGTGGGGGAGACGCCAAATCGCCTCCCGACATCGGCATAAGGCACCGCGGCGTCGGGATAGGCCGACATCATCATGGCGGTGCGAAGCAGCTCCGCCTGCACGACGGCGCCGGCGGCGTGATTGAAGAACAACAAAGTATCCGGGAGCGACAGCAAGAGCGAAGCCGCGAGCGGCAGAACGCCGATACTGATCCTTCGGTACAAGGCGTGAAACTGCGGATCGTGATGCATGATGGCGCGATAGTCGTGCTCCGGATAGAGCACGGCGAGCGGCGCGACATGGGCGGCGAGCCAGTCGCGATCATGCGCCTTCAGCTTCTCCGTCGGCTTCAGGATGCGCATGCGGCGATCCTGCTCGGCGGGCTCGAGGTCCATGAAGCCGGCCGAGCATAGTCGTGCGATCAAACCGTCGATGTGGCGGTCGCTCGCGAGGCCGAACAGGCTCATTTCCTGTTTGAGGCGCTTGATCGTAAGCCATGTCTCGCGACGAGCCGGGTCAACGCCCGCATCGAGGACGCCGGCGATGTGATAGACGAGAAACCGCCCGGATTCGATCAGAAGCCGAACCGTATAGGGATCGCCGCTATACAGAGCCAGGAACCGATCGAGAAAGACTTTCCGCGCCTCGGCAAGGCGCGGATGGTTGACGATGTCCTCATAAGCGAGGCGCAGCGGCCCGCCGGCAAGGCGTTCGATTTCCGCTCGCTCCAACGCCGTCCCCCCGACAAACGCCAGCTTTCAAATACTTTATTGGCGGTGTTCAATAGACGCAATGTTTTTCAACCGTCCCGCGTGTCGGACTGCTACTGCGTGATCGCGAATTTACAGGATTTCCGAGGAGAGCGCCGTGATGACGACCCGCCGCAGCCGCTTTGCACTTAACACTTTGTCTGCCGCCGCCTTGCTCGCGCTGTGTATTCCGTCGGTCGGCCGCGCTGATGACGCGGACGTCAAGGCCGCGATTGATGCGAACCATGCGGCCATCCACTCGCTGAATATCGGCGACATTGTCAATGTTTGGTCGCACGGGGCCGACGTGACGCTTGTCAATCCCGGCGACAGCACGGTTGCGGTTGGCTGGGACGCCGTCAAAGGCCGCTGGGAGAATGTATTCAAGATCCTGAGCAGTGTAGACATCAAGCAGACCGACGGTCCTTATGTCACAACCACCGGCGACATCGCCCGGTCGGTCGGAATTGTTCACGTCACCCTGCACTTCAAGTCCCGGGACACGAAAGAGGTCAATTTTGTCGAGACCGATGTATTCCTGAAGCAGGAGGGTCACTGGCTCGTCGTCTCGCACACCGCCAAGCCAATCTAAAGCCTATCTTTCCTATCGACGTGTCCGTCCAGCGGATGAGGCACGCTTCCAGCCTGACGTCGCGTTATGCACGCCACGTTGCGAAACGGACAGGCGCACGCGTCTTCATCGTTTTTGCGCGCCGAACTTCTCTTTTCTCGAAGATGCCTTGGGAGGGCGAAACAATGCGAATGCTGCTGCGGACTCATCTGGATGCAACCAATGGAAGTGAAGCGATCAAGTCCGGTGCATTGCAGAAGGTGATCGGTGCCTTCATGGAGAAATTCAAGCCGGAGGCGGTTTATTTCACTGTTGAAAATGGCAACCGGTCGGGTCTGTACGTCTTCGACCTGAAAGAGTCCCGCCAAATGCCGGAGCTCGGAGAACCGTTTTTCGACCTTGGCTGCAAGGTCACGCTGACGCCCTGCATGACGCCGGAGGATCTGCGGGCCGGTTGGGCAGCGGCCGGTCTTTAGCATCGAACGATCCGCCGCGCATTTGATGTCCCGCCGCGGCCTGAGGTGAGGCAGCCGCACCCTCCACGCCGAGCACTTCCGCACTTCCTGCCGCTCTCCACCCCGCTCTTTCCGACAGCGCCGGTGCATCGTCTGGCCGGCGTCGGTCAATATTGCCTTGAGGATACCCCTGACGAGATCACTCGGCTCATGACTGAATCTCCGGCAGAGCTGAGCGCAGAACGATTTTCCTCCCCGTCCCGACATGGACGCCCCCAGAGAGCAAGTCTCGCATGACGAGCATGCCCCAGCGATCACCGATCGCCCCCATGACTGCGGCGATGGAACAGGACCCACCGGCTCCGGCCGGAAATGGCGCGGGACTCAATTCAGAGCTACACCACGAAGTGGGACGCCTATCCTCAGGATCGATCCCTCCTGATCCGTCACACAGATATGCGTCGTCTTGAGTGAAACATCCAGTCCAGCGTAATATCGCATCGCTTCCTCGGCAATTTGGGGGCAAACGCCGAATGCGCGCCAACGCACCGGCATGGCAGGCGCTTAACACGCGCCTGCCATTACCCCAAAGTCACCGTAATTCCACGAGATGGTCCGTGCGCCAATGCAGCAATTGCAGGTTGGGCGCATGCATGGTGGCGGAGACAAGGCCGATTTCCGCCGTTCCGATCTGCACGGAATGGATGATGTCGGCGCTGATCCGCTCCTCGATATACAGGTCGATATCAGGATGGCTCTTCTGGAAGCTCGCCAGTTCCTCGGGGAAGGAGCCGGCCGGCACCGACAGATTGGCCTGCAGGCGGATCTGGCCGCGATGGCCCGCGGCAAACGCCTCCATATCGACGATCGTATGTTCGAGCACCTCGAAAAGCGTGTCGAGATGCCTCATCAGCGCCTCACCCGCCGCAGTGGGCTCGACCCCGCGGTCATGACGGCGCAGCAGGGCCGCGCCGATGCGCGCCTCCATTTCCGAGATCCTGCGGCTGATGGCCGACAGCGCCAGGCGCTCCCTTTCGGCGGCCCAGACGAGGCTGCGCTCTTCCACCGCCGCCTTGAAAACGCGCAAAGTCACGAGGTCGAGGCCGAAGCTCGACCATGGCATATGCCGCAGTCCCTGATGTGGCGGCATTACCTTCCCCTTCAATTTATAATTATGTCGTATTTCACTTGATGTCCCCGGTGAGGAAGCTTGTCAAAGCCTCACCGCGCGCGCCGCCGGCCGGACGTTGCGACAGGGGCTCGACGGAATGTGTGCGACGCCTGACCGGCTTTGTCCAGGGATCGGCGGCTTGGAGCTCCGCCCGCTTGGTCGTGACCGATTTCGGTCCCGCCCCTCTGCGGGACCGGCGGGACCGGCGGGGCCGGCCGCGGCGCCCGAATTTGATCCCGGCATCCGACATCGGGCGCCGTGGACCGGCGCGAGGATCCGTCGCCCGCCATGCCCACGCCGAACGAACGGGCCGCCCTTCCTCCGCTCGTTCCTTCGGATGTTGCGACGCCTCCTGGCCTCTTCAACCCGGCTCAGCGCGACAGGGCGGTCTGTTCGCCGGTCATCACCCGGCTTTCGCGCAGGGCACCCTGCCGCTTGAGAATTGGATAGGCGATGGCTGCGATATGGGCGTTGATGCGCTTCAGGTCGCGCAGGATGTCGAGATGCAGCGAACTGGTTTGCATGCTCTCGATCATCCCGTCGCGCAGCCGCGCCATGTGATTGGCCGCCGACCGTTCCTCCAGATGGCGGATGTCGACCTTGGATTCGACGAGCCGGCGAGCGAGTTGCACATCGCCTGTGACGAGGATGCTCTGCGCCAGCCGCAGGTTCTCCAGCGTCACCCGATAGAGTTCCTCGATCTCGGCCTCTCCCTCGACCGAGAAGCTCAGCCGATTGCGGATCTTCCTGTCCACGAGATCGCACAGGTTCCGGTCGATGATATCGCCGATATGCTCCAGATTGGTGGCATAGCCGATGATCTCGTTCGAACGCTGCTCGTCCCCGTGATCGAGAGCGGAGCGGTTGAGCCGCGCGAGGTAGAGCTTGACGGCACTGTTCAGCCGGTCGACCTCGTCGTCCATCGCGGCGATCCTCGACGAGTGGCCCGTATCGTTCCGTCTCAACGCCTCCTGGTTGGTCTGCAGCATCGTGGTGATGCAGTCGCCGATGCGCAGCGTTTCGCGGGCCGCGCCGGCAAGCGCGAGGGCCGGCATATCCAGACCGTCCGGATCGAGGTGACACGGTCCGCCATCCGGTTCCGCCGCTTCGGGCAGCAAGCGCCCCATCATGGCCGACAGCGGCCTCACCAGGGGAAGCAGGGCCACGGCGAGCAGGCCGTTGAAGGCCATATGGGCAGCGATGACGAGTGCCGCCGGATCGCGGGCGACGTCCGAAAGAAGCCGTGCCGCCATGTCGATGAAAGGAAGGACGGCGGCACATCCGGCGAGACGCACGAGCATGTTGCCGATCGTCACGCGGCGTGCCAGCGGGCCATGGCGCCAGGTGCCGAGAACGGGTGGCACAGCGCCGCCGAGATTGGCCCCCAGCACCAGCGCGATGCCGAGCGCGGGCGTCACGGTTGCACTCGCAGCCAGCGACATCGCCAGCAACACGATGGCGAGGCTGGAGGACGCGGCGGCGGCAAGCACCGATGCGACGGCGACGGCGAGCACCGGGACCGCGTCCAGTGACGCCATCAGGGCGATGAGCGCCCGGGAATGCTGCATCGGCTCGGTCGCTTCGCCGAGAAGCCGCAGCGAGAGCAGCATCAAGCCGAGGCCGAGGATGGCCCGCGACAGGCCTTTGGCCGGCGCGGAACGGCTGAAGCCGAACGCGGACACGCCTGCCGCGATCATCGCGGGCGCGAGGAGGCGGAGATCCAAGGCAAGAATGCGCGTCACCAGGCTGGTGCCGACATTGGCGCCGAGCATGATCGACTGCGCCATCATCGTACTCATGAACCCGCTGCCGGCGAACGAGGCCGTCATCAGCGCGGTGGCGGTGCTGCTCTGCAACACAAGCGTGGCGACGAGGCCCACGCCGAAGGCCAGCAGGCGATTGCGTGTGCCTGAGGCGATCCATCGGCGCAATCGAATGCCGAGGGACCGCATCACACCGGTCTTCACCAGACGAAGCCCCCAAAGCAGAAGGGCTACCGCGCCGAGCAGGTCGAGCATGGGAACCGCCTTCGGTTGGGTTTCAGCCCTGCAGAACGTACCGTTCGAGATCCCGAAGCGAGCGCTCGAACCGTTCCGCGATGTGGTCGACGTCGGCCTCGCTGACGATGAGCGGCGGGGAAAAGCCGAGGACATCACCCATGCAACGCGTCACCAGGCCGTTGTCGTAAGCGATGCGGTCGAACATCGCTCCGACCTTCCGCTCCGGCGCGAAGGGCTTGCGGCCGGGCTTGTCGGCGACGAGTTCGATACCGAGCATCAGGCCGGCGCCACGCACCTCGCCGACCAGGTCGGAGGACTTCGCTATGGCGTCGAAATGCGAGCGGAGTCGGGCTCCCATGCGATCGACATGGCCAACGATATCCAGTTCCTCGTAGATGCGAATGGCCTCCGACGCGACGGCGACCCCGACGGGATGCCCCGAATTGGTAAAGCCATGGCCGAAATTTCCGCCGTTTGCGTTGAAACTGCGAAGCGCCTCATAAATCTCCGGCGCCATGACAACCGCGGAAATCGGAAAATGGCCGGAGGAAAGCCCTTTGGCCAGCGCCATCATCTGGGGCTTCATCCCGACGGTGTCCTTGCCGAACCAGGCGCCGGTCCGCCCGAAGCCGCAGACGATTTCATCGTCCAGACACAGGATGTCGTATTTTTCCAGAACGGCCTGGATTTTCGGAAAATATGCTCGGGGCGGAACGATGATGCCGCCGCCCGCATAGATGGGCTCCGCGATGAACGCCGCGATCGAGTCGGGTCCCTCCTGCACGATCTGCCGTTCGAGATCATCGGCAAGCCTCTGGGCAAAAGCCGCTTCGGATTCGCCTTCGACCATGCCGCGATAAGGGTAGGGCGCCGCCGCATGCACGAAGCCGGGCAAGGGCAGGCCGAACTCCCGATGCATGAACTCCAGACCGCACATCGAAGCCGCGGCGATCGTAGAACCATGGAAGGCGCGGTCGCGTGCGATGATCTTTCGCTTGGTCGGCTTGCCGCGCACGGTGTGGTAAACCCAGGCGAGCTTCACCATGGTTTCGTTGGCTTCCGAGCCGGAGGTGGCGAAATAGGCTTTGCCTCCGATCATGCCGGTGAGATCGACGAGCTTTTCCGCCAGCGACGCGACGGCGTCGCCGGTCCGGTGAAAGAAGGTGTGATAGAAGCCCAGCTGGGAATATTGCGCCGCTGCCGCTGTGGCCAGGCGAGCGTTGGAAAAGCCGAGCGAGGCGCACCAGAGCCCTGCCATCGCATCGATATATTCCTTGCCCGCCGCGTCGTAGATTCGAGTGCCCTCTCCTCTGGTGACGATGAGCGGCCCTTGCTCTTCGAATAGTCTCGGGTTCGTTTGGGAGTGAACGTGAAACGCGATGTCACGCGCAGCCGTGGCATTGGAGAAGGGATGGGTCATCGTGTACCTGCCTGTTCGATGCTTGTCGGAGAGCGGCCGCCGTAGCCGCAGAGCGCGAATGTCGGGATCAGAGGGCGGGCGTCGCCTGCCGGGCGGCGGGGGCGGTTTCGAGCGCACTCAGAAGGCCTGGAATCTCCCTCCACCGTCGCGCGATTGCATGCGCGCCCAAAGCCAGGAGCCTCTCGGCGTGCCCCTCCAGGCAGTGTGCGCCGCCGGTGAATCCGATCACCGACATTCCCGCCGCAATGCCGGCCGCCACGCCTGCGGCGCTGTCCTCGATCACGCAGCAGCGATCGGGCGTCACACCCATGTCACGGGCCACGTATAGGAAGAGATCAGGTGCCGGTTTGCCCTGTTTGACGAGGATCGCACTATAGACATGCGGTCGGAAATACGGCGTCAATCCCGTGACGGCGAGCGCGAGGTCGAGCTTCCTCGGCTCGCTGCTGGACGCGACGCATTTACGGATCGGCAGCGCCGCAAGAATTTGCGCTGCGTCGGGCAGCGGCAAGAGATCGTTTTTCAACGCCTCCTGGACGCGTCGCGTCACGCTGGCGGCGAAGTCGTCGCCGATTGTCCGGCCGCTCTCAGCCTCGATGGCTTTTATCATGTCGGTTTGGGAAACGCCGGCAAACCGCTTGAGAATCTCCTGCAGCGGGTAGTTCTGAAATCCTCGTTCGGCAAGTTCCTCTGCATCGATACGGCAGGCGAGAACCTCGCTGTCGACAAGCACTCCGTCGCAATCGCAGATCAGTAGATCAAATGGCATGCTTCGTTTCCTCGCTCATTACTTGTCTGAAGACTTCTATTGAACCCGCACCTCCATTGCCGTCGGCGTCTTCCTTGGCGACGATCTCGGATGGTGTCGCGGTCTGCATGGGATGCACGATGACCCGGCCTCGGTCGGCGAGCAGGATGTCGTAGCCGGGCGGACGATCGATATAGGTCGCAGTCATGCCCGCCAGCGTCGTGCGGATCGGATGGCAGGTCCCGCGAGAGGCGGAAAAGGAGCGTGTGGCAGCCAGTCCGAATGCGGGAAAATGGACGTGGCCGAAGGCGACGTGCACCACGGTGCGATGCCGATCGAGAAGATGCTCGAACTCGGCGCCGTTTCTCAGCAACATCGCGTCGAAATACTCGACGCCCAGCGAGAATGGCGGATGATGCAGAAAGACGATCGTCTTGGCGCTCGGATCTTTCGCCAGTTCGCGCTCGAGCCAGGACAATCGCATCTCGCAGAGATAACCGTCGCTGGGCCGGGCTTCATCCAGCGTATCCAGCAGGATCACCCGGAAATCACCGATCTCGACGGTGCTTTGGACAAAGCCATGTCCGTCGGTGGGGACCTCCGGAAAAACACTCAGAAACGCGCCCCGACGGTCATGATTGCCCAGCATGAGATGGACGGGAACCGATATCGTCTCGATGATCGGCTTCAGACGGCGATAGGATGGCTCGTCTCCGGCGTCCGTCAGATCACCGCTGACGACGCACAGATCCGCATCCGCATGTTCGGCGTTGACGGTGTCCACGACCGCCGCCAGCCGCGCCGCGGGATCGAAGCCGACGACATGCTGCCCGGGCGGGCACATGTGGATATCGGAAAGATGGATGATCTTCATGGGATAAGCTCGTATCCGGGAAGCGCAGGGAGAGGGAAGAAGACCCTGCGCCTACCGGGGTCAGTTTGCGGTTGCGGACAAGCGGTTCGTGACGTCCACGAGGGCCTTCAGACCGTCATCTGGCGTTGTCTCGCCACGCATGATCCGCGACAGGATAACCTTCTGCTCGTCCCAGATGCGGGGTCCTGCCGTGCCGGGATAGCCGGCCCAAGGCCGCGCGAGGGGCCACTGGCCCACGCTCGTCGTCCAGTCGGCATTCTTGGCGTAGAAGTCGCCGAGATAGGCGGGTACGACCGTCTGCAGGTTGGTCGGCATATAGCCCGAGCCGAGAACCACGATCTTCTGCCCCGCGGGGCCGGTCGCGAATTTCAGGAACTCCCAGGCCGCCTTCCGCTTGGCGGGATCCTTGGCGAGGATCAGAGCGGCGCTACCCCCCACCGCCAGGCCGCCGGGCCCTTCGACCGGGGCCGGATAAGGAGCCGTACCGAAGTGGAATTTGGCACCGACGGCATCGCCCATGACTCTCACCTCGGCGGTGGAGCCGATGAAGATGCCCAGCTTTCCTGCCGCAAATTGCTGAATGGACTGGTCTTCGTCGAGGAACGGCATCTTTGTTTCCGTGACGAAGCGCCGGATGAGCCGGACCGCACGCCGGCCGCTTTCGTCGCCGAAGGCGACACTCCTGCCGTCCGGCTTCAGCATCCGGCCGCCATTGTTGAGGATCAGCGCCTGCCACAGCCAATCGTCGCCCCAGGCGTTCACCGCATAGGACATGCCGTCGGCACCACCGGTATCGGCGATCTTCTTCGCCGCGCGGATGACGCCCTCCCAGTCTGCGAGGGATGAGCGCGATTCACCCACCGCTTTCAGGAGATCGTCGTTGTAGTAGATGATCGGCGTCGAGGCGGTGAAGGGCAGCCCCCATTGCTTGCCGTCGACCTGGCCCAGCTTGAGAACCGTGTCGGAATAATTGGAGCCGACCCACCCCTCGCCTTCGGCGGCCAGGAAAGGACCGAGGTCCGCAATATTTCCCTCGGTGTCGAGCTTGCGCGCCAGTTCGCCGAGGTAGCTGTATCCGGAATACCATATATCGGGCAAATTTCCGGTGATCGCCGACCGCATGATCCGCTGTTGGCCGTCGGTATAACTGGCGGCCGGCGCAAGGAAGTTGATCTTGATATCCGGGTGCAGTTTCATGAACTCTGCCGCGAGCGGCTCGTGAAACCGTTTATGCGAGGGCCAGGCATATTGCACGTTGAGCGTCACCGTTTCGGCAAGGCTCATCGCCGGGGCGAAGGCGAGGGCTGCGACACAGCCTGCTGCCAAGGCAGTCATCCATCTGGACATAGGTCATCGTCTCCTGACATTCCTGCGGAGTTGCGGCGGGATCACCCCGGCCCCCTCGGCCGGGCTGAAGTGGTGGTGGCGTCTATCGGAGGCCCGTCATGGTCAGGCCTCGGACGAATTGGCGCTGCGCGACGAGGAAAATGATCATGACGGGCAGGACGGTGACGATGGCCCCGGCCATGAGGGATCCATAGTCGGTGCCGACGTCGCCATCGCGGAAGAACAGCATGCCGAGCGGCGGCGTCGCCATTGTTTCCGATGATACGACGATCAGAGGCCAGTACAGGTCGTTCCAGTGCGCCGTGATTGAGAAGATCGCAAATGCGGCGATCACCGGCTTGGCGGACGGTACGATCAGCCTGGCCATGATTTCGATTTCACTGAAGCCGTCGAGACGGGCCGCCTGAATGATTTCGTCGGGGAATGATTTGAACTGCTGGCGCAGAAGAAAAATGGCGAAAGGCGAGACCGCAAACGGAAAAATGAGGGAAAAATAACTGTCGAGCGCACCCATATAGGCGAGCGCGATATAGATCGGCAGCATCGGAACTTGAATGGGCACGCACAGCGCAGCAACCACGGCACCGAACATCAGCTTGCTGCCGCGAAAGTCGAATTTCGCCAAAGCATAGGCGCAGGGTACGGCAACGGCCAGCTGAAGCACGAGCAGACACGTCACGACGACGGCGCCGTTCAGCAGGAACCGGGCCATCGGAACGCTCTGGAAGGCGCGGCGAAAATTGTCGAACAGGAAACTCAGATCGTGCGGAAGGCCGAACGGACTGGAAAAGATCTCCGCCGGCGCGCGCATGGCCGTCAACAACATCCACAGATAAGGCAGCAGCACCACGCCTGCGATCAGGATGAGGATCGCGTGCGCTCCGATCGCGGAGAATTTCGCCGGGGTTATTTTCGCACGGATGCCCATCAATAGTGAATCCTTCTGTCGGCCAAAAAGATCTGGACCAGTGAAAAAAGCACGATGAATGCGAGAAAGACGACGGAAAGCGCGGAAGCATAGCCCATATTGGTGTATTGATAGGCTTCGAGATAAATTCGGTAGAGCAACGTCTCCGTCGAACCGGCCGGCCCGCCTTTCGTGAGGGCAGCGATCGAATCGAAGGCCTGGAACGTCGTTATGGTTGTGGTGACGACGATGAAGAGCGTCGTCGGCGCGAGCATCGGAAACGTGACGCGGAGGAAGCGGTCCCAGCCATAATCCATCCCGTCGAGTTCGGCGGCGTCGTAAATATCCTGGGGAATGGATGCGAGACCGGCGAGGAACAATACCGTGGTCTGACCGATCAATTGCCACGCGCTGATGCAGGACAATGTGACGAGGGCAATCGAAGGGTCCGTGAGAAAGTCGACCCGGCTCAAGCCCAACGCGACGAGCCATTCATTGACGGGCCCGATACGTCCATGAAGAAGAAATTGCCACACGATCGCCATGGCGATGAAGGTGCTGGTCGCCGGCAGAAAAAAGATGACTTCATAAGCATGCCGGAATTTCTGCCGCCGCTGAATGAGCAGCGCCAGGATGAGGCCGACGACGACGGACAAGGGCATCGCGATCGCGACATAGACGGCGGTGTGCCCGATGGCCTTCAAGGCCCGGTCGTCTTGAAGCATATCCTGGTAGTTGGCAAAACCGGTGAAGGTCCAGTCGGTGGCCCCCAGGCTGTAGTTGGTGAAGCTCAGTCCGAACACCACGAGAAGGGGGGCCACCATCAAGGTGGCGAGGAGGAGCGCAGCCGGAAAGGCAAACGCCCATCCCGCGGAGGCCGACCTGCGCGCCGCATTGCCCGGGCGCCGTCTGCCGGCAATCGGTATCGTTATAGCCGTCATCCGACCACCCCCGTGGCTGGGGCGTTCTCGACCAGCGCGAACCTTCGATCGGTTTGAAGCTGCCGTATCCGCGCGCCGGCCGAGTCGAAAACTTTGGCGTCCGCCGGTTTGAAACCCAGGAAAACCCGGCCGTCGGCGGGAGAGGAGAACTGCGCGAGTTCGTCCCCGGTCAGGCGTGCGACCGCGGATGTCCGGGCGTCGCCCTCCACGGTGAGATGCACGAGCATCTCATGGCCGATCTGCTCGATCCGCTCGATCCGGCCGCGCCAGTGCAGGGAGGTCTCCGCGCGCGAGCCGACACGCAGGTCTTCGGGGCGTACGCCGATATCCACGGATTGAGGCGGCGCGGCCGGCATCGGCACGGCGAACTCATGACCGCCGAAGGACAGCCTGCCGCCCTCGGTGACCCGCCCCGGGAAAATATTGATCGCCGGCGTGCCCAGAAACTTCGCCACGCTGATGTGCTGCGGATCGTGGAAGACCTGCATCGGCGTGCCGATTTGAATGGCTCGGCCCGCCATCATCACGACCACCCGATCGGCCATCGTCATCGCCTCGGTCTGATCGTGCGTCACATAGATCGTGGTAATGCCCAACCGGCGCTGCAGTTCGACGAGTTCCCCGCGCATCTCCGCCCGCAGGGCGGCGTCCAGGCTGGACAATGGCTCGTCCATCAGAAAAAGGCGGGGCTGGCGAATGATGGCGCGGCCGATGGCGACACGCTGCCGCTGGCCGCCTGAAAGCTGAGCCGGTTTGCGGTCGAGCAGGCCCTCGATCCTCAACGAGGCGGCGACACGGACCAACTCGCTTTCAATGCGCCGTCTCTGCCGGCGGCCATCCGCCGACAAGGCCCCAAGGAGGGGCTGCCGCTGCCAGAAAGATAGGGTCCTCATGATCAGCGGCGCCGCCAGGTTTTCTCGGACCGTCATGTGGGGATAGAGCGCGAAGCTCTGGAAGACCATCGCGATGTCGCGGTGCTTGGGCGGCATGCCGAGAATATCACGCCCGTCGACGCAGGTGCTGCCCGCGCTCTGCCGGTCGAATCCCGCCAATATCCGGAGCAACGTCGATTTTCCGCAGCCCGACGGCCCCAGCAGGCACATGAATTCTCCCGCCCTTACCTCGAGGTCGAGGTCTTCGAGCACGGCTGTATCGCCGAAGCTCTTGGCGAGCCCTTTTATCTTCACATTCGAAGCTGCCATCGAAGTCCCCTCATTGCAGGCACCCAGCACGGGCTGAACGCCGTTTCCGGATTTTTACTCCGCGCCCGGACGCCCTCCGGCAGGAGGGCGGCTCGCGTCCTCCGCGGCTATTAATGGAGTATTACTTCAATTATATGACACTCGCAACGGATTTTTACTCCATCGCTGAATTGATGGGAGGGAGGAGGGCCGCCATCGCTTCGGCAAGATAGACCGCTCGGGGAACCGCGTTGATGAAGCCCCCATAGGCAGGGATGGTCAGCTTTGCCATCGGCAGCACCGCATCGGCCTGCTTGGCCAGGGGACTGCGGACATTGCAGGTTACCGCCAACGTGAACGCACCGGTCGAGCGAGCGACCCGCAGAAAATCGATCGTATTCGCCGTCACCCCGGACTCGGAAATCGCGATAGCGGCGGACGAGGCGGTCAAGCCATTGGCGACTTCATGCGCCAGGGTGATGTCTCGGATCGCGTGGGCATTCAATCCGGCCCTCAGCAGACGATATGAAAACAATTCGGCGACGATGCCGGAGACGCCGGCGCCGTAAAGATCGATCCGGTTGCAGGTTCGAAACCGGGAAGCGAGGCGCTCGAGCAGGGCCTCGTCGGTCATCTCCGCTGTCGCGACGATCGAACGGGCGAGCTCGTGGCCCATGGCGGACAGTTGATGCCCGTCCCGACCGGATTGCGGATCGCCATTGGCGTGCTTCAGGGCCAGATCCGCCGCAAGCGCGAGTTTGAAGTCCGAGAAGCCGCTGAAACCGGCCGTCTGGCACAACCGCACGATGCTGGCTTCCCCGGCTCTCGAGAATTTGCTGAGATCCTTGAGGGAGTATCTGACGACCTTCTCGGCGTTTTCCACGATGTAGACGGCCGCTCGCGCCGCCGCATTCGACAGATCCGGAATGCTCGCCTCGAGAAGCGCGAGGGGTCCTGGAGCATTGACCCTTTTGTGGTGGCCGTCGAGGTTCGAATTTGCTTGCTTCGTCATGCGGTGTCCGGTGGTTACCTGTGTCGATGGTATCGGCGAGGGATCTGCGGGCCGGAAGCCGCCTTCCGGGCCTGGCCATGGCAGCCCGAAAATCCGCCTCACCCTCATGATACAGGCAAAATAAATGGAGCGTTACACCATTCGGAGCCTTGTGGGGTCCGGGGCGCTCCGCGGATGGCGATGCGCTCCGCCATCGCCTCAAAGATCGAAACCCGTAAACGCGGCGGCATCACCGCCGAGGTCCGCGGTCTCGACAGCCTCGCCACGATCCTTGAAGCGCGTCCCAACAGCCGAGCCGACGACCTCATGCCATGGCGGGCCGAGACGGAGAAACGGCCGCGGCACCGCCGAGCTTCGGGCTTTACCCTCCCACACCACAGCCGCTGATGATTCTCATCCTGTTCGTCGCGCAGCAGGATAAAACCGCGATCGAAACCTCAAAGAAAATCAATCTCTATTCGACAGAAAGAGCGATCAACTCTGCGCCCGCGACAGCGCGATCTTCGCGGAGCAGGGTCTGCATCTGTTTTGCGTTACGCTTGGGCGGTGCCCCGAACATGCGCGCATATTCGCGGCTGAACTGCGACGGGCTTTCATAGCCGACCTGGAAGGATGCTGCCTCGACGTTGACGGCGCTTGAAATCATCAGCCGGCGCGCCTCCAGCAGGCGGAGCTGTTTCTGATACTGAAGCGGCGTCAGCGATGTCAGGGCCTTGAACTGACGGTGGAAGGCCGAGGGGCTCATCTGAGCGATCGCGGCCAATTCATCGATCCGAACCGCCTCCCGGAAACGGTCTCGCAAGCTGTGCATGGCGCTTATCACCCGATGCGATGGGCCGTTCGCCAAGGTCATTCTGGCGACATCCCCGCCGTGAGGGCCGGTCAGCAGCCAATAGCATATCTCGCGCATGATGACGGGGTAGAGCGTCGCAATCGCCTTTGGTGTTTCGAGGAGCCGAACCAGGCGTAGCGCGCAGTCGGCCAGCGGGCCTTGGAAATCGGTGACAAAGACGCCACGACCAGCCTCCCCGCTCGCCTTCGGCGGCGCCTCGAGTCCCTCCGCGACGCTCCTCATCATCGCGATGTCCAGCTCGAAGGCGAGGACAAGGCAGGGCTCGCCAGGGCTGGCTTCGATGACCCGGCCGATCGAGGGCGTTTCGACGCCAATCACCAAGGCCTGCCCCGCCCTGTACTCAAGCCGATTGCCGCCGAACATCGCCCACTTGGCGCCTTGGGCCACGATGCACATGGCCGGACTGGAGATCATGTGGCTTGGCGGTTTCGGATGGTCCGATCGCAGAATGATCACCCTGTCGATCGGCGTTCTGTAGGGACTCTCGCCGGGCTGGCGTTCGGTAAAGCGGAGCAGCGCTTCCGCCAACGGATCTCGCACCTTGGATGCTCCCTTCATGCTGAACCATAGCAAGCCTATCCTGCCGAGCAGGATTAGGCAAGAAATTGGGGCATTCGGGCATTCCGTTTGCCGGCCATACGGCATCATAATGCATCAAGATTTCCGGCCCACTTTCAGCAGAAAGATGAATTATGCCAAACAGCAAGATAGCAATCGTCACCGGCGGCAGGCGCTCGGCCGCGCCGGCTTGCCCGACGACGTCGGGCCGGTGATCGCCGCGCTGCTGTCCGACGATTTCGGCTGGGTCAACGCCCAGCGGATCGAAGTCGCGGGCGGCATCCACATCTAGGGTTCATCTTATCGAACATATCTAGTCGCGCCCGCCAGATGGCCGTCGCCTCGCCCTGGAAGGAGGTGGCCATCATCTCAGCGCGATCCGGGCCCGGCCCCGGAGCCTACGCCACAATATCCAGCATCCCTCCATCATGTCCTTCGCTTACCGGCAATTCTCCACCAGCCATGACGCCCGGGCTGCCCTGCTTGCGTCATGCCTGGAGCCCCCGCTTAAGCCTTCGGGGATTGTCAGCCGAGCGCGGCGGTTGCTCCTGCGGTGGCGACCACTGCGAACGCTGGTCACCGCCGATTCCACGCCTGCTGCAGTGACGTGGGACTTCGCTCATGAGCTTCGTCGCGCTGGTACGTAGCGTGCAGGCATCTCGAACGGATCACTGGACGAGAGAGTCTTTCGCTTCCCAATCCGGTGCGAAAGGAGGGCGGACGAACCGCTGGTCCTTCGGCAGCGCGGCGATGGCGGCGCGATCCACGTCGTCGAGCCTAATCGCCAGCGCATCGAGATTGGCACGCTGACTCTTCGGCCGGCCAGCCTTCGGTATGGCGATGACCCCATCCTGATCGAGCAGCCAGGCGATCGCAATTTGGGCGGCGCTGGCGCTATGCTTCTCGCCAATCTCGGCCAGTGCCGGGTCGGAGGCGGCGCGCCCCTGAGCCAGGGGTGCATAGGCGGTCAGAGGTATATTCTTTCCTCTAAGGTAGGTTAGCATCTCGCCCTGGGCCAGAAACGGATGATACTCCACCTGGTGAACAGCGATGGGGGCGCCAATCTCGTCCACCGCGCGCCGGATCATGGGCATGTTAAAGTTACATACACCGACGGCGCGCATACGCCCCTCCTCGCGCAACGCCGTCAGAGTCTCGAGTGTCGCGGCCATGTCCATATCCTTGGCCGGCCAATGAACCATGTAGAGATCGACATAGTCCAGCCCGAGCTTGGCCAGGCTGACGTCGAAAGAACGACGAAGCGTATCCCTGGCAAGCGCATCGTGCCAGACTTTCGTTGTCACGAAGAGGTCGGATCTCGCAACACCGGATGCCGAGATCGCAGCGCCGACTGCCTCCTCGTTCTCATACATCGCGGCCGTATCGATATGCCGATAGCCCAGCGCAAGCGCACTCTCCACGACCGGCTGGCAACCGCCTCCCGGCATACGGAACGTTCCGAAACCTAGACGTGGGATCGAGACGCCCTGCGTGACGATATTTTCCATCGACCGAAACTCCTACGTCCGTGCGCCCGCGACCAGCGTGGCAATCACCGCATCCACGTCGATGCGGCCTTTGACGACCTTGCTGCCCATGTCCTGAAACGCGATCCAGCCCTCGTTGAAACCGTCGAGCATGCGGATGCGCGGTGTCGGATTCTTCATGCCTTGGGAGCGGAACAAGGCTTCCCACGTGCCTCGCGGAACTGTCTCAACGCGAACCGGCTTGCCGAGGGCGCCCGCGAAAGCGCCGGCCAGATCGTTCGGCGATATATGGCGCGGTCCTTCCAGCTCGACTATGCGCGTGCCCGACCAATCCTCCTGGATGAGATCCGCTGCGACGCGGCCCACATCCTGGGTGGCAACCATCGGGAACACCTTATCGGCCGGCTGGAGGAAACTATGAATGATGCCGTTGTCACGTGCCGATGGCACGTCCCACAGGGCGTTTTCGATAAACCAGCCAGGCCGCAGGATCGTCAGCGGCATGCCGATCGCCGTGACCGCCTTTTCCATCATGGTTCGCTGGGAAAGCAGATTGTCCTGGACGGCATCACCGCCGATCGTCGAGAGGCAGAGCACCCTTTTGGGTCGGGCTGCGATCAGGGCGGTGGTGACGCTATCGATAACCAGCTGCGCTTCCGGATAGCCGGGTTCGGGATCGAACTCGGAAGGCGGCAGGATGAACACCGCCGTCGCGCCGGTGAAGGCTTTTGTCAGCGCTTCCCGATCTTCCATCTCGGCGACCGCAATCTCGCAGCCCAGCGTTGCCCAGGCCTCGCCCTTCTTCGCATCGCGGACGACGGCGCGGACGGATTGGCCCGCGGCCAGAAGAACCCGGGCCATGGCGCCGCCGACTTTCCCGGTAATGCCTGTAATGGCGTACATCATCATTCTCCGATTGGCTTGAATCTGATTGCAAAGACGGCTGCCTAGGCGTGTTCGAGCCCGGCATAGAGACCGCGCTCGAAGGCGCCGTAGAGCGCCACGACGCGCTCGTCGAAGAAGGGCAGGACCTGGGTGAAGAGAGCGCCGGTGACATGCTTCACCGGGTCGAGCCAGAAGTAGCAGTTGAGCAGGCCCGCCCAGGAGATGCTGCCGGCGGAGCGTCCGTTCGGCCCCGGTTGCGTGTTGATGTCGAAAGACAGGCCCCATTGATGCGGCTGTCCCGGGAACTGGTCGAAGCTGCGGGAATAGGACGGCTGCGCCGAGCGCATCTCCTGAACGTTGAGCTCGCCGATCTGGTTCTGCATCATCATGGCGACCGTCTCCGGACGCAGGATACGGGCGCCATGCAGCGCTCCTCCGTTCAGCAGCGCCCGCAGGAACGCCATGTAGTCGCGCGGCGTGCTGAAGGCGCCGCCGCCGCCCATGAAGAACTCCGGCCGCTGCGGCATCTCGAAGGGCCCCGGCTCCAGCCCGCCATCGGCGCGACGGTTGTGGAAGGTGGCGACACGGCGCTTCTGCTCGGTCCCGATCAGAAACCCCGAATTCTTCATGCCGAGCGGCTCGAAGATGTTCTCGCGGAAGTAGACCTCGAGCGACTGGTCGGACACCGCCTCGACCAGCTTGCCGACCCAGTCCATGCTGATGCCGTATTCCCAGCGCTCACCGGGCTCGAATTCGAGCGGAGCCGTGAAGGCGGCGTTCCTGCAGGTCGCGATGTCGGGCATATCGGTCACCTTCTCGTAGCGGGTCAGCGCCTCGCTCCAGATCGAATAGGTGTAGCCTGAGGTATGCGTCAGCAGATGGCGCACCTTGATCGCGCGCTTGGCCGGCCGCAGTCGCGGCGTGCCATCCACGGCAAAGCCGTCGAGGACCTGGGGAGAGGCCAGTTCGGGCAGGTATTTCGCCGCATCGTCGTCCAGATGCACGCGGCCCTGCTCGATCAACTGCATGCAGGCCGTCGCCGTGAAGGCCTTGGTCATCGACAGCAGCCAGAACACCGTGTCGAGCGTCATCGGGGCGCCCGTTGCGACATTCGCCTTGCCGAAAGCACCCTCATAGACCACGCCTTTCGGCGTCGCTGCGACGGCGATGACGCCGGCTACATCGTTCCCTGAAACGCCTCCCCGCAAGGCGTCGTCGATCGCCTTGAATCGGACTGACGAACCAGCGGGGTTTGCTCCGGCCAAAGCCGGGCCGACCGCATCGAGAGCCAGGATGGCTCCCAGCATTCCCCCGCTCCGAAGCATTGTCCTGCGTGTGAGATTGGCCATGGCTAACTCCTGTCCGGCTCGAAGGAGGCCCGATCTTCCCGGCCGCTCGCCTCCGATATTCCTGCGATGCCCGGTTGTAAGCGGCGCCACGACGTGATTCACGCGCATTAAAATCAATGCTACAGTGACTTAAATTCACTGCTCAGGTGCTCCGACGCGGATTTGCGGAGGCGAAGGGAAATCGAATGGCTTTCGACACGCGGCTTCTGACCGGCATCGGTGTCCTGGCGGCGGTGACGGAGGCGGGGAATTTCGCCCGCGCCGCGGAGATGCTCGGCCTGACACCCTCCGCGGTGAGCCGGGCGGTGGCGCGTCTGGAGGGGCGGGTCGGCGTGCGGCTCTTCGATCGCACTCCCCGCGAAGTCAGCCTCACGGAGGAAGGGCGCCGCTTCCACACGCAGGTGACGCCGCTTCTCGCGGGCATGGAAGAGGCCGCCGCCGAGGCCGCGGGCGCGGCGGCGGTCGTGCGCGGCCGGCTGCGCGTGTCGGTGGATCCGTGGTTCGCGCGCATGGTGCTTGCCTCGAAGCTCCAGCAGTTCCTGGTCCGCTATCCTCTGCTGTCGGTCGACCTGTCCACCAGCAACTACCGCGAGGAGATGATGACCGGCGTCGACGTGGCGGTGCGCTTCGGCCCACCCGACGAGTCGTCGCTCATCGTGCGCAAGCTGTTGGAGATCCGTATCCTGACGGTCGCATCTCCTGCCTATCTCGAAAAGCATGGCGAACCGCGATCCCCCCACGACCTCGTCCATCACGAAGCGCTTCTCTTCCGCAATCCGCAGACCGGCCTGCCCTTCGCTTGGGAGTTCCGGCGCGGCGGGGAGGTCCATGAGGTCAAGGTTTCCGGTCGCCTGGTCATGGACGACCCTTCTGTGGCGATCTCCGCTTGCCTGGCCGGCCAAGGCATTTTCCAGAGCCTCGCGATCGGCCTGGAGCCGCTCCTGTCACGCGGCGAGCTTGTCCATATCCTGCCGGAATGGTCGGAGGAACTCTATCCGCTCTATGCCTATCACCCCTCTCGGCATCTCCCGCCCGCAAAGGTCCGGGCGCTCCTGGATTTCATTCAGGAGATTGCTGTCCGGGCGTAGCTTATCGAAGGTGGCTGGGTCCGTAGGATCGGCGTTCTCTATGCCATACCCTGCTAGCGAGTCTGGGGCTCGGGATCGATCATTCTGATCGTCAGCATGCGATCAGTGACCCCACCGCATTGCGCAGTTAGTACTCATGTAGGAGCTCGCAACACTCGATTTCGGCACGAACGCAAATAGCCCGCTTGCGCGGGCTATTTGGTTGATTTTGCAATCATATGTCTGGTTGCGGGGGCTCGCAGCTACCGATACCGACATTCGCTACAGGTCGCTGTTTAGGGGCGCTATTTTCCATCACGAAGCCCCCGACTCGCCTTTGTGAAGCCCCGATCCGTTCCAATGAAACGCTCCAACATGGGCACGATCAGTCTCGCCGGCTCGATGGGTGAATGGCCGGATTCGGCAAGCAGCCGCCCATATTCGACCAGATCCCGGTGCAGGCTTGCCGGGAGATCCACCGTGACCTTCACCGGCTTGTCGTCGGCGATGGGTCCGAGTTTCAGCTTGGTCATGGCGTGGCTCCGTAGGGTTCGAGGACCAAGTCCCTTGTCACAATGACCCTGACCGGGAAACCCGGCCGGATGGTGAGCGTCGGGGCGATGTTGAGCTGGCGCTGGACGATCTGCCGGCCGGTCTGGCCGATGCTGTCGGAGGCGCCGTCGCGGATGGCGCTGACGAGACCGCTCTCATTGCTCGACGATCCGGTGTTGGCACCTATGCTGAGCAAGGTGGACAGCGCCGCCGCCTTGAACAGTTCGCCCCAGTGATAATCGACACCATCCTCAAGGCCCGCATAACCTTCGGCATCGGCGCCCGGCTGGCGCTCCAGCACGATGGAGCGGCCGTTCGGCATGATGAGGCGGTTCCAGACCAGCAGCACGCGGCGCTGACCGAAGCCGACGCCATTGTCGTACTGGCCGATCAGCCGCGTGCCCTGCGGGATCAGCAGGATCTTTCCCGTCGGGCTGTCGTAGATGTTTTCGGTGACCTGGGCGGTGATCTGGCCGGGCAGATCGGAGCGGATGCCGGTGATCAGCGCGGCCGCGATGACCGCGCCGGCCTGGACCACATTCACCGACGCTGGTGCGGCAACGCGATCAGGCGCGACGGTGCGTTTATCCTTCGTCTGGTTGAGGAAGGAGAGTTGGCGATCCTGGGCGGTGGGTGTCGCCGGTTGGGGACTAAGACCGAGGCTGGCGAGATCGGGCTGGGTCTGCGGTTTCGCGGTCGTGGTGGGTGCCGGTGCCTGCGCGGAGACATTGCGGGTCTCGGTCGCGGCGAACAGCCGGGCGGTACGGGCGGCTTCGGTTTCCTGAAGGCGGCGCTGCTCCTCCTGGGTCAGTCCGGAATTGGGCGTGGCGATCGTGGGCGTCGGCACCGGCTGGCCGCGGTTCTGGGCGCTGACGATGGGACGGCCGAGATCGCCGGGCAACGGGGCTCCGAGCTTCGGCACGCCCGCATAATCCTTCGGCAGGTTGTTGAGGCCGTCCGGCGTCGTGCGGTTGTCGGTCGAATAAAGCTCCTGCCCCTTGCCACCGTCCCGGGTCTGGAGCGCATAGATCAGCGCCCCGCCGATCCCGAGGCCGGCGACCACGCCGAGACCGGCGAGCACTTTGCGCGACAGGCGGGTGACGCGCGGCGGTTCAGCTCGAAGGCGCATCGGCGTGGCCGGCTCTCCGGTGAGCGGCCGGTCGCTGTCGTCCGGCTCCCGACCGGCTCTTGTTCCCGGATCGATCGCGCTCATGACGCCGGCCTTCCGTCGGTGCGAGTGACGCGCACGCGCTTCTGGTTCTTGTCCGACCCGAAGCGCAGTTCGGCGGCGGCGAACAGCCGATCGACGATCATGTAGTTGCCGCGCACCCGGTAGTTCACCAGTTCGGAGGTGTCGCCCTCGGGGCCGACGACGAACAGCGGCGGCATCTCGCCCTGGGAAATCCCCTTCGGGAATTCGATGAACACCTGTTTGCCGTCGTCGAAGGCGCGCAAGGGACGCCATGGTGCCGGATCGCCGGTGACCTCGTAGCGGAAGTTGACACTGGCGAGGTTGACGCCGGTCGCCACCGGTTGAACGGCTTCCGCCTGGCTGTTCTGCCGGCGCAGCGCGATGAGCTGATCCTGCGGATATTGCCAGGAGACCGAGGCCATGTAGGTCTTCTCGGTCGAGCGCAGCTCCATGTGATAGGTACGGGCATTGGTGTTGATCACAAGATTGGACATCAACTCCGGCCGGGTCGGCTTGACGAGGATATGCACCTGCTTCGTTGCGCCCGTGCCGCTTTCGGTGTCGCCGATGATCCAGCGCACGGTGTCGCCGGCGGCAACGGGACCGGAACCCACCAGCGTTTCGCCGGGCTGCAGGGCGATGTCGGTGATCTGCCCGGGCGCGGTATAGACTTGATAGAGCGCACCATCGACGAAGGGATAGATCTGGATGGCGTTGATGAAGCCGTTCCTGACCGGCTGCATCCGGGCACTGGCATTGGCCTCGTTGACACGCGCCGCCGGGTCCGCCAGTTCCGGCATCGGCTTTCCGTCCTTGCCCACAGGTTTCAACTGACCGGGCAGAGGCAGCACCTTGGGCAGTTCCACCACCCGGACAGGCGCGGGCGGATCGACCGTCTGCACAGCGGGCGCGACATCGTCATAGGAGATCTCGGGCGGCTTCTGCGCGGTGGCGCAGCCGGCGAGCGCCGACGTGCAAAGCAGCAAAGCTGCGAACGCGGCTTTACGACGAGCCGCCTTTCCGGTTCCGCACATTGGCGGCATGGCGTGAATACGGTTCGCCGGATGTCCGGCGGTCAGACGAGACGGCCGGATCATTGTCCAAGCTCCTTCGACCAGTTGATGGCGTTGACGTAGATGCCGAGCGGATTGGCGCGGAGCTTTTCCGGCTCGCGCGGCGGCTGCACGGCGATGGTGAGGATAGCGGTCCAGCGGGCGGTATCGGCGAGCGAACCGTCCTGATAGCGGCGCTCGGTCCATGCGACGCGAAAGCTCGACGGCGAGGCGCGGATGACGCTGGAGACGTCGACCGCGATCTGGATCTTGCCGACCTTGGCGAAGGGATCGTTGGCGCGGGCATAGTCGCCGAGCGCCAGGGCTCCGCTGGTCGTCGTGAAGTCATAGGCGCGCAGCCAGTTCTGCCGGACGATGATCGGATCGGCGGGGATCGAGCGGACCTGCTCGATGAAACGGGCGAGCTGCCAGGCGGTCTGGGGATCGGTCGGCTGGTAGTCGGCGGTGGCGGGCGCGACCGCCTGTGTCGCCCCGAGCTTGTCGACCTGCACCACCCAGGGCACGATCGAGCCGGAGGCGGATTGCCAGACGAGTGCGGCGGCCAATCCGGCCGACAGGGCAAGCGATCCGAAGGCCATCAGGCGCCAGTTCTTCGCCTGCACACGGGCCGAACCGATGCGCTCGTCCCAGGCTTGGGCGGCGCGTTGATAGGGTGTCTCGGGCTCGGGCGTCTTGCCGTAGTGGGTGGCGGGTCGTTTGAACATCAGCGGTCGCTTTCGGAGAGGTTGACGGAAGAGCCGCCGCCGTGGCTGTCGCCGGATTTGACGGCATGGGCGGCGGCCTGGATGCCGTGGGAGGCTTGTTGGCCGCGCTTCATGCGCTTGGCCCATGCGGGCGGACCGCTGCTGTCGGCAGAAGATGCGGAGGCCGACGAAGCGTCGGCGGCATTGTCCGGTGCGGCTTCGCCGGTGACGGCCCGCTCCCCGGCCTGAAAACCATCCTTCATCGACGCGGCGGCGCGCTTGAACGGGCTGGCGATGGCGGCACCCACTTTGGATGCGCCGGTGCTGGCGATACCCGAAGCGCCGCCGGCGCGATAGGCGGCGGTGGCCCCGCCCGCGAGCGTCGCACCACCTCGGGCGGCAGCGGCGACCCCTCCGGCGAGAGCGGCACCGCTGGAAGCGACCGCGCCGATCGCAGCCCCTCCGGCCGCGACCATCCCGCCGGCGGCAAGACCTGTGCCGATGGCGGCACCGGCACCCAGTTGCGGACCACCGGAGACGAGGCCGCTGGCGATGCCGGGACCGAAGATGCCGAGGCCGAGCAGCGACAGGGCCGCCAGCACGATCGCCATGGCCTGGTCGATGGTCGGGGTCTCGCCGCCAAAGCCTGCGGTGAATTCGGAAAACAGCGTCGAGCCGATGCCGATGATGACGGCGAGCACCAGCACCTTGATGCCCGACGAGATGATGTTGCCGAGCACCCGTTCGGCCATGAAGGCGGATTTGCCGAACAGGCCGAAGGGGATCAGCACGAAGCCGGCGAGCGTCGTCAGCTTGAACTCGATGAGCGTCACGAAGAGCTGGATGGCGAGGATGAAGAAGGCGAGCATCACCAGGGCCCAGGCGAACAGCAGGCAGGCGATCTGAATGAAATTCTCGAAGAAGGCGACGAAGCCCATCAGGTCGGAGATCGATTCGATCAGCGGCCGCGCCGCATCGAAGCCGGTCTGCGCCACCTTGCCGGGACGCAACAGATCGGTGGTGGTGAAGCCGGTCCCCGACGCCTTCAGCCCGAGGCCGGCGAAACTTTCGAAGACGATGCGGGCGAGCGTGTTCCAGTTGCCGATGATGTAGGCGAAGACACCGACGAACAGGGTCTTCTTGACGAGGCGGGCGATGATGTCGTCGTCCGCGCCCCACGACCAGAAGAGTGCCGCCAGCGTCACGTCGATGACGATCAGCGTCGTGGCGATGAAGGCGACCTCGCCCGACAGCAGCCCGAAACCGCTGTCGATGTAGCGAGTGAAGACCTCCAGGAAATGATCGATGACCCCGGTGTCCCCCATGATCAGCGCGCCTCAACGGTGTTTGGCCCATCCGAGGGCTCGGTGGTGGGCTCTTTGGTCGCCCCCACGTTCGGTGCCGACGGCGCGCCGGGCGCCGGCGTCTCATTGGCGGCTTGGCCGAGGAAGCGAAGACGGCTTTCGGCCCAGGCGTTGAGGCAGGCCGGATCGCTACGCCCGGCTTCCCCGATGCGTTGGCAGCGCCTGAGTTCAGTGCGCAGTGGATCGGACGGGGTCGTGGCCGCAAGGCCCGGGCCGTGATAGGCCGGTGGCGCATCCTTGCGGGTCAGCTCGATCACCGTCGCGGTGACGGCGGTGCCGACGAAGACGACGGCGGCGATCCGGGCGAGCATCTTGCCGTCCATGGCGCGTGTCCCCTCGCTCAATTGCCGTAGAACATCTTGGCCGAACCGGCCTGATAGCCGGTGCCCGGCGTGAGAAACCGGCGGCGCTGCTCGCGGCCCTGATCGGCGGCGGCGGCGTGTTCGGCGTCGGTGAGTGCCTGCGCGCGGCCATTGGCGGCGAGGACGGCGGTGAGGTCGGCGAGTTGCTGGGCCTGAAGGGCGAGAAGTTGGTTGCCTGCCTGCGTCGCCTGAAGCGCGCCGGTCGCCGCCTGGCTCTCCCCCACCAGCGCCGACATCTGACTGCGGTTGGTGTCGAGATTGCCGACGACGGTGGCCTGCACGCGCATGGCGTCCTGCAAGCCGGCGATCGAGTTCTGCCACCGGGTTTTGGCATTGGCGATCAGCGTGGCGCTGCTCGTCGAGGTCGAGGCCGTGCCGTAGGTCGTGTTGAACGCCTGATCGATCTTCTGGACGTCATAGGCGATGTTCTGCGCCTGGGCGAGGAGCGCCTGCGTCCTGGCGATCGACTGCTGGAGCTGTTGAAGCGAGGAGTACGGCAGGTTCGCGAGATTGCGGGCCTGGTTGATCAGCATCTGCGCTTCGTTCTGGAGCGAGGTGATCTGGTTGGTGATCTGCTCCAGCGCACGCGCCGCCTGGAGGACATTCTGCACATAGTTGGTCGGGTCGAAGACGATGATGGCGTGCGCCGGTGCGACGATCAGGGGCGATGTCGCAAGGGGAACGGACAGGATGGATGCGGCAAACAAGCCGCCGAACGAACGGCGACGGCAACGACGAAGCGTCATGGCAAGGTCTCCACTGTGGTGAGGTTGGGAATGAGGTCGGTGGCCCAGGCGAGACCGCGATGGCGCAACCACGGACCCAGAAAGCCGGCCCGGCCGTGCTCGGCGACGACCGCCGCAATGGCGGTCTGATCGGTCTTCGACGAGGCGGCGCAGAGCGCCAGCGCCACGTCGCTGAGGCCCAGCTCGAACAGCCGGTTGCCACGCCGCGACTGGCAGTAGTAGTCGCGTTTCGGGACGGCACGGGCGAGGATCTCGATCTGGCGATCGTTGAGACCGAAACGGCGATAGATGGCGGTGATCTGCGGCTCGATCGCCCGTTCGTTGGGGAGCAACAACCGGGTCGGGCAGCTCTCGATGATGGCCGGCGCGATTGCGCTGCCATCGATGTCGCTGAGCGACTGGGTGGCGAAGATGACGGAGGCGTTCTTCTTCCTGAGCGTCTTCAGCCATTCGCGAAGCTGGCCGGCAAACCCCTCGTCGTCGAGCGCCAGCCAGCCTTCGTCGATGATGATGAGGGTCGGCGATCCGTCGAGCCGATCCTCGATGCGGTGGAACAGATAGGCGAGAACGGCGGGAGCCGCTTCGGTGCCGATCAGCCCCTCGGTCTCGAACGCCTGGACCGATGCGGAGCCGAGATGTTCTGCTTCCGCGTCAAGGAGTCGACCGTGCGCGCCGCCGACGCAGTAAGGCCGCAGCGCCTGCTTGAGGTCGTTGGACTGCAAGAGGACGCAGAGGCCGGTGATGGTGCGTTCGACCAAGGGTGCGGACGCCAACGAGGTGAGCGCTGTCCAGATGTATTCCTTGACCTCCGGGGTGATGGCAACGCCTTCGCGGGTCAGAATCGCGACAATCCAGTCGGCCGACCAGGCGCGCTCGGGCACGTCATGGATACGGGCGAGCGGCTGGAGACTAACGCTATCTTCCGCTCCATCCGACAGACCGCCGCCGAGATCGTGCCAGTCGCCGCCCATGGCGAGCGCCGCGGCGCGGATCGAGCCGCCAAAATCGAAGGCAAAGACCTGGGCGCAGGCATAACGTCGGAACTGAAGCGCCATCAGCGCCAGCAGAACCGACTTGCCGGCACCGGTTGGGCCGACGACGAGCGTATGGCCGACATCGCCGACGTGCAGGGAAAACCGGAACGGTGTCGAGCCCTCGGTCTTGCCATAGAGCAGTGGCGGCGCTGCAAAATGGGTGTCGCGCACCTCGCCGGCCCAGACCGCCGACAACGGGATCATATGGGCGAGATTGAGCGTGGAAATCGGCGGTTGGCGGACATTGGCGTAGACATGGCCGGGCAGCGAGCCGAGCCAGGCGTCTACCGCGTTGATCGTCTCTGGCATCGCGGTGAAATCGCGACCCTGGATGACCTTCTCGACGAGACGCAGCTTTTCTGCTGCGATGCGTGGGTCATCGTCCCACACCGTCACCGTCGCGGTGACATAGGCCATGCCGGCATAGTCGGCGCCGAGTTCCTGCAAGGCCAGATCGGCATCGGCCGCCTTGTTGGCGGCATCGGTATCGACCAGAACCGAGGCCTCGTTGGTCATCACCTCTTTGAGGATGGCGGCGATCGATTTGCGCTTGGCGAACCATTGCCGACGGATCTTCGTCAGCAGCTTCGTTGCATCTGTCTTGTCAAGCAGGATGGCGCGGGTGGACCACCGATAGGGAAAGGCCAGCCGGTTCAGCTCGTCCAGGATCCCCGGCGTCGTCATGGTCGGAAACCCGGTAATGGTCAGCACACGCAGATGCTGATCACCGAGACGGGGTTCGAGGCCACCGGTCAGCGGCTGATCGGCGACGAGCGCGTCGAGATACATCGGCGTCTCGGGCACACGGACGCGGTGGCGTTTGGTCGAGGCGCAGGCATGGAGATAGGTCAGCGTCTCCCCGTCATCGAGCCAGAGACATTCGGGCATGAAACCGTCGAGCAGCGCCAGGATACGGTCGGTGCGATCGACGAAGCCGCGCAGAGCCTCGTGGACATCGACGCCGGATCGATCGCGCCCCTCATAGAGCCAGCCTTCGGCGCGCGCGGCATCCTCTGCGGGTGGCAGAAAGGCGAAGGTCATGAAGTAGCTGGATTCGTAGTGTGCACCCGCTTCCTCGAAATCCGCTTTGCGTTCGGCATCGACCAGCGCCGAGGCGGCATCGGGAAACAGGCTTTCGGGATAACGCTGCGCCGACAGACGCATGGCTTCGACGAAGATCGCCCAACCCGATCCCAGGCGGCGCAACGCATTGTTGAGGCGACCTGCGACGGCGACCAGCTCGGCCGGCACTGCCGAATCGAGATCGGGACCACGAAACCGCGCGGTGCGCTGGAAGCTGCCATCCTTGTTGAGGACGACGCCGGAGCCGACCAGCGCGGCCCAGGGCAGGAAATCGGCGAGACGCGTGTTGCGGTTGCGATACTCGGTGAGGTTCATCATGAGATCGGCCCCCTCAGACGCCAAGAAAAGCCGGGATGCGCAGATGTCGGCGCACCACATCGACGAACATCGGATCGCGTTTGGCCGCCCACACCGCAGCAAGATGACCGACCGCCCAGATCGCGAGACCGACCAGCCAAAGGCGCAAGCCCAGGCCGAGCGCCGCCGCGAGTGTGCCGTTGAGGATGGCGAGGCCACGCGGTGCGCCGCCGAGCAGGATGTGCTCGGTCAGCGCCCGGTGAACCGGCACCGACATTCCCGGCACCTCGCGGGACGGATCAACCCGGCCAGACATCAGACCAGCGCTCCGCCGCTGAACGAGAAGAACGACAGGAAGAACGAGCTGGCCGCGAAGGCGATGGAGAGGCCGAAGACAATCTGGATCAGCCGGCGAAAGCCGCCGGAGGAGTCACCGAAGGCCAGCGCCAGGCCCGTCGAAATGATGACGATCACCGCGATGATCTTGGCGACGGGGCCTTCGATCGATTCCAGAATCGATTGCAGCGGAGTCTCCCAGGGCATGGACGAGCCGGAGGCACGAGCGGCGGGCACCATGATCACGCTGATGACGGCGATGGATGCCGCCAGGGTCAGATGGCGGCGGACCTGATGAAGGGAACGGATCATGGGTGATCTCCTGTGGGGATGGGATTGAGACGGGTGGGTAAATCGGCGACGCCATTCGCGGCCGGCATGACGCGGTAGTCGCCATCCGGGCCAAGGCCCTCGACGCGGGCGAGTTCGACGAGGCGACGCTGCAATCCGCGCCCGGCGAGCACGGCGACGAGATCGATGGTCTCGGCGATCAGGGCGCGCGGTACGGTGACGACGGCTTCCTGGATGAGCTGCTCCAGACGGCGCAGGCTCCCGATGGCGCTGCCGGCATGGATGGTGCCGACGCCGCCGGGGTGTCCCGTGCCCCACGCCTTGAGGAGATCGAGCGCTTCCGGGCCGCGCACCTCGCCAACCGGGATGCGATCGGGGCGCAGGCGCAAGCTGGAGCGAACGAGATCGGACAACGAAGCGACGCCATCCTTTGTGCGCATGGCGACAAGATTGGGCGCGGCGCATTGCAGTTCGCGCGTATCCTCGATGATGACGACGCGGTCAGTGGTCTTTGCCACTTCGGCCAGCAGCGCGTTTGTCAGCGTCGTCTTGCCGGTCGAGGTGCCGCCGGCGACGAGAATGTTGGCGCGCGATGCCACGGCCAAACGCAGTGCCTCGGCCTGTCCCGCCGTCATGATGCCGGCTGCGACGTAATCGTCGAGCGTGAACACTGCGACGGCGGGTTTGCGGATGGCGAAGGCAGGTGCTGCGACCACCGGCGGCAGCAATCCCTCGAACCGCTCGCCAGTCTCCGGCAGTTCGGCGGAAACGCGAGGGCATCCGGAATGGACCTCGGCACCGACATGATGAGCGACCAAGCGCACGATGCGCTCGCCATCGGCGGGTGCCATTCGCTCACCTGTATCGGACAATCCTTCCGACAGCCGGTCGATCCAGATGCGACCATCCGGGTTCAGCATCACCTCGACGATCGCCGGGTCTTCCAGAAACCGGGCAATGGCGGGACCGAGCGCGGTCCGCAGCATCCGCGCGCCGCGCGCCGTGCTCTCCGAATTCTGGTACGATACCGCCATCTGATCCCCGATCTTGCCGGGGACGACACAGACGCTCCCTGGACGGGGATGATTAAAAGAGCCGTAAGTTGGGCCGATTCAACAAGTATCTATCTGCGTACGGCCATAGCGAAGAAAAGGCGGCAATCGGCGGAGTGTGTTGTATTCCGCGTGCTGTGCCGAGATTACGATGCAGCTTCCGATTCGACCGTCGATGATTTAATTCTGAAGCACTCGCAAGATATACTGGAGACTCTTTTTAAAAAGGGGGCGGACAGTGGCTATCGAACTGATCGTGCATCCGGGCGTTGACAGCGCCTTCCTGGCTTGGCGCGTGCCCTTCATCAACGATTGCCGGGGGTTCGCGCTGCGACGCAAGGTCAGACGCGCCGCAGGCAGCGCGCCCAGCCCGAATGCGACCGGCGTCGCAGATGCCGACGGGTTCGTCGAGGAAATCGTTGCAAGCTGGGTGGGCTTTGCAGACGGCCCGGACGTGCCGGAAGGCACGCGCAAGCCGACGACGGAATGGCCAATCCAAAAGTATCTCTGGTCGGACTTCGCAGTCAGTCCGGGTGATGAGGTCGCCTATCGCGTCGTGCCGATGCTCGGCCCCGAAGCGGCGATGCAGGAAGCCGTCGATCAAGGCTCGGACTGGAGCAAGCCTGTGGCGATCGGTGCTGAAACCGATGGGCGGGCGAGTTGCTTCTTCAATCGCGGCATCGTGGCCAGCCAGTGGCTGACACGACTGCTGCCTAACGAGAACCCATCGACGGCATTGAGAAAGGAGATCGCCGATCCTAAGAGCCGTATTCGCGGCTTTCTCGCCGGTCCGATCCGCGACAAGCTCATCGCGCTGCTGACAGACGCGGCCGCAGCCAAGGCACACGTCTATGCCGCTCTGTTCGAGCTGGACGATCCCGAACTGATCCCATTGCTCAAAGCGCTCAAGAAGCGCGCCCATATCGTGCTCGGCAATGGCGCGGTGAAAAAGAAGGGCGAGGACGAGAATGACGACGCACGCACCGCACTCAGCGGCTGCGACGTGCGCAACCGCATGACCGCGCCCCGCGCGCTCGCGCACAACAAGTTTCTGGTGATCTGCGACGCCGACAAGAAGCCGCAAGCCGTATGGACTGGCAGCACCAACTGGACCAAGACAGGTCTATGCACCCAGGCGAACAACGCGGTGTTGATCGAAAATTCCTCGCTGGCGCAGTTCTACCTCGATCAGTGGAAAGCGTTGGCGGACGCCGGCGACGCCACACCGGACACGCTATACGAAAGCAACGGTACACCACGAAAGAGCGCCAAGCCCAAAGGCACGACACTCTGGTTCACGCCCATGCGCGGCGGCGCCGATCTCGACCAGGCCGGTGCGCTGATCGCGGCGGCCCAGCACGGCATCCTGTTCCTGATGTTCAATCCTGGGCCGCGCGGCACGCTGCTCAACGACATCATCGAGCTGGCATCGCCGGGAAGCCCGAACTTCAAACCCGACCTCTACATCCAGGGCGTGGTCAACCAGAACCCCGGCACGGAGAAGAACCCGGTCGTGCTGTTCAATCGCGGCGATCGTATCGATGCAAACGCCGATGTGCTCCTGCCTGCGGCGATTCCCGGCCCGCTCAAATACTGGAAGAAAGAGATGGTTCGGCTTCCCCAGACCTTCGCCATGGTCCATAGCAAGGTCATCGTGATCGACCCCTATGGCGACAAACCGGTAGTGATGACCGGCTCGCACAACATGGGGCCGAAGGCGAGCGGCGTTAATGACGAAAATCTTCTTGTCATCGAAGGTAACGGTGGGTTGGCCAGCCAATATGCCGGCAAGATCATGGAAATCCATGCGCAGTATCGCTGGCGGCAATCCGTTCAGAAAGAGGACGGCAAGCCTCGTTGGACCGGCCTCGCCGATGACGACAAATGGCAGATCGTCGATGCCACGAAATCCTACGACAAGCGTCGCCTGCGCGAACTGGATTTCTGGTTCGGAGCGGACACGGCTGGCTGACCTATAGAGAAAATGCCTTCTGTCGCTCCCCTTGGATCGCAATCATTGTCATGGATTGTCGGCAGTTGGTTCCGCCCTCCCATCGCGCCGCACATCCACGTCCCGCGACAGTTCCTTCAGAAACCGATCGCCTGTCGCAAGCCTTCGCCCGAGCGATTGCAGGAATCCGTCGAACCGCTCCGCGCCCTTGGCGCGCGCCGACGCCTGGGCACTGTCGGGCAGCGGCGGGGTCACGGTCAGCCAGAAGCGGATGAACAGCGAGAGCGTTTCGCCGAGGATGGCAAGATCCTCGTCCATCCCATCGACCTTTCGGCCGAGCTTGTCCATGCGCCGCGCGAACACCGCCTCCAACCGCTCCGAGGCATCGGCCGACAGAAAGGACGCGACGGCCGCCTCGATCACAGCCGATTTGGAGACGTTGCGGCGCAGCGCTAGCGCCTCGACCTTCTTCAACAGCTCCGGCTCGAAATAGACATTCATGCGGGTCTTGGGACTCATGGCGGCTTCCTACAATTCGATGCCGTCGGCGGGGTCCATCGTCGCCTGACGCGCGACAGACGTGATCCGCTGGCGGATGGTGCGGGATTTGGCGGCGTCCACGTCCGGTTCGTCGTCGAGCACGTCGAACTCACCAGCTACCGGGCGCTCATCCGGCACGATCTCCTCATGCTCTGGCAATTCCGGCTCGCGGCGAATGCCGGCGTTGGCGGGATCGGTCGCGGCGGCTTCCGGAGGCAGCGATGCTGATGGAGCAACGAGCGTCGGTATCGTCAGCGCCGACCAGTCGTCGCCGGATGGCGTTTTCGGCGCCTTGGACTGAGCGGACAGGTCGGGCGGTGGCAGCAACCGCTCCTTGAAGCGGGCATCCTCGTAGTAGCGCGCCTTCTTCGCCCGGATCGGCGGCACGCCCGCGACCAACAGCAGTTCGTCGGTCGGAGGAAGCTGCATCACCTCGCCGGGGGTCAGCAGCGGTCGGGCCGTCTCCTGCCGCGACACCATGAGATGGCCGAGCCAGGGCGACAGCCGATGGCCGGCATAGTTGGTGGAATCACGCATCTCGGTCGCGGTGCCCAGCGAGTCCGACACGCGCTTGGCGGTGCGCTCGTCATTGGTGGCGAAGGCAACACGGACATGGCAATTGTCGAGCACAGAATTGTTGGCGCCATAGGCCTTCTCGATCTGGTTGAGGCTCTGTGCTATCAGGAAACTCTTGATACCGTAGCCCGCCATGAAGGCTAGGGCGGACTCGAAGAAGTCGAGCCGGCCCAGCGCCGGAAACTCGTCGAGCATCAACAGCAGGCGGTGGCGGTTGGCGGCGTTCAGCTCCTCGGTCAGCCGCCGTCCGACCTGATTGAGGATCAGGCGGATGAGCGGCTTGGTGCGGGCGATGTCTGACGGCGGCACGACGAGATAGAGGCTGACGGGCCGCTTGCCAGCGACGAGATCGGCGATGCGCCAGTCGCAGCGCGCCGTCACCTTCGCCACCACGGGATCGCGATAGAGGCCGAGAAACGACATAGCCGTGGACAGCACGCCCGATCGCTCGTTGTCGGATTTGTTGAGCAGCTCGCGCGCCGACGAGGCGATGACGGGATGGACGCCGGCCTCGCCCAGATGCGACGTGGACATCATGGCGCGCAGCGTCGCCTCCATGGGGCGTTTCGGATCGGAGAGGAAGTTGGCGACGCCGGCCAGCGTCTTGTCCGGCTCGGCATAGAGGACGTGTAGGATCACGCCGACCAGTAGCGAATGGCTGGTCTTTTCCCAATGATTGCGCTTGTCGAGCGCGCCCTCGGGATCGACCAGGATGTCGGCGATGTTCTGGACGTCGCGCACCTCCCAATCGCCGCGCCGGACCTCCAGCAGCGGATTGTAGGCGGAGGATTTCGCATCGGTCGGATCGAACAGCAGCACGCGACCGTGTCTGGCGCGGAAACCCGCTGTCAGCCCCCAGTTCTCGCCCTTGATGTCGTGGACAATGACGCTGCCGGGCCAGGTCAGCAGCGTCGGCACCACAAGCCCGACGCCCTTACCGGAGCGGGTCGGCGCGAAGCACAGCACATGCTCCGGGCCGTCGTGACGGAGATAGTCGCGATCGAGCCTGCCGAGCACCACGCCGTCCGGGTCAAGCAGTCCGGCCGCCTTCACCTCCTCGGACGAGGCCCAGCGTGCCGAGCCGTAGGTGGCGACGTTCTTCGCCTCGCGCGCCCGGATGATTGACAGGGTGATGGCGACGGCGATGGAGAGGAAACCGCCGGACACGGCGATGAGCGCCCCTTCGATGAAGATCGCAGGCGCATAGGCGTCGTAGGCGTACCACCACCAGAAGAAGATGGGCGGGTAGTAGACCGGCCAGCCACCAAGCTCGAACCACGGCACACCCAACTGCACTTGGAACCCGAGCCGCCACGCCGTCCATTCGGTCGCGCCCCAGATCGCAGTGAGCACGATCAACAGGACGATGGCAACTTGTCCCCAAAGGACACGACTTCCCGACATAGAGGCTCCGATCGGCAAAAGAGATGGAGCCGATCAGAGAATAGACGGTTTTGCGATAGGCAATAGAAAAGAACAGAGGGCGTGCCGCCGGATACCATGGCGTAGAAATCGGATGGGTCAGTGCCGCGTGTTGCGGGCTTCCTCAACTGCCTGTTCCAGAATGCGCCTGTAGCCGATCTTGGTCATCCACCGGGCGCGGGCGAGGTGGCTTTCCCAGCATGTGCGGGTTCGGGCGGTTTCCGCGACGGGATCGCGATGCAGCACGATCCGCGCCACCTCCGTCCAGTCGGCCCCATCGGTCTCGGCGTCGAGCAGGCGCAGATAGGTGACGAAATGCGCCTCGTCATAGCGGGTCACATCCGGCTCCATGGGAGCCAGATCGTCAACATCGGGATCGAGTTCGGGTTTGACGCGCATCTCACGGCCTCCTTCCGGTACCGCGGCTCGGAGTGATGATTACCTCATTTTTTGCTTCGCTTGTGAGACAGCGGCGTGTGGCTATTCAGTTTCGCCAAGCATTGCGCTGCCGCAGCAAGCCGAAGCGGTTGGATGAATATCACAACGCGCGACGAATCGGAATCATCGTTCCTGGAACGATAATTCCGATTCAGGCTCCGCTCTCGTCATGGATCTCAAGGAGGTCATGGCGATCAATCTGCGTCGGATACGTCATGACAAACAACTGACGCAGGAAGAGCTGGCGGATCGCGCGGACCTGAGCGCGCGCTATATCGGGGCGATCGAGCGCGCCGATGTGTCGGCCAGCGTCACCGTTCTCGGCCAGATCGCCGATGCCCTGGGGATCGAACCGGCCGAACTGGTTACGAAATCAGGCTGACCGGCCCGTCGCAGCCGCGAGGTCGAGCAGGTTCTTCAGCGCCGGGCTGCGGTTGTGCGGCGACCACACTGCGCTGAATTGAGCGCGTTCCGTCTCGTCGGTGATCTGCCGGAATATGATGCCGGGAAACGGCACATGTGCCGCTGCCTCGGTGGTGAGGGTCACCCCTTCGCCATCGGCGGCCATGTGCATCAGCGTGTCGCGACCGACATCGCAGCGCCGGATGTTGGGTGTCCGGTCCCGCTCGACGATCCGACGGGTGATATGGTTTAGCAATTGCGGACCAGCACCACTCTGCCGGACGAGGAAGGTTTCCGGCGCCAGATCGAGCCATCCAAAACTCTCGGCGGCCCCCAATGGATGATGGACTGGCACGGCAATGACAAAAGGCTCGCTCCAGACCAGGCAGGAATGGCAATCGGGGGCGTCTACCGCTCCCATGACGAAGGCGATGTCGAGCGAGCCTTCCCGGACCTGTCGGATCGTGTCGGCGGACCGCCCTTCGGTGATCATCAGTTCGACATTCGGGTGCTCGTTCCGAAACCGGCGGCGGAGGTCGGCGAGAAATCCCGCGGCGATCGAAGAATGCAGACCGATATGAAGACGCCCGACTGCGCCTGTCGAAAGCGCTCCGGCGGTGTTGATGGCATGATCGAGATGCTCGATGCCTGTCGCGACCTCCGCGATGAAGCAGCGTCCGGCCTCGGTCAACCGAACCCCGCGATGACGCCTCTCGAACAGCAGGATATTGAGATCCTGTTCCAATGTCTTGATCCGGGTGCTGACGCAGGATTGGCTTACGCCCAGCCGATTGGCGGCATGGCGGAAGTTCAAATGTTCAGCAACGGCCAACGCATATCGGAGGGACACCAACGGAATCCAACCGTTCAACGAGGTTGAGCCGAGTGGATCAGTGTCGCAGCGATGGCGTTTGCGCAAGCGCAAGGATCGCGTCAATGCCCTTGCTCCCACTAAAACGTGGTGCCGGGACGCAATGCGTCAGGACGTAGTCTAATAATCAGGAAAAACGAGATGTCGTGAATCTCCAGAAAATTTTGATGGGCGCTCATGATGACGACTGCTTTCCGAAATGAAGGAGGGCGCGCGGAATGACGCGGGGCAGAACCCGAAGGCCAGTGCGAGGCGGGCTTCGAACCGGGTGGCGGTCGCTTCACTCATGCCGAGAGCTCAGACGTCACCATCCGATTCGGGAATCTGCAAGCATCGCCGGCCGAAACGGTTTCACCTGATGCCCATTGCGTTGAGATGGGATCCGTAGCGCTGGTCGCTGCCCTGGATGTGATTGACCAGCCATTTCTTGAGGAAGGTCAGAACCTCCAGTGACAGAACACTGTAGACGCCGGACTTGTATTTGGCCTGCACATCGAGCACTTGGCGCGTCAGTTCGTCATGCTCCTGTTTGTGACCGGCCGTGGCGGGATAGCCGGTCTTGGCGAAGAGCTCTTCCTCGTGCTTGAAATGCGATGCCGTGTAGGCGATCAGCCCATCGAGCACCTGGCCGACAGCGGCGTTGCCGGCGCCGGACTGCATGCCGTCCCAGAGTTGATTGACCATTTCGATGAGCCTCTGATGCTCGGTGTCGAGTGCAGTGACGCCGACACTCAGGCCGTCGCTCCAGGTCATCAGGGATGATCCTGCTTTCTCCATTCCGACGCTCGACGCGCCTTTCGGCGCAACGATGCTGAGGGAAGCATCCTTGATCTTGCGGGCCGAACCGCCGATGAGCTGCGTCCAGCCGGCGATTTCCCTGACGCCGGAGGCGATCGCTTCGACGCCCTGGGCGGCAGTGTTCATGTTTGCCGACATGTCCTGCGTCACCGCCGCCTGCTGCTCGACGGCGGTGGCGATATCGGACGAGATCTCGTTGATCCGGGTAATGGTCGACGAGATCGAGGCGATTGCCTCCACCACCTCACGGGTGTTGCCCTGGACCCGACCGATCTCGGCGGCGATCTCGTCGGTGGCTCTGGCCGTCTGGGCGGCGAGTTGCTTGACCTCGGAGGCGACGACGGCGAAACCCTTGCCCGCCTCGCCGGCGCGCGCCGCTTCGATCGTAGCGTTCAACGCCAGAAGATTGGTCTGGGCGGCGATCGAATTGATGAGATCGACCACCTTGCCGATGGTCTGGGTTCCCACGAGCAGGGTGTTGGCCGTGGTGTTGGTGCGCCCGGCCTCGGCGACCGCGCCTTTGGCGATCTTGAGCGCCTGGGCCACCTGGCGGCTGATCTCGCCGACGGACTGGGCGAGCTCCTCCGAACCAGCGGCGACCGCTTGGACGTTGGACGAGGTCTGCGCCGAGGCCGCCGCCGCCGCTTCGGCCTGCTGCGTCGTCGTGGCGATCGCCTCGGCGATGGCGCCGAGATCGCCGTCGATACCCTTCTGGACCTCCGCCCGCCGCGCCCGTTCCTCGACCTGCTCGGTCATGTCGGTGGCGAACTTGACCACCTTGAAGGGACGCCCAGTGAGATCGAAGATCGGATTGTAGGAGGCCTGGATCCAGACCACCCGTCCGCCCTTGCCGATCCGCTTGTATTCGGCCGCCTGGAAGCGGCCTGCGCGCAGCGCTTCCCAGAAGGCGCGGTATTCGGCGCTGTCGCGATGGGCCGGCTCGACGAACACCGAATGATGGCGGCCCTTGATCTCGTCGAGCCGGTAGCCGAGTGCGTCGAGGAAGTTCTGGTTGGCGTCGATGACGGTGCCGTCGAGTTCGAAGGAGATCACCGCTTGCGCCTTGTCGATGGCGGCGATCCGGCCCTGGAATTCGGCGTTCCTGAGCTTCTCGGCGGTCGTGTCGGCGGCGAATTTGACCACCTTGAACGGCCGTCCCGAGCGGTCGAGCAGCGGATTGTAGGAGGCCTGGATCCAGACGTCCTTGCCACCCTTGCCGATGCGGTGGAATTCACCGGCCTGGAATCTGCTGCGGCGCAGATTGTCCCAGAAGACGCGATAGTCGGCGCCGTCGCGCTCCTTCGGGTCGACGAACATCGAGTGGTGGCGGCCGACGATCTCGCCGAGGTCGTAACCGAGCACGGCGAGGAAGTTCTCGTTGGCGGTGATCACCTTGCCGGCCATGTCGAACTCGATTACGGCCTGCGATCGGTCGAGCGCCTCGAGTTTGGCGATGCGTTCTCTGTTCGTGCTGAAGAGATGCATGACGGTTTCTTTCTATAGGTTCGATCTCGCCGTTTGCCGGAAATCGCCGGCTCAAGCGGCTATTGCTTCGAACATCCCGGCGAGAACGCGTTCGACGTCGAGGATGACCATCAGTCGTCCGTCGAGCCGATGGACCCCGCTGGAAACTGCGGTCCAACGCGGATCGAGATTGACCGGGTTCGGTTCGCGACCGCTTCCCAGTAGATCGAGCACTTCCCCGACTGTGTCGATGAGCAGGCCGTAGCTCTCGCCCTTGCTTTCGATGCCGACCGCCATCGCTGTGCCGCCGTCGTCGCGGGAGGGAAGATCCAACCTCCGACGCATGTCAATCGCCGTGACGATGCGACCGCGCAGGTTGAGCACACCGGCGATCTCCGGCCGCGACCGCGGCACCCGGGTGATCGACTGCGGCATGAACACATCGTGGACACGGGAGACCGGCAGGCCGAACACCTGACCGCCAATCATCACGGTGGCGTACTGGATGCTCTCGCTGTGGTTGTTGATCGCGTCGCTCATGCCGCAACTCCCATGTCGTAGTTCGTCATTTCCTTCAGCGCCGCGATCAGACCGGGCCGGTCGAACTTGGCGACGTAGTCGTCGAAGCCCGCCTGCCGACCACGTTCGATCGAGGCCGGCGTGCAGATCGACGACAGCGCCAGAACGGGAGTGTGGTGCAGCCGTGGGTCTCGCTTGATGCTTTCGGCAAACTCGTAGCCGTTCATCTCGGGCATCTCGATGTCGGAGACGATGACGTCGAAGCGGCGGCCGCTGCCGAGAAGCTGGAGACCTTCAGTGGCCGAAGCGCACACCGTCACGCGGTAGCCGGCGGCCTTGAGCACCGGACCCAGCATGTTGCGGAAGAACGGCGCGTCGTCGACGAACAGAAGCGAGCGGGGGACCTGATCGGTCGAGACCTCCTTGCGGCGGAACCAGTCCTCGAAGGCCTGCGGCAGGAAATGACCGACGTCGACGACCTCGGTCGCCCGTCCCTTGATCACCGCCGAGCCGAGGATCCCAGGACGCTCCGAGCCGATCTGGATGTCCAGGCGATCTTCGACGATGTCGAGGATCTCGTCGACCACCAGGCCCATCGAACGACCGCCGTCCGTAAACACCAGCATCGGCAGACCGCCCTCGGTTTTCCTCTGGGCAAATTCGTCGAAATAGACGAGCGGCATCAGCGTCCCCCGGTACTGGACGAGATCGCGGTCGTTGGAGCGCTCGACCTTGTCGACCGAGAACTCCTCGAGACGGGTGACCAGCGACAGCGGCACCGCCTTGGGATGTGCATCGCCGGCCCGGAACAGCAGAAGGGAGATCAGCTGCGCCTCGTCGCGCGAACGATCCTCCTCGTGCCCTACCTTGTCGGTCACCGGCGTCTCCTGGCTCGGCCCGATCGCCTGGGCGAGACCGTTCGGGTCGACGATCATGATCACCGAACCGTCGCCGAGAATGGTGTTGCCGGAGAACATGCCGATGTGGCGCAGCATGGTCGACATCGGCTTGACGACGATTTCTTCCGTGTGGAACACCGCGTCGACCACCACGCCGAAGGTCTGCGGACCGACCTGCATCACCACGATGAAGCCGTCTTCCTCCGACACCGGCACTTCGGCCTCGCCACCGATGGTGGTGATATCGAGGAGCTTGGCGAGATGAACCAGCGGCAACAGCTTGTTTCTGAGGCGCAGAACCGGCGTGTCGCGGATGCGCTCGATCCGATGCTCGGAGTTCTGTTGGGCACGGACCAGTTCCACCACCGACAACTGCGGGATGGCGAAGCGGTCTCCGGCCGTCTCGACGATCAGGGTCGAGACGATCGCCAGCGTCAACGGGATCTTGATGGCGAAGGTCGTGCCCTGACCGGCGACGCTCTTCAGATCGACCGTGCCGCCGATGGCGTCGATGTTGGTCTTGACTACGTCCAGACCGACACCGCGGCCCGAGACGTTGGTGACCTTCTGCGCCGTCGAGAAGCCGGGCGCGAAGACGTATTTGAAGATCTGCGCATCCGACATTTTCTCGAGTTCGAACTCGGCCGCCAAGCCGGTGTCGACGATCTTCTGCTTGATCCGCTCGAGGTCGAGGCCGCGACCATCGTCGGCGATCTCGATGATGATGTGGCCGCCCTCGTGATAGGCGGAGAGCCTGATCGTGCCCTTCTCCGACTTGCCGGCTGCTTTGCGCACCTCTGGCATCTCGAGCCCATGGTCGGCGGAGTTCCTCACCATGTGGGTGAGCGGATCCTTGATCAGCTCCAGCACCTGCCGGTCGAGTTCAGTGTCCTGACCGACCATCTCCAGGTCGATGTGCTTACCGAGCTCGTTGGCGAGGTCGCGCACGATGCGTGGCAGCTTCTGCCAGGCGTTGCCGATCGGCTGCATCCGCGTCTTCATGACGCCTTCCTGCAGCTCGGCGGTGACGTTCGACAGGCGCTGCAGCGGCACCTTGAATTCGCTGTCCTCGTGACGGCGGACGATCTCCAGGAGCTGATTGCGGGTCAGCACCAGCTCCGAAACCATGGTCATCAGGTGTTCGAGCGTGTCGACCGAGACGCGGATCGACTGCGACGACACGCTGCCCTTGCCCTCGCCGTCCTTTTCCGCGTCCCTGGCCTCGGTCTTGGTGCGCGCGCGTGTCGTCGGACGGATCGCCGCCACCGGTGCCGGCTCGGGTTCCAGTGTCGCAGCCGCCGTGTTCGCCGCAGTCTGCGTCTCGGAGGTCGCCTCTCGAAAGGCGCGCTCCAACTCATCGAGCGAGACCTCGCCCAGTCGCAACTGGCGTTCGAGAACTTGGGGCACCAGCGTGCCTTCGGTACACCTCGGTCCTTCGGAGACGACCAGCGGCTGACCCTCTTGCGACATGCGTTCGAGTTCGCCGACCAGATCGTGATCTTCACCGGCCGGCTCTTGCTCGTTCGCCTCGAGATCGGCGATGATCTGCTTGATCCGGTCGATCGACTGAAGGACCAGCGTCACGGCGGCCTCAGTCACTGGCACGCCGTCGCGGAACCGGCCCATCAGGGTTTCCGCCGCGTGGGCAATCGCCTCAAGACGGGGCAGCCCGAGAAAACCGCAGGTACCCTTGATTGTGTGGACCAGACGGAAGATGTTGCCGAGGATCTTCTCGTTGTTGGGGTCTTGCTCGAACTTCACCAACTCGACGTCGACGACATCGAGGCTCTCGCTGGTTTCCGTCAGGAATTCACGAAGCAGATCGTCCATGGCTCTTGCCTTGATCCGGTTGTCGACGCGGGCGTCGCGAGGGAGGAGAGGGACCCTGCGGTGGTCGCTTCCGCCGCAGGGCCGAGGCATTCTTCGGCTCGTCGTCTTGAGCCGCCGCCGCTCGCTGTTACCCGGCCCGCAGCCCGCGCACGAATTCCGCGACTTCGCGCTGGAGTTCGCCGGACTGGGTCTGGAGGTTGCCGGAGAGGCTCATGAGGTGAGTGGAGGCAGCCCCCGTCATCTCCGCCGCTTGACCGACGCCGGTGATGTTGCCGGTCACGTCCTGGTTCCCACGAGCCGCCCTCTGGGTATTGGCGGCGATCTCGTTGGTGGCAGCCCCCTGCTCTTCGACCGCGCCCGCGATCGAGGAGGTCACCTCGCGGATCGTCTTGATCGTGGCAACGATGCGCCCGATCGAGCCGACGGTTTCGTCCGTCGCCGCCTGGATCTCCCCGATCTTGGCGGCGATCTCATCGGTCGCCTTGGCCGTTTGGGCCGCGAGTTGCTTGACTTCGGAGGCGACGACCGCGAAGCCGCGGCCGGCTTCGCCGGCGCGCGCCGCCTCGATCGTGGCGTTGAGCGCGAGCAGATTGGTCTGGCTCGCGATGTCCTTGATCAGGCCGACGACGTCGCCGATCGTCGCCGAGGCTTCGTTGAGCGCGCGAACGTTGCCCTCCGAGCGCGTGGCCTCTTCAGCGGCCTCCCCGGCGATGGTCGCCGACTTGGCCACCTGGCGGTTGATTTCGCGAATGGAGGCGGAGAGTTCTTCGGCACCGGCCGCGACCGTCTGGACGTTGTTGGTGGCTTCCTCCGCCCCACTGGCAACGGCCTGCGCCTGGCGCGAGGTCTCCTCGGCCGTCGCCGACATGTTGCGGGCAGCTTCAGCCACCTCGTTCGACGATTTGGCGAAGTGATCGGCCAGCACCCCCATCTTGGCCTGGAACTGATCGGCGATGGCATTGCGCTCCGTCAGAATGCGGGCGGCATTCTCCCGCTCGATATTCGCCTGGCGTTCGCGCATCGCCTCGTTTTCCTGGAGGCGGTCACGGAACACCAGGACGGTCTTGGCCATAGCGCCGATCTCGTCGCCGCGATCGGCCCCCTCCACCTCGGTCGCCAGCCGCCCTTCGGCGAGGTCGTGCATCACGTCGGACAGTTTGCGAATTGGAACGGTGATGCCGGACGTCACGACGAAGGCGAGAAAGAGCGTGACGAGCGCAAGGCCACCGGCCACCGTCGCAGAGAGTACCAGTCCGGCCTGGGCGTCGCTGCGCACCCGAGCCGCAGTCGTCAAGAGATTGTCGTGGAAGACCCCTTCCACCTTGCCGAACAAAGCGAGGCGGTCGGCATTGACGCGCAGCCAACCGGCGGCATCGAGGTTGGTGATCCCGGCGTTGGGTCCGGCGTCTCGAACGACATTCAGATAGCGGGCGGTCTCGTCGATCGGGGTACCGGCGTAGGTCGCATGCAGAACGTCGAGCTCGCTCCGATTGGCATTGAGCTCGAGCGTCGACATGAAGGCTTCCTGCTTGGCGACGAAGGCCATGACCTTGGCATAGAGCGCGGTGTCGAAACGCCCGGCGCTCAATCCGACCGCCGCATTGGCACGGGCGGCACTCGAGGCCTCCTCGGCCTGCAGCGTATAGGCATAGACGTTCATCAAACGCGCCACCTCGGCATGAGAGATAGTTTTCGCGGCATAGAGGCTGACGTCGAGAAGGCGGACGATGGAGGCGGTGTAGTAGTTGTTCATGTCGTCAGCCGAGATCGTCCGCCGGCTGACGCCGTTGCGGACGGCATCGGCGCCGGCGGATTTGCGCAACCCGTCTTGCAACACCGTATCCAGTTCGTTCGACACCGCCTTCAGATCGAAGGTCTTCAGCACGGCCTCTACCTTCGCCCGCGCCTCGTCGGAGGTGCGACGCAGCCGATCGAGATCGGTCTGACCGTCTCCTCCCTTGGATGAAACGAAAGACGCCGAAGCGCCGGCCTCCTTCTGCAGAGCGTGCACATAGTCGACGACGTCGGAGGTGAGTGAGGTCATATCCGCCACTTCGGTCATCTCGCTGGCGAGGTCCCACCTGGTATCGACCACTTGCCACGACATCCCCAGGAGACCCAGGGTGGGAATGGCCGCCAGCGCGGTCATCCTGACCTTGACCGATAGCCCAGACCCGAGATTGGTTATCCACGACATAGTTACTCTCCTAGTGTTCGAAGGCTGATGGTGAATTCACGCAAGAGTCGGTCAGCAGCATCCGGATAGCGGCACAAGGCCCGATCCGAATGGGTATTAAGCGATGAGATATTTGATATAAATTTGTTTAATTATAGTAAAATCATAGTTAAAAATATGTAAACTAACAATAATTTTCGTATATTTTCGCAATATGTAAATTACAATAAAATTGTATACATATAATCACATATTTATATTTCATTAATATCACATATAAGCTGGCGTTAAGATGGGTATTAAAAATACATCCGTCTGCCATCTCGCATAGACTTAATTCCGAACCTTGCTGTCGTCGACAGAGGCACTTCTGCGTGACCCGAGCCCCGATGGCATCCTTCACTGCCGAAACGATGACGCCCGAACTTCGGGTGATGGCCTTGTCCCGCAGGAAATCGAGTCTTGTTGCGTGCGCAGGATGTCGCAGCAGGTTTCCCAGACAGCATTACGGGCAGTGATCCCCGTCTCTGTCGTGATCGGCGACTTCATCATGTCCCCGATCTCATTGAGTAGTCGTTCTGCAATAGGTATCAGCACATCGTTGTCGCCATTCTTGATCAATAGATCGAGTTCAACGATGAACGCTTTCACATAAGACTTGAGTTCATGATCCATTTTGGTCATGAGCCGCACGGCCTTTGCATGTGTGAGGGGATAGATTGAAACGGTCATTTGTCGATCACTCCAATTCCGTTGAGTGACGTGGACTGCCGCAGTCGGCTTTCTCGGGAGATGGCGAGCCGGAACAGGGCGCCGACGAGTGTCCCATCGACCTTTCCGGCGAGCGCCATTGCTTCGAGGATTGTCAGGGCCTCAAGTGGGGGAAGTGGCGGACGGTAGGCGCGCCTTTCGATGAGGGCGCCGAAGATGTCGCACACCGTCAAGATCCGGGTGAGCGGGCGGATCGTCGCGCCGACGAGGCTGTCGGGATAGCCACTGCCATCGAGATGCTCATGGTGGTGGAGCACAGCGTCGTAGACGTCCTCGTCGAGATTGAGGTCCGTCGCCCGCAGCGCCGCCCAGCCATCGTAGCTGTGTCGGCGCATGATGGTGAACTCGGCTTCCGTCAACTTACCCGGCTTGTCGAGGATGGCTTCCGGGGTCCAGCATTTCCCCGTGTCATGGAGCAGTGCGCTGAGCGCCAATCGGTCGATCTCGGTGGCACCGAGAGAAAGCCTCTGTCCGAGGAGGACGGAGATACCCATGACCTGGAGAATGTGCAGGTAGGTGCCGGTGTGATGGCGGCGGACGAGATCAAGCCACGTGCCGAGACCTGCCTCCCGAACTACTGGTGAGACCAGAGTGGCGGCTCTGCGCAGCACCGCCGCGTCGATCGAGGCCCCCGCAACGCAGGCCGAGAAGACCTGATCGAGGGCATCGGCAGCCCCCGCGATGGCCGTCACGACATCCGTCGCTGCCGTCGTATCCACCCCACTCTCCACCGACTGCGGGTGATCCAACAGGCGCCGGATCGTTTCCACGGTGATCGGTCTGGGGACAACGGCGGTCGCTCCCAGGGCATTCGCTTGGACCCGGGTCAAATGATCTTCGGGAGTGACAACGAGGAGACGGGGCGCGCCTCCTGGTTCGCTCATCGCCGCCCTGAGCCGGGCCACCTTGGACTCGTTCGGGGCAACGATGTCGATCAGCCAGGGGGCATCGATAAAAGCACGGAGCCGAGCCGACGCACTTAGATCGACCGTCAGGACGGTGCCGATCGACGACAGGGCTGGAACGTAGACAGGAGGGCGGCCGTCGGGGCGATCGTGGACGACGACGAGTAGGTGGCCCATGGCGTTGTCTCCCATCCGGTTCAGATCATGCCGCAGCGAAGTCCTTGACGAAGGTCTCCACGACCTTGCGCAGATCGACGGCCTGGCTCGACAGCCCGGTGGAGAGCGTCATGAGCTGGGTCGAGGCCGCGCCGGTCATCTCGGCTGCCTGACCGACGCCAGAGATGTTCTGCGTCACCTGCTGCGTCCCCGTTGCCGCCTGCTGGCAGTTGCGGGCGATCTCGGCGGTGGCCGCACCTTGCTGTTCGACCGCACCGGCGATCGTCGAGGCGATCTCCTTCATATTGGCGATGATGCGGACGATCTCGGTCATCGACTTCACCGTGCCGTCGGTCGCCGCTTGGATCTCGCCAACCTTGGACCCGATCTCACCAGTCGCCTTGGCAGTCTGGTTGGCGAGTTGTTTGACCTCTGCGGCGACAACGGCGAAGCCCTTACCAGCCTCGCCGGCGCGCGCCGCCTCGATGGTGGCGTTCAACGCAAGGAGATTGGTCTGGTCAGCGATGCCCTTGATCAGGTTGATCACGTCGCCGATCGTCGCGGCGGCGATCGCGAGCGCAGCGATGCGACCGCTGGAGGCCTCGGCTTCAGTGAAGGCTGTGTCCGCGACCTTGGCCGAATGGCCGACCTGCCCGTTGATCTCGCGCACGGAGGCCGCCATCTCCTCGGACGAAGCGGCGACGGTCTGGACGTTGGTGGCAGCTTCTTCTGCCGCTGCGGCGACGGCCTGGGCCTGACGCGAGGTCTCCTCCGCCGTGGCCGAGAGGTTCTTGGCGCTGTCGGCGACTTCGCCGGAGGATTGGGCAAACCCGGCAGCGAGGTCCTGCATGCGGGAAACGAAGTCACCCGCGAGCATCTCGCGACGGGCAAGGACTTCACGCTCCTTGGTCTCCTTCGCAGCCGCGTCCAGGCGAAGCCGTGCCGCCTCGGTGAGACCGACCCGCAGGACTTCGGATGCGCCGGCGATCTCGCCGATCTCGTCGCGACGTTCGGCCCCGGCAATCTTGTCGACCGTTTCTCCGGCGGCGATCCTGCGCAGAACCGAAGCGAGCGACACGATCGGCGAGGCGATCGTCTGGCCGAGGAAGATCATGGCGATCACCGCCATGCCCGACACGCCCACCGCGACGGCAATCTGCCAGAAGAAGTCGGTGCTTTCCTTTTCTTGCAGCGTCTTGGTCAACACAGCGGCTTCCGCCATCACCACATTGCGCGGCAAGCCGATGGCGACGGCCCAATGTCTTCCGGTATGGCCGACTTCGATCGGCGAGAAAACACGAAGGCGATCGGTCGCCTGGACGTAGATGATCTCTTCCTTGCCGGCGCTCACGCGCTTCATGGTGGCCTGCGGATCGTTGTCGAGCTTGGAGATTGACCCACCGACCGACGACGGATCGAGGCTGGAGGCGACGATCAGACCATCGTCGGTGATGATGGTCACCCCGCCCTTGCCGTCGTAGATGTGGGAGTTGACGTCCTCGGCCAGCTTCTGGATGAAGGCTAGGTCGAAGTCGGCGCCGACGACGCCGGCGAATTTTCCCTCGATGGTGATCGGCACCGAGATAGTGGCGAGATGAACCGAACGGCCCTGGACGATGTAGGGCAGCGGCGCCAGCATGCTCTCGCGACCGGTCTCCTGCGGGTTGATGAACCATCCCCCCTTCATCAGGCCGTTCGCATCGAGAGCGCGGCTGTCGTATTCGACCAACGGCTGAAGCGCGATGCGCCCGGTTGTGTCGCGGGTCCAATAGGGCAATGCCCGACCGGTGTCGTCCGATCCCGCCGCCTTGTTGCCCTTGAAGTCCCGGTCGCGGCCGTCGAGGGCGTTGGGCAACCAAGCGCTGTAGGTGCCGTTGAAGCGGGGATTGTCGCGCAGCACCCGCTCGAGCAGGCCGTCGAGTTGCGCGCGCCGCACGTCGATCGGCGCTCCGTTCTTGTCCGGCGCCGCAGCGATCGTCTCGAGCGCCCTAGCCATGTTGCGCGCCGCATCGAAGGCGACATTGATCTCGGTCTGGATGCCGCCGGCTTCTTTGCCAGCGAGGCGCATGATCGATTCGCGGCTGGAGCGATCGAGCAAGTTGCCGACGGAGGTCTCGACGAAGTCCGCTTTCCGCGTGGATGCCCACACATTGTAGCCGACGATGGCCACCGTCGTGACGACGAGGCAGAGGGCGGCGAGGCCGGCGATACGCACGCGGATCGAATGGACGTTCATGTCTGCAACTCCGTTCTTGGTTCTCTTTCGAGATGTCGGGTCGCGTAGGTGCACATCAAATGGCACCTCCATTCGTCCCTAGGGTCAGGAACGAATGGAGGTCCCCGCATCACGCGGCGGCGAAGTCCTTGACGAAGGTCTCGACGACCTTGCGCAGATCGGCGGCCTGGCTCGACAAGCCCGTCGACAGCGTCATGAGCTGGGTCGAGGCCGCTCCGGTCATCTCGGCCGCCTGACCGACACCGGAGATGTTCTCGGTCACCTGATGAGTACCCGCCGCCGCCTGCTGGCAGTTGCGGGCGATCTCGGCGGTCGCCGCCCCTTGCTGTTCGACCGCACCGGCGATTGCCGAGGCGACCTCCTTCATTTCGCCGATGACGCGGACGATCTCCGTCATCGACTTCACCGTTCCATCGGTCGCCTGCTGGATCTCGCCGACCTTGGCGCCGATCTCGCCGGTCGCTTTGGCGGTCTGATCGGCCAGTTGCTTGACCTCGGCTGCGACGACGGCGAAGCCCTTGCCGGCCTCACCGGCGCGTGCCGCTTCGATGGTGGCGTTCAGAGCCAAGAGGTTGGTCTGGTCGGCGATACCCTTGATCAGGTTGATCACGTCGCCGATCGTCGAGGCCGCCGTGGCGAGAGCCGCAATGCGACCGTTGGAGGCTTCCGCTTCGTTGAAGGCGGTGTCGGCGACCCGAGCCGAATGACCGACCTGTCCGTTGATCTCGCGCACCGAAGTCGCCATCTCCTCGGACGAGGCTGCGACGGTCTGGACGTTGGTGGCGGCTTCTTCGGCCGCCGCAGCGACGGCCTGGGCCTGACGCGAGGTCTCCTCCGCCGTGGCGGAGAGACCCTTGGCGCTGTCGGCGACCTCACCGGAGGATTGGGCGAAGCCCGCGGCAAGAGCCTGCATGCGGGCGACGAAATCTCCCGCGAGCTTCTCGCGACGGGCGAGTTGCTGACGTTCTGCCCCCTCGCGAGCCGCCTGTTCCTGACGCGCCGTCTCGGCCACCTGAAGCTGACCACGCAGCACCTCGAGCGATTTGGCGATATGACCGACCTCGTCACGCCGTTCGGCACCGGGAACCTCGACGTTGAGTTCGCCCCTCCCGAGGGAGGCCATGACACCCATCGCGGCCTGGATCGGACGGACGATGCCGGTGTTGGTCAGAAACACCGCAAGACCGATGACGGTGACGAGCGCTGCGGAAATCCCGCCCAGCGTGACCCAGAAGCTGGTCGCCGTGGAGGCGCTGGCCGCAGCATTGGTCTTCTTGATCTGATCCATCAGAACGGTGTTGAACGCGGTCAATTTATCCCGGGCTGCATCGAGAGCCGGACTGCAGTCCCTGTCCATGAGGTCGCCGGCCTTCTTGACGCCTTCCATCGTCAGGTCGCCATTGGCGATCCGGATCGTTTCGGCACAGGAACTCTGTTGCGCTCTCTTCACATCGTTCGATATGTCACGGATCCGGTCGGCCAACTGAGGTTGGAGACGCACGGCTTCGCCCACGTTCTCCTCGAACCCCTTGAAGGCCTCCGCCTGATGCTGGACCGCTTTGCGGTTGCCCTCGTCGGTCGTCGCGACGATGGTTTCGTAGATGGCATCGTCATAGGCGACGACGAAACGGTTGGCGCGCGCCAGTTGAATCAGCGCCATCGCATCATGCTCGATCACGTTCGAATAGGCTTCGTCGACCTTCACGGTGGTCGATGTGGAGTAATAGGCGCCGCCGAGACTGACGACCCCGAGCAACAGCAGCAGGCTGACCACTTTCCAGGCCAACGGTAGATTCGAATAGGACATGCGATGACCTCCTTCGGGATGAGCAGAGCATTGATGCCGTCTAGACGGAAATGAACGTCGAGCGCCATGATCGCGCGTTTCGCCTTCTAGGATCAGCAATAAACAGTGCTAAAGCAGAGCAAGTCAGTGTTAATGAACGGTTAATTGCCGTGTATTTCAAATAAACTTTCAATTTCTTTCGTTTTTTGTAACTATAATTCGCAAAACGTGTATATTAGTTTACTTACTGATTATTTCTGATCTATGCTTCGCCCTCACTTCCGCTGAGATTAGACAAAAGCGATTCGACTAGGAGGGGAGCTGGATCACCACTTCGATGGGCGGGCGTTGAGCAACCGTACGGTCGGCAGCGGGGGAGATCGTGAGACGCCCGACATCGACTTACGCGACGAGAAAGGTGCGCTTCCCATAGCAATAGAAACATTTTCCGAGGAATTCGGGGTGGGATCGCAGATCACGATGGTCTTTGTGGCGGCAGTTGCTATGCTGTACCGGTAGATCATCAACCTAACAGCAGAGAGAACGAGAACCGAAGCGCTCTTGGACGTCGACGAGGGGATGACACATGCCTTTCCATCACGTGAAGCTCGCATCGAACGACGTCGACGCCATGCAGGCCATCATCGGAGAGCGCCAGGGCTGGCGCATCGAGATGAAACCAAGAACAGCCGAACCGTTCTCGGGCGAGCTGTCGATCCGCAACGGATCGATCTTCGTGGCGATCAGGAACCGCTACACGTCCGATCTCGAAGCACGATCTGATGCCTGTCCCGACAATCTCTCGCTCGTGATGGTCGAGGCGGGCGCCGCCCATCCCGGAGGGACTTTCCTCAATAGCGGAGATCCATGCGACCGCAGCCGGATAGCTCTGGTCGATCCACGGCGCGTCAACTCGCTGCTGTTCTTCGGCCGATCGGATACGACACACTTCACTCTGCCTCTCGAGGAACTCCGCAGGCGAGCGCTTCACCTCACGGGCGATCTCGGACCATCCCTGACAGAGGCCATTTGTATATCGAGGACGGAGGCTGGACTGGGGCACATCGTGGCGTCGATGTTTGCCAAGGTCAACATGTGCTTCGACGCGCGGGAAGAAGGACTCATCTCCGACTTCACCGTCCGGCAGATGGAGGAAACCGCGCTGCTCTCCCTCCTCGACATGATTTCGCAGGTCGCGCCGGCGCGTTCGATCCGGGCGCAGGGGATCGAACACAAGACGGTCCGCAGGGCCATCGACATCGTCAAACTGAGTTCCGGCCCTATGACGGTCGGTGAACTCGCTGAATGCCTGGGCGTCACCGCGCGGGCTCTCCAGATCGGCTTTCTCAAGCACCTCGGTATCGCGCCCCACGAATTCCTCAAGCAGGCTCGGCTCGCGGCCGTCCGCCAGGAGTTACTGGCATCGGAAGGCGGTAGTATCCATGCCATCGCTCGACGTTGGGGCTTTTCGAACGCCACCCGCTTCAAGGCCGACTATTTCGCTGCTTTCGGTCCAGAGGCGTGGTCCGGCCGCCACAAGAAATAGCGGATGAAGACCGAAGGTCGTGAGTGAAGCCGGTAGCCGGTCGTCATCAGCTGGTCGGCGCTCCCTTTGTCATCGGGGTTTTAGGCCGGTGCGGTACGTATCACAGTCCCAAACCTCGCTGCCTACCCATTTGCCACGACACCGATCCGCCCTGAACGATCCCTGCCACCTCTTTGCCGAGCTGACGGTCAATCACCGGCCTCCATGGGACCAGTGTGAACTCGTGGCTCTTCTCGACGATGGCGAACTTGCCGCTGGAGAGCTGCACTGTGCCGGTCAAGGTGCCACTGACGGTCTCGCCATCGGCTGCGGCACGGAACGGCATGGACTTGTTGGCGGCCAACTCTGTCCCCGCATGGGCCACCTCACGCTCCTGAAGTGTGGCGATCAGGTTGCGCCGGTAGGCCACGCGGCCATTGGTCTGGCGCGTCGCGTCACCCTGATCGATCAGCTTGTCGCGGCGACGCTCCATGGCCTCGCGCACCACATCGCCGAAGCCGGCGGCCGACAGGTCGGAGACGCCCGCACCGACCAACCGCCGGTCGAGCCAGGTCGCCCCGTCCGATCCGATCTGCTTTTCCAGATCGAAGGTCGAGAGGATGCGGATATTGGAGCGGGCATCGCGACCGGCATCATGGGCGGCGGCGCGTGCCTCGAAGTCGTCGGGGATGCGCCATTGGTCGGTGTCGATGCGCTCGGCGATGCCGGCGCGACGCAACGCCTCCAAGCGACGGACATGGGCGTCCACGAACCCCTCATAGTCGCCGCCCGGTACGCGCCCCTCGAACCGGGCCTGTTCCAGATGGCGGCTCGGCCGATAGATGCCGTCCTCGGCCGTGGCGATGATGGCACGATCGGAGGGGCGCCCGGCGCTGTCCGGCGGCCCGATCTCGATGATGCTGCCGATGCGCGCCTCCTCGACGCGGGCCGTATCGATGCCGGAGACATGGTGCATGCGCCCGTCGATGCCATCGACCACAAGCGTCAAGGTCTCGCCCAGTTCGTCGGAGAGATGCTTGTCGATGACGCGACCGGTAATCGATGTCGTGGGCGAGCCGCCATGAATCTCGAAACTCATCGGGTCGCGCTCAGCACCCTCGGCACGGAGCACCTTTTGCATGGTGCGGATGATGTCGCCGCGCTCGCCCATCTCGCTGAGCGTCGCTTCCAGCCGATCGCTCAGTTCCCAGACGCCCGGTTGGTGTTCGCTGGCGAGCCCCATCTTCTCCAGCGTGCCGAGACGGCGGATGCGGAGCGTCCGATCTTCCTGGCTGCGCCGATCATCCGGTTCGTGACGCAGATCGAGCGGACCGCCGGCGGCCTCGTCCAGCATCGCCCGGTCGATGCGGGTGAGCCGGTCCTGGTCGATCTCCGCCATGAGCTTGCGGCGCTGCTCGATCTCGGTGACGGGACCGAGCTCCAGCATCGCCAGCTCACTCGCCCGTTCGCGGATGCCGTTGGCGAGATAGTCGCCGTTGATGACCAGATCCTCGCCGAGGCCATCGCGACCGTTGACGATGACATGGACATGCGGGTGGCCGGTGTTGTGGTGGTTGACCGCGACCCAATCGAGCTTCGTGCCGAGGTCGGTTTCGATCCTTCCCATCAGCTCGCGTGTATAGCCGGAGAGGTCGGCGAGATCGGCGGCGTCCTCGGGCGAGACGATGAAGCGGAACTGGTGGCGATCGTCCTTGCCGCGATCGAGGAAGGCGTCGGCGTCGGCACGATCCTCCGACGCCGAATAGAGCCGGCCGCGCTCGCCGTCGCGGGCGGTGCCGTCGCGCTGGATATAGCGTAGATGGGCGGCGGCCTTGCCGCTCTTGCCTGCGCCCTTGACGAAGCGGGTCTTCACCACGATGCGGCGGCTTCCCGGCGCACTGTGACGCCAGCCGCCGGCGATGTGTCGGGACTGGACGAAGCTGGCGCCGCGACCACGCCGGACACCCGGCCCGGCGAACCCGTTGTGCTTTGCTCCGGCTTTCGCCGATCCGCCGGATTTCCCCGGTGACGAACGGCGCGACGCTGCGGCGGTGCTCTGCTGGCGGGCGATCTTGCGGACCTGACTGAGGAAGCTCTTGGTCTGGCCCGCCTTCGGCGCGTCGGAGCGGACACGACCGGGTCTCGGCCGGAAGTGGTCATCGTCCTCCGCGCTCATGGCCGACCTCCCAAAACCGGCGATTTGGGGTTGGAGTGCCGCGAGAAAAGCGAGGAAGGCCGGCCTTGCCGCGCCGCGCGGCACCAGGCCTCGAAATTCGTGGTGCCGCGCGCCATCCTCCCAACCAATGTGCAGACAAGGGCTTGCCCCCCGGAGCGGACCCATAGGGTGCCGGCCGGTTTTATCTTGCCCTCCCGCCTCACCGCCCTTTCTGCCCATCCTGACCCTGATTCCGCCTGATCTTGCTCCCCTGCGCTGGACACTGAACAGGATCGCCGGCCCCACCATCGCACCATGCTCATCGCGGTTCTCCCGTATCCGCCCGGGCCACGAACAGACCGCCCGACTGCGGGGTGATCGCCGAGACATCGCGCACGGGTGTTGCAGCCCGAGCGTCGCCGGAGCGCGCGTCGGACTGCACAGGACTGGCAGAAGATGCGCGCCCGGCCTGCACGACGAACAGCGGCGCGCGGGTCCACGAAGGCGGACCGGCTGTGGCGACCAGGACCGATTCGGCAGTGTCGCCGCCGTCGAGAATCGGCGCGATGGCCGCGACATAGGCGCGGGTTTCCAGCGGCAGCGGGCGACCTTTCAGCGACGCCTCGTAACGGCCCGGCCCGGCATTATAGGCGGCGATCCAGCCGGGCGAACCGTAGCGGTCGAACAACGCGCGGATATAGGCGGCACCGGCAATGATGTTGTCGTGCGGGTCATACGCATCGCTGCCGAGCCGATGCCGGATGCGCAATTCGGCCCAGGTCTCCGGCATGATCTGCATCAGGCCCATCGCCCCCTTGGGCGAGGTCGCGCGGGGATCGCCGCCGCTCTCGGCGCGCATCACCGCCCTGATCCAGGAGGCGGAAAGCTCGAAGCGCTGCGCCGCCTCGCCGACATCGGCGGCATAGGGATCGACAGAAGTCTGACGCCGGACCGGCTCCGGCTGCGCCTGACAGGGCAGTGGCATTTCGACCGCGAGCATAACCGAAAGCAGAAGGACCGCTGATCGGACGGGCGTTCTGTCTCCACTCCGACGCCAGACTGCCAGCGTGCTCGCTACAGTCAAGGGTGCGCGCAGTGCGCCGATCTTCGATCGCCCTGGACCTGCGCTGCGCGCGCCGGCCGACGGATCGTCGAGCGGGACGAAGGAATGAAACGGCTTTCCCGCGAACAAAGGAATGGAGCTTGTTCGCGCGATCTCGCACGCGATCCAGTTGACGAACAGCATGACCTCAATCCTTCTCGCCACGCTTGACCGGGCGCGTCCAGTGCAATGACCAGACGGCCCCGCCGTCATCGTCGCGGAACAGATTGGCGCGGATCGGCTGCGGCAGGGCGGGGTCGTCGATCAGCAGCGAGATGTATTCGCCCGCGCGCTCGCCAGTGCGTTTCCATCCCGCGCCGATCTCCGGACCTTCGTCATTGCCGTGATGGATGCGATAGTCGGGCGCGTTCTCGGCATCGGACGGCTCGGCCGGCACGATGGTGAGTTCGCGATAGAGGGTGAGCGTGCGGACGCGCCCGACGAAGCCCGTCGTCTCGCGCGTGAACTGGCCAATCTGCGGCATGGAAGTCTCCGTGATGCGGGTGGTTGGGTGAAAGCCGGCGAGCAGCACGCCCGCCGATGCCTTGGCGGTCAGCGGGTTGCGGCCCACCAGACGAAACGGCCATCACCATCTTCGTCGGTGTAGATCGGCGTCGCGCGGCCGATGATGGATTTGGCCGGGATCGGGCCGAAGTAGCGGCCGTCGAGGCTGTCGCGGACATCCGGGTTCATCAGGAAGATGTCGCCGTCCGCGATGCGGCGGCAGCCCTGCCAGACCGGCAGATCGCGGCCCCTCCGGTCGCGGTCGAGCGCCGCGCCGATGAAGGCGCCATCGACCATGATGTCGCGACCGGTGCGGCAGACCTGTTGCCCGGCGAGCGCCATGACGCGCTTCAAGAGCGGCACGCCACGACCGATATAGCCGCGCTCCACCATGAAATCGGTGAGCGGTTCTGGCGGAACGACCGCAACCAGATCGGTGACCCTGAGACCACTTGGCAGATCGCCCGGCGGATCGATGTCGTAGAGGCCGATCGGTGCGCTGGCGGAGACGTTCCACACCAGCCGGGTCGGCGTCGGGATGAAGGACGCGATGGCCACGCCCATGATCGAAAAATATGTCGCCATCACATAGCCGAAGCGGGTCATGGTTCGGCCCTCCGGCGCAGGAGGAACGCTCGGTGCTGGTCGGCGGTGTAGGCGCGCGGCAGGTGTCCGGCGGTCAGCCGGTTGTGGACATGCCGCCAATGGTCGGGCGAGACATCCTCCGGCTCGATGCCGATCGCCTGGATGGCGTCGATGTGGCGGAGCACCTGTTCGACCGTTGACCAGCCGTCGATCTCGAGCAGGATGTCGCCGCCGGGACGCACGAAGGGCAGCGTCTGATAGGCTTCGCCTGGGTCCACCGCGCGCACGATGTCGATGCGCGAGATGATCGTGCCGAAATCGTTCGAGGCCCAGCGGACGAAGGCGAAGACGCTGCCGGGCCGAAACGAGAAGATGCGCCGTCGCCGGTCGAGGATCTGTTCGTGCGCCTTGCGACCGAACCTGATCCAGTTCTCGATGCGCTTTTCGACATGGGTCAGCTCGACATGGGTCAGGCTGTCGGAGGGATGCGCCAGCGGCACGGGGCCGCCGCGCACGCGGGACGCCGCGTTGCCGGTCATGATGGGTCTCCTTCGGTGGCGGGGAATTCGCGCGCGAGCAGCGCGCGCAGCATGTCGGCGACGGTGACACCGCGCCGGAACGCCACGATCTTGATGCGACCGCGCAGTTCCGGCGTGATGTCGATGGTCAGCCGGGCGGTGAAACCGCCGGCCTCGCCATCGCGCGGTCGAACGTCGGTGGCCTTGATCCAACGTTCGGGATCGGCCGGCCGGGATGCGAAGCTCTTACGGGTCGGGCGTTCGCTCATGGCGTCGTCCTCCCGGTGCGGAGTCGGTCGATCTCGGCGGCGAGCGCCGCGATCTCGCGCGCGGCCGGACTGCCGGCGTCGATTTCCGAGGCGAGCCGGCCGGACTGCGCGGCGTCGGCGAAGACGACACGCTGGCCGATGGTCGCGGTGAGCACCGGCGGATCGTGGTCGGCCAGCGTCTCGGCCGTCTCACGGGCGATGACGGTGCGTGCACCGCAGCGGTTCAGCACGAAACGGGCGGCGAGCTCCGGCCGGTAGATGCGCGCCTCGGTCAGCAACGCCAGCATCTCCGCCGAGGCCCAGCCGTCGAAGGGCGACGGCTGAACCGGGATCAGCACCAGATCGGCGGCGAGCAAGGCCGAGCGCATCAGACCGGCGACGCGCGGCGGTCCGTCGATGACGACGTGATCGACATCGCGCGCCAGCTCGGGCGCCTCCCGGTGCAAGGTGTCTCGCGCCAGGCCGACGACGCCGAAGAGCCGGGGGGAGCCTTCGCGCGCCCGCTGCTGCGACCAGTCGAGCGCCGAACCCTGCGGGTCCGCGTCGATCAGCGTGACGCGCTTGCCCTTGCCGGCCCATTCGCCAGCCAGATGCAGCGCCAGCGTGGTCTTGCCGACGCCACCCTTCTGATTGAGGAGGGCGATGATCATGGCCGCCCCCGGTTCGGGCGGATGACGTTGCGCGCTTTCGTGGCATCCGAGGCCAGTCCACGATTTGAGGCCCCATTGTCGTTTTTCCTTGAATCCGAATCTGATCGGTAAGGAATGCTGAGTCTTTCTGGACTCTTGGCCATTGGCTGATTTCCCTTGAATCATAGATTTTGTCCCTAAATCGTGGACTGACCGCTACATCTGGGTGTACGTTCGTGTGACACTCAGATGAGTCGGAGGGAGCGATGAGACGCATCCCGCTCAGTCGCCGTTCGCATGTCACAGGGTTCGGAAGTTTCGAGACCGGCCTCGTCGAACACGAGAGCGCGCTCGAACGAGACTTCGCGTTGCTTGCGGCCTTCGATGATCCCGGTGCGGTTATCGTGGCACAGCCGACGACGATCCGGTTTGAGACTCCGGTGGGAGCGCGTCGGTACACGCCGGACTTCGGCGTGACCTGGAGCGACGGGCGATACGAACTCGTCGAGATCAAATATCGGGCTGATCTGCGCGCGAACTGGTCCGCGTTGCGACCGGGATTTGTTGCTGCCCGAACCACTGTGCATAAGGATGGCGGCAGCTTCCGGATCGTCACTGAATCGGCAATCCGCGTTCCCCGGCTGGACAATGCGCGCAGGCTGCTGCCGCTGCGCACGGCGCCACTGGATGCGGAGTTGGCGGAGGCTGCCAAGACCGTTGTCAGGCGAATGGGTGCCGCCACGCTGCGCGAGACGGTGACGGCGATGCCGTGCGACCGCGTGATGGCGCTGGGCGTTGTTTGGCGGCTGATGGCGCGCGGCGATCTTGTCTTCGATCCGCAACTCGCTGTCGGGTTCGACACCCGGTTGAGGGTGTCATGACCCAGCCGTCGTCCGCGCCCGATCTGTCCGGAATTGGCCTGGAAGAGTGGGAGAAAGCGCGGCGACGGCTCGAAGTTCTCAAGCCGCTTGCAGAAACCGAGCGCCGATCGCGCGGCATGGCACAGGCGGCTGCGGACGAACTGGGTATCAGCCTGACGCTCGTCTATCGACTGCTGGCGCGTTACGAGGCCGATCCACGGCTGACCAGCCTGTTGCCCGAGCGGCGCGGACGACGTGAGGGCCAACTTGTCCTCTCCGCCGAGGTCGAGGAGATCGTTGCAGCGGTCATCGATCAACTGTTCCTGACGCGCCAGAAACAGCGCATCAGCGATGTCGTCCTGGAAGTGCGCAAGCGCTGCCGGATGCTCGGTTTTACGCCACCGAGCCGTAAGGCGATCGATCTGAGACTGCGCATGCGACCGGCTGCGGACGTGCATCGCAAACGCCATGGCCGCAAGGCCGCGCGGGATCGTTACGCGCCGGCGGTCGGTTCGCTCGAGGCACCATGGCCGCTGTCGCTGGTGCAGATCGATCACACGCTGGTCGACGTAATCGTTGTCGACAGCCGCACGCGCGAGCCGATCCAGCGGCCGTGGCTGACGCTGGCGATCGATGTGCATTCCCGCTGCGTCGCGGGCTTCCATCTCTCGCTCGACCCGCCCTCGGCGGTCAGCGTCGCCTTGTGCATCACCCATGCCGCCTTGCCGAAGGATGCATGGATGCGGGTGCGCGACGTCGAGGGCGACTGGCCGGTCAGCGGTATTCCCGAGCGTCTGCACCTCGACAATGCCAAGGAGTTCCGTTCGATCGCGCTGAAGCAGGGATGCCATGAACATGGCATCGACATCGACTACCGGCCGGTGCGCACCCCGCACTATGGCGGCCATATCGAGCGGCTGATCGGCACGATGATGGGCAAGGTCCATCTTCTGCCAGGCACGACCTTCTCCGACGTGCGGGTGAAGGGTGATCTCGATCCGTCGAAGAGCGCGGCGATGACGCTCGACGAAGTGGAGCGATGGCTCGCTCATGCCATCACCGGCGTCTATCATTGCGACCTGCATCGCGGCATTGGCGCGACGCCGCTCGTGGCCTGGCAGCGTGGGTTGGAAGGGAACGAGGAACGGCCTGGGCGCGGCAACACGCGACAGGTCTTCGATGCCCGCAAGTTCCTGATCGACTTTCTGCCGATGGAACGGCGGCTGATACGTCGCCAGGGCGTATTCCTGCATTCGATCGCCTATTGGTCGGACGTGCTGCGCACGCTGATCGGCGAGCGGGAGAAGATGGTCGTGCGCTACGATCCGCGCGATCTCAGCCGGATTTACCTCTGGGCACCCGACGGGCGCTATTACGACCTGAACTACGCCGATCTCAGGCGACCGCCGGTCAGCCTGTGGGAGCATCGTCTTGCCCTGAAACGTCTGCGTGAGGACGGCCGCGCCCAGGTGGACGAGGACGCTATCTTCGCGGCGATCGACCGGATGCGCAGTATTGCCGAACGGGCGGTCATTGAAACCAAAACCATACGGCGGCAGCGTGAGCGCCGGCTGCAAGCCGCCAAGGCCAACGCTGTGAAACCAGCGGTGGCAAAACCTGACAGACCCGATCCCCGGGCGTTCGAACCGCTGCCCGAGAACGAGCGGCTGTTCACCAACGTGGAGGAATGGCTGTGACGGAGAAGACCTATTCCCATCTGCTGCCCGCGATGCAGGCGCTGGCCGATGCGCCTGACGAGGCGCGCATACGGCGTATCCGGACGGATCGTTGGCTCGGTTACGCACGGGCGGAAGCCGCCTTGTCGGCACTTGAGGATCTGCTGTCCTTCCCGAAGCGGACGCGAATGCCGAACCTGCTGCTGGTCGGGCCGAGCAACAACGGCAAGACGATGATCGTCGAGAAGTTCCGGCGCAGCCACCTGCCGGGATCGGAGGAAAGCGCCCGCGACGGCGCAATCCGGGTGCCGGTGCTGAAAGTGCAGATGCCGCCGGCTCCGGATGAGCGGCGCTTCTTCTCGGCGATCCTCGAAGCGCTCGGCGCGCCGGACCGGTTGAACGACAGGCTGTCGACCAAGCAGGATACGGCGGTGCGCATGCTGCGGGCGACAGGCGTACGGATGCTCGTCATCGATGAGGTCCACAACATGCTGTGCGGGTCGCGCGACCAGCAGCGGCGGTTCCTGAACCTGTTGCGCTGGCTCGGCAACGAGCTGCAAATCCCGCTGGTCGCGGTCGGCACGGCCGAAGGATTGCGGGCGATCCAGAGTGACGACCAGCTTGCCAACCGCTTCACGCCGTTCGGCCTGCCCCCTTGGGAAGGTGGGGCCGAGTTCACACGCCTGCTCAACACGCTCGAAGCTTCGATGCCGTTGAAGGAAGCCTCGAACCTGTCGGCACCACCGATGGCGCAGCGGTTACTCTCGATCTCCGAGGGCATCCTTGGTGAAGTCGTGTCTATCGTGACGCGCGCGGCGGTGGCCGCCGTCGTCACGGGCAAGGAATGCATCCTGCCCGACATGCTGGATGAGTTGGGGTTCATAGCGCCCTCCGAGCGTCGTCATGCCGTGGTCTGAGAAGGATTTGTTCGAGGTCGAGTTGTTCGACCCGCCCGCCGGGGAGCTGGCCATCGTGCAGCGACCGAAGCTGCCGGGCGTGACCGTGCCGCTGCGGGATGAAGCACTGGCATCGTGGCTGCTGCGTTATGCCGAGCCCTTCGGGGTCTCGCCCGAGGATCTGCTCCTGCGCCGTGCCGACATCGAACTGGCCGGTCGCGGCGACTGGTGGCGTAGGCCTCCTCCGGCGCTGCTGGAGCATCTGGCGCAAGCAACCGGCGTCGATGCGATGGTGCTGACCGAACTGACGTTGTGGCCGGGAGACGAAGAGACGGACGATCCACGCGACCGCTTCGCAGGGCTGCGCTTCCGGGCACAGGGGGCGACGAGCCGCCGTAAACGGCGCATTGCCGTATGTCCGCATTGCTTGATGGATGATCCGGTGCCCTATGTCCGCCGAGACTGGGCCACCGGATGGACCATGATCTGCCCCGACCATTCCGAAGTGCTGGTCGGGGCTTGTCCGGAATGCGGACACAGGCTGAAGCTGCCAGCTTTGTCCTCGCAGGACTATTTTGCGCCCGACCGTTGCACGCACTGTGGCTTCCGTCTCACCGCAATGGCGGCGCGCGAGGCCCATCCGGCCGCCGTCGCCCTGCATCGGCAACTCCGCGCCGCGCATGACAGCGGCACCTTCGTCATGCCGGATAGAGAACGGCTTGCGTGGCCCGAAGCCATCGCATTGTTCGACGTGCTGCTGGGCGCGATCTGGATCGAGACCCGACCCGTTACGCGTCGTCGGCTGTTCGAACGGATCGAACGGGACTTCGGCCCCGGCACGCTCGGCCCGGAGCCAGCCGGTAGCTACGAAGGCTTGCTGATCCTTGCGTGGATACTGGACGGCTGGCCCGACCGGGTGAGAACGACCATCGCCATCGTGCAGGGACCGCGACCACGCCGGCAGCTTGATCGCTGGCAGCATCTCGATGGTGCGACCCGACAGGTGTTGCTCGATCTCCTGCTGGCGATCTGGCCGGACCAGAAGCATCCCGATGACCGGGCATGGTGGCGCGACTGGATCGAGAACCTGCCCGAGAGCGGAGATGAATTGCGCGCCCGCGCTGCGATCGACCGCTTTCCGCATCGTCGGGCCCGCCTGATGGCGCTCGCCGATGTGCGTGACGGGATGCCCGTCGAACTGGCGGCCGAGGCTGCCGGAATCATTCCACGCACCCTCTACATCTGGCTGAAGCGGGGCGCGAAAGCCGGTCTTGAGTCCGCGCTCGATCGTCAGCGCGGTGCCCTCAACCAGGCTCAGGCCGTCGAGATCGCACAATGGATCGCCGAGGCACCGACCAACCAGCCGCACTGGCGCTCGAACCGCGTCAGGAACGAGATCTTCCGTCGCTTCGGGCTGGAAGTCAGCCTGGAGGTCGCGTCCCGCTTGCTGCGCAAGCATGGTCCCTGGGTCCGGCGTCGCGTCAGCGCCCCTCGTCGATGGAGCCGCGACGATGCGCGATTCCACGATTAAAGGGAAATCTCGCCCAGCGATGAGGGCAAAGTTCCGTTCAACGATTAAAGGGACACCAGTCCACGATTTAAGGAGCCGTTTAATCATTTATCGGCCCCCGTCCACGTTTTTGGGGAAACCGACACCCATCGACGGCACCGGCACCATGGGTCGCGCCCGCGCGCCGCAAAGAAAAAGAGTTAGATTCTTTGTTAGACTCTAAGTTAGCAGTCGGATTCCGCTTTTCAGGCCAGAGATTTAACTGCGGTCCGTGCGCCTGATGTACCGATAGGGCTGCGCCTGATGTACCGATACCCTTTGCGCCTGATGTACCGATAGGATTCACACCCTTGTCCACAGGCACTGTGAATTGTTCGGTGGGTAGGATTCTGAGCCATTCGCGCCGTCCATCGGGCTCGATCGACACCCGGTATCCGGGCAGCGGCTGACGGGCGGCGATGCGGCGCAGGTCGAGTGCGAAGTCAGACGGCCGCGCCAGACTGCCGGACTTTTCGTGGAGATGGGCGACCTCGAACAGCCAGCCATGCGGCTGATGTCCGGCGTGCTTGCGGGCGACGCGGTAGAGCCAGCGCTCGATGCCGCCGGTCAGTCGGAAATAGTCCGGGTCGATGGTCAAGACCAGAGAACGGTCTACGACACCGTTGTAGAACCATTCGGGCAGGACGAACTCCATGCCCTCGACGCGGCCGTCGCGCGTGGTCATTTCCTCCCATTCGTTGATCCAGGAGAATTGCCGACGTCGCCAGTGGATGCCGTTGCGGATGGTGGTGGCGATGACGGTCGATTGCAGGCGGGCGAGCGACGCCTTCAGCAACAGGTATTGCCGATTGCCGGTGTCGCGGCCGATGCCGCGCAGGAGCTGGTACGGCGTGAAGCGGAAGAAGCGCGAGGTCTTCATGCCACGGTTTTCGGCCTCGACGATCTGGCTCGCCGCCCAGATCAGCACGTCGGCGTCCCAGATGGTCGCCATGCCGTGCTCGGGCATTCCGAGCACCAGCACTTCGATGTCGGCGGCCTTGTAGAGGATGGGCGTGGTGCGTGGCGTCTTCGACAGCGAGAAGAACGGCCGCTCCATCAGGTCGCGCTGGTCGCGGGGGCTGGCATCGCCGGTGGCGACGACGAAGGGGTCGAGCCGCGCCCGCTCGCTGCCGGCGAGGCGACGGGAGCGCCGAGGGGCGTCAGGGGTCGAGCCGGGCGCCATTCAGCGGGCGCTCCGCTCGGCGGGCGTCAAGGGACGCGCGGGGTAGACGCGGTCGGCGTTCTTGTCGGTGGTGGATTTGCGGGCAGCGACGGCCGTCCAGGCTTGCAGGTCGTCGAGCGCGTAGACGACGCGGCCGCCGATCTTGCGATAGGTCGGGCCGGTGCCATAGGTGCGGTGTTTCTCCAGCGTCCTGAGCGAGATGCCGAGAAAACGGGCCGCATCGGGTGTGCGCAGGAATCGGGGCGGCAGCCCCGTCTTCGGGTCGATCATGGTCGGGTCTCCGGGTCGGGTTCGGCGGCTGTCGGTGGCGACAGCGGGCCATGGCGAACCGTGGCGGAGGATCGACGGCTTGCAGTGTGCCGGATTCACGGGACGTGAATCCGGCACACCGGACGTTGGCAATGGCCTGAACATCTCCCGGTTATCGGCAACAGGAAGGCCGAGCGAAGAACGGCTGAGATCGTCAGCACGGCAGGTCGTGCAACGGTCGCCGTGACTGCGGCCCGATCCTGGCGCGACCGTCACGATCGGGGCGGAAAACCACGAAGGCCGGGTTCATCACCGCGATGATCGCAGGCTTGCCAGGATCGCCCCGCCGACGATGAAGAGCGCCGCGAGCGCGAGAAACCCCGTCGGCCGCGTTTGGCCGGCCGCAACGAGAAGAGCCGTCGAGAGGAGCGGCGCGAGATAGGAGAGCGCACCCAATAACAGCAGATTGCCGTGCTTGGTGGCGTGATCCCAGGCGAGGAAGGCAAGCCCCGTCGGGCCTATGCCGAGTAGGACCACGGCAAGCCACTGCCGGGTATCGGGCCAGACCATTGTCTCGAACAACCCGTGGGCAACGAGGCCGGCGATGGTGACGGCGCCACAGACGCCGATGAGCATTTCGCTCGGCACGTTTGCAAAGTGGCGATTGACGACCGAGTAGCCGGACCAGATGACCGCACAACCGAACGCCGCCGTATAACCTGCCGCTGCACCCGAGACGAAGGTTTCGGGCGGGTGGTCCACGAAGAGGACGGCAGTTCCCAGAAGACCGAGGATAGCACCGCCGAGGTGGTTCAGCCGGAGCCGCTCGCCGCCCGGCCCCACGGCGGCGAACAGCACGATGAGGAGAGGCCATAGATAGGCGATCAAACCGGCCTCTGCGGGAGGGACCGTCGTCAGTGCATAGAAGTAGAGTGCATGATATAGAAATATCGCCGCAAAGGCGGTCAGCCATGGTCCGGGCGGCTGGCGAAGCCGGACCAACGCCTGACGCCCGCGCGCGGCCAAGACGATCACGCCGGCAAGGAAGGCGACACCGAAACTGAGGGCAAGAAGTTCAAAGGGCGGAATGCCTCGGGCTGTCACCGTCAGGAGGGCCAGCCCCGCCCAGAATAGGATGGCGGCGATGCCGATCGCCGTGGCTTTAAATGTGCGCTTCTGCTGTAGCTGCTGCAATATCGTCGTCTCCGCTTCCATGGAGACGACACGGCACTCCGAAACGGCGGGCACCGTCTTGATACGGTCTGCGGAATTTTAGGCTTCGTCTGCCGAATTACCGTGCCGCACTGCCCGTCGCATCGCGGCCGGGGTCTTTCCGCGTTCCCGCTTCAGGGCGCGGGTCAGAGCGCTTTGATCCGCATGGCCGGTCCGGAGCGCGATAATGGCGATGGGATCGCTGGTCGTCATCAGCAGGCGTTCGGCCGCATCGAGACGCAGCGCTGAAAGGTGCGCATGCGGGGTCGATCCCAGACGGTCACGGAAGGCCGCATGGAGCCTGGTCAGACTGAGGCCGGCGGCCGCAGCGATGTCATCCGTGCGGACCGGGTCGGCCAGCCTCTCTCTCATGAAGGAAATCGCGCGCCGAAGAGCGACATCGACGAAATCGGGATGGCTCGCTGTGGCGTTGAGCCGATCGAGCATCAAGCTTGTCCAGGCGGCGCGAAGATGCGTGGGAAGGTTGCTCTGCGATGACCGGACGGTGGCGTAATCCAACAACCCCTGGAGATCGGCACCGATCGCAAAGAACGCCCCTACCGATCCGAAGATACCCGTCTGCACGGGATACTCGTCCGGCAGGTCCATGACCACGAAGGCATTGTTTCCCCGCGCCTGAAAAGCATGATCGGCTCCTGCTGGGATGATCGCACCAACGCCGGTCGCGACGTACCCGCCGCTGTGTCCAAAATCGAGTTCCAGACACCCTCGGAAGGGCAAGACGATCTGGTGGTGATCATGATCGTGACGCCGTGATGCATCGGCGTAACTTCTTATTTCTATCGTCGGCCCATCCATTTCCTTGGTCCAGATAATTTATGGATAGAAATGCAATATAGCATAGCATCTTGGAGAGACGGGCTTTCAAGTAAAGATCACGGCGCGCAGTGCATGGCGACACAGCTTGCTTGCGGGTAGACGGGAAGATACGACAGGACATCGGCCCGACATGGCCATCGGTCCGGCGAATGCTGACACGCCGCCGGTCAGCGGCGGCGTGTCAGCTTGAGCGGATAGTGGAGCAGATCGCGGTAGCCGCCGTGCATGTAGTACAGGCCGTCGGCGACGAGGCGGCGGGCCTGGTTCTTGAGCGGGCTCACCTCCCAGTCGTTCTTGATCCGACCGTGGAAGCCGAGCAGTACCTCGGCGATCGTCCGATAGCTTTCCCCGGCCAGACGGGCGTCGAGCGCTCGAAGGGTCAGGATGTGGCGGTCACGGGTGAGCGTCGGCAAAGACCCCAGCGGATCGTCCGGCGGCTGACCGTTCAGCGACCGCCAGAGACGGCGGGCCGCCTGGGCGCGCAATAGAAACAAAGCGTCGAGCGGCAGGATCGCAACGAAACCGGTCGGTTCGCTCGGTACGGCAAGTTCAAGCCAGATCTGATGATCGACGCCATTCACCCGCCAGACGATATGAACACCATTCTGTGCCGGATGGATCGCAACACCGGGAAGCTCCGACAGGACCAGCGGCAAGTCCGCCGGCATATCGTCTGGAGTGCCTATCGGCGCGAGCTGGATCGTGCCGGGTTGCAGCGCCGGTATCCAGAACGGCGTATGTTCGTCGGCCAGTGTTTCCGGAGCAACCGGGAAATCGCACCCCCCAACGCCGGGAGAACGCATCGGTCATACCGGTGTCTCTCTTCGGCAAAGCGCTGAACTGCTCAAAATCACGGCGATAGTCGTCGTCGCGGCGAAGATATTCCCAAGCGAAGCCGGCGGCTGGAATGCTCCTGGCATGTCCATAAGCGACCGGCGAGCGCCAATCCGTGCTTGGCATGGCGTCACCTTTCCTCTCATGCGCCTGTTGGTCGGCGCTAAAGAGGAGCAGAGTAGGAATCATCAGATTTTTATTGAAGCCATGAATATCAGATATGTTGTTCGCGCAATACGATCATATATTTGTAAAATACATCTATCATTGTAGTCGTTCTTTGGCGAGCCGGGGGCAGCCCGGCGAGCGGCGGCCGTGGCACAAGCACGGCCGCGCCGCCGATCCGGGTCCACGGATCGGCGGAAAATTGGTGATGTGCGGAACTGGAAAGGCTGAAAGCCGTGCAACCGGAAACCCGATTGCACGGCTTTGTGGTCAGGCGGCTTTGATCCGCTGCATTCCCTCGGCCAGCGTCCACAGCGCGCGATTGAGACCGACATTCTGGTCGATGCCGTTGATGGGACGGGTCCGGCTGCGACGGATGCGGCCATCGGCATTGGTTCGGTGGCCGTCCAGTCCGCCGCGTATCAGGTTCTCCTGAACGACATTGAAGGTCTGCCACAGGCTTTGGCCGACATCCTCGCGGCGGCGCGGAGCGATGATCTGGTCGGGGCGAAGCGGGCTTTCGTCCTCGCCATAACGGGCAACAAGGCTCGCCTCGGCGAACACCTGCTGTTCGTCCCGCGACAGCCTTGTGTCTTTCATCGTCTCGGTGGCATCGATCAGGCGCGGGAAGTCTTCGGCAACTGTGTAGACGCCTTCGATGATCTGATCCTGAATGCCGCCCTTGTGGGGGACGCGGACTTCCTCGAAGCGTTCGCCCGCGATCATGCTGTTGGTGCAGACGAAACGCAGTACACCGGCAAACATCTGATAAGCCGAGGTTCCGTCGTGGGAATTCACGATGATGACTTCCGCCGCCTCCGGTTTGCCGATCCCGTCATCGCGGCGCAGCCGCAGCATATGCTTGGCGTGGCCGTGGCGACTGCCGTCGCGCGGCACCGACTGCACGGCGAAGAATGGAAACCACCCCTCCCGCCGCAACCCCTCCACGATCTCGATGGTGGGGACATAGACATAACGATCCGACCGGCTGTCATGCGCCTCACGGGCGAACACGGACGGGACGTGGCGAAACAGGGCTTCGTTGTCGAGGGCTTCGCGCCCGCTGATCTGATGCGAATTGCGGCCGAACCGGGTGGCGAGGTGATGATACATGATCTGTCTCCTTTGGGGCTGGGTTGGAGCGCTGCGCTGCGCTGCAACCTTGCCTCGCGGCGAGCAGCGGGTGTGCAAGCGGAGGGGCCCTTCGCGGGGACCCGGCTGCACGGAGCGTGGCACACGCGCAGGAAGCTGGGCGGAAGGCGCCTCGAAGCGCGCCGAGGGCGGAGCCCTAAGCATTGTCAGGCCAAGAGTTGGGCGTGCCACGCAGCTCTATTTGCTGGTGGTGCATGCTCATCGCAGTCGTCGCCGCGGCGCTGCGCAATGTGGAAGCGTCGCACCTTGCCGACGACAGCCTCACACGGCATCTGGTTACGGCATTCGATTGCCGTCGAACGTTTCACCAGACCGCCATGCGGAGCCGATGCGGGCAGGCTTGGCGCATCACCAAGAAAGAGGTCTTGCTTGCCGCTGCTGCGTGTGACCGGCACGACACCCGATAGAGCGCGGAGCGTCTGCGCATCACGGCACACGATGGCGTCATTTCTTGCGACAGGAGCGCTGCGAGCACGATCGGCAAGAGCGATGGCTTCGGCGAGACGCTCATTCAGCAGGCGGCGATTGCCGATGCCGGTCAGCATCAACTGCTCAATCTCGGCGGTGCGTCTGGCAGCATCCATCTGTAGGGTGCGGTTGGCCTCGCTCGGCATCGCCTCGGAGCGCCTGATCGTGGTAACGTCGATCGCCGAAGGATCAGGTTCATGAAGGTGTCCCTGGAATCGCGGCGTGGCAGGATGCGTTTGAACATCAAACTCCAATTAACGCCGTAACGGCGCAATCTGTATTTTATATCGTCTTACTGCAGATCGGATATCAACCCGTCGACTGCTTGCAATACGTTACTGTGCGCTTTTACATAGAAGATATTCTGGCCCAGCATCAGAAGTGTGAGAGGTATCCTCCGTCGACGGCCAGCGTGGTACCGGTGACATAGGATGCATCCGGCGAGCAGAGAAAGAGGACGGCGCCGACGATTTCTCTCGGATTGCCCCAGCGACCGAGCGACGTGCGTTGTTCGAGGCGTGCTGCGATGGTGGGATCGGCGACCATCTTTCCGTTCGCCTCGGTCGCGAAAAAGCCTGGGGCGATGGCGTTGACGGTGATCCCTCGACTTCCGAGTTCGGCGGCGAGCGCGCGGGTCAGAGCATCGAGCCCCCCCTTGGCCGCCGTGTAGGCGGGGTCTCCGGCGCGGGCGATCGGGCCGGCGATCGAGGTGATGTTCACGATCCGACCGCCATCGGGAATATGGGGGGTCAGACGCCGCACCAGATCGAAAGGGGCGACGAGATTGACTTCCAGAAGCCGCCGAAACGACTGGCGATCGATCTCGGCGAGGGGGCGGCGATCCCGAGCCCCTGCGTTGTTGACGAGGATGTCGATCCGGCCCTGCCGTGCGACGAGGTCCTTGCAGGCCTCGATGGTCCCCATTTCGTCGGCGAGATCCACCAACAGCATGGAGACATCTGCGCCTGCTGCGATCAGGTCGCGCCTCGCCACTTCGAGTTCGTCTTGATTGCGGCCATGGATGACGACGTGCGCGCCGTTCGCCGCCAGCCCACGAGCTATTTCGAGGCCGAGGCCACGCGCCGCGCCGGTGATCAGTGCCGTCTTTCCGTTGAGCTTCTTCATCTTTCCCTCGTTCACGTGGTTGGCGGCGGCTTCGCCTCATGAATGTCACTTGCCTCCGCCGGGACTGTCACGGTCGAGCGCGGGGTCGCGTGTCCATGATCGCCATCACAGTCGCGAACACCGCTGCACCGAGACCGGCGGCGGCGACCGCCCCCCAACCACCGAGTGTCATCAGTCCACCGGACATCGCAGATCCGACTGCGCCACCGACGAAGAACAATGACATGAACACGGCGTTGGCACGTCCGCTGGCTTCGCCACTCGCGACAAAGATGGCCCGCTGGCCGAGAACCAGATTCGACTGCACACCGAAATCGAGGAGCGTTGCAGCGAGTAACAGCAGCGGAATGCTGCCGCGTCCGACCGCGGCCAGGCCGAACGCAGTTGCAACCATTCCCATCGCCGCCAGGGTCGCCGGTCCACTCCACCCGGCGTCGGCGAGGCGTCCGACGATCGGGGCTGCCAGGGCGCCGGCGGCGCTGGCGAGGGTGAACCAGCCGATCTGGGTCGGGGTCAGCGCGAGGTCGTTGCCGAGATGAAGGGGGACGGCAGTCCAGAACAAGGTGAAGGCGGCAAACAACGGCGCATGGAGGTAGGCCCGCGTACGCACGACGCGATTGCTGCGAAACAGCCGCCCCATGGAGCCGATCAGCTCCCGATAGGAGGTGCTGTCGGTCACCACGCGACGCTTCGGCAGAGCCGACAGCAGCGTTCCCGCGAGCAGCGCCATCATGATCCCTGCGACGACGAACACCGCACGCCATCCCAGTGAATCCGCGATGATGCCCGCGATCGGCCGTGACGCGAGAATACCTGACAGGAGCCCCGCCATGACCCTGCCGACGACCCGCCCACGCAACGTCGGCGGCGACAGACGGGCGGCGATCGGCACCAACATCTGCGTCGCCGTCGAACACAGACCGATGAGCAGGGCGCCGAGCAGGATCTGCCAAGCCGCCTGAGCCAACGCCATCGCGGCGAGAGCCAGCCCGGCCCCGATCACCACCATGGGAAGCAGCAGACGCGCACGGACGAGATCCACCAACGGCACGAGGAAGACGAGCCCCAACCCAAAGCCGATCTGCGTGAGGGTCACGATCAGACCCGCTGCCGACGACGGCAGCCCGACGTCTGCCGCCATCATGCCGGCGAGTGGCTGCGCGTAATAGAGGTTGGCGACGATGATGCCGGTGGCGGCACAGAAGACGGCGATCTGGTGCGGCGGCATGACGGCCGAGGTGGCATCGGCCGCTTCCGGGGCAGAAGAATTCGTCCCGTCGAGTGAATTCATGGACCCTCTCCGGACCTAGAGGCCGGACCTTCGTGTTGGCAAGCTCCGGACGGCGGACGAGCAGCGCGGCGCGTGATGTCGGAGAGATCGGCGGCGAGCGCTCCGACAGGCCAGGCAAGCCTTCGCGATGTGCCCCTAGAACTCGATCCCGTCGAAACTCCAGGGAAGGGGGTCAGAGGACGTCCACGCGCCAACCGTAGGGATCGTTGCCCGCCTGGGTGTGAAGCTTGGTAATCGCATCGTAGAGCTTTGCCGTCGTGGGGCCGATCTTGCCGCCGCCGACAACCCGTGACCTGCCGCGATAAGTGAGTTCGCCGATCGGTGAAACCACTGCGGCGGTCCCGAGCCCCCAGATTTCCTCGATCGATTCGTCTTCGATACCAGCCAAGACGTCATCGATGGCGATCTGCCTCTCGCTGACCTTCAGCCCCCATTCGCGCAGGAGGTGGAGGGCAGTGAGGCGCGTCACGCCCGGCAGGATCGAGTCGGTGAGCGGCGGGGTGACGATTTCATCGCCGACCTTCAGCATCACGTTCATCGTGCCGACTTCCTCGAGATAGCGCCGCTCGACGGAATCGAGCCACAGGACCTGCGTATGGCCGAGCGCCTTGGCCTCTTCTGTCGCGAGGAGGCTGGCGCTGTAGTTCGCGGCAGCCTTCGCGGCGCCTATACCGCCACGGGCCGCCCGCACATGCTTGTCCGAAACCAGAATTTTGACCGGATCGGCCCCTTCGGCGTAGTAATTGCCGACTGGCGACAAGAAGATCATGAACGTATAGGTCTTGGCCGGGCGCACGGCCATGAAACCCTCCGTTCCGATCATCGTCTCGCGAACATAGAGAGCCTTGCCGGGCTGGTGGGGCACCCAGTCGCGGTCGAGGCCGACGAGTTGCACCATGGCATCGAGGACGGTGTCGGGTTCGATCGCCGGCATGCACAGACGCGCCGTTGAGCGGTTGATGCGCTCCAGATGAGCCTTGGGGCGGAACAGTCGGATGATGCCGTCGTCGCACCGGTAGGCTTTGTAGCCGTCGAAGATCGACTGACCGTATTGGATCGCCGAGCACGAGGGATGAACGGGGATCGGCCCGAAGGGACCGATCCGGTGATTGTGCCATCCGCGCCCCTCCGTGTAGTCCATGACGAACATGTGGTCGGTGAAATAAGCGCCGAAGGTGTTTCCGACATCCGAAGGAATGGGTTTGGGCGCAATCGTTCTCGTGACCGGAAACGGCATTGACTTACCTTTCTCTCGCTTTGGGAGAGGTGCATGGACAGCGGCGAACGTGATGTCGCGCGGCAGGTGGGAAGCGGATGGCATGCCTTCGTCGGGCACGCCATCCGTGTGAGTTCACTTCATGTCGGTGACGAACTGAAAGTCGTCCCCGTTCACTTTGAACAGGGCATAGGCACCAGGGACATCACCGTTCGCATCGAAGGCGAGCGTGCCCGAAGCACCCTTGTAGGAAATGGGCTTGCCGGCGGCGATGAGCGCCTTGGCCTTCGCCCATTCGCCCGGCATGATCGATTCACCGGCAGCGTCGACGAGATTGCGCAGAGCGGCCGAGATCTTGGTCTTGTCGCCGCCGGTCTGTTCGATCGCCAGGGCGAGGAGGAAGACGGCGTCATAAGATGTCGACACGAAGGTCGCGTTGGGGTCACCACCAGCGCTCTTGAAGCCGGAGGCGAAGACCTCAAGCGACTGCGACTTCTCGCTGACCGGCGAGGAGACATAGAAGTTGGCGAGGTTCTTCGATCCGATCGTCTTGATCGTGGCGGTCGTCTTCATCCCCTCGCCGCCGACGTAGGTTTTGAAGAAGTCGTTTTCGATGGATTCGCGCAGAACCGTCAAACCGGAGCTGTCGCCGTAATCGATCAGCACGAGCGTGTCGGCGCCGCCCTTGGCGAGTTGCGCGAGGTCGGTGCGATAGGAGGCGCGATTTTCCTCGTGGGCAGCGCGGGCGGCGACGGTGCCACCCTTGGCGACGAATTCCTTCTGGAACGCGTCGGCGAGGCCCTTGCCGTAGTCGTTGTTGATGAAGGAGAGCGCCACCTTGGTGGTGCCCCGCGCCAGCAGCGTCCGCGCCAGAACCTGGCCCTGATATTCGTCGGAGGGCACCGTCCGGAAGACGAGATCGTTGTCCTTCAGCGCCGTGATCTGCGGCGAGGTTCCGGCAGGCGTGATCAGCACGACGCCGGCCGGGATCGTCACGGAATTCGCCACGGCGAGAACCACGCCGGAGCACCACGGGCCTGCCATCCCCACGACCTGGGAGACGTTCACGACCTTCGTCACCGCGTCGACGCCGGTCTGCGCATTGCAACCGTCGTCCGCCACCACGCCGATGAGTTTTTCGCCGTTCTTGATGCCGCCCTGATCGTTCACCTGCTTCACGGCGAACTGGTAGGACTTCATCATTTCCGGTGCCAGCGCCGCCGTGCCGCCGGTGATCCCACCGACCAAACCGATACCGACATCGGCCTGAGCAGGAGTGGCAGCGACACCGGCTGCAACAATGAGTGATGCCATTCCGAGTACAGTGTTACGCATCAGAGTCTTCCTCTCTTCGAAAGGGCGGCAACGACCGCCGGGCCTGGAGTTCAAACGTCGTCCGACCCTTCCGACGGAGCGATCGCTTCGGGGGACGTTCGTCCGAGATCACCGGAACCGCCTGCCGTACCGACACGTTCCGGGAGCAGTCCTTCGGGTCTGAGCCGCAAGATGACCTGTAGAAGCAGTCCGACCAGGAACATCCGCGCGTATTTGGCCTTCAGGGCGATGTCCGCCGGAAGCTGATCGGTCACCAGTTCGGACGCGGACCAGATGACCCAGATGATCAGTGCACCGACGAGAACGCCGCGGTTGTTTCCAGACCCACCGAGAATGACCATGATCCAGACGAGAAATGTCACGATCATGGGATCGATCGCATCCGGCGTGATCACTCGGGTGAGATGGACGTAGAGGGCACCGGCCAGGCCCATCAGAGCGGAGCCGAGGATGAAGGCCTCGAGGCGTCGGCGCGGCACATCCTTGCCCATCGCCTGGGCCGCCGTCTCATTGTCTCGGATCGCTCGCATCATTCGCCCCCAGGGTGAGCGAAGCTGGCGTTCGACGAGGAAATAGACCACTAGGAGGATGAGGCAGGAGAGGCCGAGAAAGGCGACCTGTGACTGGGCGTAGGGAAGATCACCGAAGGGCCGGGGAATATCGATGATGCCGCGGCTGCCGTTGGTGAGCCACTCTTCCGACCGGACGACCAGACGAATGGCTTCCGCTACCCCGATCGACACGATGGCGAGATAGTCCGAACGGAACCTCAGGCACACTTTGCCGACCGGCCATGCGGCGACCACACAGGCGAGCATGGCACCCAGCATGCCCACCGGAACGGGGAGGCTGAAGCCGCCGATCCGTCCTACGGCGGCGGGTGACGTCAGAATGGCCGACGTGTAGGCCCCGACGGCGAAGAATCCGGCGACACCAGCGTTGAACAGCCCGGCATACCCCCACTGAACATTCAGCGCGATGGTCAGGCATCCGTAGATCGATATGAAGATCAGAAGATAGATAGGATAGTTGAGGAGTGTGACGAAGTTCATCTCGGCTGTCTCCTCTCAGAGTACCTTGCCACGGAAAAGGCCGGTCGGACGGATCAGGAGAGCGAGAAGCAGAATGACGAAGCCGCTGAGAACCTTGTATTCACTGCGGATGACCAGGACGGACATCTCCTCGCAGATGCCGACGATCAGGCCACCGAGGATGGCCCCCTCGATGCGACCGACGCCGCCCAGAATGGCCGCAGCAAACGTCGGGAGCAGAATATTCCACCCCATCAATGATTTGACTTGGGTGTTCAATCCGAGGAAGAACCCCGAAGCGGCGCAAAGCGCACCGACGAGCATCCAAGTGAGTGCGATCACCTTTCGGTTGTCGATTCCGCAGAGCGAGGCCAGATCCGGGTTGTCGGACATCGCCCGCATCGCCTTGCCCCACTTGCTGTGGCGCAGGAAGATCTCGAGTGCCACGACCAGCCCGATCACCATGACGACCGTCACCACCTCGTGTGGCTTGATCCGCAGGCCGAACCAGTTTTCGGGCCGCGCGATCCCCGTTTCGTAGCTGAGGGTATTGACGCCCCAGAAGATCTGCACCACCGCGCGAAGCATCAATGCGACGCCGAGAGACGATATCGTTGTGATGATCTTGGGAAGCGTGCGCAGATGGGTATAGAACAACCAGTCGATGGCAATCGCCATCAGCCCGGCAGCCACGGCCGCAATGGGCAATGCGGCATATGGGGACAGGCCCGATGACGCGGAGAACAGCAACACCATGAAGGCGCCGAAGGTCGCAAGATCTCCGTGGGCGAAGTGACCGTGACGCATGATCGCGTACACGAGCGTGACGCCGATGGCACCGAGCGCATAGATCGACCCGAGGATGATCCCAGGGATCAGGAAGAAGTTGATAAAGCTCGATATATCCACGTCACCCCCTTATGCGCCCAAGAACATTTCCGCGATAAATCTATTGTTCAGCAAATCTACCCCGGTTCCGTCGCATCTATTTCTTCCAGCAGCCAGGACATAGCCACGATCGGCGAAGCGTAGAGCTTGCTTTGCGTGTTGCTCAACGAGGACTAACGCAACACCGGTGTTGCGAATATCGCGACATGTCTGGAATATTTGTTCCATGTATTTGGGGGAGAGGCCTGCTGTCGGCTCATCGAGGAGAAGAACCTTGGGGTCGAGCATGAGTGCGCGCCCAATTGCGACCATCTGGCGCTGCCCACCCGAGAGGCTGCCGGCCAGCGCCTTCTGCTTGGCCTTCATGTCCGGGAACATCTCGTAGACCCGCTCCAGCGCATCGGAGTAGTCACCGTTGCGCAGAAAGGCTCCCATCTCGAAATTTTCGTGAACGGTCATGTCGTAGAAGACGTTGGCGACCTGCGGGACGTAGCAGATGCCCGATCTGACGATCCGGCTCGGGGCCCATCCGGTGATGTCGGTGCCATCGACGACGATGGTGCCGCTGCGAATGGTCAAGAGGCCGAAGATCGACTTCATTGCGGTGGATTTGCCGGCGCCGTTGGGACCGATGATCGCCACGATCTCGCGCGCCCCGACTTCCATCGACAGGTCATGAAGGATGTCGGCGTCGCCATAGCCGCCGGAGATGCTGCTCATGGTAAGTAATGCGGTCATTGAGCTGCGTCCTTCGTTTCCCCAAGATAGGCTTCGAGGACGTGCGGATCGGACCGCACCGTCTTGAAATCGGCCTCGATCAAAACGCTGCCCTCGGTCATACAGACGACCGGATCGCAGAGGCGCTCGATCATCTCCATGTCGTGTTCGATGAGGAGGAAGGTGTAGTTTCTCTCGCGATTGAGATACTCGATCTGCGACTCGAGCTTGCGGAGCAGTGTTCGGTTCACGCCGGCTGCAGGTTCGTCGAGAAGTACCAGCTGGGCATCGGTCATCATGGTACGGCCGAGCTCAAGCAGCTTCTTCTGCCCACCGGAAATGCGCCCCGCGCGCTCGTGGGCGATGTGCGTGAGTTCGAGGAACCCGAGTGTCGCCCAGGCGCGTCGCCGGATTTCGTCTTCGTCGATGCGAACCCGCCCAGGCGAGAACCAGTTCGACCACATCTGTTCGCCGGCTTGATGTGGCGCTACCAACATCAGGTTCTCGAGGACCGACAGGTGGGCAAACTCGTGCGGGATCTGAAAGGTTCGCACGAGCCCTCTATGAAAGCGTTCGTTCGGCGCGAGGTCGGTGATGTCCTCACCAGCGTAGTGAATCTTGCCACTACTGGGATGCAGCGCCCCGGCGATCAGATTGATCATCGTCGACTTGCCGGCACCATTTGGGCCGACCAAACCGGTGATTGAACCGCGCCGAACCGAAAACGAACATGAATTCACCGCCCGAAAAGCCCCGAACTCCAGTACGATGTCTCGGCAGACGAGCAGATCGTCATTCTGATGTTCGTGCAGTCCTGCGCCCTGCCGATCAGGAGCGAGAGGCAGTACGGTGCGGGCTCGTGGTGATGCGTTCATGAAATCCCTCGACGGCACCTCACAGAGAGGTAATCGGCGTGCCACTCGAAGGGCGCGCCACTCGTCTAGAGAAATTAGAGGAAAGCGTCGTTTGGTTCTTATTTGGGCGTGCCGTAATTTTCAGCAAAGAGCCACGCTGCCCCTTGCCCGTCTCGTGCGGCAGAGCCACGCCTCCTCTTGGCACCGATCGACGCAGGGAGTGGTCGAGCGCCTGACGAAGTTCGGATCTATCTCAATGATTGCGAGGCGCCACGTCTCACGATGCCCTGTTTCATCGCGCTCTGAGACAGGGCAATCACGCTCAATCTTGATTGTTTTGGCGCCACTGTCGTGGCGTCATGCCGGTCACCAACTTCATTGTCGTCGTAAAGTGGCTCTGGCTCGAAAAGCCGCACTGATCTGAAATGTCGACAAGTGTCTCTTCGGTCTCCCTCAGGAGCAACAGGGCCCGCTCCAGACGGACTTTCATGAGCCATCGGTGAGGGGTTTCGCCCGTCTCGGTGCGAAAACTGCGGGCAAAATGACGTCTGCTGAAACCGGCAGCATCAGCGAGCTCATCGAGGCCGATGTCTTGGTCGAGATTGGCTTCCACGAATTCCCGTACTCGGCGAAGGCGCCATTGTGGCAAGGCCACGGGCGCTCCGTCGTCCAGCCGAGCCCCCGCCCGGATCAGGAGCTGCGACAGCATCGAGACGAGAAGACCATCGGCGAGATAACGATCGGCGGCCTCTCCGCCTGCCCCGCATTGCCACATCCGATTGAGCAGAACCTCGACGAAGGGGTCGACCCAGGTATCCCGACTGAGGGTCCAGAACACATCGCTCACCCGTTTCGGGCACGACGAGCCGAGTACCGATCGGACAGTCGAATCAGGCACGGTCAGTAGCAGGATCTTGCGACTTCCATCGATCTCCCAACGGCTTTCGACGCCGGAGGGGACAGCGAGCAGACGGCCGGGTTCGGCGCTCTCCCGCGAACTCTTCCCACCCATCGTCCATCGCCACGTGCAGCGACGATCGACGGTCAATGGCAAGGCAAGGATTGTCTCGGGAACTTCGGGATCGACGAAATTGTGCGGACCTTGTTCAACTTGGATCAAATTATAGGCTAGAAGCCCCTGAGCGCGCCGATGCTCTTGCGGAAAGGCCTGATAAGACGATTCCCGATAGAAGTCGGCGTAGCTGAGCCATTTGGACACGGCCATACGAACTTGTTTTCCCAACCGATTACACACGGAATAACAAGCAAATTCGAGGCCAGCTCAAACCGCACGGGGCATCAGTGACCGCGTGGATATAATCTTGCAACACCACTTGCTGGGCAGCGTGGTCGCAGCGCACCGTGATGTTCGCCGCGCAGGCGGCGGCGGTGCTGACCTTCACCGCCTTGTCCATGCCTGGCATGATCATGACATTGGCGGCGCTTGGCGGCTTGATGTTCTGCAATGCGCCGGGCCTGGCAACCTATGTCGCTTAGCTCACCATGCGCCATCGACCGGGCAGTGTCGATAGCGCCTCCACCATCAATGTGTCAGCCGCCAATGCCGGCTTTGCGCTCGGAGCCTTCATCGTCGGAACGGTGGCCGCTTCCCGCTTCGGATTGGGCGCAACGCCATGGGTCGGTGCAATCATGGCCGGGATCGGCCTGCTACTGACCTTGTGGAGCGGCCATCTCGACAAGCGCCAAATCCGGCGCGGCTCGATCCTCGGATCACCGCGGTCAATCGGATCGCTGACGGACCGATCGTGAATCTTCCTCATTCGACATCGTGCTGCCGGGCCGCAGTTCTTCGAACATGTCGTGCGCCGCGTCGGTGCACGAGACCGGTCGCCGCGGTTACCTGAAATCGTACAACCTGATTGCCGGACTTCCTGAAAGGCGGCGGCCCCTTGAGCAGCCCCGCTCGGACGAGCGGGGCTTCGGGAGATGTCCGGCCTCAGTCGCCCGTGCGGCGCGACCAGATGAGATTGAGGCCTTCGCCGTCTTCGGCCTCGACCAGGCTGGCGTAGATCGGAGCGGGGAAGCTCGGATCATCCAGCTTGACGGAGAGGTATTCGCGGCCCGTCTCGCGGGCGGTCTTCTTCCAGGCCGCGCCGAACTCGACCGTGGTGCCTGCGAAGATGCGGAAGTCCGGGCCGCGCTCGCTTTCGCCCTCGGTGGGGACGAACTTGGCCTTGACATTGAGGGTCAGGGTCTTGACCGCGCCGGTGAAGCCCGAGCCGTTTTCGTTCTTGGTGAAGGTGCCGATGGTTGCCATTGTCGTGAGCCTTTCGTTGCTTCGGGCCGCGCCTGTCGCGACCTCGATGGTGGTCGTGCGACCGAGGACGATCGGCCCCGCACCCGGAGGGCGGGAATGCAATGGACGACGGCCGGCGACGGCTTTTTTGCTTGGCGATGCAAAGCGCGTTGGCGCGCGGCGGAAAAAAGTTGGCGACGGACGTTGCGGGAAGACGAGCGAGGCGCAGCCGGTCTTCGGTCAGACCCAATCCATTCGAGGACGCCGTGGGCGTGGCTTATACGGAAATCGGAAGGAACACGGCACTGGTGGCGATGGCCTGTGCGCCAGGCACGAAACGTGCCCCCCGATCGCGTCAATCTATTCCTAACCGCCGACGACAAGGCCGTCCCAGGCTCCACAAGCGGACACGGATGCTTCCCGATCTTCGTCTTCTTCGATGCGCTGGCGTTGGGCAGGCCGGTGAGGATCACCTGCAGGGCCCAAAGCGACCGGTCTCGCCGGCTGACGATCCAAACTTCCACGCGTTTGAGCCGGACGAAAGTGTCGCTGCCGAGAAGGAGATAACGGACGCACGATCCCGCCGCTGGTGCCATGAACCGACACCCACAGGCTGCCGCTCGCCCGGGCGGGGCTGCTCAGGGGGCCGCCGCCGCCCACTCTTTGCGTTAGCGATTGAAGCCGAATGGCGGAAACGCGCCATCGGCGTGGTTCCGGCGCTGCCGAAAGCGCGGCCCGAAGGGCAACGCCCGATTATCCGGTCGATCACCATCTGGACCACAAATTATGCGGCTAACGCCACATATTCCGCATAATATCTTGTATTTATGTGTCCAACGTGCATTTATGCGGTTATGGACATCGTAGACCGCAAAATCATCACTCTTTTGGCAGAAGATGCCCGCCGTTCGTTGGCCGATATCGGAAATGTGGTCGAGCTTTCCGCGTCGGCAGTGAACGAGCGCATCCGACGCCTGACCGCGAGCGGGGCGATCCGGCGCATCACCGTCGATGCCGATCCGGCAGCCTTCGAGTTGCCGGTCATCGCCTTCGTCTGGATCGCATTAGCGCCGGATGCCGATGAGGGCGCGTTTCGCTCCTATGCGGCGTCGCAGTCCGCCATTGCGGAATGTCACCATGTGACCGGACCGTGGTCCTATCTCGCCAAAGTCCATGTCGCATCTCTGGCGGAGATCGAATCCTTTCTGGCGACCATGAAACAGTACGGATTCCTCGCCCGCACGGAAACGATCATCGCCCTGTCATCCGTGGTGCCGGGGCCGTTTATGCCGAAGGGGAGCGTGGACTGATGGACTTGATCCTTATCCTGAAAAGCATCGTGCTGGGCCTTGCGATCGCGGCTCCGCTCGGCCCGATCGGCGCCTTATGCATCAATCGGACGTTTGAACGCGGATTCTGGGCTGGTGTGGCGGGTGGCCTTGGCACCGCCCTGGCGGATGCCGTCTATGCCAGCCTCGCAGCCGTCGGGTTTTCGGCTTTCGCGGCCACCCTTGCGACGATCGACGCGCCACTCAAAATCGTGGGTGGCCTGTTCATGTTGTGGCTCGGATGGAAAAGCCTGAAACCCAAGCCTGTCGGGAACGCAGCTCAAGTCGGCGCGCGCGATCTTTTCGGCACCATCGCCGCGACCTTCTTCCTGACGATCACCAACCCTATGACCATTCTGTCCTTTGCGGCGATTTTTGCGGGTCTCGGTCTTGCGGACGCAGCGGGCACCACGAGTGTGTTTCTCGTTGTCGCTGGCGTTTTTCTTGGCTCTTTGCTGTGGTGGTTTGTCCTGAGCGGCGGTGTAGCATTGGCCAGGCAGCGCCTTCCCGAAAGTTTCTCCCGGAGGGTTTCGAGCCTGTCAGGACTGATCCTCATCCTTTTCGGTCTCTATGCCCTCGGTTCACTTGCTTTGAGTATGGTTGCTTGATGAGCTAAAAACAGGAGGTCTGCGCCTCCACACCAACCTCGGGAGTATATTGATGGAGTTCTCCACTCTTCTCGCTTTTGCAGCAGCCTTTTTCGTCTTCGCCGCCAGTCCTGGACCCGACAACATGACCATCGTCGCCCGCACCATTGCCAATGGTGCGGCCTCGGGCATCGCCTACGGCGCTGGAACCGTTGTCGGCATCCTGATCTTCCTGACGCTCGCGGCGTTCGGCCTATCGGTCCTCGCGGCCGAGATGGGAGTGGTGATGACGATCCTGCGTTACGCGGGCGCAGCCTATCTGATCTGGATGGGCATCAGGCTCTGGACGGCTGAACCGGTCGTACCCGATCTCCAGCCCGTCAACGGAGGGGGTGGACTTGTTTCGATCTTCGCAACCGGCATCGCGCTCAATCTCGGCAATCCGAAAATGCCTCTATTCTATGTTGCGCTGTTGCCAAACATGGTCGGGGCGTCTCTCACGCTCGGTCAGGTCGGAGTGTTGGCAGCGGTCATTGTCGCTGTCGAGGTCGTCGTTATCGGTGGGCATGTGCTCCTGGCCAGTCGTGCCCGCAAGCTCTTGCGTAGCCCCCGCATCGTCCGCCGGGTGAACCGCACCGCCGGCAGCGTCATGGTCGGCGCGGGTGTTGCGGTGGTCGCGGCGAGGTGATGCCTCTCGGTCGGTGACTATAGCGCCGCGTTCGGAGGAGTTCGATGTTCGCCTATGCCATGTTGGGGACCAACGATCTGGATCGTGCGATCCGGTTCTATGACCCGTTGATGGAGCGGCTCGGGCAGCCGCGATGCTGGACCGGGGATAACAGCGTGTCGTGGGGATCGCTGGAAGATTATGCCATTCCCGGACTTTGCGTCGGTCGACCGTTCGACAGCATGGCGGCAACGTCAGGTAATGGCGTGATGCTGGCGCTTCGTGCGCCGAGTGTCGCCCAGGTGAAAGACCTTTATGAGTTGGCGATGACGCATGGCGGCTCCGATGAAGGCCTGCCCGGTCCACGACCACAGTATGGGCCGGGTTTCTACGCAGCCTATGTGCGCGACCCGGACGGCAACAAGCTCGCCTTCGTCTGCTATCAGGCGGAGGTTGGCGAGTGGACAGATGAGCCGTCATGAAGAAAGGCGCGTGCGAAGCCGTGATCCGTCACCTGTGCCACCAATGGCACAGGGAGAGTGGACTGACAGACCTTCGTCCGGAAAACTCAGCTTCTCGGCCGTTTTTGTCATGGGCCTGGCCGAACTATTCGTCCTATCTCGATTTCCGAACCACCACGTCCGTCTCCTATGATGTCGAGATGTGGTTCGCTGACGAGTTCAGGCAGCACTGGCACCGGTGAGGTAGCGGTCGAAGGCCGCTATCGTGGCGTTCCGCCTATTCAGCAGGGGAGAGCGCCCCGCCTGCCAGTCGCATCAATGCCGACACGCCGGTTACACAGCCTCCGACCATACAGAAGATCACGCGCCAGCCCCCGGACGGCACGGCCTCGCGCGTGACACCGTGAACGAGCGCATAGCCTGCGATGCCGGCAGGCAAAGCGAAAGCGAGCACCACGATCAGGCGCAGGATCGGCGAGCGCTGCGACGTGAAAGCGAATATCAACAGACCATAGGCTGTGGCCCCGGCGACGAGCCCGACAAGGCCCGCGCCGAATAGGCTGGAGCCGGTGGCATAGGCGAAGCGCGCCGCTTCCACGGCCAGCATGAAGGGCAGCGCATAGACGGCAAGCGTATAGGCCAGGACACATAGGCCCGCGATCAGCGCTATGCTCATCAACATCACGGCGATCATGATGGGTCTCCATAATCCCGATGACGGTCATGGCCATCGGACAGTCGAGGTCAGCCGGTCGCGCGGTGAACACCGCACGACCGCGTTTTTTGGATTCTGGGTGAGAGAGAAGCCGGGACCGCGCCGATGCGGTCCCGGCCCGATCCTCACTCGGCGGCGATCTGCAAGGCGTCAGCTTCTTGGCGATCGTCCAGCCACGTGGGCCGCACTGTCCGCAGTGCGGCGGGAAGCCAGCCGGTTCCGGCCAGAAGCTGTTCGGCAGCCTCCGCCATCTCCGTCTTCTTCAAGCCCGCGATCCGCTCCGCCGCCGCATCGCCGATGGCTTCGCGCACGGCGGCGAGGATGTGCGCCTTGGTCACGCGGCCCAGATAGGCCCGCACGGTCGGCGTCCAGTGCGCCGTCATGTCCAGCGCCACCGCCGTCGCCAGCTTCTCCGCCGTGGCATGGGCGTGGGGCTTCTTCTCCCAAGGCTGCTTCACCGCATTGACGGTGAGCGAGGCGCAATGGGCGAACAGCGCCATGACGCTGGCATGGTCCAGACCGGCAACGAAGCCCCACAGGTCAGCCACGTCGCGCGGCATGTCCGCCGCCCATCCGGCGTGACGATCCGCCAGCGCCTTGCCCGCCGCCGTGTCCTCGATGCCGTCCGCGTGGGACGCCAGATAGCTGCTCGTAGGGCGGATTTCGAGGCAGGTAGCGTCCGTCCCGCGATAGAATGTCTGCGCCACCAGCGCATGGGTGACGGCGATCAGCGCCATGTCCGGCTGCTCGCCCAAGGCAAGGCGAAGGCCGAGCGTTCGGTGCGAGGTCAGGTCACGGATGAGACCGTCCGACTGGGGCTTGCCCACGTCCCCGGCGTCTTCCTCCTCAGTTTCGCGTGTGGAAACGGGGTTGCCGTCCTCTTCACGGTCGACCTCCTCGATGATCTCGCCGTCACCGTTGACGCGAACGCCATCGATCACACCACCGCCTTCACCGTTTGTATCGTCCTTGGCTTCCGGCTGTTCATCCTCGGCGCGGATGAACCCTCGTTCGATGCGGGCTTCCCCGTCATGGGAGAGGATGACGAACACGCCGCCACGGGCGATCTCGTCAGCGTCATAGGCGTGACGCAAGGCGTCGATGCGCTCGATCTCGGCTTCCAACTCCCCGAACCGCTGATCGACGTCGTCGGGCAGTTCCTCAACGCTGTCATACTGCTCGGTCAGCGCGTTGTATTCTGTTTGCGCGGCGGCGTAGGCTGCCTCGTCTTCCTCCGACAGCGCCACCGAATGCGGATAGGTGCGGCGCAGACCGTTGCCGTGCGGATAGTCGATATGGACAGAGGCCCACTTCCAACCTTCCTCGGCCTTCACGCTCTCCGCGATCCCGTCCAGCTTCTTGATGACAAGCCGGTCGAGCAAACCGGCATCCTCGTAGAAGCCACCACGATCCTCGGTGAACAGGTCGCGCAGGATCACGCCACCCGCCTCGCTATAGACTTCCGCACCGACGAAGATCGCCCGCCGATCCGTCGCTGCGATGTGCATCCGGGTCAGGTCGCGGCGAATGGTCGAGGGGTCTTTGTTCCACGACAGGTTCTCGTAAACCTGCTCCTGCCGGGCCGGATCGTCCACGATGGCGAAGGCCATCAACTGCTCCAAGGTTAATCCACCGTCGCGATAGACCTGCATCAGTTTGGGGCTGACAGCGCCGAGACGCATCCGCTGGCGCACGACATGGGCCGTCACGCCAAATCGGGCGGCGATGTCCTCCGCGCCCCAACCACGATTTTCGGCCAACTCACGGAACCGCTCGAACTGGTCGGCGGGGTGCATCGCCTCGCGGGTGACGTTCTCGTCAAGGCTGATTTCCGCCGCGTCGTTCTCCGTATCGAGAACGACGCGGATGGCTTCCGTCTTCTTGATCTGCTTGCGCTTGACGCGCAGCATCTGCGCCAGCCTGCGGCCTTCACCGATGATGACGCAATAGCAGCCGGTCGGCTGGCCGTCCGCGTCCGTCTCCGGCTCCACCACCAGATTTTGCAACATCCCCTTGGCGGCGATGCTGGCTGCCAGCGCCTCGATATGGGCGTCGCTGTGCGGGGTCTTGCGGGCGTTCTTGGGCGACTTCTTCAATTTGTTCAGCGGCACGAACAGCACCGCGCCGTTCTCGATGGCGGGGGCTTCGGAAATCGTAGCGGTTGTCTCGATAATGTTGGTCATGGTCTTGATCCTCATGGGCTTGGGTTGGAGCGCAGCGCTGCGCTGCAACCCTGCCCGTCGGCGAGACCGGGGGGTGCAAGGGCCAGGGCGGCCGGGGTGGAGGGGGATCGCCCGGCCTGCACAAGCGGATTTGCCCAATGACCGATGTGCGGAACATCGTATCCGCGCGGAAGGTCGGGGAGACCACCCCGGACGGCGCCGGCTCGCCGGCGCTTCACCCTTGACCGCGCCAGGGGGCGGCGCCCCCAAGCAATCCGCCCGGCTTGAGCGCCAGCGGGAGCCGGGAGAAAAACCGGATCAGGATGCGTAAAGCCGCCGAACCTGAAAGCCGTGCATCCTGATCACCGCATTTTCGTGTTCTGCCGGAAACACGAACATAGCGAAGCGCCCCGCCCGAAGGCGGGGCGCGATTGTGATCGTCAGTCGGTGACGATCCTACCGGATTGGCGGGCGCGCCGAGCGTACCAGCTCAGCGAACGCCGGGCCGTGAAGTAGAGGTCGCGTTCGACCGGAAGCCGCAGGCGTCCACGCACTGTACTGATCTCGACGAGGCTGACATAGCCGAGTTCGGGTTCGCCAAGGCCGAGGTCGCACAGGCCGAAGAGTCGGTCGGGGTCGTCTGGATCGGCTTCTGTGAGAAGCCAGGTTGCACCGGCATCCGGCGTAAAGAGCTTGACGACCGGGGGCGGATCGATGTCCTCGCCGGCGACGCTGCGGACGCCATTGGCGATGAGCTGGGCGAAGAGTTCGTCTGTGATGAGCGGGTCTGCCATGTCGGCCTCCATTCGATGTCACCCTCCGATCGAGGGCGAGGAGGCGTTGGGTCGGCGCAGTCGAGCGGTGAGGTCAGGCCCTACACGGTCTGGCGCGGGCCGGGCTTGACCCCGCCGCGGCGGCAGCCAGCTTGCCGATACCCGTCGGAAGGGTGAGGTCGGGTGAAGGCGGCAATATCGCTCGTCACTCCGCCTTGCCGAACAATCCGCGGAATAATCGCTCGGACCTGGCGAGGCCATCGTCCGTCAGAATGACCGATTTCGCCTTGCTTGCGGGATTGCCGATATAGCCCTTCTCCTAGAGGCGATTCATCGCGTCCCAATCGAAACTCTTCCATGCGCGGCCATCACGGTCGAGCGACAGAAAGAGCAGCGCGAGATCGTGCCCACTGGCGTGGTGTAACTGAGACACCGTCACCTATGGTCCCGGCCAGATAAATTTATGCGGGGGGTTGGGCGTGAGCAATTGTTGTGAGCGAAAGCGGCCGTGAAATAGCTCGAATAGCCGGCGGTTCATCACGTCCACGTCCGGCGTTCGAGGATGGATGAGCACGAGTGCGCCCAAGATCTCTACGCAGCGGACGATTGGTGTCAACTCCGCCGCGTCAGGGGCGAGAAATTTCCGAGACAGCGGCGCGATGGACCATGCCGAGGAGATCGCGCGGCTCGTCGGGGTCGGCGAGCAGATCGAGATCCTCGTGGAAGCCACCGAGCGCCAGCTTGGAGCGGACGTAGCGCAAGGCCGAAAAGTCCTCCGTGGCGAAGCCGACCGAGTCGAACAGGGTGATCTGCTCGGCCGAGCGTCGGCCCGCCACCTCGCCGGCAATCACCCGCCAGAACTCGGTGACCGGATGGTCTGCGGCGAGCTGCTGAATTTCGCCCTCGATCCGGGTCTGCGGCGGATATTCGACGAAGATGTCGGCGCGCAGCAGAATGTCGCGGTGCAGTTCGGTCTTGCCCGGGCAATCGCCGCCAACGGCGTTGATGTGCTGTCCCGCTCCGACGAGATTGTCGGTGAGGATGGTGGCGTTCTGCTTGTCGGCGGTCACCGTGGTGACGATGTCGGCGCCCTCGACGGCCGAGGCGACACCGTCGCAGATCGTCACGTCGAAGCCGTAACGGGCGAGATTGCGGGCGCATTTCTCGCTCGCCCAGCGCTCGATGTCGTAGAGGCGCAGGCGGTCGATGCCGAGGAGCGCCTTGAATGCGACGGCCTGGAACTCCGACTGCGCGCCGTTGCCGATGATCGCCATGGTGCGCGATCCCGGTCTGGCGAGGTGGAGCGCGGCGACGGCGGAGGTGGCGGCGGTGCGCAGCGCCGTCAGGATCGTCATCTCGCTGAGGAGCACCGGATAGCCGGTGGCGACATCGGCGAGGAGCCCGAAGGCGGTGACTGTCTGGCGGCCGACGCGCATGTTCTTGGGGTGACCATTGACGTATTTGAAACCGTAGGTGATGCCGTCGCTGGTAGGCATCAGCTCGATCACGCCGTCGACCGAATGCGAGGCGAGACGCGGCGTCTTGTCGAAAACCGGCCAGCGCCGGAAATCGTCCTCGACGAAAGTGGCGAGTTCGGTCAGGAACCGCTCGACGCCGACGGCGTTCACCAGCCGCATCATGTTGTGGACGCTGACGAAGGGAACGATGTTCAAGGCGCGGTGGGTCATGACCAGCTCCGGGTGGGTCTGTCGAGGATCCGCCGGCCCATGAGACTGGCGACGAGGTCGACGAGCAACAGCGCGGTGCGGCCGCGCTCGTCGAGGAAGGGGTTGAGCTCGACCACGTCGAGGCTGCGCACGAGACCGGTGTCGTGCAGCATCTCCATGACGAGATGGGCCTCGCGGAAGGTCGCCCCGCCGGGAACCGTGGTGCCGACGCCCGGCGCGATCTCCGGATCGAGAAAATCGACGTCGAGACTGACGTGGAGGATGCCGCCGCGCACCACCACCTCCTTCAGGAAGCTGCCGACCAGCCGGCCGATGCCGTTCTCGTCGATGGCGCGCATGTCGTGAACGGTGATGCCGGAGCCGTCGAGCGCCGAGCGCTCCGCCGGATCGACGCTGCGCAGCCCGACCATGCAGACGTTCTCCGGCTTCACCGGCGCGACGAGCGGCGGGAAATAGCCGGCAAATCCCGGTCGCCCCGTGACATAGGCCGCCGGCACGCCGTGGAGATTGCCACTCTCGGTGGTGTCGAGCGTGTGATAGTCGGAATGAGCGTCGAGCCAGAGCACGAACAGCTCGCGACCGTCCTCGACCGCGCGCCGGTTGATGCCGGCGATCGATCCCGCCGCCACGCTGTGGTCACCGCCGAGGAAGATCGGCATGCCTTGCGCTGCCGTCTCGTAGGCGACCTTCTCGATCACCTCGGTCCAGGCAGCGATCTCGGCGATGTCGCCGATCATCGGATTGGGGTGTGCTTTGGGCACGACCGGCCCGATAAACAGATTGCCGTGCTCGCGAACTTCGAGGCCGAGATCCCGCAGGGTCTCGGCGAGGCCGGCGGCGCGGAAGGCTCTCGCACCCATGTCGGCACCGCGTCGCCCCGTTCCCGCCTCTACCGGCGCTCCAATCAGAATGCAGCGATCGCTCATGAAGGTCCTCGTCTGTCGTCATCTCCTCAGAAACTAGAGGGGATGACCGGCAGAGTGAACGGATCAGATTGGCAAAAAGGACGATTTACCTTATCGATGTGCTCTAAAAGCCTTATCGAATAGGAGCGACCGATGGACGAAATCGACCAACGCCTCGTCTCGATTCTACGCCACGACGGCCGCAGCAGCATTTCGAACCTCGCCGTCGAGCTCGGCCTGTCCAGAGCGACCGTCCGGGCAAGGCTTGAACGGCTGGAGGCCGACGGGACGATCATCGGCTACACTGTGGTGCTGCGGGCCGACGCGGTGTTCATGCCGGTGCGTGGATTGACAATGGTCGAGGTTGAGGGGCGGGTGGTGGATCGTGTGATCGATGCACTGGTCGGCTTCCCTGAGATCGGCGCGATCCACACCACGAACGGCCGCTGGGACTTGGTCATCGAGTTTTCCGCCCAAAGCCTGACCGATCTCGATACCGTGCTACGTCGGGTCCGATTGGTACCCGGCATCACAGCCTCGGAGACGACATTGCTGCTCGCCACGCCGCGCAGCACGCGCGCACGGTTGTGACCATTGATGTAGAACGAGAACGCGCAGCCGACCTCGGACTGAGCTGGCAGTCCGCTTATGGGACAAGATCTCACGGCAGACCGAAACTGCGACACCGATCCTTGAGAAAGTCGACAAAGCGCCGTACCGACACCGACATCGGTCGGTTCGCGGACAACATTACGTTTGTCTGAAAAAGGAATTCCGGCCGAAACGGCTTCAGTTCGAGACCTGTCACATCGAAACGGGCAATCGGAAACGGGTTGAGGATCGACACGCCGAAGCCCCGTCTGATCATCTCGACCATGTCCATGACGGTATCAATCTCGACAGTGGTTTTCGGCATCACCCCGGAGTCGGAAAAGATGCGGTCCAATGCCGCCCTCTGGGAATGTCTATGGCTGGTGGCGACGAAGCGTTCGTCATCGAGATCGTCAGGACCGATCCAAGGTTTGGCAGCGAGATGGTGATCGGAAGGCATTACGCAGACCGCCGACGTCTGAAGCAACGGCTCAGCCGAAACGCCGGAATGGAGGAAGACAGAGTCACTCACGCCCACGTCCACCCGTCCTTCCGCGATCGACCCCGCAGGGTCTTCGGCGTCTGCCATATAGAGGGAAATCGAGACCTGCGGATGGAACTCGAGGAAATCGGCGACGGCTCCGACGAGGAAACAGTGGCACATCGTCGGGAGTGCGGACACGACGATGTGCTCCGCGACGGGCTCCGCCAGACTGCCGTCCAGAGCCGCCAGCGCGCTGAAGGCCGCGCTTCCCAAGCGGTGGAGTACCAAGGCCTCTGCGGTCGGCTGAAGGCGCCCTCCCTCACGATGGAACAGGACTTTGCCATGTCGCTTTTCGATTGCGGCAATCGCACGACTGACGCCGGGCTGAGACATCCCCAGGCGCTGCGCTGCGGTCGTCGTCTTCCGCTCTGCAACGATCGCGCAGATGATTTCGAGGTCGCGCAAGCGCGACCATTTTCCAAGCCATTGCGAGCCACTGGGCGTCGATTTCTTCCGCATTGCAGTATGCTATCACGCATATAAATCAGCTTTGCAATGCAATAGGTAACACGTACCGTTCAAATTATGGGCGCACACAAATAATGCCTGCTTTGTAGGCACGCGTTGCGTCTATCATCGGAGTCCACGCACTGCAGGTTTTCCGGCGCTTGAGGAACGTGACCGCAAGGACGGAGCCAGCAGTATGACCCCGAACTCAATACGACCGGCCTCGCTCTGCATCACGCACCGAAGCGGTCCCAGTCTATGTTAAGGGGGTACGGATGATGAAGACTCTGGCTCTGGCCACTCTGCTCAGCATTGCTATGAGCGCGGGTTCCGCGCGAGCCGAAGAACTCAAGATCGGCACCAGCGCCGATTATCCACCATGGGAGTCGGTCGACGCTGCCGGCCAGATCATCGGGTTCGATCGTTCGGTCGGAGACGAGATCTGCAAGCGCATCCGCGCGACCTGCGTCTGGCAGAACCAGACGTTCGACGGCCTGCTGCCCGGCCTACAGATCGGTAAGTTCGACCTGGTGATGTCTGGCATCTCGATCAACGCCGAGCGTGCCGAGCGCGTCGATTTCTCGACTGCCTACGCCGACGCTCCCGCATCCGTGGTCGTCGCGCTCGGCAACGCAGCCGCATCTGCCAAGTCGGCCGCGGAACTGGTCGCGAAGCTGGGCTCGGCCGTGATCGGCGTCCAGACCGGCACGACGCACGAGCAGGTGATCCGTGCCCATTTTCCCAAGGCTGACGTCAGAGCCTATGACCGACCAGACCAGATTGCCGACGACCTGATCGCCGGTCGTATAGATGCTGGACTGATGGAGCGGGCCGCCTGGGATCCCCTGGTCAAGGCCCATGGCGCGGGTAAGCTCACCTACGCCGGCCCTTTGTTGAACAGCTCCGACTTCCCCGAATTCGGCAAAGGTCAGGGCATTGCTCTGAAGAAGGGCAATTCCGCATTGCGGTCACGCATCGATGCGGCGATCGCGGCAATGCGGACAGAAGGGGCCATCAAAGCCGCCTCCGAAAAGTGGTTCGGCTACGACGTTTCGGCCAAGTGACGTTGTCGAGACGGCTCGCCCCTCCCGCCTCACCCGCGAATATTTCGGCTTCAGGAGCTTCGACGTGTCGATAGATGCCCAGATTCTAGCAACTGCGCGCCGCGAACTCGCCGAACTGGTGGCAATCCCCTCGGTAAGCGCAAGGGGGCAGGAATTGGATACGTGCGCGATGAAGATCGCGGCACTGCTCGCTGAAGCCGGCTTTGAGACCGGGCTCCATGAAGGCGCTATCGGACCTTTCGTGGTCGCCGAGGCCGGCGCCGGACCTTTCACACTCGTCATCTACAACCATTATGACGTTCAGCCGGAAGGGCCTTTGGACCGGTGGACCGCGCCACCCTTCGTGCTCGCCGAACGTGACGGGCGGTTGTTCGGGCGCGGTGTGGCCGACGACAAGGGTGAGTTCGTGAGCAGGTTGGCGGGATGGAACTTGTTCCGCTCGCGCTTCCCGGAGCCCTTGCCATACCGGGTCGTCTGGATCCTGGAAGGTGAAGAGGAGGTCGGCAGCCCGTCTCTCTCGGGCTTTCTCGCCAGCCGTTTTCCAGACCTGAAATCGGATCTCTGTTGGTGGGAATACGGCGAGATCGATACGACTGGACGCCCCGTCATTCTCCTCGGTTTCAAGGGGCTTCTCGCGGTGGAACTCTCCTGTCGCACCTCGGCGGCGGACCTACATTCGAGCCTTGGGGTCGTCTTCGACAATCCGCTGTGGCGAATGGCCTCGGCGATTGCCTCGCTGCGCGATGAAGCCGGTCGTGTTCTCATCAACGGATTCTACGAGGGCATCGAACCGGTCGACGCGACCACCCGACACCTCGTCGAGCGGAGCCCGTTTTCGCTCGACGATCTCGGGCGCTCCACCGGAGGCACGAAACGATTGCGCGACGTGACCGACGCCAATTTCTACGGTCGCATGAACCTCGCCCCTTGCGTCAACGTCAACGGCATTCATGGCGGTTACGGCGGCGAAGGGTCCATGACGGTTCTGCCGTGCAGCGCCATCGCCAAACTCGATTTTCGTCTCGTACCGGGTCAGTCTCCCGAGACCATAGTCCGGCTCTTGCGTCAGCATCTCGATGCCAAAGGCTTTGTCGACATTGAGCTGACCGTGCACGATGCGGAACTGAGGGGTGTGCGCAGTGCCCCGGATAATCCGATCATCGCGTTCGGTGCCGAACTTCTCGGCAAATGGTTCGGCCTGGAGGTCGTTCTTCAACCCAGCGCGGCTGGATCGGGACCGGCCCATCACTTCGTGCGCCAATTCGGCGCAACCCTGTTCGGCGCGGGAATTACCCATCACGGGTCCAGACTTCACTCCTCTGACGAGAATATCGTCATTGCGCAGTTCGAGAAGATGGTCGGGTTCTCCGCGAGCTTCTTCGAGGCCCTCACCCGCGAAATTCTATCTCTGACGGACGCGGGCCGATCCAAAAAGGAGGCCGCTGCATGCTCGATTCGATAGTCCAATACTCTCCACAACTGCTGCAAGGCCTCTGGGTGACGCTCGCAGTCGCGGCGGGCAGCTTTGCGTGCGGGCTCGCCATGGCGCTCTTCCTGGCTCCTGTCGGCCACTATGGCCCGCCGGTTCTGCGGCGCTTGGTCGCCGGTTATGTCGGTCTGATCCGCGGCCTTCCGGAACTCCTCATCATTTTTCTCGTCTTTTACGGTGGTACGGTGTTGCTGACCCGCATGCGGGGTGCCTACTTCGAGGTCGATGCACTCTCGGCAGGCATAGCTTCGCTGTCGGTCGTGTCAGCCGCCTATTGTACAGAAATCCTGCGCGGTGCCCTCGCCGGTATCGCGCGCGGCCAGTGGGAGGCCGCCATCGCTTTGGGATTGACGCATCTCTCGGCCTTCACAAAGGTGATATCGCCGCAAATGGTTATGAGGGCTTTACCCGGCCTCGGCAATCAGTGGTTGGTAATTCTCAAGGAGAGCGCGCTCGTCTCCATCGTCGGCCTGGAAGAGTTGATGCGAAAGTCGGTGGTGGCCGCTGGCGCCACGCACCAGCCACTCGCCTTTTATCTGACAGCTGCGGTCCTTTACGTCCTGGTGACAGGGATCTCTTCCCTGGTGATCAATCTGATCTCCGCCCGTCTTGATCCCAACTCAACGCGGTGATGCCATGTCTTTCGACTTGTTGCTTCCGGCATTTAGCGCCATTTTGAGCGGTCTTTTCCTGACGCTCCTCATCACGATCTGCGGTTTCGCTCTCGGGCAAGCGATAGCTCTTCCGGTCGCACTTGCCCTCGTCTCGACGCGTGTGTGGCTGAGCGTCCCGGCGGCATTCTACACTTTCGTCGTGCGAGGCAGTCCACTCCTCATTCAGTTGTTCATCATCTACTACGGTCTTGGACAACTGGAATTCATACGCGAGAGCTTCCTGTGGCCGGTGCTGCGCAGCGCGGTCTACTGCGCGATCCTGGCGATCGCGCTGAACTCCGCCGCCTATTCCGCGCGCGTCGTTGCGGGTGCCATTCGGCAGCTCCACAAGGGTCAATTCGAGGCCGGACATGCGCTTGGCCTCACGGACCACGCAATCCTGTCGAAGGTGGTTTTGCCACAGGTCTATCGGGTCGTTCTTCCCGCGATTGGCAATGAACTCGTCTTGGTCATGAAGGCATCGACATTGGCAAGCGCGGTGACGGTCATCGAGATGACTGGTGCCGCACGCCTCTTCGTCGCACGCACCTATGCACCATTCGAAGCCTTTCTGATCGCGGGCATCCTCTATCTCGTGTTCGGCGCTCTGTTCGGGTGGACCTTCAAGATCATCGAAGCACGAGTGGCCATTCCGGGACGATGATCTACCGCGAGTAGGCGCGGATAGGATTGGGCCACTGTCGTTCAAAGCCGGAGGAAGTCTGGCGGAAGAAAGGTGCCAACACGGCTGCGTCCTGCTGGGCTTGCCGGAGGGCAAGGGTCCACTCGCATTCTGCCGGGCCCAGCTTGGCCGGAGTGTCTATACAATCAGATTGGAGGCGATTGATGACGAATGAGAATCAGATCAGCGCGGGAGAATTCACGGTCGATGCCTCAAAGATGAAGGTGTCGCGAAACGACATCGCTGTCGAGATCATCGGCATGCACAAATGGTATAACGATTTCAACGTTCTCAAAGACATCAACCTGAAAGTCATGCGCGGCGAGCGCATCGTCATCTGTGGACCTTCCGGCTCTGGCAAGTCCACGATGATCCGCTGCATCAACCGGCTTGAGGAACACCAGAAGGGCAGCATCGTCGTCGACGGTATCGAACTCACAAGCGACCTCGCGAACGACCGCAGGCGTATATACGAAGTTCGCCGCGAAGTCGGCATGGTGTTCCAGCATTTTAATCTATTCCCTCACCTGACCATCCTGCAGAATTGCACTCTGGCACCAATATCGACCCGAAAAATGCCCCGCAAGGCTGCCGAAGAACTTGCAATGCATTTCCTCGAACGCGTTAGAATTCCTGAGCAAGCTCACAAATACCCGGGCCAGCTCTCCGGCGGCCAGCAACAGCGTGTCGCAATCGCACGTGCGCTTTGTATGAAGCCACGCGTCATGCTTTTCGACGAGCCCACCTCGGCCCTCGACCCCGAGATGGTGAAGGAGGTACTGGAGACGATGGTTGGCCTCGCCGAAGAAGGTATGACCATGCTGTGTGTCACTCACGAAATGGGCTTCGCGCGCAAGGTCGCCAATCGCGTAATATTCATGGACAAAGGCCAGATTGTCGAGCAGAACACGCCAGATGAATTCTTTGACAATCCTCAGAATGAGCGTACAAAAATATTTCTAAGTCAGATAATACATTGATGTCTTTAATAATAAGTCAGCTCTATCAAGCACTCTATCGCGTATCACCGGAATAGGGCTCCTGATAGCTGGTCCGGATGGGAGTTGAAGCGCCTGCATCGCTCCAATGGTTGACGCTGTTTCTACGGAAACGTCAATGCGGAGCCGCGAGAATCGGAGGTCTACCAGCGTTGCGATCGGGGTTATTCGAGCGATCCGACCGCTGTAGGATGGGATGCAGTCGTTTCCCACGTCGGTCGAGAAAACAACCCGCCGCCGGTTGATAGAACGCTATACCTCGTTCGAACGAATAGTTGAGTTCCGTGCCGGGAAGAAATAAGGCTAGTGAATTGTGATATCATAAAAAAATATGAAATAATTGATCTATCAACACAGTTAACTCTGAGTTATAATCAGACAGATGAAGCATAAGTATCCGATTTAAACGGCAGCAGTGTGGATCTTTACACCTTTTTAAGGTAATTGGAACAGCAGATATTACAAGAAATATCTGCATTCCACACGCCAACACAAAAAAATAATATGCTCTATCACGAGATACAAGCGAGCACGTGTCACTCCGCTTTCATCATGTGTCGACTGCGAACAAGAACACGGCGAATTTGTATGGCAGCTGACCCCGGGCTACCCATGCCGCTCCCCCGCCCGACCGGACTTAATGTCGCTGAAGGCTCGACGTATCATACAACATGATGGCCAGTCAGGAGAGAATGGTCGCTGCCGCAATCACCGCAACGGCCCATTGAGCCTCAAGGACCTGGCCCCTGACTGCCAACGGATTCGGCCAATGGATTTGAGCTTACATTCACGCCGGAAGTCGCCCACAGGAACGGCGGGTTATCAAGTCGCAATCGAAACGCAGAGTTCCGGGCGCTAAGTATTTGTCGGCCTCAAGATGCGCGGCCAGAAGCTCCCCGATCGCACCGGCGATCCTGTCGAGCGGCTGCTGAATGACGGTCAGCGGGTGTTCGCGGAGCCGGAAAGCGACGCTGTCGTCGAAGCCTATGAGAGAAATGTCATCGGGAACGCGCAAACCCCGATCCGCCAACAGTTGGAGAGCCCCGAATGTCATGCCGGCGCTCGACGAAAACAGCGCGGTTGGCTTCTGCGGGCCGTCGAGAAGGTCTGACAGTGCCGCATAGGCGAGGCTCGGTCGCCATGAACCAGCCCCGACCAGGCGGTCATCGACGGCGAGCCCGCGGCCCGCCATGGCCTGATGGTAACCCTCAAGGCGCTCGCGCGCGGTGGACTGACTGAGGTCACCGCTCAGAACAGCAATTCGTGAATGACCGAGATCGATGAGATGACCGACAGCTCGCCGCGCCGCGTCGCGGTTGTTGACGAACACTCGCTGCATCGGCACGCCTTCAATATCGTTGTTAAAGCAGATGATCGGCAAGCCACGATCGGCGAGGCGGACGAGTTTGTCTCGGAGACAATCGGCACCGCTCAACACGAGTGCCGCGACCCGTTGTCCGGTGAAAAAGTCCAACGCCTGATCCATCACGTCCGGCTTCTGACCATGGCAATAGGTCAGCAGCGCTCGGCCCTGTTCGTGCAAGATCGCCGATAGCCGCTCCGCGATGCCGCCGTGGAACTCGCTCATCGACGGCACCAGCAAGCCGACGAGCCGGGTTTCGGTCGTCTTCATGGAGACGGCGATCTGATTGCGCGTAAAACTCAACTCCTCGATTGCCGCTTCGATCCGGGCGCGGTTTGCCATCCGAAGCGACTGTCCGTTGAGATAGTTGGACACGGTTCCGACGGAGAGCCCCGCCTTTCTCGCCACGTCGACGATCGTTGGCCGCCCGTTGGAATTGGGTCGATTCATTGGTGAATCCTCAGCAATAAATGAAACGTATCAAAAGATATATCACCCCTCTCGCTTGGCAAGAGTCAATATTCCTGCCGATCTATGACAGGTCGTCATGAAACAGCAATATAAATTCGGCATGGTGCGCACATTAAATGTGAAACGTTCCAGATTTTGATGGGTAGCGGGTCGATGTCGTGCTCGCCGACTTTGTGATGACGCCACGGAGATGAACATGAAGCTCACCACGCTCTTCCTGCCGGCCATCGCCGCGCTGGCTATTGCCCTGCCGTCGGCGGCTTCGTCCGCCGACCGCTCGCTCGTCGTCTACACCCCTAGCAAAGGCTATCTCGACCTGATCGTGCCGGCCTTCGAAGCCGAGACCGGCATCAAGGTCGACATGGTCGCCGCCGGCTCGGGCGAGATCCTGCAGCGCATCAAGGCGGAAGCAGCAGCGCCGCTCGGCGATGCTCTTGTCGGCATGTCCAACGAACTGCTGGACGATGCCAAGGACAACCTCGAGGTCCCGGACGGTGCCGGCAAGCCCTGGCCACCGTTCTCCCGCGCCGTCGTCGGCGTCTTCGCGGTCAACGAAAATGCGCTCGGCAACCTACCGGTTCCCGCGAGTTGGGAGGATCTCGCCAAGCCGATCTACAGGGGCAAGATCGCCTATGCCGGCGCCGACAAGTCCGGCTCCGCCTATGAGCAACTGACGTTGCTGCTCGGCGTGAAGGGAGAAGAAGCCGGGTGGAAGCTCTTTGGCCGGATCCTTCCGAACCTCATCGTGACCAACAGCTCGGGCGCGGTGGTGACCGGCACCGGCCGTGGCGAATATGCCATCGGCATCACCAATGAAGATGCCGCCTACAAGCTCATCGTCGACGGTGCCCCGGTGAAGGTGATCTATCCGGCCGAGGGCGTCGTCGTGAAGAACGACGGCTCGGCGCTGATCAAGGGGGGCAAGCACGCTGACGAGGCGCGTCTCTTCTTCGCCTATGCCGCACGGCCGGCGGTACAGCAGGTTATCGTCGACAGGATGTTTCGTCGTTCGCCGGTCCCTGGCGTGACGTTGCCGAAGGGCCTCGCCGCAGAACTGCCACAGGCCAAGATCGACCCGGCCGCCGCCGCGACGCTCGATCGCGACGCAGTCATCAGGAAATACTTGGCGTTGATCCGCAGTTGAATAGGCCGACCTGGGGACACCTTGCCGGCCGCCCTTGAGGCGGTCGGTCGTTCATTCACAGTCCTGCATAGACAACAGGGGGAGCGCCGTGCACGTCGAACTGGAGTCCATCGCCAAGTCTTTCGGCTCGTCCTGCGTCCTGAGAGGGGTCGATCTTACCGTTGAAAGCGGCAGTCTGGTCACGCTGCTCGGGCCGTCCGGTTGCGGCAAGACCACGCTCCTGCGCATCCTCGCCGGCTTTCTGCATCCCGACGCCGGCAAGGTGCTGTTCGGTGGCCAGCGCGTCGAAGCCTTACCGCCCTATCGCCGCGGTGCCGCCATGGTCTTCCAGAGCTACGCCATTTTTCCGCATCTCACGGTGGCGGACAATGTCGCCTACGGCCTCAAGGCCCGCGGTGTCGGGCGCGCCGAGCGCGAGGCGCGGGTGCGCGACATCCTCGCCAAAGTCCGCATGTCCGGCTATGAGGCGCGCATGCCCTCCCAACTGTCCGGCGGCCAAAAGCAGCGCGTCGGTCTCGCCCGCGCCCTCGTCATCCGTCCCGACCTGCTGCTGATGGACGAGCCGCTTTCGAACCTCGATGCCACGCTGCGCATCGAGATGCGCGAGGAGATCCGGCTCCTGCAGCGCGACTATGGCATTACCACCATCTACGTCACCCACGACCAGGAAGAGGCACTCGCCATCTCCGACAAGGTGGCGCTGATGAACAGTGGCATCATCCGCCAATATGGAACGCCCACGGACCTGTATCACCACCCGCAGCATGTCATCGTCGCCGAATTCATCGGCCGCAGCAATCTGCTCGACGGCGAAATCCGCCTCGATCTCGGCATTCCCGCCCTGGTCGGGTCCGGAGGCGGTCGCCTCGCCGGTCCTGAATTCCTCGGCCGGCTTTCCGCAGCCACCCCGGTCCGGATCGCCTTCCGCCCGGAGGCAGCGGCGGTGTTGGAGGCCTTCGACGCGGCCGGCAGCGACGGCATCGCCTGTAATCTTGTCCTGGCGAGCTTTCTCGGCGCCCATTGTCAGGTCCGTCTTGCCGTCGACCAGGGCGGTGAGGTCGAACTTCGGGTTCCCGGAACCCATCCGGTCATGTCGTCGGCCTCCGGCAGCCGCTGGCGGCTTCACCCGGACCCGGCAGGCCTTCACCTGTTCTCGCCCAAGGACGGAAAGGTGCTTGCGTCATGACCATCGCCGGCCAATCCGTCCGTCGCCCGCGCGATCCCTGGATCGTCTTCATCAGCCTATTGATCTTTGCATTGGCTGGATTGGTTCTGGTGCCGGTGGCAAGTGTGCTCATGCGCAGTTTCCATAGCGATGGCGCCAGCGATACGGGCAACTTTGCGCAGTTCTTCGCCTCGCGCTATTTCGTCCGCTGTCTGACCAACACTTTCATCATCGGCATCGGCTCCATGCTGGCATCCCTCGTCGTCGCCGTACCGATGGCGTTGCTTCTCACCCGCTATGCCGTGCGTGGCGCTGCCACCTTCCGCACCGTCGTCACCATCGGCATGCTGTCACCGGCTTTTCTTGGCGCCTTCTGCTGGATCCTGCTCTTCGGCGATGCGGGCGTCGCGCTCCAGCCGCTGCGCGATCTCGGCCTGGCGGTCCCCAGCATCTATGGCCCCGGCGGCATCATCCTGGTGTCGACGCTGCATTCGTTTCCGATGGTGTTCCTGATCGTCAGCGCCGCCCTGACCCGGATCGACCCCGCCCTCGAAGAGGCCGCCGCCAGTCTCGGTCGACCGCCCACCGCCGTCTTCTTCACGGTCTCGCTGCCATTGCTCATGCCGGCAATCCTGACCGGCGGCATGCTGGTGTTCCTCGGTGCCATTTCCGACTGGGGCACGGCGATGCTGATCGGCCAGGGCGAGCGTTTTCCCGTTCTCGCCACCGTCGCCTACAGTACCTTCGTCAATGAGATCGGCACCGAAGGCGGGCTCGCCGCCGTCACGAGCACCATCCTACTTCTGATTTCGGTCACGGTTGCCGGCGGGCAGCTCGTGATCCTGCGACGGCTGACGGTGACAACCGACCAGCCGCAACCGATCGTCCGGCGCCAGCTCACGCCGCTCACTGGCGCTATCGCCCAAGGCGCCGCTTACTCCTTAATGCTGCTCACCTGCTTGTCCTTGCTGACGATTTCGATCCTCGCCTTCCTCGAGGTGCGCGGCGCGGTCATCTATCCGGCCTTGTCGCTCGGCAATTTCCAGCGCGTCGCGCATGATCTGCGCACGTCGATCTGGAACAGCATCCTCTTCTCGGGCATCGCCTTCGCCATCGTCGTGGTGCTGGGCAGCATGATCGGCTATCTCTCCGCGCGCCGCAAGGACGGGACGATGTGGATCGCCGACGCTCTGGTCATGCTGCCCTATTTCCTACCCGGCACCGTGTTTGGCATCGGCCTCGTCTACAGTTTCGGCGGTCCACCGTTCCTTCTGACCGGTACGGCGGCCATCATCGTGCTCGCTTATGTCGTTCGCCGTCTTCCCTATATGGTGCGTACCAGCGCATCCATTGTCGCGCAGATCGATGGCTCGTTGGAAGAAGCCTCCCTCAGCCTCGGCTACCCGCCGCTGAGGACCTTCGGCAAGGTCATGGTGCCTCTGATGGCGCCCGGTATCCTTGCTGGCGCGCTGCTGGTCTGGCTGGAGATCTTCAACGAACTCAGCGCATCCATCGTGCTCTATACTGCACGAACCGTGACGCTTCCCATCATGACCTACCAATATGCCATGACCTTCGAAAACGGGCCTGCCGCCGCGCTTGGCTTCGTCCAGACGGCGCTGACCCTTGCGGTCTTCGCGCTGCTCTATCGTCTCGGCGGTCAGGAACGCCTCACGGCGAACTGATCGCTTTTGCTCTGGGTCTCCGACATCTCGATCGACCTGCCTTGCACCCCCCATGAGGACATACGCTTTGCCCGCCCCAATCGTTGAAAGCCTCTGCATCGGCAAACATCCGTCTCATCCGGACGCGTGTGAAGACCGGGTCGTCTCGGCTCTGCCCTACGCCGCCGCGATCGTCGATGGCGCCACCGACATCCACGGCTACCGCTACGATGACCGTGCACCCGGATGGCTGGCGGCGGATATCGTCGCCCGCTGCATCGCCGACAACGCCGAGCGCATGGTGACCGAGGATTGGAACGACGACGCCGTCTTCAGCGAGATCGATCGGCATTTCGAGGCGGCCTATCGGCATTTTGGGCTTTTCGACCTCGCGTGTGCGGATCCGAAGCGCCGCTTCCGATCCGCGTTGGTGCTGGCTCGCGCCTCCACCGACGGTCTCAGGATCATCGGCGATCTGTCGCTCGTTCGCGTCGACGGCAGCCGGGTCACAAACCCCACGAACGATCTCGAGGCACTCTTCATCGCCCTGCGCCGTGCGCTCTGGAGCGATCCGTCGATGGCAGAGCTGGACGAGGACGGACGTGATGCGGCCGTCGGGACACTCCTGCGCGCCGGCATCGCGCCCATCGGCCCTACAGCCGATATCCGTACCCGCGTCGAGACCGTGCTGCGTCGCGAGCCGCATTTTCCTCCCGAAACCATCGATGCGGCGCTTGACCTCGGACTCAGAGGCGGTCGAGATGCCCGTGACGGGAGATCGCCGCTCTATTCCATGGCGATCGATGGCTTCTCGCATGAAAATCCACCGCAACCCGGCATCACCATTCCCTGGGGGCAATTCTCCACCGTCGAGCTCTTCTCCGACGGCTATCCGGGCCAACCGTCGGGCGCTACCATCGCTGACTGGGAGGCACTGATCGATGCCGCCAATCGGGAAGATCCGCGCCGGCTCGGCCGCTTCGCCGCCGTCAAGGGCGTAATCCCCGGCGGCAGCCACGACGATCGGAGCCTGATCATCGTGCGTCATTGGGCAAGGCCCAGGATCTGAAGCGGCGTCTCCGATCAGGCAGAGCGTCGCATCCACAAGAGCATAATGCCGAACGGCCAAGCCAGCACCGGGACCATATGGGCGGCGGCAACGCCACTGTCGAGCGAGACGGGGACAGATGCGGGTGGCCGTTCTCCATGTTGCGCGCAGTGGCAGATGTTGGTGAGATCGCGATGCTCGCTGATATCAAGAAGGTCCTCGGTCCCCATTTCGCCGCGATCCCCGTCACGGATGGGACCATCGAGGTCTTCCGCCGCAGCATGGTTCGCAGCGCCGACCTGGAACAAGCGGGAGCGACCCGGCGCGCCGAAACGATGGCTCAGCGCCGCAGCATGATGTATGCGACGGCCGATGCCTTCGAGCATGCGATCGGCAGCGTCGTCGGTTCGATCACCTCCGCTGCGGTCGAGTAGCGGGTAACGCCCGGAACCCTGTCCGGGTCCGCTGCGCGCTTGATCGGCAAGACGCGCGATGTTGCCGGCGCTGCCCATCTGGCATCCGACAACGTGATGACCGTCGCCAGCGCGAGCGAGGAACCTGAGTGCGGCGTTCGGCGAGATCGCGCGGCAGACGAAAGCACACCGGATTACTCTTGTTGGACGATGCGTTGAGAGGATGTTGGACCAGAGTCCCACGGCCATGTCGGAAGAGCCGGAGCACATAATTGACACCAGGCTGATCCCTCTGCTGAAGCCGGAGAAAACGACGCTCCGGCAAACGGCGGCAGGCTCCAACACGTGCCGTCGCGTCGATCTGCATGGCCGTCCAAGTTGCGGTTTCCACATCAACGAACAGGGTGCCGCCAGCCGGCAGGGCTTCTCGTTCCGCGCGGTCGACCAACCTTCCCGGCATCATCTCGTCAGGATTGGCGTCTGGATCAATCTCGGTTCGATGGCGGCGGCGTGACCCGCGCCGATATGATCTGCCGGACCTCGTCTGCCGACATAGGGCGACCGAGCAGGAACCCTTGAGCCTCGGTGCACCCATGCCGATGTAGATGCTCGAGCTGTTCGGCCGATTCAACTCCTTCCGCCGTTACCGTCATGCCGAGCTTTCGTCCTAGGTCGATGATGGTATCGAGTATGACACCGGCTTTGGCTTGCGGCTGCGAAGGATCGAATTGTCCGAGAAAGCCGCGGTCGATCTTGAGTTTATCGATCGGAAAGTTGCCGAGATAGCTGAGGCTGGAATAGCCGTGGCCGAAGTCATCCAGGGCGATGCGGATGCCGAGTGCTTTCCAGTTGTTGAGCACTGCCTCGGTTTGCTGTTTTCCGTCGAGAAACACCGTTTCGGTAACCTCCAGCTCCAGTCGACCCGGTCGCAAGCCGGTACGCATCAGTGTCTCGCAAAGCTTCAGCGAAAAACGGACGGCGTGGACCTGAAGCGGCGATACGTTGATAGCGACGCCGAGGTCGTCCGGCCAACGCATCGCCTCCGAGCAAGCCGTTTCGAGCACCCATTCGCCGAATTCCTCGATGAGCCCGTGCTCCTCGAGCATTGGAATGAATATGTCGGGCGGCACCGATCCGCGCGTCGGATGCATCCAGCGCGCCAAGGCCTCGAAGCCATTGAGCCGCCTTGTCCCGATCGAGAACTGCGGCTGGTAGAGGAGCGTGAATTCGCGCCTGTACAACGCATTGCGTATGTCCTCTAAGAGGCGGAGCCGGTCGAGAGTCGCCGTCTTGAGGCCTGGGGTGAAGACCCGACTGGCGCCGCCTTTCACCTTTTTGGCCTCGTACATAGCGAAATCGGCATCGGTCAGGATTGTAGCGATGTCAGCGGCGGCGCCACAACGGTGGGCGATACCGATGCTCGCACCGATGCGCAAAACCATACCGTCGTGCGCCATCGGTTCGGCCAGAACGGCGATAAACCGGTCTCCCGCCGCCACCATTTCTTCCGGCGTGAAGGGCGCTTCGAAGAGAACGACGAATTCGTCACCACCGATCCGTGCCACGGCTCCGCCATCAGTCGCAGAGGACCGGGACAGGCGGTCGGCGACAGTCTTCAGGACGTGATCGCCCCAGTCGTGGCCATAGGTGTCGTTGACCCATTTGAACTCGTCGAGATCGACCAGAAACGCGGTGACCCCGGCCAGCGTCCCATCGGCGACCTGCCGCGTCAGACTTCCAAGGAGATCGCGCAGATGGGCGCGATTGTAGAGACCGGTGAGCGAGTCGCGAAACGCCAGATCGTGGAGTTCCCTCTCTCGCTCTCTCAGCCGCATTTCGGTCGCCACCTGTTCCGTGATGTCGATCCGCCGCGACATCGTCGCCCCGGTCGTCGAGCGGCTGCGGGTATAGATATAGGTCCGACCGCGGATCGTCTGGATCTCGCGCTGCTGCCCGACCAGGGTCGCCGAGAGACGAGCTCGTTGAGCGAGATAAGCCTCTGGATCGCATTGCGCCAGGGGATCCTCGATCACGCCAGCATTGAGATCGAGGCGGTAGAGATCAAGATGGTTCATCCCGAGAAGTTCGGATCGATCAGGATAGTGCTGAAAGATCCGGTGATAGGCATCGTTCGTAAAGACGATGCCCTCAGTCTCGTCGTAAAAAGAGATTGCCTCTTCGCTCTGTTCGAGCGCCTCAAGGACCAGTTGGCAGCGCCGCATCTCGGGGAGCTTTGCCAATGCCTCGGCAGCGAGGCGGGCTAAATCGAAGAGGTATCGCCGCTCGAGCGATGTCAGACGCGCGGCGATGACCACGATCCCGCCGACGACGCGCTTCTCACTCTCCAGGCGCGAAGTCGTAACATCCGTGGCAACATGGTCGTGGCGGGCGAAGGCCTCGGGAAGGGAGCCACCAGCGAGCCATGCCTCGACCTCGTCGACCGTCGCCTCGACCGATTCGGGTCCGAGGTGAGCAACGTGGTGGGCGGAGCGGCTATGGCCGATTACCCAACCGTCGAGGCCGACGGGACCTGCCACTGCTGTGCAGGCTTCGTATAGGACAGTGAATATCTCGGCTTCAGAAGCTGCTTTCTGGAGACGGAGAGAAGCATTGATCACCGACTCGATCTCCATCGACTCGGACGTTTCTTGCCTCATTCGTTCGCTCCGATAAACGCGTAGCTTCTATGGCTGGATACACGCCATAGGTTAATTTTTGCCAAGTGATTATTCAACTTCTCATGGAAAATGTGTGTAACATTATGTATTTTCATTTTAATTGCGCGAAATTATGAGCAATGATGGCAAATCATGCTATATTTATTTCGCGGAAAATAGAGGACATTATATTCCTATATGCGAAATACATTACAAAATGCGAAATTTTAATTGTCATTACCCATGACAATATTCCATAATCCGGAAATTTTGCTTCAAGAGAGCCGTTCGGTGAGCTCTCTTTCTGGATGTAGAGCATTTTCTTCCCCTCGGGAAAAACGCGCCGTCGGGTATTGCCTGTCGAGCCGCGACCGATAGGGATGATCGCTGCATTCACTCGATCCCACTATTGACGTTGCCCCCGGCACCACCTGCCGCCCCTTAGCCGCATCGAGCGGCCTGACGCTGGTCCAAGGGTCGTGCCCCCATAGTCCCCGCCCTCGAACCTCCCGATCCGCCCGTCGTCAGGAATTTAAGCGAGCACGATGAAATCCCCGACCAAAAGAAGGTCCGCTACTGGCCAAAGGCATGCACCAATTTCATTTATCGCAGCTTTTGCGCCATCCAACCGACCGCCACCCCGCCGAGACAAAGAAAGAATGTCAGCCCAATTATGCCAGTGCTCCCGTATTTGCCGAGCGCCATAGCGAATACCGGTGGTCCGAGGGTTGAACCGAGATTTCCAAGTTGGGCGATCGCCCCGTTCGCTTGAGCCTGCTCATCGGGGCTGCGGGTTACATGCGGAATGGTTGCAAAGGTTGCGCCCTGCACAAGCCCGGAGAAGAGGAGCAAGCTCATCGCTGCGCAGACAAAGACGTAATCTGAGGAAACAGTCGTTGCCACCGCAACGGAAAGACCGGCTACGACCATGTAGGCGATCACGACGAGTGTCTGCGGCGACATGAGATATTGCGCGATGATACCGGCGAGAAACGTTCCCCCGGTGCTCGCCAGCGGCAGCGCAACGAGAAGGAGGCTTGTAACATCCGGGTGAGTGGTCAGGCGCGGAACGAACGTCAGCAGGGCAATATACATCGAGGTGTGAAACAGAAAGATCGCGCCGGGAAGAACCGTTCGCGGGTTTCTGTAAACCGCGAGGTTTTCCTTAAAGAAATGCCCGAACGTCGCCTGTTCGACCGACCTCATTGCTGCTTGCTTGGTCGCGGGGAGACGTAAAGCGCAAAGCGCGAATATCGCCATGAAGGCGGCATGACCGACAAAGAGTGAAGGCAAACCCGAGTGCTTGATCACGAGGGGGCCGATCCAGCCCATCAGGCCGAATGCGACGCCAAAGAACGTACCCCATATCGCCATGGTAATCGATCGATGTCGGCGTGCGCTGACAAAAGCCATCATCGTCGGAGCGGCGACGACTATCCCCAGATGAGAAACACCTTCCGCGAACCGACTGAACAGTAACACCGGAAATGGAGGGAGAAACGACTGAAGAAGGCTGAGGGACGCCCCCACAATCAAACAGCCGACAAGAACGCGACGATATCCGGTGCGTCCAGCCAGAACGCCCGCACTGACGCCCAGGACGAGACCCACGAAGCCGACAATGGACAACGCCAACCCGATCTGAGTGGCGTCAACATCATAGTGGCTCTGGAGTTCGGTAAACGCGGCGGAGAATTTGGCAAACTGCATCGCGGCCCCGATCCCGATGCCCCACAGGATGCCGACGGATTGCCAGTCCGTATCAGTGTGTTCAAACATAGGCGTCGCGGTGGATGTGTCGGTTGCTTCGGTCATATCAGGTCAAATTCCCTTGGCAGTTCGTCGCAGCAATCGCAGATTTCCAGCGCGCCGTCCTTAACGGCAGCGACGTAATGGATCTTGGGTCATCGACCTTAGGCAGATAGCTGCGGTCGCTCAGCCCAATAGTTGTATCTGAACGAATCCGCTTTAGCTTCGGCAGGCCGAAAAATGCGGCGGCGTCGAGGTTGATGTGCTTAGGATCAGTTGTTTCGCGCGCATTTGTCATGATTTTATCCTCCCTTTTGCTGTTGAAAGAACGAGGCCGCCCGCGATGAGGGCGACACCGATGAAATCCGTGACGTGAAGATCCCGACCCAGAACGAAATGGGCCAGCAGAACGCCAAAGAACGGATTGAGAAGGTGATAGGACGAGGCTGTCGCCGCCCCGCTGGTGCGGATCAGCACGAGCCAAAGCGCCATGCCGCCGATGCTGACCACGAGAACGAGATAAAGCAGGGCGACGACCGATGGCGCGTCCACCATGCGCACCGGCGTTCCCCACAGAACCGCAAATGGGATCAGCGCTCCGGCACCCGCGACGGACTGCCAGGAATTGATTTGGAGGATAGGGAGTTCCGTGGAGCGGCTCCGAAACAGGACCGTGCCGCAAGCGAATGCCACCATACCGGCAGTCGCCAGAAATAGCCCCCAAGGGTCCGGCTTTTGCGTTGACGCCACGCCCGAGATGACGATGACCCCGATGAACCCGATGGCAATCCCCGCCAGCTTTTTCACCGATAAGGCTTCGTGACCAAGTAATGCGGCAATGAGCGTCGTCACGAAGGGCGCACAACTGATGACAACGACGACAACTTCCGGCTTGACGGATCGCAAGGCGGAAAAACTCAGGCCAAGGTAGATCGCGTTATTCAGGAGGCCGAGCGCAAGACCACGCTGTATCACGGCGCGATCGAATGCCGATTTCCCGTACAAGCTGAATGGCAATAGCACAATTGCGCTAAGCGCAAACCTTAAAGACAGAAGCGTGAAAGGATCGAAGTCTTTCAACGCGACCGTTCCGGCGATGAAGGCCGAACTCCAGATCAGGCTGAAAACAACAACCAATATTGCGAATGTGAAGCGCCGCACGCCATACTCCCTCTTTTAGAGCGAACATGGCATTGATGCGTGTATCGGGAAAATGAGTTATAACGCTTCCATAATCAGTTCAGCTTATTCCGCAGGAAGCCGCGATGAAGCTCACACTTTCTTCTCCCTTGGGCGACCGGCGCGTCACTCTTGAGCAGTTGCGCGCGTTCGCCCTGATCGCCGAAGGCGGCGGCTTTCTGCAAGCCGCGCAGGAACTGTGCCGGAGCCAATCGGCCATCACACAGGGATTGAAACGTCTGGAAGACATCCTTCAATGCCGCCTCGTGGAGCGCCGACAGGGACATGTCGTCGGACTGACGCCGGATGGAGAGCGGTTTCTTCCAGCCGTGAACGAGATTCTGGCCCGAGCCTCCGAAGCCGTCAGCGCCATGAAGCGTCCCCAAATCTCCGGTCATCTGGCAATAGGTGTCCCCGACGATTTCAAGATTTTCGATCTGCACGGAGCCATGTCACGATGCCTGACGATGAATCCGGATTTGAGGATCGAGGTCCGATCCGCGCTGTCATCAACCATATTCCAGATGCTTGATGACGGGCACCTGGACCTGGCCATCGCCAAACGTGTGGCGACCGACGAGCTTCCCGACAAAGGACATTCGGTCCACCTGTTGCGCAAGGAGCCTTTGCGCTGGATAGCCAGTGAACGGCAGAGGATCGACCGCTTTGAGGAACTGTCTTTGGCGGTTTTTCCCGAAGGCTGTTCCTATCGCGCCGCCGCGCGGGCGGCTCTGTCCGCTGTCGGCAAACGTACTTATTGTGGCTATGTCAGCGCCGCCTACGAGAATATCCGCGCGGCGGTGTCGTCAGGGCTCGGTGTCGGTATCCTTCCGCAAAGCGCGATTTCCAAAGACCATGTTATTCTCGATGAAGAGGACGGCTTTCCGCCGCTCCCCGATGTTCATCTTGTTATGATTCAGGCATCGAAAACGAACGCAATCTGCCAGATGGCCGATTTTCTTCGCCGTTCATCCGGAAACAAGATCGGCCATAACGCCGTGCTTATTTGAACTACACGACGTTGCCGCGCGACGCTGTGATATGTGGCGTCGTTGCGCCGCCCGCCATCGGTCACGCCCCGTCCCGCAATTTGTCCGGGGAGATGGTTTGCGCGTGTCCATTACCTGCCGCCGCGAATACCTCTTTTCCCCTTCGGTCACAAGGTGCCGGAGTGGAACCGCACGGGACAAGTCGAGCGTTTGGCCGAGATCGCCACTGAACTGCTGTCTGCCGTCTCCCCGCGCTTAGCGTCCCAGCCATCCTATTTCTTCGATACAGCCGCCGATTACCGCCCAGTGTTATCGTCGGTATTTCCATACGTGCTCGGCTGCGTTTTCATCGTTCGAGCCGATTTCCGGTCCGCCGATGCTCGCTGAACGCTGCCGTGATGGCGCGCAAGGTTTCGCGCGTCTTGGCGTCGGTCAGCGACGAATGCAGCATGATCGACAGCGAGGGAATGGGCGGCAGGCTGAGCGCCTGACTGACTTCTATCATGTCCGGCGTCGCGAGCCGACAGGGAAACGCGGCAACGGCGAGACCAGCGGACAAAGCAGCTGTCACGGCGGAAGTGCCGCCGACAAAAACCTCGGTCCAAGGAATTGAAGCGGTGTCCAGCAATCGCCGCGCCACCTCCCGCACCGTGCAGCAGGAAGGATGGCTGGCGATCCGCAGCGGCTCGCCCGCACGGTGCTCGAAATCCGATGACGTAAACCACCCGAAATGCTCCGGTCCAAGCACTTCCCCATCGCGCCGGTCATCGTCGCTGCGTACGATTATCGCATCAAGTGATCCCTGTTCATATGCATCAAGCAGCGCGCGTGAATTGTCGACCAGCACCTCGACGGTCAAACAGGGATCGAGAGATTTGAGCTTCGCCAGCAGGGTTGGAACTTCCGGCCCCATGACGTGGGCGGCAATACCGAGGCGGAAGCGCCGACGCTCCATTGTGAGGGCGGCAAGCGCGCGCTCGTGAGCGGCCAGAAACTCTCTTGCGGAAGGCAGGAAGGTTTCGCCCTGCGCGGACATGCGGACCTGTCTCGGGGTGCGCTCGATCAGCTTTTTGCCCAAACGATCTTCCAGACGTTTGAGCTTCACGCTGACCGCGCCTTGCGTCGAACCAAGAGCCTCCGCCGCACGGGTGAAGCTCTGAAGGTCCGCGATCATCACAAAGGCGCGGACGGCTTCGATCTCAAGCGTGTCCATTCTATCTATCCGATTTTGTCATCACTGAAATATCCGGTCATACGATTGCATAATGAGCAGCGCAACTGCAACTTTGCAAGCGAACAATATCGTCGCGCGGAGTGATCCGGGTTAAGCACACGGCTGTCGGGATAGTCCGCCTTGCGACGCAGATAACAGCAAGGCAAATCATGACTCCCGCATCCTCATCCAGAAATCACTTTGCATTGGTCGCCGTCTGTCTGTCGGCGCTCATGCTCGGACTCGAAATAACCTCCGTCCCGTCCATCCTGCCTACGCTCGAAAGCCTGCTGCCTGCCGACTTCCGGCAACTGCAATGGATCATGAACGCCTATACCATCACCATGTGCGCGGTCTTGATGGCGATGGGCGCTTTGGGAGATCGATTTGGCCGCAAGCGCATTTTCATGTCCGGAATCGCTGTTTTCGCGATGGCGTCGCTCATTTGCGGACTGGCGATCAATGCGCCGCTTCTGATCGCAGCGCGCTTTCTTCAAGGGCTCAGCGCGGCGGCCATGCTCGCCTGTCAGGTCGCCGTCCTGTCGCACCAGTTCCGCAACGGAGCGGAACGCGGCAAGGCGTTTGGCTGGTGGGGCATCGTCTTCGGGGTCGGTCTCGGTTTCGGTCCGATTGTCGGCGGCGCGATCATCACCCTTGCGAGCTGGCAGTGGGTGTTTCTGATCCACGGTTTCATCGCGGTTGTGACGTTGCTCTGCGCGCTGAAGGGGGTCGAGGAATCGTCGGACCCGAACGCGATCCGTATCGACTTCGCTGGCATGACGACGCTGTCGCTCGCGGTGTTCGGCGTCGTCTATCTGATCACACAGGGCCAGACGCTGGGGCTTACAAGCCCTCTGGTGCTGACAATTCTCGCTCTCAGTATCGTCAGTTTCCTCCTGTTCGTGTTGATCGAGAACCGCATCGCGCGGCCGATGTTCGACTTCAGCGCATTTCGTGTCCGCAAGTTTTCCGGCGCGCTTCTGGGGTCGAGCGGCATGAATTTCAGCTTCTGGCCTTTCGTGATCTACCTGCCGATCTACCTGAAAGGCGTGCTCGGCTACGACGCGATCACGGCGGGCTTGACCGTGCTCGCCTACACCTTGCCGACAATCGTGGTGCCGCCCCTTGCGGAGCGGCTGCTCCTGCGCCGCGGACCGGGCTTTGTCATTCCCCTCGGTCTTCTGACCATCGGCGCGGGCTTCGCCGTTCTCCATGTCGCCATCACCAGCGGCAACGCACATTGGCAGACGCTTCTTCCCGGCTGCATCCTCGCGGGGATCGGTCTCGGGCTGACCAATACGCCTGTCACCAATACTGCCACCGCAGCCGTACCGCCGGAAAGAGCAGGCATGGCGTCGGGCATGGACATGAGTGCGAGAATGATTTCGCTGGCGGTCAATATCGCGCTCATGGGGTTCATTCTGCTGACCGGCGTATCCGCCTATCTCGTGCGGGCGCTGCCGGATGTTCCCTCCGACGTTACGCTTCGGGCGCTGGCGGATGTGGTATCGGCCGGGAATCTCTCCGCCGCCGAAAACTTCGGCTTCCCGGTCGCCACGGCGCGCGATGCGCTTGCGCACGGCATAGGCTGGGTCACGCTATACGCAGCGACATGCGCCTGTGGCCTGTCGGCGCTCAGCTTCCTCGCCTTCGGAAGAAGGAAGGCGATGCGGGCGGACGCCTCTTCCCGCTGATGAAAACGGACTTTGGCAAAGGTGCAGAGATGAAGATTGGAATCATTGGTGCCGAGGAAGGCCCCTTGCTGCTCCCAAAGCAAGCGGAATTGGATGATCTGTCTATATGGACGTCAATATAGACTGTGTTACGGCCGTGCGTAACAGCGTCAGGCCAAAATGCACAAAACCGAGTGCTTTCCACTTAAGAAAGGCGATAGGATTGTTCGCAGTGAAAAAAAGATAATCACCGTCCACCAGTTCGACGTGGGGGAACTCGCTCCAGTCGATCGGTAACGGAGGCAAACATTGCTGAGATCGTCACTAAACTGCTGTCTGCCGTCTCCCCACAATGGGCGTCCGAGCCATCCTATTTCTTCGATGCAGCCGCCGATTACCGTCCAGTGTTATCGTCGGTATTTTCATAAGCGCCCGGCTGCGTTTTCATCGTCCGAGCCGATTTCCGGCGCGGATTTTATTGAGCGATGACAGCGAGGCAGGACAAGATCAGGATTGCGGTCTTCGGCCCCGCCGATGTCGCGGAAATGGCTGAAAGCTCGCGCAGCCTATCGAGCGATACCGTGCTTCAACTCGCCAGATTGATCGGTCGTCAGATCGCCCGCGAGCAACACGAGCGTGAGAGAGCGAAAGAACAGCAGCAGCGCCGCCCCATCAACAGCGACGAGCAGCAGTAGACTGCACTGTTGCATCAACTCGAACACCCGGCAGGGATTTCCCCGTCGGGCCGTTGGCGTATTCCGCTTGAGACCATTACGGTCTCATGTTATAGGTGAGCACATGAGGATCATCGCCCGCCGCACCTTGCGCGAATTTGTCGATAGCCTTGCGGGTCAGAAGGACAGGCAAGCCGTCAAGGCCGCGCTCGAAGCATGGTTTGATGAAGTCAGCAAGGCGGCCTGGTCGAGCACCGCCGATGTGAAGCGGCTCTATGCAACAGCGAGTATCGTCAATGCAGAGCGGATCGTATTCAACATCAAGGGTAACGATTACCGCCTCGTCGTCGCCGTTGATTTCGAGAAGGGCATCGTCTGGGTCAAATGGATTGGCACACACGAGGCTTATGATATGATCGACGTCACGGAGGTCGAACATGACAAGTGACCTGAAGCCTATTCGCAATGAGGCGGATTACGAGACAGCGCTGGCCGAGGTAGAACACCTGTGGGGTGCCAAGAGTGGCACGCCGGAAGGCGACCGCCTCGACGTACTGGCGACCCTGATCGACGCCTATGAAGCGCGGCATCATCCGATCGATCCGCCTGATCCTATCGAGGCGATCCGTTTCCGTATGGAGCAGCAGGGTCTCACCCGCAAGGATCTGGAGCCGATGATCGGCCCCCGCAACCGGGTAGCGGATGTCCTGAACCGCAAACGGGGCCTGTCAATCGAGATGATCCGGCACCTGCATGAACGTCTTGGTATCTCAGCTGAGGTGCTGATCCGACCCAGCCGGATGGATAAGGTTGCCTGAAAGGATTGCCGCCATGACCCGCGTCGCGCTTTACGCCCGCTACTCCTCAGACAATCAACGCGACGCGTCGATCGAGGATCAGTTCCGCATCTGCCGCGAGCAGGCCAAACGCGAGGGCTGGCAGGTGGTCGGCGCCTATAAGGACGCGGGCATTTCCGGGTCGAGCATGATCCTGCGTCCCGGTATCCAAGCGCTACTGCAGGACGCTCAGACCGGGCAGTTCGACATTGTGTTGGCTGAGGCTCTCGATCGCGTCAGTCGCGACCAAGCCGATATCGCCACGCTGTTCAAACATCTCAAGTTCGCCGGTGTACCGATCGTCACGCTGGCTGAAGGCGAGATATCCGAACTGCATGTCGGCTTGAAGGGCACGATGAACGCCCTCTTCCTCAAAGACCTCGCACAAAAGACACACCGCGGTTTGCGCGGCCGGGTAGAAGACGGGAAGTCGGGCGGCGGTCTCTGCTACGGCTATCGCGTCGTGAAGAAGCTCGACGCGCGCGGTGAGCAGATTCGCGGGGACCGCGAGATCGATGCCCATCACGCCGAGGTCATCCGCCGCATCTTCCGCGACTTCGCCGCTGGCATCGGCCCACGCGCCATCGCCAAAGCGCTGAACGATCAGGGCATCGCCGGCCCAGACGGTAAGCTCTGGAACGACACAACAATCCGCGGCCACGTGAAGCGCGGCACCGGCATTATCAACAACGAACTCTATATCGGCCGGCTGGTGTGGAACCGGCAGCGCTACATCAAAGATCCCTCGACCGGCAAGCGGGTTTCCCGACTCAACCCGGAATCCGAATGGATCACGACGGACGTGCCCGAACTGCGGATCGTCGACGACGAATTGTGGCAGGCCACGAAGGCGCGTCAGAACGACATCGCCGAGAAGCACGTCAACCTGACCGAGGCGGTCCGCGAACACCACACACGCAACCGCCTCAATGGCGCACGTCGCCCGAAGTCGCTCCTGTCCGGCTTGATCTTCTGCGGCTGCTGCGGCGGTCCCTATTCGCTGCGCAGCGCCGATCGCTTCGCCTGCTCAAACCACATCAGCAATGGGTCTTGCTCGAACAGTCGGACGATCCCACGTGAGGAACTGGAGCACCGCGTTCTCTCTGGTCTCAAGGACCGCATGATGGCACCAGACGTGGCGGCCGAGGCGATGCGCGCCTATGCCGAAGAGATGAATCGGCTGAACCGCGAGCGTCGCTCGAATGGTGAAGCCTGGCGCACCGAGTTGGCGAAGGTCACAAAGCAAATCCGGGGCATCATCGAAGCGATCAAGGAAGGCATGTTCCAGCCGAGCATGAAAGCCGAGATGGATGCTCTCGAAGCTCGCAAAGCCGAGCTGACCGCCATGCTCGCCGATGTTCCGGCCGACGTGCCGGATCTTCTGCCAAGCGCGTCGGCCATCTATGCTAAGAAAGTCGGCCGGCTGACAGAGGCACTGAACCAGCCCGACCAGCGAGCAGAGGCGGCAGAAGCCCTGCGGTTGCTGATCGAGAAGATCGTACTGAAGCCAGGACCGAACAAGGGCGAGATCGACGCAGCTCTCTATGGCGAACTAGGCACAATTTTGAACTGGACCGATCGCCAAGCCATTGGCGGACTTACAAAAACAAACACTCCCGGAGCTGAGCTCTCGGGAGTGTCGGTATCGGTGGTTGCGGGGGCAGGATTTGAACCTGCGGCCTTCAGGTTATGAGCCTGACGAGCTACCGGGCTGCTCCACCCCGCGTTGATTTGGGAGATGTTGGATGCATGGTGATTGGATAAGCTTGTCTTTTGCAGGCCTGGCGACGACCTACTCTCCCAGGTCTTGAGACATAGTACCATCGGCGCTGAGGAGTTTAACGGCCGAGTTCGGGATGGGATCGGGTTCAGGCTCCTCGCTAGGGCCACCAGGCCGGCGAAAGACAAGTGAAGCCCTGGGCAATCGGTACGATTGCGGAGGATGCGCGCCGTGCAATCAGCGCAGCTGATCGTCACGTGAAGCGCATAAGATGGTGTTTCCGGTTTTCCACCGGAACGAACTGGTTGCCATTTTGCTTTGCAAAAGGCTGACCAGTCGGTCCGAGGTTCCACGCAATCGCCTTGCGATTGCGTTGTGAGTATCGACAAATGAGAGCGATCAAGCCGATCAAGCGATTAGTACCGGTAAGCTGCATGGATCGCTCCACTTCCACACCCGGCCTATCAACGTGGTGGTCTACCACGGCTTTCGAGGGAGAACTCATCTTGAGGTGGGTTTCCCGCTTAGATGCCTTCAGCGGTTATCCCGACCGTACATAGCTACCCTGCACTGCGGCTGGCGCCACAACAGGTCCACCAGAGGTACGTCCATCCCGGTCCTCTCGTACTAAGGACAGATCCTCTCAATTCTCCTACGCCCACGCCAGATAGGGACCAAACTGTCTCACGACGTTTTGAACCCAACTCACGTACCACTTTAATCGGCGAACAGCCGAACCCTTGGGACCTTCTCCAGCCCCAGGATGTGATGAGTCGACATCGAGGTGCCAAACGATTCCGTCGATATGGACTCTTGGGAATCATCAGCCTGTTATCCCCGGCGTACCTTTTATTCGTTGAGCGATGGCCGTTCCACAACGGACCACCGGATCACTATGGCCGACTTTCGTCTCTGCTCGACTTGTCAGTCTCGCAGTCAGGCGGGCTTATGCCATTGCACTCGACGACCGATTTCCGACCGGTCTGAGCCCACCTTCGCACGCCTCCGTTACTCTTTGGGAGGCGACCGCCCCAGTCAAACTACCCACCATACACTGTCCCGGGCCCGGATGACGGGTCGCGGTTAGACATCCATGTTCATAAGGGTGGTATTTCAAGGGTGGCTCCACAAGGGCTAGCGCCCTCGCTTCGTAGCCTACCACCTATCCTACACATGCAAACACGAATGCCAGTGTAAAGTTATAGTAAAGGTGCACGGGGTCTTTCCGTCTAAGCGCAGGTACCCCGCATCTTCACGGGGAATTCAATTTCACTGAGTCTATGCTGGAGACAGCGGGGAGATCGTTACGCCATTCGTGCAGGTCGGAACTTACCCGACAAGGAATTTCGCTACCTTAGGACCGTTATAGTTACGGCCGCCGTTTACCGGGGCTTCGATTCAAAGCTTGCACCTCTCCTCTTAACCTTCCGGCACCGGGCAGGCGTCAGACCCTATACGTCGCCTTGCGGCTTAGCAGAGCCCTGTGTTTTTGTTAAACAGTCGCCACCCCCTAGTTTGTGCCCCTCACAAACGGTTGCCCGCTCATGAGGCCTCCTTATCCCGAAGTTACGGAGGCAAATTGCCGAGTTCCTTCAGCATAGTTCTCTCAAGCGCCTTGGTATACTCTACCAGTCCACCTGTGTCGGTTTCGGGTACGGTCCATCGTGGGAGCTATTTCCTGGAACCTCGTGATGGCATGCACAATCCAATAAGCACACACCACGGAAGAGATCCGTCACTACCCACTGGTTGCGGAATATTCACCGCATTCCCATCGACTACGCTTTTCAGCCTCGCCTTAGGGGCCGACTAACCCTGCGCAGATTAACTTTACGCAGGAACCCTTGGACTTTCGGCGACAGTGTCTCTCACACTGTTTGTCGTTACTCATGCCAGCATTCGCACTTCCAATACCTCCAGCGCCCCTCACGGGTACACCTTCACAGGCCTATGGAACGCTCCGCTACCGCTCTTGCGAGCCCACAGCTTCGGCTCATGGCTTGAGCCCCGTTACATTTTCGGCGCAAAGACCCTTGTTTAGACCAGTGAGCTGTTACGCTTTCTTTAAAGGATGGCTGCTTCTAAGCCAACCTCCTGGTTGTTATGGGATCCTCACATCCTTTACCACTTAGCCATGAATTAGGGGCCTTAGCTGGTGGTCAGGGTTTTTTCCCTCTCGACGACGGACGTTAGCACCCGCCGTCTGTCTGCCGCACATTGCTTCCGGGTATTCGGAGTTTGGTTAGGTTTGGTAGAACGGTAAGTTCCCCTAGCCCATCCAGTGCTCTACCCCCCGGAGCATTCATGCGACGCACTACCTAAATAGTTTTCGCGGAGAACCAGCTATTTCCGAGTTTGATTGGCCTTTCACCCCTAGCCACAAGTCATCCGAGGCTTTTTCAACAGACACCGGTTCGGTCCTCCAGTGGGTGTTACCCCACCTTCAACCTGCTCATGGCTAGATCACATCGGTTTCGGGTCTAATAAGACGGACTGAACGCCCTGTTCAGACTCGCTTTCGCTACGCCTACACCTACCGGCTTAAGCTTGCCCGTCTCACTAAGTCGCTGGCCCATTATACAAAAGGTACGGTGTCAGCCTTGCGGCCTTCACCTGTTTGTAGGCACCCGGTTTCAGGATCTGTTTCACTCCCCTCGTCGGGGATCTTTTCACCTTTCCCTCACGGTACTGGTTCGCTATCGGTCACTGAGGAGTACTTAGGCTTGGAGGGTGGTCCCCCCACGTTCAGACAGGGTTTCACGTGCCCCGCCCTACTCTGGTCTCTTCCATCAATCGTTCCATACGGGGCTATCACCCGATATCGCGCAGCTTTCCATCTGCTTCTGGTAATCTCAGGAAGAGCACTGGCCTGGTCCGCGTTCGCTCGCCACTACTAACGGAGTCTCGGTTGATGTCCTTTCCTCCGGGTACTTAGATGTTTCAGTTCCCCGGGTTCGCTTTCAATCCCCTATGTATTCAGGGAAAGAATACCTCCTTGTGACAATTGTTAGTCCAAAGCCGCAACACACCCAATCCCTCGCAATGTCTCCATTGCCGGTCTCGGATGCGCAACGTCCTCAAAATAACAATTGTCGGAAGTGGGTTTCCCCATTCGGATATCTCTGGATCAATGCCTGTTCGCGGCTCCCCAAAGCTTTTCGCAGCGTACCACGTCCTTCATCGCCTCTCAGTGCCAAGGCATCCACCGAATGCCCTTAAGACGCTTGATCGCTCTCATTGTCGATACTCACCTCGCAATCGCAAAGCGATTGCGAGCAGAACCACCACCCTACTCCGGTCGGCCTTTTCCCGAAGGGAAAATGGCAACCAGCTGTCGGGACGGTCATCCCGGGCCCACCCTCCACCTTTGCAGGATTTGGTGGCACCCGTGAATATGATTAGAAAGACCATCTTGCTTCA